>NZ_WOEZ01000313.1 GCF_013177735.1 Paraburkholderia elongata | reverse complement strand
CGCTGCGAATGGCCTTAAAGACCGATGAAACACTGCGCACGGTGGCCGGTCAATGACCGTTCGCAATGGCGAAGCAGCCGCTCCAACGTCCGGTTGCTGCAACGGGCGAATGACTGTTCATGGCCGACTGCCGCCCGACGCGGCCGGCCGTAGCCGACCCACTGCCGCCCTTCGATCTAATCGCACCCTGACGGCAGCTTGCAATGCACACTGTCATTCGTGGCGTCGTCACGTGACCAGTCACCGGTGCGAAAGCCGAGCGCATGCCCGCACTCGAAGTGCGGGCGCTTGATCTGCTGACGACGGTGTTCACCGAACGTGGTATTTCCAACGGCGAGCCGGTTGTCGGAAGCGAAACGGCATGAACTGCAAACTGGGTAACCTTGCGGCTATTGTCGCCGCGGGGGTCATGTTGGGTAGGCCCTACGGGTTTCGAACTGTCCAAGTTCCCCGCTGCGTGTCCAGATCGCGGTAGATGCGCTCAATTTCCTCTCGGGCTCCCCGTATTTCGGTAACCTGTACAACACGGCCACGACTCCAGTCCGCCAATTCATGGCTATCCTTCTTTGGTCGAATTCGGGAGGGTAGCCCCTTGAAGTCGGCGTACCACCAAGCGTGGACAGTGTCGTTTCGAAATGTGCCTAACGGCAAGGCCTTGTTTATCAGCTCACAAAAAGCGTCTGCCTCCCTCGCGGATAGCTTGCTCTTCGCGAGCTTCGTCAATATCCCTGTTTCCGCGCAGAAGTCGGCGAACGCTTGAGCGTCATACTCGGCTTCCGCCATCCCGATAGTAAAACCCTTCCCGTGGAGGTCTTTGAAACACAGCTTGATAAGATATTCGAGGCGACCGAACGCTATCACGAGGCGACCGACCTCCTCGCAAAAACCTGGTGGAAAATCGTCACTAATCGGAATATCTCGCATGTGGCACCTGCGACGCCGCGTGGTATCGGTTACCGATTCTAGTATGCGCCAACGCGGCCCGCTTGATTTGGTGCAGCGCCCGAGCCACGGTGTGCCAGTGACCGACGACATGCGCTGGCGAGGGTGTCGAAGTGGTCGAACCTCCGCCCTTCGACGTCGATCGACCGCACTCGACCCTATATAGATAGTCCGTCCCGCTTTCATCGATACTGGTGGGACTGGCAGCGAGCTGCCAGATTCTGCCCCCCCTCTCTCGCCATCACCGCCTATATTGAAATCTCGCAGCCCGACGATGCGTCGCCTGACCGTTCCGAGCGACATGGAGGCCGCAAATGAGTCCGTCGCGATACGCCAGATCGTCACCGGACCGCTCACGCGTATGCCCCGCTTTGTGCCATCGCCAACAGGTTCGAGACGAGGCTCGCGGCGACATGCCACTCGCCGTGGTGGAGTGATCGCAGCGAAGGACACGTACTATGAGAAAGCCGCCTGGATCACGGTCAGCACTTCCCGCTCTGGTGCTGTTGCTCGCCGGCTGTGCCGTTGGCGGCATTCCGTATGCGGGGCCGCACCTCACTCCTACAGAGTGCCGCGACCTGGCGGCGCTCAGGACTAACGCGCCCCCTACGATGGCGCAACACCATAGCGAACTCGCTGCCCTGAGGAAAGCGGGCTACGACCCGTCACCATGGTATGACGATCCGTACTACCCGGATGATCTACAGGCGGCACAGCGTCTGGTCGACTATTGGTTCCAAACGGAGTGCCGGCACCTTCAACCCGGCTGAGAAGCCAAGGTGACACGAACAGCTCGATTGTTTCCCTTGGGTCTCGCCGCACCTGCAGCAACGAAACCGGCACGCACGTTACCGCCACCGCTACCATTGCACTGCGACGCCCGGCCGAATTCATTGCCCGCGTGCAATCTGCGAGGTTGGAAGTGTCCTCCATTTGGGCTACAATAAACAACCATTTGGAGGACACCATGGATACTGAAGTCGAAGAAGCGGCACCGCGCCTCCGGTCCGCTAAAAGGTCAAAGGCCGGCCACGCCCATCAGGTCGCCCAGAAAGCGGTAGGTCGCGGCACGACCTCGAAGCCGGCAACGGGAGTTTTCATTTCCCACAGCGCTGCCCACTCCGGCGTCCTCAAGGACCTGACGCATTTCGCGGAGGTGTACGCCGCCGAGCCGTCGGTGCGCATCGTGACGATCAAGCACGGCGTCAGGGCCGACGCGTTTAACCGGATTGCGCGGTCGATGGACCGCAGCAAGGAGCAGTTAGGAAAGACGCTCGGCTTGTCGGTGACGACCGTCGACCGCAAGGCAAAAGCCGGTGAACCACTTTCAGCCGAACAGAGCGAGCGTCTGGTCGGCATCGCCCGGTTGATTGGACAGGTACAGACGATGGTGGAGCAATCTGGAAATCCTGAAGGTTTTGACGCGGCCCGCTGGCTTGGACGCTGGCTTGATGAGCCGCTACCGGCGCTCGGCGGCGAGCGGCCCGCCGACCTGATGGATACTGCCGAGGGCCGAGGCCTCGTCTCGAACCTCCTGGCGATGGCACAAAGCGGGGCATACGCGTGAGCGGTCCGGTAACGATCTGGCGTATCGCGACGGACACCCCTGACTACCTCGCTGACGATACCAGCGGCGCCGGCGCGAAGTTGACCGGCGGCCGCTGGAACCGGCCGGGCACGCCGATGCTGTATTGCGCCGGCAGTATCGCGCTCGCGTGCCTGGAAACGGTCGTCCACCTGAAACTGGATGGTCTGCCGTTGAACCGCTATCTCGTCGCGATTGATGTACCGGAAGCGGTGTGGGCCGCGGCCACGGTGATTGACCCATCGTCCCACGTTGGCTGGGATGCTTTGCCGCACGGCAAGATAAGTCTCGACGCCGGAGAGCAATGGGCCGCGAGTAATGCGAGCCTGCTGTGTCGTGTGCCGTCCGTGATCGTGCCGCAAGAATATAACGTGCTCATCAACCCGCTGCACGCTGACGCGGCGCAGTTGACCTTCCGCAAGCTGGAGAAATGGACTTACGACAGCCGCCTTGCGCCCCGCGAGGGAGCAAAGATCATACGGCGCATGAGTGACCGGTAACCGGATAGGGCCCACTAGCGTGGCCCTGCTACTAATTAAACGGAGTAGTGGTTGAATACGAATGTGACGGCAGGTTCGACCCCGCCCGAGGATAGTCCGCGTCTCCCGAACTTTAGAGCTGGTCATGGAAACGAAGGCTCAACGCCGCATCCCGCGATGCGTGATCCCGAGACGGCAATTGACCAGCTTGCCGCCGTGCTCGATGAGATGCGTCAGGCAGGAACCATCGTTAACAGGAGAAGCGTCGACGATCTGGTCCGCCTGGGCGGACACCTGCAGCGCATCGTCGAGGCGAGGACCAGCTGTCACACGGCTAAGGCCGGGGATACGGCTCACGAGCGAAAACGAGGGGCCGGCTTTGCGTACGAGTTCTTGTATCGCGAACTGGGCATTCCCCGTGCAAGTGCGTACGCCTACATCCGCTGCCATCGCCGATTCGGCGGGGACGCTGAGGCTGTGAAGTACTTCAGCTTTTCTGAACTCAATCTTCTGAGCGCGTCTCACGTGACCGACGACCAGATTTTCGAGATTTTGGAGAAAAAGCGGAACAACCTGCAAATGACTCGCGCCGACGTGGCGGGGATGCTGAAAGCGCTTCAGGCGAATATGAACGATTGCGATCGAGGCGAAGACAGCCACGGATAAGCCGGCTCTTTTGCGTGATGGCGAATTTCAGAACAACTAGGCCGGAATTTGGCAACGTCGAGGCCTACGCCAGACGCCACCGACGCATCGCGCCCGTTCTAGGGACGACGATACAGCTTTCACTGCAGCAAGCCGAACGGGCGAACCCGTCGGGTTCGTTGAAACGGCTGGTCGACGGGAGTGCGTTCAACGTGGAACTGCTCAGCACCATTGTGCCTTCGTTGCGCGGGCTTATCTGGGAGTTTCGGAGGTCTGCGGTGGCAGCGGGCTTCGAACTTATCACCGTTGCAGACGACATCGAAGTGATTCTCTTAACTGAAGAGGATTCCGGTTCGCCGTTTGAACTCGAGGGGCGCTTGAGGGGAATCGCTGCCCGGATCGTTGTCGCGCTCGAGTACGGCGTCTCCCCGTACAGTTCCGCGGTTGTCGCTGAGTCATCGACCTGACGCCGGGCCGCCGCCGCACTGGTCAACGTGGTCACACATCAGGTACTACAATCACATTCTCGGGAAATGTTTTGATGATTTCGAAAAACGTCGTTGCCGCTCGCCGGTCGGCGTCTGGAAGTGTGATGCATAAGTCAGGTGAGCTGTTTGATCAGGAG
>NZ_WOEZ01000312.1 GCF_013177735.1 Paraburkholderia elongata | reverse complement strand
CAGGGCCTTGTGCACTGCCGCCAGTGCGGCTACGCCTTGTACCGGACCTCGACACGCAGTAGCGCGCGCAAGATCTCCTACTACCGCTGCCTGGGCGCTGACGCCTGGCGCTACGACGGCCACGCCAGGTGTGAGCAGCGCCCCATCCGGCTGGATCTGCTGGAGCACATCGTGTGGTCGGAAATTGTGCGCCTGCTGGAGGATCCCGCGCTCATCCAGACCGAATTGAATCGGCGCCTTGAGACGGCGCGCAATTCAAGTCCGGCCAAGCGGCAGCAGGACCGTGTCACGCAGGATCTGGCGCAAGCGCAGAAACGTATGGACCGGTTGCTCACCGCGTACCAGGAGGACCTGCTTTCTCTGAACGAGTTGCGGCGGCGCATGCCTGCGCTGCGGCAACGCGAGCAGAGTCTTCAGGAAGAACTACGCGGGCTCAGTGCTCAGCTGGTCGACCAGGCGGCTTACCTACGCCTGGCGGAAACGCTAACGGCGTTCCTGGGGCGTTTGCGTAGCAGTGCCGCCACCCTTGATGTTCAGGACCGTCAGCGCATCACAAGACTGCTCGTCAAGGAGGTGGTGGTTGCAGATGACAGCATCACCATTCGCCATTCGATTCCCACCGCCACGCGACCGGCCGGCGGAAATGGAGGCCCCTCTCGCCTGCCTGGATCTCCGCACGCCGCTCACGCCGACCAAAGTTACCTTTTGTGTCCATGGCGTGCTCAGCCCTGTCTTGGCTAACATGACGCTGGACGGTCTCGAAGCCAGGCTGGCGGAGAAATTTCCAAAGGCGAAGCGGACAGGCCTGAAAATGAACATGGTGCGATATGCGGACGACTTCGTCATCACTGGTCATTCGAAAGAATGGCTGGAGCAGGAGGTCAAGCCCGCAGTGGTCGAATTTCTGGCCGCGCGCGGGCTGGTCCTCTCTCCAGAGAAGACCCGAATAACGCATATCGGGGAGGGATTTGATTTCCTCGGATGGAACATCCGCAAGTACAACGGCAAGCTGCTGATGAAGCCGTCCAAAGCGAACGTCAAAGCGCATCTTGATAAAATCCGGGAAGTCATCAAGGCCAACAAGTCGGCTAAACAGGCCAATCTGATAAGGCTGCTCAATCCAGTACTACGAGGATGGGCGAATTACCACAGCCATGTAGTCGCCAAGCAAACCTTCGCTCGAGTTGATGCCCATGTCTGGTCGATGCTATGGCGATGGGCGGTAAGACGGCACCCCAACAAAGGAGCCAGATGGGTCAAAGAGAAGTACTTCAAGACCCGAGGCGCCCGGCACTGGGTATTTACCGTCACAGAAAAACAAGAGGATGGAACGAAGCGGGAGCTCACCCTGCTGCAAGAGTCGGACACGCCAATACAGCGGCATGTGAAGATCAGAGCCGACGCGAATCCGCACGACCCGGAATGGGAACCGTACTTCGAGTCCCGGTGGGGCAAGAAAATGCTGAACTCGTCAAGAGGCCGTGTGAAGCTTTACCGCGTCTGGCTCAGTCAGGACAGCCTGTGTCCTGACTGTCAGGAACCTATCGCAATGGGCACCCACTGGGATGTCCGCCACGTTGTGAAAAGAACCGAAGGCGGATCGGACTCAGCGAGTAATCTGGAACTACACCATCCCAGTTGTCATAGAAATCCGTAGTAGCCCAGAAATACACTTGTGAAACCGGGTACCGAAAGGTGCCTTCGTAGAGGCTTGAGCCGTGTGGATCGAAAGACCCATGCACGGTTCTTGGGGGGCCGCTGTGCAGCAATGCATAGCGGCTACCCGACACCTTGCTTGCCGCTTGTGAGGATCTAGCCCGCTATTGCACAGCTGCAGAATGCGACGTGCAACACGACAAGGGCCACGGTCGCATCGAGACGCGTACCGTGCGTACCTACGGCGTGCCGGCGAACTGGCTGGAAGCTGACTGGCAGCCGCTGGTACAGCAAATCGTGAGTGTCTCGCGAACGGTCGAACGCCGAAACCGCACTGGCGGCTGGGATTGCAGCCGTGAGACGGCGTGGTGGGTCAGCACCGCCGTTTTGAGCGCTGCAACCTGCCAGATGGCCATCCGTGGTCACTGGTCGGTGGAAAACCAGAATCATTACGTGCGCGATGTGGTCATGAAAGAGGATCACTGCACGACGCGGCACAAACCCGGAATCCTGGCCCGTCTGCGCTCCATGGCACTGAACTGCCTGCGAGCGACATCTGATCGAAGCGTAACTATCGAACTGCGGCGCAACGCCTTGAATTTTGAACACTTACGACGTTGCGCCTGCGGAAGGAGAAGCTAACAGCCGTGCCGCCCGGACCGAGCGGCCGCGCCCAACCGCAGCGGTGCTTATACTACTGGGTGTTTATCAGGTATGCGTTTTCTCGTCGCCGGAGGTGCACGCGGCCGGAATCGCGCCTTGGGGTAGCGCTGCTTTGTCGCATGGAGCCATATGCCCACAGTAAGGAAGCCAACTGATGAAGCACTTGCGCTGGAACGAGTGGTGAATGCGGCTCGCGCAGTGCAAGCTGGCAAGAGACACTTAATGACAATGACCGAGGTGGCGACACTGCCTTCACGGCGGGAACTCCAGTGCGTCAGCGAAAAGGTGCCGACCGACCATCATGAAATCACTGAAGCATGCCTTGGCTGGATACGTTATCGACTTCGAAGGCTGGCAATGGAAGACACGCCGGATTTCTCGAAGTACATATCGTCGAGAGATAGTGCTATCCCGAAAGTTGAGGTTGGTCGCCGACCTCTGGCGCCCCAGAATTCAACCTGCCCAAAGTGGTCTACAACGATTACCTCAGTTGCACCACCTTCCAGATAGCTTTTTACTCTCCGGACTATGTCCCGCGTCCTGTCGCTATCGAGAAGCACTTCGACGCAGAGGTCGGGGACAAACGGTACCGGGTCGTCGCGGTCGAAACCTTCCCACTTGTCGCACGACATCCAGACAACGTCGGGGACCCTGATGCCAAAGGAGGGAGTGGTGACGGCCACCGACATGGCGGCAAGATGACCCATCTGCTCGCTCAGTTGGCAGTAGATGTCCGTGAGCACTATCTGACGCCGCGCCGATGGGCACAAATTCGTGACTACTTCGCCACACTCGTCCAACTCGTACGGGTGCCACTGAACCATTCCCGGCTTCGCGGCCAGGCGGCGCCATATCACAAGCAACCCGTCGCGCTCCAGGAGAGTCCATTCGTCCATTGGGTCCTCGCAGCAAAGTTGGTTAAGTGTATACCCGCCCTTCACGGTTCGATATTCCTGTATGTGGGCACTGCGCAATTAATGAGATTTTTCGGTTCAGCCTTAACATCCGAGGATAGTTCTCCCCATATCGCGGCGTTCGAACAACGAACGAGTGCAGTCGGGAGCGCCAAGCCTTCACGCCCCGCACACCAGTAGTTATCGCTCGTGAATCTTGTTGCGTCCGCAAACGTATCCAGCCATGCGGTACCAGGGGGAGCCGCCCCACTATGGGAATTAGTTGTTTGCACAAGATGATTGTGCACGCGAACAGGCTCAGTACACCCCATTCTCAGGAAGTATGGTTGCCGAGAGCCTGAAGGCTCCAGCTGACACCTTCCGGGGAGTAGCGCAAAAGAAGAGTCGAAGAACCGGAACGGTCGGTTGCCCAGTTGCCTTGACGCCAGCGGAGCATGCTTCTCTCTCGGAGATACAACGCGGCTTTTCAGAAAATATCCGCCAGACGGATGGTCGATGCTCAACGCCTGCGACTGGCCGACTCGAGCGGCGAGATAGATGAACTGGCGCGCGTTTTGAAGGACCCGCACACGCGTGAGGCGAGCCGGCACACCGTCGGTGGCATGCAGGCCAAGCAACACTGGGGCCGGCAGCTCGTGAACTGGGCCATACTACGACGCGCTGTCGTGTCGGCTAATCGACAAGCATCAACGACACCTCGCTCTCCAGCAGCGCACGAAGTTCGTTCGAATCGGGTCGTGTTCCCCAGTTGCGGGCACCGGCGACCGACGCGATGGCCATCCACGAATTTGGCGGAAGCCATTCACGCACAACAACGCCCTGTTGAAGAATGCGCAGGCAGCCGGTTTCCTCGCAGTAGTCGGCGCACATCTCCGTGTCAGCCAACTGCGCTGTAATTCGGGGGCTACGGATTCGCAGCATTGGTTTCTCCAGTGTCTCCATCAGTTAATGTATTGCGCGCCAGCATCTGACACCACCGCGCGCGATTCAAGGCACGACGGAGCGAGAAGTCCGGTATCGCACCCGCCGCGTTAGCAATTTTTTTGGTTTTTAATTTAGCTTAACTATCTATCCTTCCTATGACAGGAATCGCAGATAGCCCGGTCACACAGCACTTGCGTAAGCGCGTATTGTTAAGCGTCCGGTCTTGGGCGGGAACACGCGCCACGCACCGTCATCGTGCCGGAAGAAAAAGAGTGCAGCCGGACCTTCCGGTCGCAGTGCCTCAACGCGTAGATTGCGGCTCCGATTAGAGCCTGTTCGACCGAACCGGATTACCCGCATCTGTGATGCCGGAGTTGGGGTCAGCCACTTTTCAACGAGCACACGCAAGGACCTATCTGCGCTCATCCGCTTCTCCTTCGACCTCATTTCCGTTGACTCGGTCGTGCCCTGTTGCACTCGCAACGACGCAGCTTTCGGCGATAAGGAGTCAGGTCACTTCGCGCAATGAATACTGGACGCAATCCAATCAAACAGAGGTGGCTACCGCCTCAGCTTTGCCTGCGAATTTTTTGCCCGGCATACTAGACTCGCGAGTAAGTATGTGACTTTCAGGCCAACAAATCACCCGTTGCCGTTGCAACACATTTTTGCATGACTGGCAACAATTCGAACTTGCGCTGCCGGCGGTCCATCCAGGAATAGCAAGGACCTGCGGGTACTCTCTGCGACGCCCTATCGTTGAGCACCGACCTGCCTTCCGTTATGCCCTGCGACAGTTATCTCCACATTGTGTTGGCAAAGCCATGAGCCACATGGGTACGAGCCCCGTCCAAGTACCTCACACGCAGACTTTTTGCTGCCGCCGCGGCGGCCAGCAGACCTGCCGATATAAGGTTAGAACTCGCCGCGGGTCACGCGCTGTCGCGGACCGACATCCGCAGCGGGATGCCTGCGGTCACGGCGCGCGCCCGCGGTTCCCGCAAGCCAACCGTCACTGACCTTATGCTCTCCCACTGACTGTCAAGGTCGCGGCGGTGACCTGTTCTCGGTCTTGAGCTGCGGTCTCGACACTTTCGGAAGCAAGGCGTAGCGCCCCTGGTTGTCGGCTGTCATTTTCCCGTGGTACAAAGAAATTGTCACGTTCGGCCGTTCCGCCGAACGTGACAACAAGACAAAACTTTTTGGAAAATTCAGGAAAATGGCAACAGGTACAGTAAAGTGGTTCAACGATGCAAAGGGCTTCGGCTTCATCACGCCGGACGGCGGCGGCGAAGACCTGTTTGCACATTTTTCTGAAATCCAGGGAAACGGCTTCAAATCCCTGCAGGAAAATCAGAAGGTGAGCTTCGAAGTAAAGCAAGGCCCGAAAGGCAAGCAGGCTGCAAACATCACGCCGCTGTAACAAGCCAATACGCTAGCTTCACCGAAACCATGCGCCCGCCTTGGCTGGTAGTTGGTTTCGCCGCGCGCCATCGCACGCTGACGCGTCGCGGTCGCGCATTCAGTGCGCACTTTTCGCTACTGAAATCGTGAGCCTCAGTAAAGGGAGTGGCGAGACACACTCCGAAGTCCCATTGCGTCCAGCGCTACGCCGGAGTAAATACCACAGCACCGCGGTCGGCGATGTGCGTAAAACTCCGGATAAACCGGTACGTCTGGTCGCCTATTGTTATCTGGTTTGCGCCGGCCGCCGTCAAATCAAGTACCTCATCGGCCAACGCCACAGCAATCGTCCCGTGGCCAGCCAAATCGTCCTCCGCCCCCGTTGGGTCGCCAATGTAGACAGCGCAAACTTCTGCGCCATGACGCACCAGAACAACGCACTCCCCCTCGTCAAGCGCCAGTTCGAGATATTTGGAAAGCGTCTGCAATGACTCTTGCAGCTGTCCATGCTGCGAGGGAACCACACCGGAATCGGTCGTCATTCTCTAGTCCCGTGAAAAATCTGCTGCGGAAGAATGGTAACGGTCAAGGCTCTACTATAAGCGTGTTGACGCCCACATGATATTGACCCGCGTGCCGATATCGGGGTGACCAAGCCGCCAATCACGAAACGACTCCACCATCAACGCCTTGCAGCCCAATCCGGCTGGTCATCCAACTTTCGGCATACGGGTCACACGGGCGGCGGCGGAAACATCCGTTGCCCTAACTCAGCGTTGCCAGCAGCTTTATGAAGTTACGCTTGGCGCGATACGTCTGGCGAACGGTCTCGAGCTCATCAACGAACTGTGTGTGCTCCTTCAGCTCTGCCCGCAACTTCCCGATGGCACGCACGACGCTGAACGCTTCGTCATATCGGGCGTTTCGTGTTCCGCTCTCCGCCGCGACTGGCAGCAAGCGGTGGTACAACGCAATGGCGTCGTGTGGATGCGTCTTACCGCGCACGGCCGCCATCGTTGCCCACATGTTTATCGCCACTGGACCTCCGCAGAACGCCTCCCATGCGGTCTCGCTTTCGCGCTCGGCGAGAAAGACTTTAACCAGTTCGGTGCGGCTCGGCGTTTGCCAGTGGCTGCGCTTCGCTTTGGTCGGAGCCTCTTCAGTGCGGACAAGCGCCCACAGATGGTTGAGTGCGCGCTCGCGCGTTGTATCGTACCGACCCCAGTAGCCGTGGCGACGTCCATAAGCGCCGTGAACGCTTCAGCGACCGGGCGCGACTCAAAGCGCTGCCAGGCGAATGCATCGGCCTTCTCAAAATCCTTCCGCCGCAAGTATTCGGCTATGCAGAAATCAAGCAGACGCACATCAGTATTATTGCCTGATTCCTTAAGACCGCGCTCCGCCCAGGCCAGCCCTTCCTCGTGACGCCCATGCTTCGCGCAAAGCTCCGCGACGAGCAAAAAGCGGTATGGACTGGACAGGTCTTTTGAGCGGACGCGAATCAGTGCGTCGACATCGCCATCGAGCTCCCCGAGCCTCTCCATCGCCCGCTCCAGTCGCATCCGCAACGGGTCGAACGACCTTCGAAATTCATTGCTCGGGGCGAGCGACGGAAGCGCGTCCCATCCGTTCCCAACGAGTTCGCGATACCTGCGCAGTCCGGCGTCGCCTAGCGGTTCCGCATAAGCCGGCAACACATCGTAGAACGTGTCCCATACTCCTTCGGTCTGGAAGCGAAAGAGGCGCTCGGCGAGTTTCACCTCGTCCGGTCGCGTCTGCCGGCACGCCTCCATATGCACAGCGGCGAGCTCCATGATTGCCGGCATTACGTCGCCGCCGGAGTCGTCTATCTGCTCAAGGCTCTTTTCCGCTCCGGCAATAGCCAACTCCGCGAGCTCGACAACCTGAGACGCGTGGGGACTGGCAAGGCGTTGCCGCAGCATATCTGCGAGCGACATCAGGCCGTCCCCGTACGCGCCGGCCTCCCGCCATTCGAGTGGCCGCGAAATGCGTGTTGCCTCCCGCACGGCCATCTTCATGCTGGGCAAGTCGCTGGCACTCGCCGCGCGCGCCGCGAAAAGCAGCTTGTCGCGCAGACTGGTATCGCGCTCGACTGCCTCGAGCAGTAATTCGCGCAGCGCCTCTTCAGTCAGAGTCACCACATACTCGCGAATCTGCTCCTCATAGGTCTTGCGCTTTTTGCGGGGCTTCGCCGGTTCAGCCTCGTCGGCATGGAACACCTCTTCGCCGGAGTTTTCCAGCCATGAAAGCGCGACCGCAACGGCATGCTTGCAGAAGATGCCGTCGTCGCCGACGGGGCAATTGCATTCATATGTCAGCTCGCCGTCACTGCCGACGCCAAGCTCAACACTATACCGGTGTGTGCCTTGGACACTGGCGCGAACAACGCCTTCGTGCTCGTCAAGTCCAGATACCGCCCCCTCGTGGAAGTAGGCTTTGCCCCGAGCGAACGTTTTCAGGTCAGCGAGCGACTGGATTTCGGCGAGGGTGATGACGTCGCGAAGTAGTGAGTGGCGGGGCATGCGTGCTTGTTTCTTCTATTCGAGTCAACGGGCAATTTTAGCCCTCCCAACGCGCAGCGTGCGGTGCGGTGTTCACGTCGCCTCGCGGAGTAGTACGATATTCGCTCGTCCGTTTCTCCTTACGCCATGCGTGATGCGTCGTTCCGCGCTGGCGTGACCTTTCCAGACACAGGAGGACCTATGCGCGTATTGATAGTCGGCGCCACTGGACTGCTCGGCAAGGAGGTTGTTCGTCTGCTCTCGCCCGAACACCAGGTCATTGGCGCCAGCCGCAAAGGCTCGGACCTGTCCGTGGACCTCGCTGACAAGGCGTCCATCGTGTCAATGTATCACCAGCTCGAGACCGTTGATGCCGTCATTTGCGCAGCAGGTGCAGCGAAATTTGCGCCGCTTGAATCGCTGACGGACGAAGACTTTGCGTTCAGTCTGACCAACAAACTGATGGGCCAAGTCAATCTCGTCCGATGCTCGGTCGGCCACGTCGAAGAAGGAGGGTCCCTCACGCTGACGGCCGGCATACTTGCCCAACACCCCATGGCTGGAAGCGCAACCGTAAGCATTGTAAATGCAGGAATCGAGGCGTTCGGCAGGTCGGCGGCACTCGAACTGAAGGGCAAGGCACGGGTCAATGTCGTCAGTCCGGGCTGGGTCTCGGAAACGCTTGCGGCGATGGGTCAAGCCCGCTCTGCGGGCGTTCCCGCCGCAGCGGTAGCCCAGGCGTACAGGCGGTGCCTGTTGGAGGACATCACGGGCGAGGTAATTCAGGTCGTGAAGTGGTAACAGCAGCGCTGCCCACACCGACATGCGTTCGACGGCACGCAGGAGCCGGGCTATCAACGGGCAAGGTGAGCTCAACACTGCTCGCATAAAACTGGCGGGCCTCTCATGGGCCCGTGCATGGGTCGACAACCACGGCTATCAGGCGACAGTCAATGCGTCGGCGCTCGCCAGCTCAACGCGACCTTTTCCTGCTCTCTTCGCGCGGTACAACGCTGCGTCCGCACGAGCTATCACGTCGGTGAGCGAATCGTTGGAATCACATTCGTCGATACCGGCACTAGAGCTGCAGCATGGCGCGCCTTCCCGGGCTGAGCTCACGCCGCTTACTGAGGACAATATCGTCTCAACGAGCCTCGCTGCCTGAAGCTTTCCAGTCCATTTAATTTCTCGACGGGCTCGATTTCTGATGGCACGGCCTGACGAACCAATCGTGCGAGGGCCACGTATCGTGTTCCGATTGGCGAGCGTCTCGCTTCAAGTACCGACATGGCGCAAAAACCGAAGATTTGTGGGCCCGTCTGACAAAACCACAACGCGCTCGCTCTAATACACAACATCAAAGTAGCCATCTCCGCGTCGCTCAGGTGCCCCAGGGTAGCGAACTTCATACTCGCTACCTCCGTAACGGCCGCGTTCATGCGTCCACTTCGCGGGCGGAACATATACTTCGCTGATTTCGTCGAACTTGTCGCTATCAGCATAGTTGGACATGAACAACACCAGGCTATCTGGGTCTACGCGGAAGCCCAACTGGGAGATGGCGGAATCTTGCGCGTGCAGCGCGAAGGACTGTCCGTATGGACCGTACACCCACGACATGCAGTCGACGGCGGCATGGCATGGTTCGATTACTGCGCCAGACGGAACAGGAGAGTAACGATGCAACCGATGCAACTGAACCTGCTGCTAGCGGACCTGCCGTCGGACGAGGGCAGCCTGTGGGAACAATTCGACCAGGCGACGCGCGACGCGGTGATCGACGCACTCGCTCAGGCAATCGCAAAGGGCCTGACACAAAGCCATCCATCGCGCCGCAGGCCGGCGTGTTGCCAATGTGCAGTGGCATTTTTCCGATGAAATCAATCTGCGTGCGGCGCACGGGCAGGATTTCGGCTCCTCCTGTACAAACTTCCTCGTAACGTACCGTCTGACGGCGCACGTTAAGAGGCCTGAGCACCTGTGTGTTGGATCGATTGACAACACAAAAGAGTGTTGTCATACTGTCCAACATGAAAGCAACTCTTTTGCTCAAAGAGCGTCACACCGTAGACCGGGAAGCGTTTGCTGAATTGCTGGTCTGGAAGGTGCCTGCACCGGTACGCGGAAGCACGCATTCTTTCAAGTACAGTCTCGCGTTTGTCGTGAGCGGACTTTGTGTCTTGCGATACGACAACGAACAAGGCAAGGGTGATCACCGGCACGTCGGAAAGTCTGAAACGCCCTATGAGTTTTCATCGCCCGAGCAGCTAATCGCTGATTTTTGGGCAGACATAGATAGCTGGAGGTCGCAGTGAAAACAGTCACTCTTGGCGTTGCTTCTCGCGATGCTGTCACGAAGCGTTTCCTTGCCGCCATGAATGGCAAGGCACAAGGAGCGTTCATAACCTTCGATTCACCGGAATTGCTGTTTCAAACACTCACGCAATTGCGCTGGAACATCATTCAAGCGATTACCGGAGCAGGACCGCTTTCCATCAGGGAAATCTCGCGACGCGTTGATCGGGATGTCAAAGCCGTACACCGGGACGTGCATGCGTTGCTGAGCGTTGGTGTTCTGGAGCGCAACGCGGACGGCGCGATTGAGTTTCCATATGACGCCGTGCACGTCGATTTCATGCTCAAGGCCGCATGAAGGTCTAACAGTTGATCAGACAACGGAAAGGCCATATGAAACTCATCCCGATTGCGCTATCCCTGATCCTCCTTGGCTGCGGCCAAGCATCGCGTGATACTTCGCCCACGGCAGCAGGCCACTACCAGCTGGCTGTGGATAGCGGCGGCAATGCGTGGAGATTAGATACGAACACAGGCGAAATGAAGCGTTGTTGGCAAGGCACCCCTCCAGCAAAAACGGCGCCGAGTTGCTATACCGCGACTCAGGAGTGACGCAATCGCCGCGCGCCTAATGCAAGGAAACGCCAGGCAGAATCGTCGTAGCAGCGCGAAACTTATCATGGACAGGGAAAACATGAATCGATCGATCATCGTTGTCGCGGTGATGCCTGCCGGATGTGCATCACCGGCGGTTTTTCGTGACCCCAAGACGGGTCAAAGTGGCTCAATGCAATGCAACGACGCAGGGAATTTTTCCGATCATCGCTCAACACGAGATTGACGATTGCGCAGCAGCTTATGGACGCATGGGCTGGCAGAAGCAGTAGAGCGTGAATCTGGAGCATGGAAAAGCCTTGGCGATCGTGAGTTAAATGACGCGGCCCAGCAGCAGGACTCGGGTATCACGAAAGAGGACAAGCATGGCATTCAAGATCAAGGCCGCCGATCAGAAGCGCATCGATGCAGCGTTCGGCGAACTGACGGCGCAGCGGAGCACGTTGGAAGAGTCTGTGCGTGTGTTCAATGAGGCGGTTGCGGCTGCACGTGCGAAGCTGGAACTAGACGTGGACGCATATAACGAAAAGGTCGATGCGGCGCGGGGCATGCTCGATGACGTGCATCGTGAGCTTGAAGATGAATTCGATGATAGGTCGGCGAACTGGCAGAACGGCGACAAGGGAATCGCGACGAAGGAATGGATCGATTCGATCAGCGCGTTGGCCGAGGAATTAACCGAGGCGGCGCTCGACGTCTTCCCCGAATCGCTCGAATTTGAGGATGTGATCGGCGATGACCCCGCCGAGGGCTACAACGAACTGGACAAGGAAGCGCCAGGCGCAGAGTAATCAGCGGCGGCCTGGCATACCGAGGAAAAGCAGCATGAGTCATTATTTTGCAGACGCGGGATACCCAGATTGTGAACGAACAATAGAGTTCGACACAAGACAATAGACCTTGACACAAAACAATAGAGTTTGACACAAGCGAGCGTGTCGCTATACTGCGCGGTTTTGTTTGATCGGACGCACATGCGGGCACGACGTTTCAAGACTCAGAGCGACATCGACAGGTATGTGGCGCAAGGCTACGGACAGGGTCTCGGCGCGGACTACAAGCCGTGGCTTCGGGTGCAGGACGTGCCATCACGTGGCCGTTCGCGAAAGGTTCACGGCCTCAAGACGGGACGCGTCCACCACGTGCTCTCCGATCTCGAATACGCGTACCTTGTGGTACTGGAATTTTCGGAGCGCGTCGTCGATATCCGGGAGCAGTTTCCGTTGTTTCCGCTCGCGCCGATCAAGGATGTTGCGCGCCTGCGTGGCATCCGCTATCCGCTTTATGCTCAAACGACGGTGCCCTTCGTGATGACGACCGATTTTGTCGTCACTGTCAAGGCAGACGATGGTTCGGTTCGCGAATTCGCCCGAACGGTCAAATACGAAGATGAACTGTCGACAGGGAACAAGCTCTTGCGAACCCTGGAGAAACTTGAGCTCGAACGAACCTACTGGCTGCAGCGGGAGGTCGACTGGCAGATCGTCACCGAGCAGAGCGTGGAGCCAGTGATGGCAAGAAATCTTATCTGGCTCCGCGGCAGCGCGCAGGTAGAGCGAGGGCTACAAAGCGACGATTTACGCGCTCGATTTGTCGAGGGTATTGGCGAGGCCGGCATCCATGACCGGACTCTATCGGCGCTTCTGCGCACGGTCAGCTATCGACTGGGTCTGCCTTATCCGGATGCCGTCAAGCTTTTCAGATATCTGGTCTGGCACAAGGTGATCCTTGTAGATCTCACGACCCCGATGTTGTTGACATCGCAAGCGCCGAAGATGCAGTTCGCGCCGGCGTGTAGGGCGCGTGTACGACGGGTGGCCTAACGTGGACAACACGACTGCAATACTCAATACGGTCATCGAGGCGCTGTCTGACCAACTGCCGTTTGAAGGGATGGCACGTATCCTTTGGATCGACGAGCATGCCGGATTGACCACGTTCATTACGATAGCGGAAACGCCACGAAAGCCGTGGATTGTCGCGAGCGAAGATGTGCAGATGTGGCTGCTGCGTGGCGATGCCCGGCGCAGCGAGTTCCGCTTGCCGGCCTATATGCTTCGCGTTGAAGAGGATATCCCGGAGGGAGAGAGGGTTTTACGGGATCGCAATTGGGAGCGCATCGCTGGTCTGGTCGACACAGCGGTGCCGGGTGAGATATTCGTGGCGGGCGCGATGGGAGCGCTCGTCGCGCTGCATGCTGAGGCTACAGCGGCGCAACGGAAGACCCTGTACCGACTACTGTACCGATACTGGACGTTTGGGCAGATCCGCAACGCATTGCTGCCGGACTATGAGAACGTGGGAGCACCGGGCAAGCCTCGCGTGTTTTCGACCGGGAAGCGCCCGGGACGCCCTCCCAAGCACTTGGCGAAGAGCGGCGAGCGCTGCGGGAAGATCCTTGGCGACGATGACAAAGGTTTTATCAAGATCGGTTATTCGCTATACAGGAATAACGAAGTAGCGTCTGTGACGGACGCCTACCATCGGACCTTACGTCGGTTCTACGTCGAGGAGCATGTTGTGCCTGGCGGATCGGCGGACGACTTGACGCTCAAGCCGCTCGACCAGTTGCCGAGCCTGCGGCAATTCAGCTATTGGGGTAGGAAAGCATTTGACGATCTGACAATCCTGCGTTCACGTGCGGGAGAGCGGCGCTGGCAGAAAGATCATCGCGGACTGACGGGACGAGCAAACGATGGGGTGTACGGTCCATGCCACCGTTTCGAGATCGATGCGACGATCGCGGATATTTATCTCGTGAGCCGTTATAACCGGAACTGGGTGATTGGTCGTCCTGTGATCTACGTGGTCGTCGACGTTTTCTCGACCATGATCGTCGGAATTTTTGTTGGTTTGGAGGGCCCCGGCTGGAACGGCGCCCGTCATGCGTTGTTCAACGCGTTTACCGACAAGGTGGCGTTTTGCCGTACGTACGGGATCGAGATCGAGGCGTCGGCTTGGCCCTCGCACCATCTTCCTCAGGAACTGATGGCTGACCGAGGCGAAATGCTCGGACAGGCTGCCGAAGGCATTGTGTCGGGACTTGGAATTGACATTGCGATTGCTCCGCCGTTTCGGCCTGACTGGAAGGCGATCGTAGAAAGCCGGTTTCGGCTGTTGAACAAGACCTCACAGATCCACTGGATTCCGGGCGCGGTCAGGGAGCGGATTGCTGAGCGCGGCGAACGTGATTACCGGCTGGATGCAGTCCTCGATCTGGCGGAATTCACCAACATCATGATCAGCAGCGTGCTGCACTACAACTACCACAGTCGTCGACCGGACCGGCTCACGGCAGACATGATTCGCGAGGGACTCGAACCCTCGCCGGTCAACCTGTGGCGCTGGGGGATAGAAAATGGGCTGGCAGCGCCCAACACGCAGCCCGACGATCTTGTATATCTGCACCTGCTGCCACGCGACACCGCGTCGATCCAACGCGGTGGCATCTGCTTCAAGGGCATGTACTACACATGCGCGTACGCGATCCAGCAAAACTGGTTTGCGAGGGCGCGCAAGGACGGGCGCCGCTCCGTGACCGTTTGGTACGATCCGAATGATACGGCCCACGTGTGGCTCCAGGACGACCTGCGGAATTTCGTACGTTGCGACTTGCTTGCCTCGGAAAAGAGGGTCGCGCAGCGTCGGTTGGAGGAGGTCCTCGACATGCTCGATATGATCGGCAAGCCGACGGCCGAAAACACGTATGCGACGCTCAACGACAAGATTCGTCTCGATGCGCACATCGGGGCGGTGGTTGAACAGGCCCAGTTCGAAAAGCGGGCAGCACAGCCAGCAACGCCTGTTCCGGTGAGCCGCCAGGCCGCCGACATCAAGACGCATCGAGCTTTCGAAAGGGCGGCCGAGCAACGACGCTCGGTTGTTACATCGCCAGTGGCCGAACAGCATACGACGAGCAGCTCCGCTACTGCGCCGCCTTCGTCGAGCGTCGTGGAGGCCTATGCCGGCGAGCGCGGCGGCGAAGTGTTAAGCCTGCTTGGACGATTGCGCAACAAGGGGAATAGGCCATGACGCCGGTCGGGACGCTCGTTGTCGCCGAATATGGCGACTCCCCCATTGCGCAATATCAGGGCAATCCCCTCATCGAGGCATTGCCGCCGATCCGGTCGGAAGCTGACGCTGCGGCTTCTATGGCGCTATTTCCCGACGAACCAGGTGATGAGACCCAGTTGTCGAAAGAAGTCCGCCTGCATTGTATTGACCGGTTGCTGCAACTGGTCCAGCCATTGCCGATTCATCTGGAACTCGAGTCGGCGCTGTCCTCGTTGATACGCAGCGGTTATGTCGGCCGCAATCCGTTAGCGCAGGCGACGTGGCGTCACGCGTATTCGCTCGCCGTCGGTCAGGCGGCAGAAAACGGCTTTCGATCGACGGCCTCCACGTTAAGCGTCGTGGGCTTGAGCGGGATCGGAAAATCAACGGCGTTGGAGTCCATCTTGCGGCTCTATCCGCAGGCCATCCGCCACCGGAAATACCGCGGGCAGGAACTAATTCAGCTTCAGATACCATGGCTGAAGATTGAATGCCCGTTCGACGGCTCGCTGACAGGGTTATGTCACGCGTTCTTTCGCGCTCTCGATCGGGCAATCGGAGAGGAGCGGTACGCCAGGCGCTATCGTTCGATCCGAGGCATTGTCCAATTGGTCCACCAGATCGAACAGATCGCCAGCACTCATTTCGTCGGCATGTTGATCATTGATGAATTGCAGCATCTGCGTGTTGCGAAGACAGGTGGCAAAGACAATATGCTTAACTTCTTCGTGAACCTCATCAATAGTATCGGCATTCCGGTCGTATTCGTGGGTACCAACTCGATGATCGAACTGTTCGCCGATGTGATGCGCAATGCGCGACGTGCCACGGGGCTGGGATTGAGTGATTTCAGGCAACCGAAGAGCGACGATCCGGCGTGGGCACTACTGGTCGATGCCGCGTGGCAATACCAATGGGTTCGTCATGTGGAACCGCTGACAGCCGAGCTTCGGAGCGTGTTGTACGATCTGACGCAAGGGGTGACGGACTTCCTGATCAAGTTGCTGGTACTCGCGCAGCGACATGCGATTCACACGGGCGAAGAGCGGCTGACGGTCAAGCTGCTGCGCACCATTGCCGACACCCGGATGCAGTTGCTCAAGCCGGCGCTCGACGCGTTGCGCAGCGGTAACGTGAAGCGCATGGCGAAGTTCGAGGACCTGCTTCCACCAGACAGCCAGATTGCGGCGATGATGGAAGCGATGGACGGCGACGCTCACGTTTCGTCGCGCCTGACGATGCTTCAAGACATGCGGCGGCCCCGTGTCGAAAACGCTGAAATATTGGTGCCGGCTCTCGCCGAAGCGAGCGGCATTGCGTCGGGCAGCGCGACGGAAACTGGGAGCGCAGTGCGTTCGGACGCACGATGCCTTGTTGAACATGAAGCGCCGCTTGCTGCTCTCCGTGATGCCGGATGGATATTGGTAGACGCGTTGGAATTCTCAACCGTGTACGCGGTTTGCTAACGCCCATGTCGAGTCTGCTGTTTTTTGTTCGGCGCGATCAAATCTGAAGTGCAACACCTTCCTCGTGTAAGGTGCGCACATGCAAAAAAGAAGAACGTATCAACAGCTTCAGCCTGAAGAGCGCATGACCATTGCAAGCATGAAGCAGCAGGGTTCGAGTGTTCGGGCCAT
>NZ_WOEZ01000311.1 GCF_013177735.1 Paraburkholderia elongata | reverse complement strand
ATCACGCATACCGGTGCCTGCTGCTCGAAACGCTTCATCACCTCGTCAAACATCCCTTCGTACCCGTCGTCCTTGAACAGGTCGCCAGGTTACCAGGTTTGTCGCGCAAAGACCTTGAAAGGGCTGGTTCTGAGGGCGCTGGCAACTTGACGGAGGGCAGGCATAAGTGGCAGGGGGCGTCTCGGGGTACCCAGGATTCGGATTTCGTACGCCACCTTCCAGCGCACTTCGCAGACCATTACAAAAAGCGCCTTGAACTATCGATATACGGAATATAATATTCCATATATCGAAGCGGCGGGCGGATGGCATGTCAGGCCGCGGCAGCCACACAGGAGGACAGCCGCGCCGGCCTGTCGGCAGAGGATTCGGGCGGCGGGCCCGGCAAGACCGTCACAATGGGTTATCCGAAACTGGGGAAGCAAATTATCAATGTCGGACGATACGCAAACCGATGTCCGCCCAGCGCCTCTCTCACTGGCGCTAGTACCGATCAATGCTTCGGCTTCGTTGCGCGATCAGGCGTACGCAAAGCTGAAGCAGGCCATCGCCGACGCCGACATCTATCATTCGCGCGAGGAAATCCGGCTCGACGAAAAGGAACTGACTGAAGCGCTCGGCGTGAGCCGCACGCCAGTTCGCGAAGCCATGACGCTGCTCGAGCAGGAAGGTTTCCTGCGGACGGTGCCGCGGCGCGGAATCTATATCCAGCGCAAGACGAAGAAAGAAATCGTCGACATGATTTGCATGTGGGCGGCGCTCGAAAGCATGGCGGCCCGGCTTGCGACGCTGCGCGCGTCCGATGAGGACATCGCGGCGCTGAGGCATATGTTCGACAATTTTCGCGACACAACGCCGGCTGAGCACATCGAGGAGTATTCGGAAGCGAACATCGCGTTTCACCAGTCAATTGTCCAGCTGTCGCAATCGCAGATCCTCCTGGACACGATGAAGAACCTGTTCGTGCATGTGCGCGCGATCCGGAAGATGACGATCGCGCAGAGTGACCGCGCGTCGCGCTCGATCGTCGATCACATGCGCATCATCGAAGCACTCGAGAAGCGCGATACCGAACTGGTCGAGCGGCTCGTGCGCCAGCACTCGCTCGATCTCGCGGCGTTCGTCGAAGCCAACTGCGACTTCCTCGACTGACGACGCGAAGTCGTTTGGATACTGAGTCAAGAGGGCAGCCGGAGCACGCCAACCCGAAGCACCGGAACGGAGCAGCGCTGAAACGCCCGACGCGTTGCAGCGCTGCTCTTTCTCGCCCTGCACCTTGTTCACACGCGCTTACCGAGCGCCCCTCATCGCACACGAGCCATCGTGTCGCCCAACGCCGCCGGTGAACCGGCGACGTGAATACCCGCCGGTTTCATTGCGTCAATCTTTGCGGCCGCCGAGCCTGTGCGGCCGCGAGATGATCGCGCCCGCGTGGCTCGCGCGCGTGCATCTGCGCCGGGTTCGAGCGCCGACGCGCCTCTGGGTGTCTGGCAGCGTGTCATCTGAAATACGAAATATTACATTCCACCGACCGCTCGATTGGCACACCCATCGATGCGGGCTCGCCAGAATTCGACGCTCGAAGGCCAATTTCGGCGTTGTCGAGGCTTTGTGCGTCGCAAATCGATTTCCGTAGATCGCCTTTGAATTCGGGCGATTCAAGTCCATCGCAGCGCAGCAATGACATCGTGGCATCAAAATGCGCTTGAACAAATACTGTGTGTGGAATATTGTATATCACGACACGCGCCACAACCCGTCGAGGAGAGACGTGATGCCAGAACCTGGGAAACCCCTGCCGCAGAGCACCTCATCGACCGCAATGACGGCCGGGTTGATGAAGGCTTTCACATGCTCCGCGTCCTCCACCTGCAGGTTGCCGCGCACGTCGCCGTATCGACGGCCCGCCGCATAGCACAAGTTCAATAGAAGGCAAGACAGCGAGACATCTCAACATGACAAACGAAGCACAAGCTACCGAAACGACCGACGGATTTCATCTCGTCATCGACGCGCTGAAACTGAACGACCTCAACACCATCTTCGGACTGGTCGGCATTCCGATCACCGACCTGGCTCGCCTCGCACAAGCGGAAGGGATGCGTTTCATCGGCTTCCGTCATGAACAGCACGCGGGCAACGCGGCGGCGATTGCCGGCTTCATGACGCAGAAGCCCGGCATCTGCATGACCGTGTCCGCGCCCGGCTTCCTGAACGGCCTGACGGCGCTTGCGAACGCGACCACCAACTGCTTTCCGATGATCCTGATCAGCGGATCCAGTGAGCGTGAAATCGTCGATCTGCAGCAGGGCGATTACGAAGAGATGGATCAGCTGAACGCGGCGAAGCCCTATGCGAAGGCTGCCTATCGCGTTCTGCATGCGGAAGATATCGGCATCGGCGTGGCACGCGCGATCCGTGCGGCGGTGTCAGGCCGCCCCGGCGGCGTCTATCTGGATTTGCCGGCGAAACTTCTCGCCCAGACGATGGATGCCGTGAAGGGCAAGCAATCGCTGGTGCGCGTGGTCGACGCCGCGCCGCGTCAGATTCCGGCGCCTGAGTCGGTGACGCGCGCGCTCGATGTGCTCAAGGGCGCCAAGCGTCCCCTTATCCTGCTCGGCAAGGGCGCTGCGTATGCTCAGGCCGACGCCGAGATCCGCGCGTTTGTCGAGCAGACCGGCATCCCGTATCTGCCGATGTCCATGGCTAAGGGCCTGCTGCCTGACACTCATGAGCAATCGGCGTCGGCTGCCCGCTCGTTCGTCTTGCAGGAAGCCGACGTCGTGGTGCTGATCGGCGCGCGCCTGAACTGGCTATTGGCGCACGGCAAGGGCAAGACGTGGGGCGCTGCGCCGAAGAAGTTCATCCAGGTCGACATCGCGCCGACCGAAATCGACAGCAACGTGGCGATTGCCGCGCCGGTGATCGGCGATATCGGTTCGTGCGTGGCGGCATTGCGGGCGGGCATAGATTCGAGTTTTGCCAAGCCTAACGCCGAGTGGACGGGAGCGATCGCCGAGCGCAAGAGCAAGAACCTCGCGAAGATGGCGGTGACGCTGGACCAGAATCCGTCGCCGATGAATTTCCATAGTGCACTGCGCGCGATCCGCGACGTGCTGAAGGCGCGCCCGGACATTAACGTCGTCAACGAAGGCGCCAACACCCTCGACTACGCCCGCAGCATCATCGACATGTACGAACCGCGCAAGCGCTTCGACTCCGGTACGTGGGGAATCATGGGCATCGGGATGGGCTTTGCGATCGGCGCGGCGGTGACGAGCGGCAAGCCGGTCGTCGCGATCGAAGGCGACAGCGCATTTGGTTTCAGCGGCATGGAACTCGAAACCATCTGCCGCTACGACCTGCCGGTTTGCACCGTGGTCTTCAACAACAACGGCGTGTACCGCGGCACCGATGTGAATCCGACCGGCGGCAAGGACGTCGCGCCGACCGTGTTCGTGAAGGGTGCGCGCTACGACAAGATGATCGAAGCCTTCGGCGGCATCGGCTACAACGCCACGACCCCCGAGGAACTGACGAACGCGTTGCTCGAGGCCATTGCGTCGGGCAAACCGACACTCATCAACGCCGTCATCGACGAAGCGGCCGGCACGGAAAGCGGCCGCTTGACGAATCTGAATCCGCAAAGCGCGGCGATGAAAAAGTAATCCTAGCAACCTCAGGAGATATCAAATGAGCAAACCCCTCGACGGCATCAAGATTATCGATTTCACCCACGTACAAGCGGGCCCCGCGTGCACGCAGTTGCTGGCCTGGTTCGGCGCTGACGTGATCAAAGTCGAACGCCCGGGTTCTGGCGACGTGACGCGCAACCAGTTGCGCGATATTCCCGATGCTGATGCGCTGTATTTCACGATGCTCAACAGCAACAAGAAATCGCTGACACTCGACACCAAGAAGCCCGAAGGCAAGGAAGTGCTCGAAAAACTGATTCGCGAATCCGACGTGCTGGTGGAGAATTTCGGCCCAGGCGCACTCGACCGGATGGGCTTTTCCTGGGAGCGCCTGAACGAGCTCAACCCGAAGATGATCGTGGCATCGGTGAAGGGCTTCAGCGACGGCCATCACTATGACGACCTGAAAGTCTACGAGAACGTTGCCCAATGCGCGGGCGGTGCGGCGTCCACCACCGGCTTCTGGGACGGTCCGCCGACCATCAGCGCCGCGGCGCTCGGCGACAGCAACACTGGCATGCATCTGGCAATCGGCATTCTGACCGCACTGCTGGGGCGCGACAAAACCGGCAAAGGTCAGAAGGTCGCAGTGTCGATGCAGGACAGCGTGCTGAACCTGTGCCGCGTGAAGCTACGGGACCAGCAGCGCCTTGAACGCGTTGGCTATCTTGAGGAATACCCGCAATATCCGCACGGTGAATTCAGCGACGTCGTACCGCGCGGCGGCAATGCGGGCGGCGGCGGGCAGCCGGGCTGGGTGCTCAAGTGCAAGGGCTGGGAAACGGATCCGAACGCGTACATCTACTTCACGATCCAGGGCCATGCATGGGAGCCGATCTGCAAGGCGCTGGGCAAACCCGAGTGGATCGATGACCCGGCCTACAAGACGGCTGAGGCGCGTCAGCCGCACATCTTCGAGATCTTCGGGACCATCGAAGGGTGGCTGGCCGACAAGACCAAGTTCGAAGCGGTCGACATCCTGCGCAAGTTCGACATTCCGTGCGCGCCGGTGCTGACGATGAAGGAACTGGCCAACGACCCGTCGTTGCGCGCGAGCGGCACGATCGTGGAAGTCCCGCACAAGAAGCGTGGCACTTACCTAACGGTGGGCAGCCCGATCAAGTTCTCCGACCTCAAGCCCGAAGTCACCGCTTCGCCGCTGCTGGGCGAGCACACCGACGAGGTGCTGGCAAGCCTCGGATACAGCAAACAGGAAATTTTCAACCTGCACGAAGTCAAGGCCGTTTGACGGCGCAAGCAGGTAGAACTAGACGTATCTGAAGTTTCACTTTCGGAGCCTGCATGGACGGCGCCCGAGGCGGGGCGTCGTCTGCGCAAACGCCTGGCCGAACTGGAAGCCCAGGCGGGAGCGTAACGCAACGCCAGCCGCGTCGATCCGGCTGACTTTCTCTTGTGACGATCTATCAGGAGGCATCCGATGCACGTCGAAGTACTTGGACAATATCGGCTCGAGTTGTCCGCGATGCAATTGATCCACAACGGCGGATGGACCGCCTACGTGGCGATTCGCACGGCCGAAGAAAATCATCCGGCGCAACCCGATCTCCTGCCGTACCAGCAGGTCGTCGACGAGGCTGTCTTTGAAAGCGAGGAAGCCGCCATCGCCGGCGCGCGTCGCGTGGCGCTGGCGCTGCTCAGTCCGGCAACCCGGTAGCCCGGGCGTGCGGGGCGGGTACAGATCAATATAGGGAGACGTGAGATGGGCAAAGCATTGGAGGACGTGCGCATTCTTGATTTCACGCACGTCCAATCGGGGCCGACGTGCACACAGTTGCTGGCTTGGTTCGGAGCGGATGTGATCAAGGTGGAGCGCGCCGGCGCGGGCGATGTCACGCGCGAGCAGCTGCGCGATATCCCCGAGGCGGACAGCCTGTACTTCACGATGCTCAACCACAACAAGCGCTCGGTCACGATCGATGCGAAGAACCCGGAAGGCAAGCAGGTTCTCGAAGCACTGATCCAGAAATGTGACGTGCTGGTGGAGAACTTCGCACCGGGCGCGCTCGACCGGATGGGCTTCACGTGGGAGCGGATCCAGGAGCTGAATCCGCGCATGATCGTCGCGTCGGTCAAAGGCTTCGGCGCCGGCCCTTATGAAGACTGCAAGGTCTACGAGAACGTCGCGCAATGCGTGGGTGGCGCGGCGTCGACCACCGGCTTCGACGACGGTCCGCCGGTTGTCACCGGCGCCCAGATCGGCGACAGCGGTACCGGGCTGCATCTTGCGCTCGGCATTGTCACCGCGCTGTATCAGCGAAAAACGACAGGGCGTGGTCAACACGTGCTCGCGGCGATGCAGGACGGCGTGCTGAACCTGTGCCGCGTGAAGCTGCGTGACCAGCAGCGCCTCGAACGCACCGGCGTCATGCGCGAATATCCGCAACATCCGAACGGCACCTTCGGCGAAGCGGTGCCGCGAGCGGGCAATGCGTCGGGCGGCGGCCAGCCGGGCTGGATCCTGAAGTGCAAGGGCTGGGAAGCGGACCCCAACGCGTACATCTACTTCATCACGCAGGCGCCGGTGTGGGCAAAGATCTGCAACGTGATCGGCAAGGAGGAATGGGCCACCGATCCGAACTACGCCACACCTGCCGCGCGCTTGCCGCATCTGAAGGACATCTTCGCCGAGATCGAGCGCTGGACCATGACCAAGACGAAGTTCGAGGCGATGGAAATCCTCAATAAATACGACATTCCGTGCGGCCCGATCCTGTCGATGAAGGAGATCGCCGAGGAGCCGTCGCTGCGCAAGACCGGCACGATCGTCGAGGTCGATCACCCGGTGCGCGGCAAGTATCTGACGGTCGGCAATCCGATCAAGCTGTCGGACAGTCCGACCGAGGTCACGCGCTCGCCGCTGCTGGGCGAACACACCGACGAGGTGATGGCCGAACTCGGTTACCACCCGGATCAGATCGCGCATTTACGTGTGGTCGGTGCGATATGAGCGCATAGACGAAACCTGGCCGCGCATCCGACGCGCCGCAGTACGCCGTACAAGACATCGCCGCGCGACTGGCCTGATCGGTCGCTTCATTGAAGCAAAAAAAATCGCAGGAGACATTCCGATGAAATCGTGGATACGTTTTCGGTTCGCCCTTGGCCGGATTGGTTTCGGCGTGCTGGAAAACCATCGCGTCACTGAATACGAAGGGGACATGTTCGGTGACGCCGTCCCAAGCGCCAACGTCCTGAGCGTCGATGACGTGACGCTGCTCAATCCATGTGTTCCTACCAAGGTGGTCGCGTTGTGGAACAACTTCCGCGCGCTGTCGGAGAAACTCGGCAAGGCCGCGCCGTCCCATCCGCTGTTTCTGATCAAGCCATCCACTTCGGTGATTGGCCCGGGCGAACCCATCCAGCGGCCGCAAGCCTACGCCGGCAAGATCGCGTACGAAGGGGAACTCGCGATCGTGATCGGCAAGCGTTGCCGCAACGTTCCGGTAGACGAGGCGAACGACTACATTTTCGGTTACACGTGCATCAACGACGTGACCGCGGCCGAACTCCTGAACGAAGACCCCAACTTTGCGCAATGGTGCCGCTCGAAGGGTTTCGATACGTTCAGTTGCATCGGTCCTGCGATCCAGCGTGATTTCGACTGGCGGAATGCGCACGTCGTGACGCGGCTCGACAACGTCGAGCGGCAGAACTATCCGCTGTCGGACATGATCTTTTCGCCCGCCGAACAGGTGAGCCGGATCTCGCACGATATGACGCTGTTGCCCGGCGACGTCATTGCAATCGGCACCTCGATTGGCATCGGCTCGATCAAGGACGGCTCGACGGTCGAGGTATCGATCGAAGGTATCGGCGTGCTGTCGAACACGTTGTTATCGGGGGCCTGACATGGCGATGACGATTGCAGTGCCGCGCGAAGTCCGCACGGGCGAACGCCGCGTCGCGGCGACGCCCGAAACCGTTAGCCAGTTGCTGAAGCTCGGTTTCGCGGTGAACGTCGAAGCGGGCGCGGGCCTCAGGGCGTCATTCGACGACGACGCGTATCGCGCGGCCGGCGCACAGGTCGTCAGCGATACCCGTGCGTTGTGGACCGATGCCGATATCGTGATCAAGGTGCGCGCGCCCGAACTGAATCCGGCGCTCGAGGCCGACGAAGCGACCTTGCTGAAAAGAGGCGCGATGCTGATCAGCTTCATCTGGCCCGCGCAGAATCCGGTGCTGCTCGCGCAACTCGCCGACGGCGGCACGAGCGTGTTGGCGATGGACTGTGTGCCGCGCATTTCGCGCGCGCAGAAGCTCGATGCGCTCAGCTCGATGGCAAACATGGCCGGTTACCGCGCGGTGATCGAAGCCGCGCAGCATTTCGGGCGCGTCTTCACCGGACAGATCACCGCTGCGGGCAAGATGCCGCCCGCAAAGGTGATGGTGATCGGCGCGGGTGTCGCCGGGCTCGCGGCAATCGGTGCGGCGCGCGGCTTGGGCGCGATCGTGCGTGCGTTCGACACACGTCCTGAAGTCGAGCAGCAGGTCGAAAGCATGGGCGCCGAGTTTCTCAAGCTCGATGTCGAAGAGGAAGGCAGCGGCTCCGGCGGCTACGCGAAGCAGATGAGCGCGAAGTTCATCGAAGCAGAGATGGCGCTGTTCGCCGCGCAGGCGAAGGACGTCGACATCATCATCACCACCGCGCTGATTCCGGGCAAGCCGGCGCCCAAGCTGATCACCGCGGCGATGGTGGACGGCATGCGGCCGGGCAGCGTGATCGTCGACATGGCCGCGGAGCAGGGCGGCAACTGCGAACTGACGCAGCCCGGCGAGGTGGTGTCGGTCAAGAGCGTGACGATCATCGGCTACACCGATTTACCGAGCCGGATGGCGACGCAATCGAGTCAGCTCTACGGCACCAACATTCGCCATCTATTGACCGATCTGACGCCGCAGAAGGATGGTGTGGCCCGCATCGACATGGATGACGACGTGATGCGCGGCGCGACCGTCGTGTATCAAGGCGCTGTCAGCTGGCCGCCGCCCCCGCCGAAACAGGCCGCGATCGCCGCGCATCGGCCGCCGCCCGAGAAGCCCGCGGCGAGCCCCGTCGATCCCGCGGAACAAGCGGCCGCTGCGGCTCGCTCGCGGTATACATCGCTCGTCTTGCTGGCGATCGCGGCGATGGCGCTGCTGGCGCTCGGCGCGGTCGCACCGCCCGCGTTCGTCGCGCATCTGACGGTGTTCGTGCTGGCGGTATTCGTCGGCTACCAGGTGGTCTGGAATGTGACGCCGGCGCTGCACACGCCGCTGATGAGCGTGACCAATGCGATCAGCGGCATCATCGTGATTGGCGCGCTGCTGCAACTCGGCACGCCGAATGTGCTGGTAACGGTGCTGGGCGGCGTCGCTTTGCTGGTTGCCACGATCAACATCGCGGGTGGGTTTCTCGTGACCCAACGCATGTTGAAGATGTTCCAGCGCAATTAAGGAGTAGTCATGCTGAACGGAATCGGCAACATCGCGTATTTGGGCGCGAGCACGCTGTTTATCCTGAGTTTGCGCGGACTGAGTCATCCGACGAGCGCGCGCCGCGGCAATCTGTATGGCGTGGCGGGCATGCTGATCGCAGTCGTTGCGACGCTGATCATCGCAAAGGGCGCGGGGATCGAAGTCGTATTGGCGGCGGCCGTGATCGGCGCAGCGGTCGGCGCGCTGCTGGCGCGGCGGGTCGAGATGACCCAGATGCCGCAACTGGTCGCGATATTGCATAGCTTTGTCGGGCTGGCCGCGGTGCTGATCGGCTTTACCAACTATCTGATGCCGGCCGGCGAGTTCGGCGGCGCGGAACGGGTGATTCATCTGTCGGAGATTTATCTTGGCGTCTTTATAGGCACCATCACGTTCACGGGCTCGATCGTTGCATTCCTGAAACTGCAGGGCACGATCAGCGGCAAGCCGCTCGTGATACCGGGCCGGCATCTGCTGAACCTGCTTGTGCTGGTGCTGTGCGTGGCAATCGGCTACCGGTTTCTCTCGGTGCCGTCGGGCGCGGAAGGCATCGGGGCATTGCTCGTGATGATCGTGCTCGCCGCGGCGCTCGGTGTGCATCTGGTGATGGCCATCGGCGGCGCGGACATGCCGGTGGTCGTGTCGATGCTGAACAGTTACTCAGGATGGGCCGCCGCGGCCACGGGCTTCATGCTGAGCAACGACCTGTTGATTACGACCGGCGCGCTGGTCGGCTCGAGCGGCGCGATCCTTAGCTACATCATGTGCCGCGCGATGAACCGCAGTTTCATCTCGGTGATTCTCGGCGGCTTCGGTGCGGCGAGCGGCACGAGTTCGGCGGATATCGCGGGGGAGGTGGTGGCGACCAGCGTCGACGAAGTCAGCGCGATTCTGCGCGACGCCTCCGAGGTCATCATCGTGCCGGGCTACGGGATGGCCGTGGCGCAGGCGCAGACGACGATCAGCGAAATCACGCGCAAGCTTGACAGTCTCGGCGTGCGGGTGCGTTTTGGCATCCATCCAGTCGCCGGACGCTTGCCGGGCCACATGAACGTGCTCCTTGCCGAAGCGAAGGTGCCGTACGACATCGTGCTCGAAATGGATGAGATCAACGAAGACTTCACCAACACGGACGTGGTGCTCGTGATCGGCGCAAACGACATCGTGAACCCTGGTGCGCTCGAAGATCCGGGCAGTCCGATTGCGGGGATGCCGGTGCTCGAAGTGTGGAAAGCGCGCACGGTGGTCGTGTCGAAACGCAGCATGGCGACCGGTTATGCGGGCGTGGACAATCCGCTCTTCTACAAGGACAACACACGGATGCTGTTCGGCGACGCGAAGGGCAGCGTCGACGCATTGCTCAGACAACTCGACGCTTGACCGGCTGTTGCCGCGCTCGCTCGCCCGCCACCTCACCTTACTGACCCGTTATGATCCGCCTACGCAAAGCAAAGATCGTCGCGACCCTCGGCCCCGCGACCTCCGATCTCGAAACGATTACCCAACTTTTTCACGCCGGCGCCGATGTATTCCGGCTGAATTTCAGTCACGGCTCGCACGAGGACCATCGGCGGCGCTATGAGCTGGTTCGCGAGGTCGAGCGTACTTCGGGCCGGCCCATTTCGATTCTGGCAGACATGCAGGGACCGAAGCTGCGCGTCGGCCCGTTCGCCGAGGGCAAGGTGATGCTCGTGACGGGCGCCGAATTTGCGCTCGACCGGAACCCGGCGGACGGCGACGTCAATCGCGTATGCCTGCCCCATCCGGAACTCTTCGACGTCGTCGCCGCCGGCCAGTCGTTGCTGCTTGATGACGGCAAACTGCGCCTGGAAGTGCTCGGCAATGACGGCGAGCGGATCCGTACCCGCGTATTGCACGGAGGAACGCTGTCGGATCGAAAAGGAGTGAATGTTCCCGACGCGATACTGCCGATTCCCGTGCTGACCCAGAAAGACCTGATCGATCTGGAATTTGCGTTGTCGCTTGGCGCCGACTGGATTGCGCTGTCGTTCGTACAGCGTCCGGAGGACTTGATCGACGCGCGCGCGCTCATCGGTGAGCGCGCCGGGCTGATGGTCAAGCTGGAAAAACCGGCAGCGCTTGACCGGCTTGATGAGATCGTGAATGCGGCCGATGCAGTGATGGTCGCTCGCGGCGACCTCGGCGTCGAGCTTCCGCCCGAACGCGTGCCGGGCGCGCAGAAGCGCATTCTTCGATCCTGCCGCAGCCACGGCAAGCCGGTGATCATCGCGACGCAGATGCTCGAATCGATGATTTCAGCGCCGGTGCCCACGCGCGCCGAAGCATCGGACGTCGCGACGGCGATCTACGATGGCGCGGATGCCGTCATGCTGTCTGCGGAGTCGGCCAGCGGCGGCTTTCCCGTGCAGGCCGTGGCGATGATGGAGCGGATCATCAAGGAGGTCGAACATGATCCGCTCTACCGGAGCCTGCTCGATGCCCAGCATGAACTTCCGCTGGGCACACCGGGAGACGCGATCTGCGCGGCACTGCGCGATGTCGCGCAGACCATCGCTGCGGTCGCAACGGTCACGTACACGACGTCCGGACACACCAGCCTGCGGGCCGCCCGTCAGCGTCCGGTCGCGCCGATTCTCAGCATCACGCCGAAGCTGTCGACGGCGCGGCGTCTTGCACTGGTGTGGGGCGTGCATTCCACAGTCAGCCCTGACGTCGAATCGGTCGACGAGATGGTGAGTGCCGCGTGCAGCATCGCCGTGAGACAGGGCTTTGCAAATTCAGGCGACCCGGTGGCGATCGCGGCGGGCATGCCGTTCGGCGAATCGGGTACCACCAATTTGCTGCGAATCGCCAAAGTCTAGGCGACGCTGCACGCAAGCTGGACGGGTAGACGGAGATAAATGGCCGGAGCGCTTGCGATCGTGCGCGGGCGCGCTCGTAGTGACTGCAAAGTTTCGAGGATGTATTAACGATAGCTAATATAACGCAGAAGAAACTTTAACTTTTGTTAATTGTTGAAGCCGTCCATCATGGTTCAAGCGCCATGACAGTTCAGCCTTGACATGCAGGTGTTTTGATCAGGCAAGCAAACAAGTCAATAGACGGAGACAGAGAACGTGTTACAGACTGACACAGCCTTCAGCGGCTATACGGCACGGCGGCATAACCGCTGGGTCCAGCTGGCAGTCGGCATCGCCTGCATGGGTCTTATAGCGAACCTTCAATACGCATGGACCCTGTTTGTCATCCCGATGGACGCCAAACACCACTGGGGGCAAGCCGCCATCCAGCTGGCGTTTTCGATTTTCATCATCACCGAGACCTGGCTGGTACCTGTCGAGGGTTGGCTCGTCGACAAGTTCGGTCCTCGCCCCGTCGTCATCGGCGGGTCGATCTGCGCTGGTTTGGGCTGGATTCTCGACGCCTATGCGCCGAATCTGCCGGTGCTCTACGTCGCCGCTGTGATTGCCGGTATCGGAGCAGGATGCGTCTACGGCACCTGTGTGGGCACGGCGCTCAAGTGGTTTCCCGACCGGCGCGGTTTGGCCGCCGGTCTGACCGCGGCGGGCTTCGGCGCCGGCGCGGCGCTGACGGTGATCCCGATCTCCAACATGATCCAGAGCGCCGGGTACGAGCATGCGTTCGTGTTCTTCGGCGTGTTCCAGGGCGTCTGCATCCTGCTGCTGGCAACCTTGCTGGTGCGCCCGAAGCCGCCGGCGCATGCGGCTGGGGTCAGGCGCATCGTCGCAACGAAGACCGATTACACGACGAAGCAGATGATTCGCGCACCGCTTTTCTGGGTGATGTACGCCATGTTCGTGTGCGTCGCGGCAGGCGGCATCATTGCCACTGCGGAGATCGGTCCGATCGCGAAGGAGTATGGCTTTGCGGCTATGCCGGTCAGCGTGCTGAGCGTGACGTTGCCGCTGCTGACGATGACGCTGTCGATCAACAATATGTGCAACGGTTTCACGCGCCCGCTATGCGGTTGGATCTCCGACCGGATCGGCCGTGAGAACACCATGTTCATGACCTTTATCGGCGAAGCGCTGGCGCTGCTGGGGCTGATGCACTTCGGTCACAACCCGTACCTGTTCGTGCTGTTTTCCGGGCTCGTGTTCCTGTGTTACGGCGATATTTTCTCGAATTTCCCTGCGACGTGTGCCGACACGTTCGGCGCCAAATACGCGGCGGGGAATGCCGGTACGCTTTATACCGCCAAAGGGACTGCCGCCATGCTAGTGCCTGTGGCTTCGCTGTTGTCCGCGCACGGTGGATGGAACGCGGTGTTCATCTTCGCTGCGTGTATTTCCTTGATGGCCGGTGTGTCGGCGAAGTTCATCCTGTATCCGATGCGACGCCGCTGGATTCTGAACTCCGCTGCGCCCGGCACGGCACCGGAAAGCCGCTTTCGACCGTCGCCTCTCGGTTCGCAAGAGTGAGCGCGCCGCTGAAGCATCGCGTGTTCGGCACGCCAAGCCGGATCAGAACGTGAAGGCATCCCGAGGCTGCTCTGCAGGAGACTATCTTGGCCGATTTGAATGAGTTGATTGAGCGGCATATCCGCCATGGTGGCTCCCTGCTTGCCGTGCTGCACGCGATCCAGGACGACGTCGGCTTCGTGCCGCCGGAGACGGTCGCGCCGCTCGCGCGAGCGATGAACCTGTCGCGCGCGGAAGTGCACGGTGTCATCACCTACTACCATCACTTCCGTACCCAGCCGGCGGCGCCGGTCACGGTGCAGCTGTGCCGCGCCGAAGCGTGCCGCAGCATGGGCACCGAGGCGCTCGCGCAGCACATCGAGGCACGCGCGGGCTGCCGCTTCGACGCCGGGCACGACGGCGGCCATCGGCATGACGCGGCCGTGGGCCTCGAATCGGTGTACTGCCTCGGCCAGTGTGCGCTGTCGCCGGCGCTGATGATCAACGGCACGCTGCACGCGAAGGTCACGCCGCAGAAGTTCGACGCGCTGCTTGATGCTGCTGAGGCCGCGCTCAGGGGCGCGCAACGTGCGGAGGAACCGGCATGACACGCGTCTATGTCCCCCGCGATTCCGCCGCGCTGGCGCTCGGCGCGGACGCGCTCGCCGGTGCGATCGCTGACGAAGCCGCCCGCCGCGGCATCCCGATCGAACTGGTCCGCAACGGTTCACGCGGGCTGTTGTGGCTCGAACCGCTCATCGAAGTGGCCACGCCTGAAGGGCGCATCGGCTATGCGAATGTTGAAGAAACTGACGTCGGCTCGCTGTTCGACGCCGGTTTCATCGAAGGCGGCGATC
>NZ_WOEZ01000310.1 GCF_013177735.1 Paraburkholderia elongata | reverse complement strand
GCAAAATTGCGTGCGTTTAGAGCGTTGATCGCTTCAACTGCTGGCAGCTTGCCAGAGCAAATTACCAGCTCAGCACAATCATCACCCACATGGTGTTTGAAAAACTTACTATCGCTCGCACCCTCCACGAGCAGAAAAGACCCGGCAAAGTTCGTCCTGCTCATTTCTACTTCGGCGACGATGTCGCCTGAACTGCGAGTTATTCCCAGCGTCATGGCAAGCTCTTTGTCAACGCACCAGTTTAGTTAGTTTTGTTTTCGGAGTCGAAAAGTTCGTCCTGTGGCTCTGTGACAAAATCGTGATCCAAATCGGGAACCAGTGCAATCGCCAAGTCAGTGCGATCGCCGACGACGAAAGGCGAATGGGTAGCCAATATCACGTCGAAGTTTGCAGCAGCAACAATGCCAAGAAGGTCACGCAAGAAAGCTTTCTGCCACGTCACGTGCAGCGAGAGTTCCGGCTCATCGATCAACACGAGCGTATTAGGTTTCACCCGGAATAATAGGTCGTACATCAGGACGATTTCATGCTGCTCACCCGATGACAAAGCGTCAAGATCGAGATTATCTCCGGCGCGGTCGTATGCAACTAAGCCAGTATTTCTGTTGACATCGATAGATTTGTGCTTGAATTTTTTGTTGATATTGTCGAGTAGTAATATGACTCTCCGTGCCAAGTCTTCCAGCGTTCCAAGTTTCGCCGCCGTGTCTTGCACGTATAGTGTCATGACCGTTAATTGTGTCGGATTGACGGAATCCAAAGCGTCGATATTGAAAGGAGAAGGGAGGTCGTCCTCGATTAGTCCGATTCGCTTCAATTCCCGTCGCTTCTCGTCGAGCTTGCTCATACGCGTCTTTAATTCGCCAACCTCAAGACTCCCCAAGGTCGGGTCTAGCATCCGCTGCGGAAACGTTTGGTCCAGCGACTGGGACTGCTTTCCATACAACGCGAGATTATCTGCTATCAGACGATGCAGCGCTCGAGCGTAGCTTTTCACCGTTGATGCCAGCACGACCTCCCGTCCGCGTCGGTTGTATCTAGCTTCGTCAAAGTCTGGCGTCCGCAATAGCCGCTGCGTCTCAACGAGGTGAACGGTAACCTTTTGTCTAAGACGCGCCAGCCATTCTGGCTCCCGAAAAACCAAATCTCTCAAACGCTCGGGAAGAATATCGCCGAACTGCGCTATTAGCTCACTAGATGAATATCTCACCCCAGTGCGATCATCTTCCCAGGCGTCTGGTCCCACACGGGAAATCCAAGGAACTTCGGCATTCACGCGCTGCGCCAGTGAAGCTAGCTCTGTTGGTTCATTCCGCCAGATATGCGGGCGCTCATCCGCGTACGATAGCCGCAGCACTATATCTTCTGGTTGAAGCTCGCCTGGGGTTTCTATAAGGCGGGGCTGCTGCAAACGCTCAACGGTTATGCACGTTCCGTTCGTGAAGGTCACGGAAAACGAGCGGTAAACGGTCTTCCAAAGCAGCAAATAGCGACCACGGAACAGGCCTTCGATAAGACGCAAAAGAACCGTTTTACCAACGCCATTCGGTCCGTGGATTATCGTTACCCGATCGGACACATGCAACTGCACCATGTGAGTGTATAACCCGAACAATCCGTGAAGTTCGATGCGAGCAATCTTAAGCGTAGAAGCGTCGTCGTGGTCCGTTAGATTTTCCATTCTCTCATCGCTGTTGTGATGTAGCCGCACGGCCCCACGAAGGGGCCGACTTCTCGGCAAGTTAGTGCCTCAGTCGACAGTCGGTTACCGCCACTCGACAATATCGCAATCATATACGTCTATCCAGAACCGTTGTCGGTATCGGCATTGGATGCCCGAGCGGGGCATAGGGATGATCGTGCCAATGAGACTTTTGGGCAGCTTTCTCATCGCCTCTGCCCCGCTCTGGCACCCTGTCGCGCACGATACCGGGAATGCCGGGGAGCTTGCATTTTTGACCGTCCGCCATCGAGAGAACTGATGGACCGGGTCGAGGGCGGCCAGCGGGCGAAGGAAGTCGAGGAAACGCTTCCAGTGAAGGGCTTGATTCGCGCCTAAGCCACGTAAGTGACTTAAGTGACCGGGACGCCGTATTTCGAACCGACAAACCCACGCCCGCGACCTTGGCATAAGTTTTGAACGCAGGGAATGGCACGGCGAGGACAGGGAGCGCGGATCGGGCACGATGCGCAACGACGAACCCGATATGGGCGGGCTGTCAGGATTAGACTGACGGCGAGCCTCCATTCTGCTATCCTGCGCAGCACCCCGTCGTTTCGTGAGTGATGGATTGAACCGCGCGACCCGAGTCGAGCTCGCCACGCTGGAGCGGATCTGTATCGTCCTGGATTGCCAGCTGGCGGACCTACTGGAAATCGTGCCGAACGACGTTTCGCGCGCGAGCGCCGCGCCGTGCGAGGGAGCAATCTAGATGCCGATGAGTTCGTCCCGCTGGCAAGCCGTCGCTCCGTCGCAATTCACCTGGGAGCGTGAAGCGCTGGACTGGCTTCGAAACCATCTCCCCGACCGCGAGCCGTGGCACGCGAGCCGCTGATTTTCTTGTCTGCCACCAGCCTCACCTGCAAGCTCACTGGCACGGCGCGGGCAGGCATCTACTTGCGTGGTCAGCCCAGCAGCGAGTCCGACGTGGGAATCATCGGCGTGCTGCACAACGGCACGGGAAGCGTCCGCGACACCCAGCCGAGCCACGTCGACCAACAGCACGCGCGCGTGCTCGCCCGCGCCATGGCCGAGGCCGGCATCCGACCGTCGAACATGATCCGCTCAAATTTGATTGTGCTTATGCGCCGCCGTCGACTCAAGGCGACGAACGGCAAACGCACCTTGGTCTTTTGCGCAGAGGACTGCCGACGCAGCAGGCTGGCGAGCCGCTTTGACTTGCGGTTGGCCAGGATCAACGGGTTGTCGTAAGCGCGCTCGCGGCCATCCGTGACCCACGACCAGGTGTGGGCATCGCCGGCCACCACGCCGGGTCGGCTCTTGATCTCGACCAGGAAGACACCTGAGGGTGTAAGGATCAGCGCGTCAACCTCGTTGACCTTGCCTTCCTCGTCGATGAATTCGAAATTCGACCAAACGTGTCGGCCAGCGCCGTCACGGTGCTGCGATTGACTCCAGCAATGCGCGCCAGTTCCGCGTATGTTTTGCAAGGAAAAACCAGCAGGAACCGTTGCGTCGCTGGCCTGGCCGTTTCTGTTGCATGAAATCCCGCTGCGAGCCTTGATCTGTCGTTGATGGACACCAGAAAAACGCAACACTGCAAAACATACCACTGAGGTTGATTAATATAATTATGTAAAATGCGTAGGAATCCGAAGTTTATCGGCAACCGAATCAACAATGCAAATACCCCTGCGGCAAGTGCTGCGCCCGAATAGTAATCTGTTAAGGCTTGCCGATACGTCGATTACGGGATCGGCGAATGGTCCGTTCCCGTCAGAAAAACCCTCAGCTGCCGCTCCGCTTCGAATACTTCGTGAAGAGGAGCCCGTGCGAGCTGGGCGTCATACAGCGTCAGCAGCGCTTCAAAGTCACTGATTACCTCAGACGCGAGCCGCCACTCTCCCGTCTCATGAGCGTGCGCCAAGGTGTTCGCGACCACGTATTCGGCGATCTTGAACTGCTCCACCGGTTGGTTGCCATAACCAGCGCGCTGCAGATAACCAAGGTCCATGACCCGTCCTTGCAGGCAGTCAAGAAGGCCTGCCTGACCGAACTGGCGAAGCCGTAAGCAAACCGGGGTCCGCAATCGTCTGCAAATGTCACTAAGGGCGGCTTTTGATCTTGTGCGGATTTACTTACCCAGATACATCTTAACGATTATCTGCCCCGCTACAGCCAAGACCGCGCCAAGGAGCGCGAATACAAATTTTTCCCCATACCGGTCGAACCAGCCCTTTACCTCGTGCTTTTTCTGTAGATAGACAACGCCGCTCGTCGTCAGATAAAAGGAAGACCGCAGCATCAAGACTAGCGGCGTCAGAATAAGCGCCCACCGCGCGAAACTTCCATGAGGCGGCCAGTTAGCGTAGCCAACCAACGCGGTCGCACTGAGAGCGACAAACATCCATGACGACGGACTCATATAGCGAGCATAGTATGGGACACGCTTCTTTATCGCACGCTGCATTTCATGCCAAGCGGGTATAAGCTCGTCGTCGTTGGAGCAACTTAGCAAGATGCCGCCGTCAATCTTTAGGCTGAGCGATTTATAAGATGCCGACTCTTTCGAAAAGCTTAGTCGCAACTCCTTAATCCGCTCACCCCGGTTCTCCTTCACATCGTCAAGATCATCAAATTCAGCCGTGCTGTCGGAGATTGTGACTTTCAATCCGCGCCGCGTGCCGATCTCGATTATCTGCTCCACGTCTATGCGATATAACGGTGTAGGCGGAAAGCGACGGCTAAGGCTGTCAAAGAGGGAAAACGTTTCTTTTATTTTCATGTTTATAACCGCCAATCGGTATATTTTGGATCGACAAGCTTACATTTATTAAAGGCCTCTATTCTTCGGCCTTCTCTGCCTGTATCGCCATCGACGGGCTGCGCTTCCCCTCTAGCCATTCGATCAACAGCGTTTGAACCTCGGCTGTGCGCTTCGCAAATTCAGGGTCTGCCGGAAACTGCGTGACCTTCATCGGCAATGCGCCTTCACCTTTTATCAGGTCTACCAGTCCCTTACGCAATAGCTCCTGATCGCTCATTAGCGCCGCTTGCCACTGTGGGTAATATACGTGGCCCTGTATTTCGGCATCGCGAAAGCCATAGCGCAGAGATTCCCCCATCTGCTTGAGCAGCACGACGAACAGCTTGATTCGCTCTTGCCCCCACGCTTCCAAATTGGCGTGCGGGGTGTTCAAGTGCATCAGGAGATCGCGCCACGCGTCCACAACTTTTGAGTTGCCGTGAAACTCCAACGGCACAGCGTTAAGTGCATTAACGTGCTGAGGGGAATTTAGCGTCATCCGCGACGCCATCAACGCCCGATAGACCTCGATTTGGCGGCGGGTGCGCTCGCCTCTTCGGTCTAGGTATTTCTGAACCTGTACGGCGAATATAGGTCCGAGCAGCGTAGCGCAAGCAATCATATAGTCAGAAGCGTGCATGATCGTCCCCGTTCGTTCACACGAATCGATCATAGCAGGCGCGGGCCGCTAGTCTAAGGATTGGGGTGGGCTGTGCAATCAATTGCACACGGCGGCGGACGAACTACGAGCCAATTCCGTAGTAACCGCCAACGGCATCGGCCAGCAACTTCCCTCCAGCAGCCAGTCCGATGGTCCACGCGCCCCCGATGGCCTTCATGGTCATTTTACCCATCCACTCCTTGACCTTTGGCCCGAACTGCTTTGTCTCGGCCACCGTGGCGGGATCATCGTGGTTTACGGCGGCCTGAAGCTCGGCAACATCCGCTGCATCTACACCGGATTTTTTCAGCGTCTCGGCAAGCGAATTAAAGTCGCCCTTTGTGACGGTGTTCGTGATCGTCGTAACGTTGCTGTTGCCGAACCAGCGCAAGATGACAGGACAGCGACCGTTCACTGGCGGAGGCGCGATCCATCGGCAATAGAAGTGCTTTCGTCAGCGGCCTGCGGGCTCGGCCGGGGGACCTGTTTCGCCTGGAAGACATTTTTTCGACATTGCGACGCCGGGAAGCGATTGATTATAGCGAAGCCATATCAGAGATACGGCCGCGACGACAATCAAGGGCCGAGTTCGACCCACAACTGCCGTTCGGACTCCTGACGTCACAATGACAGCTTCCGGGGTGCAACGGACGCTCGCCCCGCCGAGTTGGTCGGCAAGTTCTCAGCCGGAGCCGACGTTCGTACATTGACCGTGCTATGCCTGCTCCCCGCTCTAGAGCAGCCATTCGTCGTCGGCACCAAAACCAAAATTTAACACCTGTTATAACTCGCAAGAAAATGCAGGTCTGGTGCGGCGAGCGCCCATGCACCAGCCTAAGGACTCCCTCCGCCCTAAGACTCAGACGTACAGAAGAACTTCCGAGAAGCTCCTTAAAGAAGTCGCGTTCCGGCGCGCCTTCCAAGGCCCGGTTGGCGAATTTAATGGCGAGACACTATGGCGCCAACCAACAGGGTTGATGACGAGACGGACAATGCTGTCGAGCGCCGGCAGGCATACATAAATGCCGCGCCGGCGCAACAACAGGACGCTTAGACCGGCTTGAAGCAATACACCGCAAGTTTGTTACCGTCCATATCGCGCACATAGGCCGCATATGCGTTTGGTGCCCACCCGCGCGGACCGGCCGCGCCTTCGTCACGAGCACCGGCATCCAAGGCCGTGGCGTAGAACGCATCCACAGAGCATCGATCGGGCGCTTCGAAAGAAACAGTAACGCCGTTACCAACGGTCGCTGGGTTCCCATCGGCCGGCTTCACTATAAAAAAGGACGGAGTTTCCTTGCCCCAGATTGATCCATTGTCGCCAAGATCGGCAATGCGCTTTAGCCCGATCTTGCTGAGCACGCTGTCGTAAAACGAACGTGCTTTGTTGAGATCGTTTGTCCCTAAAGTCAAGTGAGTAAAGACTGCCATATATGTCTCCTTTGAGAGTGGATTGAGTTTGACGAAAAATGCATTGCTAACCTGTTGGTATTCTTTGTTCTGAACGGCACAATTCTGTCGAGAAGATTTTCGCGTGATGCGCGACGTGATCTTCGATGAAAGTCGAGATGAAGTAATACCCGTGGTCGTAGCCCGCATGACGACGCAACGTCAGCGGCTGTCCCGCGGCCTTGCAGGCAGCTTCGAACACATCCGGGTTCAGCTGCTCGGCGAGGAACTGATCCGCCAGCCCCTGATCGACCAGAATCCCTTGCGCGAACTTGCGCGATGCGTGGGCGACCAGTTCGCTCGAGTCATACTGCCGCCACGCTTCACGGTCTTCGCCCAGATACCCGCTGAACGCCTTCACGCCCCACGGGCATTGTGAAGGCGCGGCGATCGGCGCGAACGCCGACACCGACCGATAGATCTCCGGGTTGCGCAGCGCCAGCATCAACGCGCCATGACCACCCATCGAATGCCCGAAGATGCCTAGGCGCGCGCCGTCCACCGGCAGATTCGCGAGCACCGTTTCGCGCAGCTCATCGCGCACATACGAGTACATCCGATAGTGCTTCGCCCACGGCTGCTGCGTCGCGTTGACGTAAAAGCCTGCGCCCACGCCAAAGTCCCACGCCGCGCTTTCGCCCGGCACGCCCGCACCGCGCGGACTGGTGTCCGGCGCGATCAGCGCGATGCCGTGCTGTGCCGCGAAGCGCTGCGCGCCCGCCTTGACCGGAAAGGTTTCTTCCGTGCTGGTCAGACCCGCGAGATAGAACAGCGCGGGCACATTCGCGTTGGCCTGTAAGGCCTGTGGCGGCAGATACACCGAGAAGCGCATCGGCAGACCGACGGTCTGCGAATCGTGCCGGTAGATCCGCTGCTCGCCGCCATAGCAGGCATGCGACGACAATAGTTCAAGCATCGACAAGCTCCTTCTGTTTCGCGAAACCGTGCCGCGTTAGTACAGCACGACCGAGCGGATCGACTCGCCCTTCTTCATCAGGTCGAAGCCTTCGTTGATGCGCTCGAGCGGCAGACGGTGCGTGATCAGGTCGTCGATATTGATCTTGCCTTCCATGTACCAGTCGACGATTTTCGGCACGTCCGTGCGGCCGCGGGCGCCGCCGAATGCCGAGCCCTTCCACTCGCGGCCCGTCACCAGCTGGAACGGACGCGTGCTGATCTCTTCGCCCGCCGCCGCCACGCCGATGATGAACGACTGACCCCAGCCCTTGTGCGTGCACTCCAGCGCCTGACGCATCACCTTGGTGTTGCCGATACATTCAAATGAGTAGTCGGCACCGCCATCGGTGAGTTGCACGATGTGATCGACCACGTTCTCGACTTCGTTGAGGTTGATGAAGTGGGTCATGCCGAACTTCTTCGCCAGTTCAATGCGGCCCGGGTTGATATCAACACCGATGATCTTGTCCGCGCCAACCATCTTCGCGCCCTGAATCACGTTCAAGCCGATGCCGCCGAGACCGAACACCACCACGTTCGCGCCCGCTTCGACCTTCGCCGAATACACGACAGCGCCGACACCGGTTGTCACGCCGCAACCGATGTAGCAGATCTTGTCGAACGGCGCGTCTTCACGCACCTTCGCAACCGCGATTTCCGGCACGACGATGTAGTTCGAGAACGTGGACGTGCCCATGTAGTGAAACAGCGGCTTGCCGTCCAATGAGAAGCGCGACGTGGCGTCGGGCATCAGACCCTTGCCTTGCGTCGAACGGATCGCCTGGCAAAGATTGGTCTTGCGCGACAGACAGAATTTGCACTGACGGCATTCCGGTGTGTAGAGCGGAATGACGTGGTCGCCCTTCTTCAGCGTGCCCACGCCCGGGCCGACATCGACGATCACACCCGCACCTTCATGGCCGAGAATCGCCGGGAAGATGCCTTCGGGGTCCGCGCCCGAGAGCGTGTAGTAATCGGTGTGGCAGATGCCCGTCGCCTTCACTTCGATCAGGACTTCACCGGCGCGCGGGCCTTCCAGATCCACTTCTTCGATCGTCAACGGGGCGCCGGCTTTCCATGCGATTGCTGCTTTGGTTTTCATTGGTTACCTTTAAAAAGCTGGCGTTTTAGAGCTCGCTCATGTACGCGAGGATGCGCGATTTGAGTCCAGGGCGCGACGCGGACCGAACCAGATCGGCGAGATCCTGATCCGGCCGCTCCCTTTCCAGCACGCGATACAGGTGCTGTTGCGTCGTCGGATCAAGCAGTGTGGCAACCTGCAGCGCTTCGGCGACTGCCTCGGCGCGTCCATCTGCTTCGACCAGCCTCGTGACGAGGCCAATATCCGCCGCCTCCGTTGCGCTCATCTGCCGGGTCTGTTCGAGAATTTCGCGAGCCTTTGCATAGCCGACGACGTCGCCAAAACGCCGCGTGCCCAGCACAAGGCCAAAGCGCAAGCCTGGCATCCGGAAACTCGCATCGGCCGCGCTATAACGATGCCGGCATGCCGCAAAGAGATCGACACCGGCGCCGAAGTTGTGTCCATGGGCGAACGCAACCGTCAGGCAGGGGGACGACGCGACGAGATGAAGCAATGTCTCGATCCTCACCAGTCGCAATAGCAGATCTGCGTCGCTCTGGCTATTCAGGTCCCCCTGATCGAAGCCAGCACTGAAGTTCCTTCCCGCGCCCTGGAATACGAGCATTCTGGCGCCAATCGCATGCGCGTCGCCCACGCCCTGCAAGAGCGCGTCGACAAGCGGCGAGTTCAACGCATTCATCTTGTCGGGACGGTTCAACGTGAACGTCCAGGATTGCGCGCTTCTCTCGATTTGGAGCTGGTCCGTCATTGTTTCTCCTCTGCATGGCGGGCGGTAATACCGGCAATGATCTCGTCCGAGTGTTCGCCGAGCCCCGGTGGCGCACGGCGTATTGGCAAGCCGTGCCCCGACAGGTTGATCGGCGATCCAAAAGTACGAGTCTCGACGCCGTTGGGCAACGTGAGTGGCTGGACCCACTGCATGTGCTCCACCTGCGGATCGGCGAGCACATCCGAATAATTGTTGATCGGCGCACAAGGCACGCCGGCCGCTCGAAACTGCTCGAGCCAGAATGGCGCGTGCCCGTCGGCAAAGATTGTCTCGAGCATGAGTCTGAGCTGGTCCTGATGACGCGCGCGATGGCTCGGCGTGTTGAAGCGGTCATCGTCGGTCCACTCGGGATGACCGAGCACCCGGCATACAGCGGCCCATAGAGCGTTGTTGCCGGCGGCCATGCCGAAGTAGCCGTCGCGGCAACGAAACACCTGGTACGGCGCATTGCGTGGATGAGCCGAGCCCATTTTCATCGGATCGCGACCGCTGCCGAAATACTCCGACGTCTGCAACGCGGCAATGCCGAGCGTCGCACCAAGCATCGAGATGTCGATATGCGAGCCACGACCCGACTGCGCGACGCGCCGCAACTCAGCCGCAATCGAAAATGCGGCATACAAACCCGCAGAAAAATCGGCTAGGGGCACACCGCATTTGACCGGCGCACCGCCCGGCTCGCCAGTGATACTCATGATGCCGCTCATCGCCTGCAAGGTCAGATCGAAACCACCTTCCTGAGATCGCGGCCCACTCTGTCCATACGCAGAAATGGAGCAATACAGCAGGCGAGGATTGATGCCTGCAAATGCGGCATAGCCAAGGCCTAACCGGTCCATAACGCCTGGACGGTTGTTCTCGATCAGCACATCGGAGTCACCTATCAGCGCTTTGGCAAGACGGACGTCTTCCGCGCCTTTGAGGTTCAGCGTAATCGAACGCTTGTTGCGATTCAAAGAAGCGAAGTTCTCGCTGAATCCGTCCGTGATCGGCGGCCATGAACGCAATGAGTCCCCGCCTTCCGGATGCTCAATCTTGACAACGTCTGCACCCATGTCGGCCAACAGCATGCCGCAGAATGGCCCCGCTGCCACATTGCATATCTCGATGACTCTCACGTCCTCGAGTGCGAGCTGGTTATTCATTAATATCCCCATGGAATGTCAGTAGGCGCTCGTGCGCAGAATCACGTACCGGAGAAAATCGGCACGATGAACAGATAGACGAATCCGACAAAGCTCCCGGCCGTCAGAAAGATCACCAGTGTGAAGCCAAGCACCCGCTGCACGCCGACGCCCGCGATTGCTACTACGGGAATCGCCCAGAACGGTTGGAGCAGGCTGCCCGCCATCTCGCCAGCGGCGATCGCCATGGACGTGCCGGGCAACGATGCGCCTAGACGCATGGCCGCAGGAATGGTGAAAGGCCCTTGAACCGCCCAGTGGCCGCCGCCGCTCGGAATAAACAGAGTAATCAACCCCGACGCGAGATAGCTAAGGAACGGCAGCGTAGCAGTCGACGCGACATGGATGTAGGCATTGGCGACCACTTCCGCGAGTCCCGTTGCGGCCATGATTCCCATGATTCCGCCATAAAACGGATACTGAAGCAGCATCGGACCGGTCACCTTCGCCGCCTCGGTCACCGCGCCGACATAGCGACGTGGGCTTCCATGCAGACACAAGCCCGCCAGCAGAAAAATAAAAATCACAGTGTTGATATCGAGGCTGACGCCATGACGCGTCCACTCAATGGCGAGGTACGCCGCGCCCGCCACGACGAACACCAACGCACACAGACGAGAGCCTTCGAGCATGCCGGCGAATGAGTTTGCTCGCGACGAGTCGCCGAGATCAGAGGTCTTTTCAGCGGCTTCGAGCGCATCTTGCCCGGCCGCGATGATGTCGCCCTCTGCGGGCCGCATCAGAATGAAGATGACGGGGATTAGCACCATCGCCGCAAAGCCAGTCAGCAGATTCCACGTTGAAAAAACCGTATGAGACAAAGGCACGACGCTGTGCGTATGCTGCTCAACCAGATTCAGAGGATTGCCCGGAGAAGCAATCGACAACGCGATCGAACTGGACATACCGGTGAACGCCCACAGCACCCAGGAACTGTAGCCCGCTGCGACGAGCCAGGCGAAGTCCACGCGTACGTGCTTTGCCACCTGCTTCGAGAGCATGGCACCGACCACGAGTCCGAAGCCCCAGTTGAGGAACGTCGCAATTGCGCCGACCGTAAACACCAGAATGACAGCCGAACACGGTCCGACCGCAAGCCGGCTGAGGCGTTCCAGACCGGACTTGATGATCGGGGCACTCGCTAACGCATAACCGGTCACAAGCACTAGCACCATCTGGAACGCAAACGTGAAGATGCCAAAAATCCCCTTGTACCAGCCGCTTAGAATTACATCTGGTGTGGCTTTCGGAGCGAACGCTATCGCGAATAACGCGGTCATGACGGTCAGCAGGATAACAATCACGAAGGGATCGGGCATCAGTCGTTCGAAGAGGTACACGCACGAACCGACCGCCCTTTGCATCAACGACTTTCCGCCAAGCCGGCCATGCGATGACGGTGGCGATGCGACGCCTAGCGGCGCCGAAGTTTCTTGAGTTTTCACGGTTTGTCTCCAGGCATTGAGCCAAATAGTTATGGTGTGCCGGACGTTCGCTCGCACGTGGCGGGAGCCGGCACCCGCCACGCCGTCTACGTGAAACAGCTATTCAGGTCGTGACCGGCTCCTTGACGGCGGTCGGTTTATCGGCTGGCACGATCTGCAACTCTCGCTCTTTACGCTGAAGGCCCGTCAGGATCTGGCGGGCGCGTCGCAAAGCCTTGTCAGTCTTGAGGAAGAGTTCGGAATAACCGTCATCCGGAAACTCCATCATTGTTTGCTGGCGTTCCAGCGCCCACTGATCCTGTGCGACAACTTCCGGAAACATTTCCGCGACGCGTTGTGCCGTTGGCATCGTCGGGTCGCTCAAGGTTCTGTGCCAGTTCTTGCACGACACGGACCAACGCCAGACCAGATTGCGCTCGTCGACCGGCAAATGGAGATGCAACAGTGTGTATCCGCGCTCCTTGTCTGTTCCGAGTTCGCCTGGCGGCGCAACGCGCATCACGACGCGTGTGAGTCCCGGGGTCACCATGCAATGCGTATGAGTCCGCTCTACCGTGTCGTACAGAAACCATTCCTTCAGATACGGCGGTTGCTGGTAGCTGTCGACGTGTCGGGTGGTTTTTACATACGTATATCCTTCGCTTTCGCCTTCTTCCAGTTCCACCGGAATCTTGCTGTTCTCCTTGTCGCCGATATTGCCGTCGTGCAATGGATAGAAATGTGTGATGTCGAGCAGGTTTTCGATCAGCAGAAGATAATTGGCGGGAACGTGCAGTGGGCCTGGAGAACCGATTGAAAGATTCGCAGGATCAAGAATCTCCGGCGTGCGCGGTGGCGCCACGCGTTGCGCCGCTGCGGGGTTGCCCGGCCAGATCCACACTACGCCGTCCTGTTCCTTCACCGGGACCACGCTGAGATGCGCCTGCGAAGGAATTGCCTTATCCGGCTGGGAAGGAATCGCAATACATTGTCCGCTCGTGTCGTAGCACAATCCGTGGTACGCGCACTCCAAACGTCCGCCGTCGAGCAGTTTGCTCTGCGAGAGCGGGAAGCGCTTATGGCAGCAACGGTCGTCGAATGCGACGACTGCACCTTTATCGGAGCGCCATATTACGACCGGCCGTCCGACTATCTTGTGTCCTTGCAATTTACCCTCTGGAAACTCGGAAGAGAAACCAATGGGATACCAGCAATCCTTAACATATTCGAATGTGCTCATGACAAAACCATCTCCTGTGGGCTTTTTTGAGCAAGCGCATTACACTGCGCCGGCTGAATGTGAAGAACCAGAAGCGCTGAACTAAAGGTCGAGAACAATTGACGCACTCTTTGCGCGACTGCAGCAGATCATAATGAATTCTTCCCGATCGTCTTCATCGAGCACCGAGTCGCGGTGAAGTGGGTGACCCGAGAGATAGCGGGTCATGCATGTGCCGCAATAGCCTTCGCAGCACGAGGTGTCGACTTCGACTCCTTGCAGTTTCAGCGCATCGACGATCGTCTCACCCGGATGCACGGTAAGGCGCTTCTTCGAGCGCGCCAGTTCGACTTCGAACGGCGTGTCGGGATCGTCGCCAGCTGTCCGCACCGGCGGGCCCGTTGCGGAGAAACGCTCGCAATGGACAGCGTCGCGCGGCCAGTGTCCGCTTGCCGCTTCGATAGCGTCCATGAGTCCTGCTGGGCCGCAGTAGTACAAATGCGCACCATCTGGACGGCTTTGCAGGGTCGCATTCAGATCGAGTCCCTTGCTGGGGTCGCCGTTGTCGTAGTGGATCGACGCTAGTCCGCTGGCGACAAGACCGCACAATTCACGCGTGAAAGCGGTTCGTTGCGGCGTGCGGGCGCAATAGTGCAGATGAAATGCCTCGCCGCGACGCTGAACCTCGACGATCATCGACATGAGCGGTGTGATTCCAATCCCGCCAGCGATAAAGATATGTCGGGTGGCTGAATTCGACAGTGCAAAATGATTACGGGGCGCGGACACAGTGACGATCTGCCCGGCTCGTAACACATCGTGCATCGCCACTGATCCGCCTCGGCCGAGCGGATCACGCAGCACGGCAATCACGTAACGATGACGCTCTGTGGATGGATTGCACAGCGAATACTGGCGAATCGCGCCGTTGGGTAAATGAACGTCAATATGCGAACCCGGGGTAAACGCAGGCAACGTGTCGCTGTCCACGCTAACAAATTCGAACGCATTGATGTCGTCCGCCAGATAGGAGACGGACTGCACGCGCACCTGGAGTTTCGAGGGCGCAATAGAATCCTGGCGCACGAGTGGGGCTTCGTGCAGTGCGACTGCATTCATGTCTTCCTCCATATGCTGCTCTGGATGGCAACTTCGGTGCCTCGGATCGTGTCGATGAGCGCGCCGTTGCTTTAGAGAAAGAGTAGATGCGTCGACCTATAAGGACAAACGAGTAATTTTCGAGTGCATACATCAACTTTCTTGAACTGATTTGACGCGATGCAACATATTGCAGACACCTATTGTTTGTCGAAAGTGCTCACCTCGCGGGCGAGTTCAGCCACGGTCCGGGCCAGCGAGAAGGAGTGTCCCTGGGGAAAAACGGCGACAAACTGGACAGGTTCGAGTCGTGGAGACGTTGTGACGATTTTAAGCCTGCCGCTTTCTATTTCGCCCGCGTAATGTTTTGCTGGCAGGTACGCGACGCCCATACCAGCCATCGTCATTGAAGCCGCCACTGCTACGCTTTTGCAGCGCGCGAGATAACGGCCGCGCACATGTTCATTCTGGAACCAGTCCTCGATCGCCGAATAGTGAAATGACTTCGGCTTCATCCCGATGATCGGGTAGCCCGCCAGCTCTGCCGGGCCGTATACGCGATCCTCAAGTCCCAACGCGGGGCTCGCCATCCACTCGAAGGCAACCGCACCGAGCGACAACGTAGAGAGCTCTTGCGCACGCGAATGACCGGGCGCGAGGACAAGCTCAAGTTCGGCTTGCGCAAGGCTTTCCATGAGCTCTGCTGTGAGGGCCTCCTCAATTTCAAGGCGCACGTTGGGATAGCGCTCCGCGATGGTGCGTATCAGTTCAGGCAACCACGTTGTCGTAATGACTTCGGCGACACCAAAACGCACCGTGCCGAACATCGATTCCGGCGCAGCGATGCGATGCTCGAGTTCTGTCGACAAATCGAGAATTCGGCCCGCGTATTCCATCAGCTCTCGTCCCCTCGGCGTGAGCCGTGCCGTTCTGTGGGTACGATCGAATAGCTCAACGCCAAGCGTGCGCTCGAGTTCGCGCACCCGCATGGACACTGCGGACTGTGTTGCATACAACCTCTCGGCAGCTGCCGAGAAACTGCCTAGCGTTACCGTCCAGAAAAAGGTCTCCAGTTGTTGCAAAGTCACGTTTGCCTCCGCACGCTTCGTATTGAGGAAGTTCAGCCTGATCATTTCTGGTCAGTGTACGCAGTGGCGCGGTATCCGTAAGCGGTGGGAAATCCTGGTGCTTTGCTAAGGCTGAGCATCTTCAACGCCAGCTCATTGAGAGGCTCGTTCGAACAGCGTGGTATGTGAGGCTTGGCGAGGCGAGAGGCGTCGCACGCCAATGGTTCGCGAACTACTGCTTTATGGCATCCGGCTGGGACTTTGCTTGACCGGTTTGGGCCGCAAGTACGCATCCGCTTATTCGCGGCTGCCGATCCGCGAATGTCGGGAAAGTGACCTGTAGCCGCCTCATCGACGCCGGTACCTGATTGTCGTGTATAGCCGATGAAGGGGCATTCGTCTTTGAAAAACCGATGGCCGGTTCCGGAGCAAAGCTGACGCCGGAACGTCCGACCGACGACGCATGTGAACGGCGGTTTGTGGCCGACAGCCGCCTGATGCCGACAGCCTAGGGCCACGCCGCGCGACGAGCATGCTGTCGCGCGGAGGCGGCGCCAACTGGTTTTGCAGTTCCAGCTCGGAGACTGAGGAGGCTATGCTAACCTTGGTCGACGCTAACACCAGCAAAGCCGCGCTCGAGGATGAACGATATATTCGAGTTTTCTCAGGATTTCGAGCCGTTCCCCGAAGACCTGCCGAGAAAGGAGTGGCAGACAAAGTCGCTCGATTGCGCCATGGCCGATTATTGGGTGGCGAGCGATGGACGTGTCGCGCGCCGACAGTTTCTGAGCGACGATTACTTTGCCAGCGACACAGCCTCCTTCAGTAAGCGCCTCGCCTGGACCGTTCGGTTTTTTCTGGACGACGAGATGTGAAGTGGGACATGCTATCTCCTTTGGGCATTTTGCGTTATCCGGTAACGAGTTCGGATATATCGTTACCGGGTAACAATGACGAGGAGAAACGGATGGCACAAACAACAGCAGAGCGGCAGGCCGCCTACCGGGCAAGGCGGGCGACGGCTGGAAACGATGGCAATGGGGAGCGGCGGCTTGATATGTGGATGACCACTGAAGCCGATCTCGCGCTTGCGCGGCTGGCACGCCGTTACTCGGTAACGAGGCGTGAGATGCTCGAGCGACTGGTAGTGCGGGCGGATGCGGCGATCGTGCGCAGGCTCGATCCGGACTCGGCGCAATGGGATGCCTACTTCGGGGCTCACCGGTAGCTCATCAGCGTTACCGGGTAACGGACCATTTCCTTTACGCAGCAGAGATTCCAGCTCGGGGCATGTGAGCCATTCCGGGCAATCGAGGCAAGCTGTCCACCGCCGTTGTTCAACCGGTCGGCGCCGCAGGATGGGGCGGGTTTCCCAAGTGTCCCACAACGCGCCAGGGCAGCAATTCGTCAACGCGGTTGATCGGGTGATCGGCGATGCAGGTCAGCACGTGGCACAGGTAAGCGCGCGGATCGATACCATTGAGTTTGCAGCTGCCGATGAGCGAGTACATCGCGGCTGCCCGCTCGCCCCCGCTGTCGGAGCCAGCAAAGAGGAAATTCTTGCGACCAAGGCTTACACAACGCAGCGCGTTCTCGGCGAGGTTGTTGTCTATTTCCACCGTGCCGTCGTCGCAGTACAGCGTGAGTGCGGCCCACTGATTCAGAGAGTAGTTGATCGCCTTGGCCGTGTCGGATTTTGCCGACAACGTCTGGAGCTTTGCCCTGAGCCAGGCCTCGTAGGTTTCGAGCAGCGGCTTTGCCTTCGCCTGCCGCACACGCAACCGTTCGGCGGGCTGCTTGCCGCGGATGCTGGCTTCGATGCCGTACAGCTCGCCAATATAGTCGAGCGCCTTTTGCGTCGTGTCGGACGGCGTGCGCACGTGTATGTCGTAGAACTTTCTCCTCGCGTGGGCATGGCACGCAGCCTCGCGAATCGAGCCGGCGGTGAACAGCTCGTTGAAGCCTGCGAAATGTTATGCATAACATTTCGCAGGCTATGTTGCGGCCAAATTTATGTGGCGGCAGCCGATAGGCGCCGAGGAAACATGGGGCATGCCCTGGCTATTGACGTGACATAAATTTCGGCGCTTTGTGACCTTCCAACCGTCGTTCGGA
>NZ_WOEZ01000309.1 GCF_013177735.1 Paraburkholderia elongata | reverse complement strand
AGCAAACCACTGCCGCGATGATCAACGCGATGATGAGCGTCGGCACATTGCCGAGGCCGGGGAAGTGGTTCTGAAGCACGCCTATGGCTGAGAGCGCAACCATCGCGCCCACCATCAACACATCGCCATGCGCGAAGTTGATGATGCCCAAGATGCCGTAAACCATCGTATAGCCCAGTGCGATGATGGCGTAAACGCTGCCAAGCACCAGCCCGTTGAGGACCTGCTGGATGAAGATATCCATTTACTAATGCTCCTTAGCCCGTGACGCTATTCAAGCGAAAAAACGAGCATCGCAATGTCCCGCAACTTGAACGTCACGAGATGCTCGAATAAGTACCATTGACCAGCTGGTAACCGAACCCGTAGCCTTTCTCGGCAAAACGCGGCCGACCTCTGTGGACCCCGCGATGGGTAACTATGATGACGCGGAGAAGTCACCGCCCAGGTCCGATCGCGAGCACTGCTGCCGTCGATCGCAAGCCGCTACAACTAACCCCGAGCACCGCGCCTGACAACCAGGTGTTGATGTGAAATCGCCAGTCCTGTCTGTATGCGCACTGCACCGCATTTCTCAATCCGTAGTGCAATTTGCAATAAACATAATCAAAGCCGCTGGAATCACAGCTGGAATCAGAAACACATAGTTATGGGCTCTGGGCAACATCCTGCTTCTCCAGAGTTGCCCACTCCTCGTCGGGATACAACCTTGATCGAGTCGAAAGACGCAGGCCTTCCGGTCCCTCTAAGGAGAACATTCCCCCCATGACCCGGAACTTCGTCAATGATGAGTTGGATATGCTTCCAATACTCAAACTGCGACGTGTTCATATAAACCGGAACACCGCCGATCTCACCCAATAAAACATCCGACCGGCCGACCTTCGATTCGTTTTCGGGGTAGCACATCGGTGAGCTGCCATCACAGCATCATCCCGATTGGTGGAAGATCAAAGGTCCGAATTCAGCCTTCAGTTTTTCAATCAACTGCAAAGCAGCCTCCGTTACTACTACTCTTTTCACTTCCATCAAAAACCCCCAACCGAGAATCCGGATTCCTGGTCCGGATTCCGTACGCACGCGCGCCAGGCCGCTCAGCAGATCAGAAGAAGCCCATCGCCTTCGGGCTGTAACTTACCAAAAGGTTTTTGGTTTGTTGATAGTGATCCAGCATCATCTTGTGCGTCTCCCGGCCTATTCCGGACTTCTTGTAGCCGCCAAAAGCGGCATGGGCCGGATACAGGTGATAGCAGTTCGTCCAGACGCGGCCAGCCTGAAGTCCTCGCCCCATCCGATACGCGATATTGATGTTTCTCGTCCATACCGCGGCGCCCAGGCCGAATAGCGTATCGTTGCCGATGGCGAGCGCTTCGGCTTCATCCTTGAAGGTCGTGAAGGCGACGACGGGGCCGAAGATCTCCTCCTGAAAAATGCGCATCTTGTTGTGGCCTTTGAAAATCGTCGGTTGCATGTAGTAGCCGCCCGCAATGTCACTGCCGACGACCGCCTTTTCCCCGCCGAGGAGACACTGGGCGCCTTCCTGCGAGCCAATATCGCAGTAAGAGAGAATCTTTTCCAGTTGTTCTGAAGACGCCTGGGCGCCGATCATGGTATCCGTGTCGAGCGGATTGCCTTGTTTAATGTTCTTCACGCGCTCTATAACTCGCTCCATGAATTTGTCATGGATGGATTCCTGGACCAGGGCGCGCGACGGGCAGGTGCAGACCTCTCCCTGGTTCAGAGCGAACATTGCGAAACCTTCGACGGCCTTGTCGAAGAACTCGTCGTCCTTATCGCACACGTCCTCGAAAAAGATATTGGGAGACTTGCCGCCGAGTTCGAGCGTGACCGGGATGATGTTCTCTGAGGCGTACTGCATGATCAGGCGGCCGGTGGTCGTCTCCCCGGTAAAGGCAATCTTGGCGATGCGTTTATTGGATGCGAGGGGTTTTCCTGCCTCGAGCCCGAAGCCATTGACGACGTTCAGCACACCCGGCGGCAGCAGATCCTGAATCAGCTCAAGCAGAACAAGGATTCCGGCGGGTGTTTGCTCGGCCGGCTTCAGCACCACGCAGTTGCCGGCAGCAAGCGCCGGTGCCACTTTCCACGCCGCCATCAGAAGCGGGAAATTCCATGGAATTATCTGGCCGACCACGCCAAGAGGCTCGTGGAACTGATACGACACGGTATTCTCGTCGATTTCGCCGAGCGTCCCCTCCTGCGCGCGGATGCATCCCGCGAAATAGCGGAAGTGATCAATGGCAAGCGGAATATCGGCCGCCAGTGTTTCACGCACGGGTTTGCCGTTGTCCCACGTCTCCGCGACTGCCAGCATTTCCAGATTTTCTTCCATGCGATCCGCGATCTGGTTAAGGATGCGGGCCCGTTGCGCCACCGGGGTCTTGCCCCAGGCATCTCTCGCAGCGTGGGCCGAATCGAGCGCAAGCTCGATGTCTTCAGCCGAAGAACGCGCTACCTTGCAGAACGGCTGGCCTGTGACCGGAGAAGCGTTGTCAAAATATTGACCTTTCACCGGGGGCACCCACTTACCGCCGATGAAGTTTTCGTACTGGGATTTGAACGACACTTTGCTGCCTGGATGTGGGGGGTTGGGATAAATCATCGTATCCTCCTGAGCTGGTGCGAGTCGAAAGAAGACCACCAGACGGCTATCACTGCATGCGCCATCTGTCCGGTCTCGTCGGCCCCGCAGCGCTGCCGGCCAGTGTCTGAATGAATTGCCCGCGTGGCATCATAGCGAAGCACCTTTTGTCAGTTGGGCGGCCCTGGGACAGCCCTTCGTCAGTCCGTCTCTGTCAGAAAGTTGCTGCCGGGCGCGGCAAGGCGCTGCAGCACCTCCGCCTCGTCCTTGAGCGACACACCGGTGAGTTTGCGGCGTCGCGCTTCGATCATCAGGTAGACAAGCTTGTGAGCGGCCAGCTCGTAGCTCATCCCTGCCCGGCGCACGTTCGAGATGCAGTTGCGGTAGGCATCGGTGGTACCGGCTCTCGGTTGGTACGTGAGGTATATCCCCATGCTGTCCGGCGAGCTCAGGCCCGGACGCTCGCCGATCACGATGGCGACCATCTGCGCCCCCAGCAGCTCTCCCACCTCATCGCCGACCGCTACCCGGCCCTGTTCCACGACGACGAGCGGCCCAACGCGCCATCCTTCGTCCGCGAGCCTGGGCAGCACCGCGTCGAGTAGCGGGACGACATTCTCCCGAATGGCGAATGCGGACAGTCCGTCGGCGATCACGAACACCACGTCGTACTCGTCCTGGTGCCCTTCCGCCCGCTCTTCCAGGATTCGGCGCGATCCGGCATCTAACCGCCGGCCCTGGTCCGGCCGCTGCAGATAGATCTGACGGTCGCCAGCGGCGCTGTGCAGAACTATGACCTCATGTCCACGCTGCGTGAGCGCCGCCCGCAAGGGCTCGATCTCGAGCTGGTGGTGCACGGCGTCCCGAGCGCGGGCGTGGGCGAACTGGAATTCCAGATGTGGCTGGGTAGGCAGACTCGTGCCCGCGCGTCCGAGGGCGATGCGCGCCTCGGTGAATTGGCGCAACTTCTGCCACGGGTTGACGACCACGAGCGCTTTAGGTGACTTGTCCATCGCAACCTCCTTACGCCAGGTGCGCCAACGCGTGCCGGAAAGGACGGGGTAGCGCTTCTGAGAGTTGCAGCACCTCGCCCGGCTCGAACACGCCCATGCTGTACAGCCAGGCTTCGAATTCCGGCGCGGGTTTGAGCCCAAGCACTTTCCGCACGTACAGCGCGTCGTGGAACGACGTGGTCTGGTAGTTGAGCATGATGTCATCCGACCCGGGAATGCCCATGACGTAGGTGACCCCCGCCACGGCCAGGAGCGTGAGCAACATGTCCATGTCGTTCTGGTCGGCCTCGGCGTGGTTGGTGTAGCAGACGTCGCAGCCCATCGGCACGCCGAGGAGCTTGCCGCAGAAATGGTCCTCAAGGCCAGCGCGGATGATCTGCTTGCCGTCATAGAGATACTCGGGGCCGATGAAGCCGACCACCGTGTTCACCAGGAGCGGCTTGAACTTGCGCGCCACGGCATAGGCCCGCGCTTCGCAGGTCTGCTGATCCACGCCATGGTGGGCGTTCGCCGACAGCGCGCTGCCTTGACCAGTTTCAAAATACATCACGTTGTCGCCCACCGTACCGCGCTTGAGCGACCGCGCGGCACTGCACCCCTCCTCGAGGACGCGCAGGTTAACGCCGAAGCTGGCGTTGGCCGCCTCGGTTCCGGCGATTGACTGAAACACCAGATCCAGCGGCGCGCCGCGGTTGATGGCCTCGATGCTGGTGGTCACGTGGGTCAGCACACAGGACTGGGTGGGGATCTGGTACTTGGCGATGATGGTGTCCAGCATATGTACGAGCGTCGTTACCGCCGAGATACTGTCGGTGGCGGGATTGATGCCGATCACCGCGTCACCACTGCCGTACATGAGTCCGTCGACCACGCTGGCGGCGATTCCGGTCGGATCGTCAGTCGGGTGGTTGGGCTGAAGGCGTGTGGATAGCCGTCCCTTGAGGCCAATGGTGTTACGGAATCGGGTCACCACCCGGCACTTCTGGCCCACCAGGATCAAGTCCTGGACCCGCATGATCTTTGACACGGCTGCGACCATCTCCGGAGTCAGTCCGGGCGACAACGCCGTCAACGCCTTCTCGTCTGCCGCATCCGAGAGCAGCCAGTTGCGGAAGTCGCCCACCGTCAGGTGACTGACGGGAGCGAAGGCAGCAGTGTCGTGCTCATCAATGATGAGCCGCGTCACTTCATCCTGTTCATAGGGGATGAGCACTTCATTCAGAAACGTTCGCAACGGCACTTCGGCGAGCGTCATCTGCGCGGCGACGCATTCCTCGTCGTCCGCCGCGGCGATGCCGGCAAGGTAATCCCCGGAGCGGGCCGGGGTCGCCTTCGCCATCAGGTCCTTGAGATTGCCAAACTGATAGGTGCGGCCGCCGACTGTTTGCCTGTAAGCCATGACTTGGTCCTCACTCAATCAAGCGAAGGTTCCGCCTTCAGCTCGTCTACGGGCTCGATCAGCGTGTCGAGCGGCGCGAACTTGCGTCGGTGCCCGGCCAGATAAAAGTACACGAAGCCCGGCAGCAACAGGCCGACGAAGATCGCCCCGATCAGCGCGTTGTAGCAGCTGCGGTTTCAGCAATTCCGCTGACCCCGCTGTCCGGATTGCCGGGGCCGCTCTGTCAAGAAAACCTAAACGCCGCTGCCGCCCACGGTCTTGATGCTCTTCCATTGTCCCTGCTGGACCTCGAACAGCGTATAGGGCGGCTTGATCAGGTCACCGTACGGATCATACGTAATCTTGCCGGTAATGCCCGTCACATTGACCTTCGCCAGGCTGTCGACGATCTTCTGCCGGTCGAGCGAGTTCGCATCGTGGATCGCCTTGAGCATCGCGAGCGTCGCATCATACGCAAACGGCGCATACAGTTCGACATCCTGATTGAAGCGTGCCTTGTAACGCTTGCCGAATTCCTGCGCCGCAGGAAGCTTGTCCAGTGCGGGACCCGGCTCCAGATCCTGCGTGCCTTCCCCCGCCGGGCCGGCGATCTGGAGGAACGCGTTGCTCTTGAGCGCGCCTGCGCCAAACAGCAGCGCGGGCATGCCGAGCGAGCGCATCTGTTTGACGAGCATCGCACCCTGCTCGTCCAGTCCGCCAAAGAAGATCACATCGACGTTCTTGCTCTTCAGCGTCGTCAGGATCGCGCGGAAGTCGACTGCCTTGTCGTTCGTGAACTCTCGGTCGACGATGTTGCCCTTCGCTTCCTTTGCGCCCTTCTCGAAGGCGTCAGCAAGACCTTGCCCGAACGCCGTGCGATCGTCGATGATGCCGATCCGCTTCGCCTTGATCTGCTCGACCACGAAGTGGCCCGCGACGACGCCGCCGACACCGTCATGGCCCATCGTGCGGAACACATTCTTGAAGCCTTGCTTCGTCAGCTGCGGATTGGTCGAGCCCGGCGTAATCATCGCGACGTTGGCCTGATGGTAGACCGTCGATGCCGGAATGCTGCACCCCGAGTTGTAGTGGCCGATCACGCCGACAACGCCGTCATCGACCAGCTTCTGCGCAACCTGAATCGCAACGCGCGGATCCGCCTGATCGTCCTGCACGTCCAGTACGAACTTGACCGGCTTTCCGCCGACCGTTGGATGCTTCGCATTCTCATCATCGAGCGCAAGTTGTGCACCGTATTGCAAATCCTTGCCGACGCGCGCGACCGGCCCTGTTAGCGGACCCACGAAACCGATCTTGACGACCTCCGGTTCGGCTCCATACGACGGCGCATGCGCGCAGAGAACGCTAAGTGCAAGCGCAGCAAATAGGCTACGACGTTTCATGATGTCCCTCCCTTGTTCCAAATGGACCTGATGTGCAGTCGACGCCTGGCCTGTTTCCGAGACGGCTCAACTGCGTGCTGAAGACATGTTGCGTATGCTTTGCGGGCTCCTGTCGATGTCGTGGTGACATTAAAAACGGCGTGGACTGTAGGGATCGAGATTCACAGGCGGCCTGCGTCCGGCGACCAGATCGGCCACCACACTGCCCGTCAAACCGCCCAATGTCACGCCCAGATGCTGGTGTCCGAACGCATAGACGACGCGCGGTGTCGCGCTCGCGTGGCCGATCACCGGCAAGCCGTCCGGCAGGCTCGGACGAAAGCCGAGCCAGTCGCTGTCCACTTCACCCAAGCCCGGCAAAGCCTCCCTGGCAGACGTCGTCAACAGGTTCAGCAGGCCGCGGTTCTTCCGCGGCCCGAAGCCGCCGAGTTCGACCATGCCCGCGGCGCGCACGCCGCCGGCCATCGGCGTCAGGTAGAAGCCGCGTTCAGCCCAGCCGCACGGGCGCGAAATCAGCGCAGACGTGCCGGGAAAGCGCACGTGGTAGCCGCGTTCGGTATCGAGCGGCACGCGATCACCGCACTGCCGGGCAAAGCGCGCGGACAGCGCGCCGGTGCAGACGATCGCGTGCTCGGTGTCGTTCGCCTTGGCCGCGTCGTCGACGAGGCGCACGCCGTCGCTCAACGGCTCGATCGTGCGCACGGCGACGCGCTCGTGCTGCAGCCCGCGCGCGATCAGCGAGCTGTGCAGCGCGCGCAGGAAGCCGCGCGGATCGGTCAGGAACCAGCTGTCCCGAAAGAGCGTGCCGTGCTCGAAGATCGCTGCGAGATTGGGCTCCATTTGGCGGATGCCATCGCGGTCGTAGTGGTCGAACGCGACGCCGAGCTTGCGGCGCAACGCGAGCGACGGCTGCGCCGCCTTGAACGCGGCGGCGCTCGAATACAGGTACAGGCATTCGCGTTGCCGCACGAAAGCGTTCAACTCCTCGGCCGACAGCATCTCGCGATAACCTTCGAACGCTCGCGACAGCAGTTGTGCCAGCGCTTCGGCGCACGCGCCGTAACGGCGCGGTGTCGAATTGGCAAGGAAGCGCACGAGCCACGGCGCGAGCTGCGGCATGTAACGCCAGCGGATACGCAACGGACTGGTATGCGAGAAGAGGAAACGCGGCAGGTTACGGAACACCTCCGGATTATTCACCGGAATGCATGCGTAGTTCGCAAACGTGCCGGCATTGCCGAACGATGCGCCCTCACCCGGTCCCTGCGGATCAATAAGCGTCACCCGATGCCCATCTCGCATCAGCCAGTACGCGCAGGACAAACCGACGAAACCTGCGCCCAGGACGGCAACCTCAGCCATTCAGTTCTTCCAGCTCGTTGCTGACGATGACTGCCGATCTGACATGATGCGTCCTCCAGAACTGCGTTTCACGTCGCGCCGCACTGCCGGCTAACGCTGATTCGATGCGACCATACTCACACAAAGATTTTTTGCATTCAATGATTTTCTCTTTGTATGGCCGTAGGTGCTTTCCCGTAAACGAGCGAGCATCCTTAGCGACGAGGATGAAAGTCCTTCGCTACGGCCGCTTAAAAGGTCTAGCATGCGGTTGAAGTGCGTGTAATCGGTGAGCGCAGCGCGAACCGCGGAGTTTTTGTATGGAGATACCATCCGAATGAAACCCGATGAAAGTCACACAAATGGGGAGCCGGGTGTCCAGACAAAGGCGCGGCTGGCAACCTATCTGGAAGTATCGCGCTCGCTCGAGGAACAGATCAGGAGCGGCATGTTCCCGCCGGCCAGCCGGCTGCCTCCGCAACGCGAGCTCGCGATCGAACTCGGCATCAATGTGTCGACGGTATCGCGCGCGTACAAGGAATTGCAGGCGCGCGGGCTGATTGTCGCGAGCAAGAGGCGCGGCTCGATCGTTACCGGCGGCGCGATGCCGTCGGTCCACACGGCGGGTACGCGTGCGCCGGGAAGTGGCGAGCCCGTATCGAACGGCATGATCGACCTGACGGTGAATCGGCCTGCGACGGGCGAATTCCTCGCACAGCTCTCGCGCACGCTCGCGAGCATCGCGCTCGATCCGCGCTACCCCGAGCTGCAGGAATACCAGCCGCCCCAAGGGCCGGAATGGGCGCGAGTGGCCGGCGCACGATGGATGGCAGCGCCGGGCCAGGCGCCGTCGCCGGCGTGCGTCGTGGTCACGAGCGGCGCGCAGCACGGCATCTATGCGGTGCTCTCGACCCTGATGGGCCATGACGGCGTGATCCTCGCGGACCGGCTGACGTACTACGGCCTGAAGGCGCTCGCGCCGCTGTTCCAGTTCGAGATCATCGGCATCCCGAGCGATGACGAGGGCCTGTTGCCGGACCAGCTCGACGACGCGTGTCGCCGGCTGCGCGTGAAGGCGATCTTCACGGTGCCGAATCTGCAGAACCCCACCGTCGTGACGATGAGCCTCGCGCGGCGCGCGGCGCTGGTCAACATCGCGCGCCGGCATCACATCGCGATCATCGAGGACGATGTCTACGGGCCGCTGTTGCGCACGCGGTTGCCCACCATCGCGAGCCTGTGTCCGGAGCTGACGTTTCATGTCGCGTCAACGTCGAAGATCCTCGCGCCCGGACTGCGTCTCGGCTATGTGCTGACACCGCCCAATGGCGCCGCGCTCGCGGCCGAGGCTGTACGCACCACCGCGTGGATGCCGGCGCCGCTGTCGATGCTCGTGACGACGCGCTGGATCGAGGACGGCACAGCACAGACCATTCTCGAGGCTCAGCGCACCGAGTTGCTTGCGCGGCAGGAACTCGCGCGCGAACTGTTGCCGAAGGAGCACTTGAAGAGCGACCCGGCATGTATGTTCGTCTGGCTGCGGGTACCGGCGCCGTGGCGCTCGGATGACTTCGCGGCGAATGCGCTCGCGCGCGGGGTCAACACGATGCCGGCATCGGCGTTCGCCGTGGACCGCTCGACGATCGAGCACGGCGTACGAATCAACCTTGCGTGTGCAGCGTCGCGTGAGCAGTTGGTGCACGCGTTGCGGATCATCGCGCAGACGCTAAGAGACCGGCCGCGAGCGTTGTTCGGCACGATCTAGGGCGGCTGTGCGGCGCGCTGCGCAAGACGCTCGAGACCTTCGACTTCGACCGGCTGCCAAAACTCAACCGTACGCACTTCCACGATCTCGCTACCGGGTATCCCCGTGATTTCTGTACAGATTGCGACGGTAGCGTGATCTAAACGTGACAGCGACTAGCGGTCAGCCCCTAATATAATCCCCAATCAAATCAACCGTTTCCTGTCGGGTCTCCGATGACGGCTGACGATCTCAGGGCGGGCTTGGCTCGGGGCGGTTTCGCGGCGATAAGAGCGCTGCTCCCGGATAGCCTGCCGGCGGTCGCTCGAAAACGGGTTTCCCAGCGTTAGATTCGCACGCTATTCCGGCCAGACAAACGTGATGCCAACTGCCGGCATACGTGTCAGCGACACCGCGCGCTGGGATCACGCGCCGACCGCTCGACTGGCCGAAAAGCCAGACTGGACAAGACTTTCCGGCGGGCGCGGGCGAGTTTGACGCAAGGCGCTGCCGCACTTGCCGACGCCAGAAAACGCAAACAGCAACCATCTGATTTTCATGGATATTTAAATCGGGCCGGTTCGCAAAGCCTTGTCGGGTTTGAAACGGCCTACCGTCGTAATCTGCATTGAAATCACGGCCCCCCCCCCCGTTGCAGTGCCGACGCACGTCCGGAAGCCATTCGGCGGGCGCCGGCGGTGAGTAGTAACAAAATTAGTTGAAAACTGGTAACAGATTTAGTTGTGTGAGCGGCATCTGCCTGAAATGAGGGCGTGTGTCCGCAAATGAAGGCCCGGATACTCTGACTTTGCGGGCCTTCATTTACACCATTTTTTGCGTTTTTTTCTCAATTTCTTATGCTTCGCAAGTCCTCTCCCGAAGGAACGGGTGGGGGTCGACTGCCCGCCCGTGGTCCGGCGCGGCTGAAAAACTCCCGCCGCGCGTCGGCACAGTGACTATCATGTAGACGTGGTCGGTGCTCACGGCACGTGACCACAAACGGAGCAGAGGCGGGGCTGGCGGGCAAACTGGCCGCCCGTCGCTGCTCCGCCAGAACCGGTCCGCGACGTGCGGGCCGTTTTTTTGCGCGGCTTCAATGCCGATAAGTCGTAGCGGCATGGGTTTTGATGCCCTTCCTCGGAAGTCACGGCAATTACATCCGGGGACGGGCAGTCATGCGCCTTTGCCCCGGCTCGACACAACCGCGCGCCGGTACTGGTCCACTTCCAGCAGCAGATGGTCGATCCGTTCGCGCAGCTGGCCATTCTGCTCGCGCAGCGCGTCAGCCTCCCCGCTCGCCTGCAGCCGCACGGCATCGTTCTGCATCTTGAGAAACCGCTCGGTGCCGGCCAGCTGCGCGGCCGTCCGTGCGAGGGTCGTTGCGCCGACGCCGGCGCGTTCGATCGACGCATACAGATCACCGAGCGGCCGGTTCACATGCTCGCCGGCCAGATCCCGTGCCGCATGCGCTTCGCCGATTTCGCGGTGCAGTTGCGCGTTCTCCTGCTCAAGACGACGGATCCGGGCGAGCGCATCCTCAAGCGCCGCCCGCAGCAGGGCCTGCTGGCCGGTGCCGGCATCGTGCGCAGTGACCGTCCCGTGGTCGACGGCCGTGCGACGAAGTAAAAGTAGCTTCGTTTCAGAAGTGAAATTAGCAGCACCGTAGGCTCAAATCTGGCGACCTAATGGGAACGCGGCGCCTCACGATAGGGCTTGTTGCTCAATCATTCAGCGCGG
>NZ_WOEZ01000308.1 GCF_013177735.1 Paraburkholderia elongata | reverse complement strand
GCGCGTGCGTGCCGCCGTCGGTCAGCACGATCTGCTCGGGCGGCGCTTCCACGCCATGCTGCGCGAGCCGCCAGGCGAGTTGCTGACGCAGCGCGGGCAGACCGAGCGGGCTCGCATAGTCGGCAAGCGGCGACTGCGGATCGCGCGCCACGGCACGCAACGCGCGGCGCACGCCGTCTTCCGGCAGCCATGAAGGCGGCATCCAGCCGCAGCCCGGCTTGAACACCTTCGCACCGGCCTCCAGCGACTGCCGCGTGAGCCACAGCGGATCGACCTCGCGGTCCAGCCGCGGCCCGAGATCGGCAAGCGCGAGCGGCGGCGCGTGGCCGGACACAAAAAAGCCGGAACCGCGCCGCGCCACGATCACCCCTTCCGCGACCAGCCGGTCGTACGCTTCCACCACGGTCGACTTCGACACGCCGAGTGTCTCGGTCATCACGCGGATCGACGGCACGCGCGCGCCCGGCATCAGTGAACGGTTCGCGATGCGCTCGCGCAAGCTGTCCATCACCGCACCGACCCGCGTGCCGGTTGGCGCGCCCGAGGCCGCCCGGTTGCTATCGCTTTCCGCCATCTGTACTGCTCCATGTTCGGTACAGTTTGTACGAATTGTACTGATCCGTAGCTTACTCTTTGTCGCCCAAAAGCGGATGCTATGGGTTCAATTTTCAATGCGCATGGACTCTTTCGATGGACAAGACAACGAACGGCTGGGTGAGCGGCATGGTGGGCGTGTTGATTTTCAGCGGCTCGCTTCCTGCCACCCGCATCGCCGTGCAGGGCCTCGACCCGGTGTTTCTGACGGTCGCCCGCGCGACCATCGCCGGCACGCTGGGTCTGTTGCTACTGCTGGTGTTTCGCCAGGCGCGGCCTGCAAGACGCGACCTCATTCCGCTGGTGGTAGTCGCACTCGGCGTGGTGGTCGGCTTTCCGCTCCTGACTGCCTTCGCGTTGCGCCACGTCAGCGCCGCGCACGCCGTCGTGTTCGTCGGGCTCCTGCCGCTGTCCACCGCGATCTTCGGCGTGCTGCGCGGCGGCGAGCGTCCGCAGCCGGCGTTCTGGCTGTTCTCGGCGCTCGGCAGCGGCGCGGTGGTCGCGTTCGCCCTGCGCCACGGTCTCGACGCGTCGCCGCTCGGCGATGCGCTAATGCTGGCGGCGATCATCGTCTGCGGCCTGGGTTATGCCGAAGGCGCGCGACTGTCGCGCCATCTCGGCGGCTGGCAGGTGATTTCGTGGGCGCTGGTGCTGTCGCTGCCGGTGATGCTGCCGCTCGCCTGGTGGGCGCGGCCCGCATCGTTCGAAGGCGTGAGCCACGCGGCGCTGTGGGGGCTCGCGTACGTGTCGCTCTTCAGCATGCTGATCGGCTTCGTGTTCTGGTATCGCGGACTGGCGCTCGGCGGCATCGCGGGGGTTGGGCAACTGCAGTTGCTGCAGCCGTTCTTCGGCCTGCTGCTCGCCGGTTTGCTGCTGCACGAACAGGTGCCGCCCGCAATGATCCTGGTGACCGTCGTGGTGGTGGCGTGTGTAGCGGGCGCGCGGCGCTTCTCGCGCGCCGCACCGGTGCGGCCGGCAGTCTGACCGGGGTCTCGCCCGCGCGTGCGCACCCTGATTTTTAGGACCGCGCGATCGGCTGTCGAGTGAATATGTCATCATCTCGATGATCGATCCACCACTCGCACCGCGACTACGATGCCGACCGCTTTTGCACAAACCGTCGAAGCCCGCTTTGCCGAACTCACGCCCACCTCCAAGCGCGTCGCCAGTTACATGCTGGCGAATCTCGAGCGGCTCGGCCTCGAGACCGCCGATCAGATCGCCCAGCAAGCCGGCACCAGCGGCATCTCGGTGGGCCGGTTCTTACGCAGCATCGGCTACCAGAACCTCGACGACCTGAAGCGCGAACTGCGCGGCGCGCAGGAGCGCCCGTGGCTGATCACCGACCGGCTCGACGCATTTCGCCGCGCCTCCGGCCAGCATGACGAAGCCGCACCCGCCGCAAGCGGGCCTGACGCTTCCAATCACGCTTCCAATCACGCTGCCAACCCGGCTCTCGCCCACTCGCTCGAACTTGAAATCGGCGCGATCCAGCATGTCTACCAGCTCGCGCAATCGCCGGTGTTCGCCCGCGTGGCCGAACGCATCTCAAATGCGGACGCCGTCTATATCCTCGGCATTCAGTCCACGCGCGGCATCAGCAACGCGTTCTACAGCTACCTCGAGTACATCCGCCCACGCGTGTTCTATTCCGACGGCATGTCGGGCTCGTATGTCGATTCGCTGAACTCTGAGTTCAAGTCACCGTATCTGATCATCACCGATACGCGCGCCTATTCGATGATCGCGCGCCGCTATTGCGAAGCCGCCACGCGTCGTGGCCTGCCCTTCGCGCTCGTCACCGATATTTACTGCCCGTGGGCGCGCGAATTCGACGGCGATCTTTTGCAGGTGAAGACCGATGTCGGTCAGTTCTGGGATTCGCTGGCGCCGCTCACGTGCCTGTTCAATCTGCTGATCTCGGCGATTGTCGAACGGCTCGGGCCGGGCATCGACGAACGCGTTGCACGTAACCGCGAACTGCAAAGCGAATTCGACCAGTTCGAGCCTTGAAGCTGCTTCGCAGTAAACCATATCGCAACAGCACAAGCGGGCCTGCTGTGCTCGATTGCGTGCGCTGATCGCGAATGCTGTCGTCGCCGCAGCCTCGCCGCCGAGATACGCGTCGCGGATCCGCTCATTGCCGAGCAGGGAATGCTTCCAGAAGCACCCGCCTCGTAGGCGAATTCACGATTCAATACTTCCGATCGTGCCCGCCTGCGCTTGCCGAAGAAGCCAGAGACCGCTTTGCGGTATCCTCACCGGCTCGTTCAAAAGGAGGATGGATTCATGAAGTTTTCGATTTGCGTGGCGGTTGCCGCCCTGACGCTGTCCGCCACCGCGTACGCGCAAACCTCGCAAACCTTTCGCTTCGGCGAAGGCCAGACCACGCTGCCGTCCGGCAATGCCCATCCGGCACCCGCGCCGGGCGCGCAGGCCCAGCAGCCGCAGCCGATGCAAGCCCAGCAGCAGCCGCAAGCCGCGGAACATGCCCCGGCCAAGGCCAAGCCGAAGCACAAGTCGAAGCATCACCGGCATCATCGCGGGCATGTGACGCAGCCGGATACGTACTCGCATAGCTGATCGCCGAAACGCATGCCATGCGCATGCATCTTTGCGAAGAAAATCCGTAACGCCCGGCACAGCTGCATGGCCGGGTGCTCCACGCCAGGCCTGGATCGCGCCAGTCACCTATGCATGCGCGGATACTGCCTATAGATCGTGGCGATTTTTGACTCGCTTCAAATTCGGGCGCGCGGCGGGCATAGTAAAACGTATCCGCAGACTCACTGGCCACGACAGGAACACGTATGAGCACCACCCGCCCCGCGCCTTCCACGCCCCATACTGCTGACTCGGCCGCCACCCCGCCGCCCGCCGCGCCATTCATCCGCGACGCCACCGAAGTCGATCTGCCCGCAATCCAGGTGATCTATGCACACCACGTGCTGACCGGCGTTGCTTCGTTCGAAGAAATCCCGCCTTCCGTCGACGATTTGCGCACGCGGCTCGCGTCGGTGCGCAGTCATGGGTTGCCCTACATGGTGGCCGAGATCGACGGTGAAGTCGCCGGCTATTGCTACGCGACGCCCTACCGGCCGCGCGCCGCCTATCGCAACACGATCGAAGATTCGATCTATGTGAGCGACGCGTATCGTGGACGAGGCCTGGGGCGCGTGTTATTACAGGCGCTGATCGAACGCTGCGAAACCGGACCGTGGCGTCAGATGATCGCCGTGATCGCCGACGGCGGCAGCGGCGGTTCGCTGTCCCTGCATACTCAACTGGGTTTCGAATTGACCGGCACGTTGAAGGCGGTCGGGTTCAAGCACGGCCGCTGGCTCGACACCACGCTGATGCAGCGGACTCTGGGCGTGGGAGATTCGAGCGTGCCGGACGACGTGGCGCAGGCACGCGGATAAAGCGCCAATCGTATAGACATGTTGAAACCTTCTTGTTGGACGTATAAACTTGTCTAAACGTCCATAGGAGGTTGGAATCATGGCAAAAACAGCGACACTCAGGATCCAGCAGTGGGGAAACAGCCTGGCTGTCCGCATCCCCGCTGCTGTCGCACGCTCGGCGCATTTCGAGGTCGGCCAGGAAGTCGAAGTGACGACTGACGAGATCGGCGTGACGGTAAAGCCGGTTGGCCCGCGTAAGCTCACGCTCGCGGAGAAGCTGGCGAAGTTCGATCCTGCAACGCACGGCGGTGAGGCGATGGCCACGGATCGCATCGGTGCGGAGGTGTTCTGATGGCAAGAGCTTTGTGGGTGCCGGATCGCCGCGACATTATCTGGATTGACTGCAACCCTCAGGTCGGTCGCGAGATGAAGGATTTGCACCCCATGCTGGTCTTGTCACCGAAACCATTCAACGAGCGAACCAGCATCGTTATCGGACTCCCGATGACGACAGCCAAGTTCAACGACACGAATCCGTTTGCCATCAAATTTCAGGGGCCGAAAAACGTTACGAGCTACGTGCTTGGACACCAGCCCAAGTCGTTTGACTGGCGAGCGCGGGGTGCGAAAGCGCATCCGTGGAAGCGTGTACCCGATGAAGTCTTTGCAGCGGCGTGCGAGCAGTTGAACCAGATCATCGCAATTTGCGACTAAGTGCGGCGCGTTAAAATCCCCCCATGCCCAATCCGCCGCCCCTCTTTCCGCCCTTGCCCGCCGCCCCGAGCGTCCCGGCAAGCAACACGCCGCGCAACGAATACACGGTCGACGAACTCGCACGCGTCACCGACAGCACCGTGCGCAACGTGCGCGCCTATCAGGACCGCGGCCTGCTCGCGCCGCCGGAAAAGCGCGGCCGCGTCGGCGTGTATGACGACACACATGTGTCGCGTCTGAAGCTGATCAACCATCTGCTCACGCGCGGCTACACGCTCGCGAACATCCAGGACCTGATCATGGCTGTCGACGAAGGCCATGATCTGCGTTCGATCCTCGGCCTTGAAACCGCGATCGGCGGCCGCTGGTCGCGCGAACGGCCAAAAAAATATTCGCTGATCGAACTGCTGCAAATGTTCGGCGACAAAGCCTCGCCGAGCGCACTTGGCAAAGCGGTCGATCTGGGTTTGCTGGAGCGCGACGGCCTCTCCTTCGTGTCCGGCAGCCCCACGGCGCTGGCCGCCGGCGCGACCATGGCCAAAGAAGGCATTCCGCTCGCCGACCTGCTCGACACCGTGGGCATCGCGAGGCCGCATTTCAATGCGGTCGCGAAGGCGCTGGTCGATCTGGTGGTCCGCCAACTGGACCGCTACGACGCGGACGCGCTGCCGCCGCCAGCCGACGTGCCCGCCCTGGTCGACGCGATCTGGCGTGTGCGGCCGCTGGCGATGGTGCTGGTCGAAAGCGAAATGAACCGTGCGCTGGAAGAAGCCTCCGGCGATTATCTCGGCGACCGCGTCGCGGCGATCATGGAAAAGAAGCTGGGCCATCCGGCCGAAGGCACAGCCGCGGAGCGCGCTGCGGCAAAGAAAGATAAACCCAAAAAATAGCCATACCGGCGGGTATTCGGGGCCACCCGCGCTGCCACCCACGTTGCAACAAGCGCCTTTCCTCTCGCCGCTTATGCGGCCGCTTTCATGCCCCTTCCGCGTTCGCGCGCACGTCATATTCAAATCTGCATTGCTTCGTTTGATCGGCGGGACGTCCATGCGACGATCCTCGCCAATCGAACGCAATGGAGATTCGCCCGATGGGCCGTCATACCCGTTTTTCACTTCCAATCGCCACCGCGTTGCTGGCGGCATTCACGACATTGAGTGCAACCGCGCAAAGCAGCGGCACCGGCGCCGTCCAGCAGCCGGCCAAGGTACTGCGCATCGGCTATCAGAAATCAGGCTTGCTCGCGATCCTCAAAGCGCAAGGCTCGCTCGACGACAAGCTCAAACCGCTCGGCTACAGCATCAAATGGTTCGAATTTCCGGCCGGCCCGCAACTGCTCGAAGCACTGAACGCGAACAGCATCGACTTCGGCTACACCGGTGCGCCGCCGCCGGTGTTCGCGCAGGCCGGCGGCGTGCACTTCGTGTACGTCGGCGCGGAGCCGTCAGGGCGTCATGCAGAAGCGATTCTGGTCCGAAGCGATTCGGCTCTGCATAGCGTGGCGGAACTGAGGGGCAAACGTGTCGCGCTGCAAAAGGGCTCGAGCGCGAACTATCTGCTGCTCGAAGCGCTGAAAAAAGCCGGCCTGCGCTTCGAAGACGTTCGCCCGGTGTATCTGGCGCCCGCCGACGCGCGCGCCGCCTTCGAAAGCGGCACCGTCGATGCATGGGCGATCTGGGACCCCTACTACGCGTCCGCGCAACAGGCGCTGAAGGCGCGCACGCTAGTCGATTATTCGGAACTCAACGCTCCCTATAACTTCTATGAAGCCACGCGCGACTTCGCGCAGCAGCATCCGGATGTGATCGGCGCGATTCTCGGGCAGTTGCGCACCACTGGCCTGTGGGTGAACGACCATCCGGTGGACACCGCTGCGCTAATCGCGCCGAAGATCGGTCTGGATCAGAAGCTGGTCGAAACATGGGTACGCCGCTATCCGTACGGCACCACCGCCGTGACCGACGAGATCGCGCGCTCGCAGCAGATCGTCGCCGATGCGTTTTACGGCGCCCATCTGATTCCGCAGAAAGTTACCGTGAAGGACAACGTATGGCAAAACCGCGAGGTGACAACCAGTCTTGCGAAAAAATAGAACGCCACATTTCACTGGTCACCCGTCATTCAATCCATGACGGGGCCACGACAACACGCCCCCTCACGTCGCTATCGCGCGCCTTCCGCCCTCTCGCATCCGGAAACTCAATCTGTCAAAAAGGTTGAACCGGTAGAACTTTCTTTTTGCGAAGCGGTCCCTTCTCCGCACGCTGTAATCGCGTCATTCTCCGAATACCTGCTCGTCACTCGCGTTGCGCGGACGCGCGGGTTTCATGCTTCTTGTAAACCATGCGGCGAACAACACGACGCCGCTTAAAAAATCAGGACCGTCAAGGCCATGCAGAATTTACTCGCTGAGATTCACCCTAACCGGTGGACCTTCCTCTGGGACGCACTCACCACAATCTCGATGCACCTGTGCGCGGCCGCATTGATATTGGTGGTGGGCTGGTGGGTCGCCCGCCGCGTCGCACGCTCACTCAGCCGGCTGCTCGCGAGCCAGTCGCGCATGGACGCCACGCTGCGTCCGGTCATCTGCGACACATGCCTGTGGAGCATTCGGGTCGTCTCGATCATCGGCGCGCTGTCGCAACTGGGTATCCAGACGGCGAGCATCGTCGCCGTGCTCGGCGCCGCCGGCCTCGCTATCGGTCTCGCGCTGCAGGGCACGATGCAAAACATCGCGGCCGGCATCATGCTGTTGCTGCTGCGGCCATTCAAGGTGGGCGATTCGATTGAGGCCGGCACGGGCACCGTCGCGGGCACCGTCGAAGAAATCAGCCTGTTTACGACGCGTCTCACGAAATCCGACGGCATTTGCGAATACGTGCCGAACAGCGCGCTGTGGAGCAATTCAATCCGCAATTACAACCGCAATCCGACCCGCCGCCTCGATCTGGAAGTAGAAATCTCAGTGCGTGACGACGTCGACCACGCGCTGGCCGCACTGCGCAATCTCGCCAATGCCGACCCGCGCGCGCTGCAGAAGCCCGCGCCGCAGGTGATGGTGGCCCGCTTCGACGACAGCACCGTGGTCCTGAACATCCGCGTGTGGGCCAACATCGACGCGTTCTGGGACATGCGCTGGGACCTCGCTCGCCAGGTCCGTCAAACGCTCAACGACGCGCAATGCGGCTTGCCGGTTCGCACACGTGAACTGCATATCGTGCAAAGCAACGACTCCGACGAGTCCGCAGCGGCTCGCGTGACTGCCGCGCCGAAGGCTTCGGTGCAATAACGCGTTAAAGCTGTCAGCCGGGCGGGTTTCCGAAGCGAATCCGCCCGGGCATTTTTCACATGACGGAAAGACACACACTTTCCGCATCAGTCTCGAAGCCCTGCCCGACCAGCACCGCAGCCGCCTAGGCCTTGCGCCACAACCTTCTCCGCCCCATAGAGTTTCCCGTCTAACCCGCTGCTTGCGTCCTCCGTTGACAGCCTCTATTGTTACATCAACCAATGTAACAGTTAAGAGCGAAAAAAGGAGACGGATCGGATGAACGCACGCATGATGCCCCCCGACGACGCGGCGCCCAACGCATCCGCGCCCATCGATACCGATATCGCCATTATCGGCTCCGGCTTTGCGGGCCTCGGCATGGCAATCCGGCTGCGGCAAGCCGGCATGACCGATTTCATCATCGCTGAAAAGGCCGAGTCGGTCGGCGGCACCTGGCGCGACAACCACTATCCCGGTTGCGCCTGCGACGTGCAATCCCACGTCTATTCGTTCTCCTTCGCCCCGAATCCGCGCTGGACCCGCATGTTCGCGCGTCAGCCGGAAATTCGCGCGTATCTGGAAGAATGCACGCAACGGTTCGGCATCCGGCGTCATCTGCGCTTCGGCCATGAACTTGCCTCCGCGATCTACGACGAAACCCGCCACCGCTGGCAACTGACGTTCGCAAACGGCCAGCAATGGTCGGCGCGCGTGCTGATCTCGGGAATGGGCGGACTCTCGCGCGCGGCCGTGCCGAACATTCCGGGCATCGAGAAATTCAAGGGTAAGGCGTTCCACTCGCAGCACTGGGACCACGCGTATTCGCTCGAAGGCAAACGCGTCGCGGTGATCGGCACCGGTGCGAGCGCGATTCAGTTCGTGCCGCAGATCGCGCCGCGCGTTTCGCATTTGAACCTGTTCCAGCGCACGCCGCCGTGGATCATGCCAAAGGCCGACCGCGCGGTGAAGCCGTTCGAACAGTGGTTGTTCAAGCACTTGCCGTTCACGCAGAAGATCATGCGTTCGGCGCTCTACTGCATGCTCGAATCGCGCGCCTTCGGCTTCGCGATACATCCTTCGCTCATGAAGACCGCGCAGAAAGTCGCGGAGCGGCATCTGCGCCGCCAGGTGCCCGATCCGCAATTGCGCGCCACGCTCACGCCGAACTACACGATGGGCTGCAAGCGCATCCTGATCTCGAACGACTACTTCCCCGCGCTGTCACGCCAGAACGTGTCGGTGACGACCACCGGCATCGCCCGCGTGGAAGAAGACGCGGTGATCACGACCGACGGCGCGCGCCATCCGGCCGATTGCCTGATCTTCGGCACCGGCTTTCAGGTGGCCGATCCGTTTCCGGCGGGCGTGGTGCGCGGCCGCGGCGGCGTCGATATCGTCGATACGTGGCGCGATGGCGCGCATGCGTATCTCGGTACGACACTGCCTGGTTATCCGAACTTCTTCATGATCGTCGGCCCGAACACCGGCCTCGGTCACAACTCGATGGTGTTCATGATCGAGTCGCAGGTCGAATACATCCTGCGCGCACTGAAGACGATGAACACGGAACGCGCCGATGCGATCGAAGTGCGTCCGCATGTCGAGCGTGCCTACAACGAACAGATCCAGCAGAAACTCGGCCGCGCGATCTGGTCGACGGGCGGCTGCAAGAGCTGGTATCTCGATCCGAAGACCGGCAAGAACACCACGCTGTGGCCGGGATTCGCCTACAAATTCCGCCAGGCAACCCGCACCTTCAGCATGGACGACTACCTCGCGTATTCGCCCACGACGCAGCCGCTGAGCGGGCATGTGGGTTCGCAGCAACCGGTGCATGCGCATGGCAATTCAGCCACGACGGCGGCCGCGACATCCGCGGAAGCAACCTGAAAAAAAACACCACCTGAAAAAACATAACGACAAGGCACCGTTCAGAGAGGACAGGAGATAAACCAATGAAGAACTTCACCGACAGAGTGGCCGCGATCACCGGCGCAGGCTCGGGCATGGGCCGTTCGCTCGCGATCCGGCTGGCGCGCGAAGGCTGCCACCTCGCGCTCGCCGACCGCAATGCCACGAGCCTCGCCGAAACCGCGCAACTCGCACAGGCCGCCGCACCGTATATCGTCGGCTCGCCGCTGCGTATCACCACGCGTGTGCTCGACGTGTCGGACCGCGCCGCGATGTTCGATTGGGCCGCCGACACAGCCGCGCAGCATCAGCGCGTGAACCTCGTGTTCAACAACGCGGGCGTGGCGCTGTCGAGCACCATCGAAGGGATGGAGTACGCCGACCTGGAGTGGATCGTCGGCATCAATTTCTGGGGGGTGGTGCACGGCACGAAGGCGTTTCTGCCGTATATCAAGGCATCTGGTGCGGGACACATCGTCAATACGTCGAGCGTGTTCGGCCTCTTCTCGCAACCCGGAATGAGCGGCTACAACGCGACCAAGTTCGCTGTGCGCGGCTTTACCGAAGCGTTGCGCCAGGAGCTCGATCTGATGAAGTGCGGCGTGTCGGCGACCTGCGTGCATCCGGGCGGCATTCGCACGAGCATCGCGCAGTCGAGCCGGATCTCGTCGAACATGGTCGGCTTCATGCTGGAAAACGAACAGCAAGGCAAGGACGACTTCGAGAAGTTTTTCATTACCACCGCCGACGAAGCCGCTCGCGTGATTCTCGACGGCGTGCGCAAGAACAAGCGGCGCGTGCTGATCGGCCGCGATGCGCGCGCCGCCGACTGGCTGGCGCGTACGTTGCCGGCGGCCTATCAGGCGCTGGTCGTGATGCAGACGCGCCGCATGAAGCGCATTGCGGAAAAGCGCGCACGCCGCGCCGCGCAAGTGGACGGCCGACGCGCGTGATGCGCCGCCCGTTATCTACTGCCATACAGCGCGCAATGCAAACTACCCGATCAGCACAATCAGCAGCACACAAAGAATCGCAAGGAGAAAGGCCATGATGCCGGTTCGCCGAGACCTCCGTTTCAACTTACCACAGGAACGTGCCTGCGATTGGCACGTGCAGGGCTCGCACGTGACACACTTCTTCAACGCGCTTTCGCTTCTGTTCCCCGCCGGCGAGCGTTTCTTCATGGACAGCGTGCGCAACTACCGCGACCAGATCGTCGACCCCGTGCTTAAGAAGCAGGTGCTCGGCTTCATCGGCCAGGAAGCGATGCATACGCGCGAGCACATCGAATACAACGACCTGTTGCAGGAAGCCGGCTTGCCCGCGCATAAGCTCGACAAGCGCCTGTGGGCAATTCTCAACTTCGGCCGCAAGATCCTGCCGCATTCGTACCAACTCGCGGTGACGGTCTGTCTCGAGCATTACACGGCAATGCTGGCTGGCTTGCTGCTGGAAGACGCATCGCGTATCGGCGGTTCGGTCGAAGGCTATACGCAGATGTGGACGTGGCACGCGCTTGAAGAAACCGAACACAAATCGGTTTCATACGACGTGTGGAATGCCGTGCTCAAACCCGGTCTCGGCCGCTACCTGCTGCGCACCGGTACGATGCTCGCCACCACGCTGACGTTCTGGCTGATCGTGTTCGACTACCATCTGCGTTTGATCATCGCCGATCGCAAACGCGGCGGCCATATCCGCGGCATGTGGCGCGTCGTGAAGTATCTGTACGGTCCGCGTCACGGCGTGTTCCCGCGTATTGCCGGTGAATGGCTGAGCTTTTTCCGACCGGGCTTCCATCCGTGGGATCACGACAATCGCGCGCAACTGTCGCGCATCGACGGCCTCGTCGCCGCGGTCGACGCCACCAACGCGGCCACGCCGAACGCACGCAAGGCCGCGCGACGCGGCGTACGGGCGGCCGCGTGATACGCGACACGCTGTCGGTCGAGGCCGGCGACGTGCGGCTCACGGTCTACGTGAGTGGACCGCGCGACGCGCCGCCGATCGTGCTGGTGCACGGTTATCCGGATTCGGCGGCAGTGTGGGAACCGGTGCGCGCGCAACTCGACGCGCGCTACCGCGTGATCAGCTATGACGTACGCGGCGCCGGAGCATCCGATGCACCGCAGTCGCGCGCGGGTTACCGGCTCGAGCGGCTGGCCGCCGATCTCGCAGCCATCGCCGATGCAACGTGCGACGCGCGGCCGTTTCACCTGGTCGGCCACGATTGGGGTTCGATTCAAAGCTGGGAAGCGGTCACCGACCCGGCCTTCAAAGGCCGCATTGCGTCGTACACGTCGATCTCCGGGCCGTGCCTCGATCACGCGTCGTTCGGCTTACGCGGCGGCGCTGGTGCTGGTGCTGGTGCTGGTGCTGGTGCTGGTGCTGGTGCTGGTGCTGGTGCTGGTGCTGGTGCTGGTGCTGGTGCTGGGCTTCCGTTTGGTGCTGGTCTTCGGCAAGCGCTCAAACCCTGGCACCTTCTCTTCTCTCACCTGCCG
>NZ_WOEZ01000307.1 GCF_013177735.1 Paraburkholderia elongata | reverse complement strand
CCCCCGCCCTGCGCCCGATCGATGCGCTTGACCTGCCGCCCGACCTCGATGGCCGTCACGGCACGAACCGCGCCAACGGACGCCTGCAGGTCGCCGCTGACACCGATCTCGACGCGCTTCGCGCGTGGCTCGCCCGCTTTGCCGAGACGAAAACGACCTTCGACAACTACCGCAAGGAAGCCGAACGGCTGCTGCTGTGGTCGGTCCTGCAACTGGGCAAACCGCTCGCCTCGCTCACGCACGAGGACCTGCTCGTCTACCAGCATTTTCTCGCCGATCCCCAGCCCGCCGCACGGTGGACCGCTGACGGCGGACGCAAGCATCCCCGCCACGATCCGCGCTGGCGGCCGTTCTATGGCCCGCTGTCCGGAGCGAGCCAGCGCCAGGCCATGGTGATCCTCAACGTGCTGTTTGCGTGGCTGGTGCAGGCCGGTTATCTGGCCGGCAATCCGCTGTCGCTGTCGCGCCAGCGCGCCCGACGGGCCCGGCCGCGCATCGTCCGGTATCTGTCGCCCGAGTTGTGGCTCGAGGTCAAGACCTGGATCCAGCGCATGCCCGTGCAGACCGCTCGCGAGCGCGAACACCACGCCCGCGTGCGCTGGCTGTTTACCCTGCTCTATCTGGGCGGTCTGCGGATCACGGAGGTCGGCACGAACACGATGGGACGGTTTTTCCGCCGCGGTGACGAAAACGGCACGGATCGCTGGTGGCTCGACGTGATGGGCAAAGGTGGCAAGGAGCGGCTGGTGCCCGCCACCGCGGAAATGATGACGGAACTTGGCACCTACCGCCGGGCCTGCGGACTGCCAGCCCTGCCCTCGCCGGGCGAGGACACGCCGCTCGGGCTGCCGATTGGCCAGTCGCTCAAACCGCTCACGCGCGCCGCGTTGCACCGGATCGTGAAGGATGTTTTCAGTGGTGCGGCGCAGGCGCTGCGGGCACGTGGTGAAGACCATGCGCAGCGCGCCGACCTGCTCGAACAGGCTTCGGCGCACTGGCTGCGGCACAGCGCAGCGTCGCACATGGCGGACCAGCAGGTCGATCTTCGGCTCGTGCGCGACAATCTCGGCCATGCGTCGCTCACGACCACCAGTCAGTATCTTCACGTGGACGATGATCGCCGACATCGTGAAACCGATGAAAAGCACCGCATAGACTGGTAGCACAGACGGCTGAAGTTCAGCCTGTGTGGACCTTCGACGATCTTCGCTGAACGACCGAAGTCAGCCCAGTACTGTTGAAAAAGTCTCCGCATAACTTTTGCAATAGGCAAGCGAAAAAAACGACCTCTCAGATCGGCCCACAAACCGCTCGCGAGCATCGGTTATATGCGACGCGGTACTGTGCGGCGCCGGCCACAATCTCAAATGATCCTGAAGAAGCTGCGGCTTTTATGTGTCTTCGTTCTCTCGATGCGTTGCTCAATTGCCGCACTGCCGCCGACGTGACGCCAGCGCAACGAGAAACGAATTGCATTGTTCAGATACTTCGACGAGCGCACATGCGTTCCCTCAGGCAGCACAGCGTCAGCGATCATTTCCCGAACGGCCCGGTGCGAGGCGGCATACCCATCGAGCGTGATCGTCTCTAGTGGCTGGCCCTGATGTTTGATGGCGTTGCTAAAAAAGGCTTTGGCCGCGGTGACATCGCGCTTCGCTCTGAGCATGAAGTCCACTGCCTGAGCGGCCCGATCGACCGCACGGTAGAGATAGGCCCACTTGCCACAGATCTTCAGATAGGTCTCGTCAACACGCCACGACCGGCCTGTAGGTATACCAAACCGATTCCAGCGCTTGACGAACTCCGGCGTAAAGCGCTTTACCCAACGCATGATCGTGGTGTGTGCCAGAGACAACCCCCGCTCGGCCATCATCTTGACAAGATCACGCAGGCTGAGCTTGTAGCGCAGGTACCAGCGCACACACAGAATGATGATCTATCGATCAAAATGCCGACCGTCAAACATTTCCTTCAGACATTTCCACCTGCTCATCACCGGCCACCAGATTGATTGGATCGCTACGTTAACCGATCCGATGAGCCTATTTGCACCAAAACCATTGACAGTATCAATTCCACTGAATACATGACTGCATCGATGACGCGTCACGGTCCGCTGCAGAAAATGGCCGTCAGTAAGAGGGGGACTACTTGATGAATGACAGCGCGGCTACCGTACTGGCGCGCGTGCGCTTCTACTGACTCGGTGGCGCCAACCACCACCACGCCATAGGCTGAGTCTGCAATAGGCTGGCCATATCCGCGTTTGAACAGTGCATCATCCTGTTTATACCCGAGGATAGCGGATACGCGAAAGCCAAAGGCCGTCAAGTTGCTGCCTTGTGCCGGTCGAAATGCGTTGACCGAGTTCACTTCGACGCGCATCGGATTCGGGTCGATATACTTGGCCTTTAGCAGCGGGGCTATAAACGCATGTGCGTTCGATTTACAGTCGAGTTGCGAATCGAGCGCGTAGGCGTAGGAGGAGACCGGCGGGAAGCCGACGGCGATTGCAGTAAGCATCGTTACCCAGGTGCGGGTCGCAGAAATCTTCATCAGTTTCTCCCTTCAAGCGAGCTTGCTCTCCGGTGTGAACAAACACAATCCGGCATCAGCGTGTCCTACACCTGCTCCAGTTTCGTTACCAGCGGCCAGATCAGTATTCCTGATCGCGTTGAAGGCGCCCTTGGCGGTGATTCGACACCACCGCTTTAAGATGACGAAGACTCTGCGCACAGGTCGCGCCGACGCTCAGACCCGCCGGACTCGTCGCCATTCGTCAATGCCGATTCCAATGCCTGAACAAAACGCTGAAATGCATCGAGAGTTCCATGGACGCTTCGGTACTCGGTGCAACCGATTCTGCCGTCAAGTACGACCAGCATTCCAGCATCCCCTGCCAATTTCAGGATGTTCATTGCCTTCTCCTAAGATCGCCTGCCTATCGTCCCATCACTCACGCCGCAAGCGGGTAAGCATGCATCGCCAGCGTGCTCCTCTTTGCCGGAAACACGTTCCACGAACCGTCATCGTGCCGGAAGAAAACGATGGTCAAACTTCCGTCGACCCGTGCCTCGCCGATGCGCACGTAGCGCCTTCGATCCGTTCGTGTGCGACTGAACTCGACTACGCGTATCGTCATCACAGCAGAAGGGCCAAACCATTTGCCGACCAGCGTTCGCAAGCACTTCTCGCCGGAACCCATTTCGCTCTCCTCTGACTGCGGTGCCACCATGTCCTGCCACTTCGTGGCTTGAACATCGCAACATCCTGTCGATTACCCTGTCAATAACTATAGGTTAGTCAACCTATAAGTCAACCACCTACCCCGGAGGATTAGGGTAAACGATATTGCAACAAAATCCTTTTAAATCTGATGTTTTCCATATCCACGCCTAGGAAAAACAGGTTATTCAACCTATACTTAAACCCGGTTAGATAACCTATTTCGTTACACAAGTCCTGAAGCGGCCACGGCATACGCCCACCGCAAACGCGATGTCCGGGAGGCACAGAATTGCATCCTTGATTGTTGTCCCGCAGGGTAAGCGTGACAGCGCCGCCGGACGCTAACTTTATGCTGAACAGCGAGACAGTCAGCGCCTCAGAACGGAGTGCAAGTGAAAAAACTGACCCTCAGTTCCACAGCGATATTTGATCCGCAGACCGCCACATCTGTCAGGCAGCGCGGCAATCGGGAAAGCCGGGTGCCCGAGATCATCGATGTATCGGTCAATGTACTGATTGCGGTGGGTTACGCAGGGTACACGATCAACCGCGTGGCCAACGATGCGGGCATTCGCCTGAGCACGTTACAGCACTATTTTTCGACCCGTGAAGCACTGTTGCGCGCCACAATCGAGGAGATTGCAAAACGGTACTTCGAACGCTTTCGGAGGTTCGTCGAAAACAGAAACCGCTCTCCGCAGGCGCGGCTCGAATCAATCATCGACGATCCATTCGCAGACTTTGTCAAACCTGGATTGTCAGCAGGTATCGTCGAAAGTTGGGGATTGGCGCTGCACGAATCGTTCGCGCGCGATGTCGTTGTGGAGGCGCAGAAACAGTTCACTAGACTCTTCGCGCAGCTCGTCGGCGAAATCAATCCGGATCTGTCGATGGAGGAACGCGAATTGCGTGGTGCATTGATCGTGTCCAGTTGCCAGGGCCTAGTTATTTTTCTTCGTTGGAGTGAAGACGACGCTTCTCGAATGCATGCCTTCCGCAGGGCTGTCAAGGTCGTATGGAGTGGCCTCGGCAAAGCTGACGAATGAGCACGCGCGGCGGGGCTGCCAACTGTAAGCGTTGAACCTGCGTAACAGCAATGTGTGTTCGTTTCGAAATGACTAAATTCGCAGGGCTAACAAACCAACTTTTCAAATGAAACGCTGTCGTCCGACACGCGCATATCTCTGGTGCTCGCCGCCGCCGGCGCCTCACCTCCCGCGTAAGCTAGGAGTTCTGCATGATTGATTGTGTCGGAGAAAGGTCCCCGCCGGAGTTCATCGACTAAGGCAATCACACTTTCCAACAACTCTGTTTCGTCTGCAGCAAGACTCGCAGCATGAAAGCGCAGCAAATCCTGAAACCCGCCCACCAGACGCGTGACAACCAGACTTGAGAGAGTCGGCATTGGCCAGCTTTGCATCAGATACGTCAACGGAACCACACTTCTTCGCTCACACCAGATATCGAACAGATGGATGCACAGCGACTCTATCTCGTCAAAGGTTGCTGTTGCCTGAATTGCGTTTTTCGACATACAAAAGATAGCAACTCTAGATTCCGAAATTCGAGCGGCAGACCCGGGGCAGATTTGATCATCTGCTTTGACCTATCCGGCACCTTGCCGAGATTCTCGACCATCTGATGACCTCAAACTACGCTGGCACATACAAGGACGGCTACCGCGCCCCTCCCCCCGTCAGTCAAGATTCGCCAGCATGCCCCTCGCGTAGGCGCGCAACGTCTGCCTCCTCCTGATCTTCTCAGGCCAATCGGGGTTGGCGATGAGGGCACGACCTACTGCGACAAGATCAAAATCGCCACGCTCAAGACCGCTGTACACCAACGCAAGATTATCTTCAGGTTCACTGCCCTTGCCTTGCAGCATCTCGGCCATCGAGTTATTGAGCGTGACTGATCCGACCGTGATCGTCGGCTTGCCGGTCAGCTTTCTGGTCCATCCAGCGAGGTTAAGTTCGGTCCCGAACTCGCCCTCCCAGAACCGCCGCTGCGAGAGGTGAAAGCCATCGACGCCAGCTTCAACAAACGGTGTAACGATCTCGGCCCATTCCGATGGCGTTGTGGCGAGCCTCGCGGCGTAATCCTGGTTCTTCCACGTGGACAAGCGCAAGGTTACCGGGAACTCCGGGCCGACACGACGGCGAATTTCTTCAATGACCTCTACCCCGAAGCGACTGCGCCTTGTACGATCGCCGCCGTACGGGTCACTTCGCCTATTGGTCTCCGCCCAGAGAAACTGGTCGATCAGATAACCATGAGCAGCATGAACTTCGACTCCATCAAAGCCGAGCTGCTTCGCCGAGGCTGCGGCATTGCCATAGGCTTCGATGATCTCGCCAATCTCGCGTTCAGTCGCCGGTGCACGAACTTGAGCCAGGGGCAGTCCTCCACCGCCAATGATGCCCGATGGACCGAGCCGACTCGCTGCCTCGGCATCTTCATCAAATAGTCCTACCGCACCCTCGACTTGCGGCTTGCGAACCAGGCCGACATGCCATAGCTGCGGGAACATGCGTCCTCCCGCAGCGTGAACTGCGTCGATGACACGTCGCCATCCCGCCAGCGCGTCGTCACCATAGAAACGCGGTGCGTTCTCGTCGTGCGAAGCACTCCAATGGGGAATGAAGGTGCCCTCGGAAATGATGAGGCCAACCCCTCCCTCAACCCGACGGCGGTAGTAAGCCGCGACGTCCTCACCCGGCACACCTTGTGGAGACTTGGCCCGGGTCATCGGTGCCATGACGATGCGATTCTTCAGCTCAAGACTGCCGAGCTTCACGGGGTCAAACAGAATCTCGGAACGACTCCCGTGGAGCCGGTGTGAAGTGGCCGCGGTGGCGGCATGCCCAGGCATAGCAGTTGTCTTCCTTTCGCAGTGAGATGCCAGTCCGGCGTTCAGTTGCGCCGGCATAAAAGCAATAATAATACTTGCAATATAGACGACGTATAATGCAAGGTCAATCATTACATTATGTTTGCGTGCCGCCTCGGCCGCACGCGAATAGAATCGACGACCTATGATCGACTATCGTTTCTCGACAGCCTTCCAGATGGTCCTGAGCGTGGCGCTTGCCGACCAGGACGGTTTCCGATGCACGAGCAAGGTACTAGCTGACGGCCTTGGCGCAAATCCCAGCTTCGTACGTCAACTCCTCGTTCCGTTAAGGCAGGACGCCATCATCGACGCCTCGGTCGGCAAAGGTGGCGGGCTGCATCTCGCACGGCCGGCCGCCAGCATCACCCTGCGTGACATCTACGCCTCCATCACTGGAGAGAAGCGATTCCTGCCCGCGCGTCCATCCGTGACACCTCGGTGCAGGGTGAGCGCCAACATCGAGCCTCTCTTTGAGAAAGTGGCGGCAGATGCCGACCGGGCTCTCCTCGAGACTCTGGAGCGCCGTAACGTCGCCGAAGCACTCTCGGAGTTACTGCGACTGGACAAGCAACGGATCGCCCGCGGTGGCACCCGAATCGTTGCGGAACGTGAATTTGCCCCCGAGGCATAGGTACGGCGCCCGGTCACGATTGCGCTCTGGCGTGACAATCGCAGATTCAGGACCGGGTAGCTTTTGCGCGCACCGAGGCCGGTAGCACATCATCAGTGTTGGCGCGTAGGTTTGATCGACCGCCCCGGACAATCCGTGTTCGCTCCAGGTTCCGGATTTCGGCAATGCTGTCCGCCACCGTCCGCTGCCTCAGCATATCAAGCACAAGGGCATCGGCCTCACTAGCGATGTACTCAAAGAATTCGACAATATTTGCGCTTGCCACGCACTGACACGGCACGGCGGTCCGCGCGACCCAGATTTTCTTGTCGTCCGTGACGGAGCAGTAAATATCACGAAGCGTGATCGTCGCGGGTGCGCGAGCCAGACGGGCACCACCATTCTTGCCTAGCGAGGATGTAACTATCCCGTCGCGGCTCAGAGGCACCAGAAGCTTCCTGACGAAGCTGGCGTTGACGCCGAGCGAGTCGGCGAGCTTCTGGCTCGTACATCGCACTCCGTCTTCTTCGGCTATCTGAATCCCAAGCACCATCTGCAGTGCTGTCGGGAAGCGTAGATCAATCATTCCATCTCCATCGTCCCGTTTGTCAGAAGGCGATCACTCATTGATCACCCCTATTGCAATAATAACACTTGCAATATATGGGCCAAGAGTGGAACGCTCAAATTCCGATCTCCTTTCGAAAGCAAACCTGAAAGGATCTGCTTCCCCGGAGCGTCCCACAGCTCAAAAAAAACCTCGCCCGCGTCCGCAGCCAGGATGCACAGGAAGCGAATGGTGGATGGCGTAAGAGGCAACTGTCCCACGAAAGATCGCGTTGGTAACAGTCTGTGGGCACCACCGTTTCACCGACCGGTCGATCCAGCGTCTACCTCATGGCATCGTCCAGCGCGTCAAGCCTCCCCGCTCATCAGAAACCTGGTTTCCGTCTGCCGGCTGTAGGCCGAGCAAATGCAATTTTTACTATTGCATTTATGTTCTATACTGCTATTATCATAATTGCAATTTGTCGTGCAGCTCGTCCGCCATCCATCTTGCGCTGTGGATTTCATACGCAAAAACTCAGGAGTCCAATCCGATGACACTTGAAAACATCAGTCCGGCACAACGTGGCACTCGTCACGGCCACATAGATATGTCGGCTCTTTTCCAACCTATCACGATCGCAGGTCTCTCACTTGCCAACCGATTCATCATGCCTGGTATGCAACGCGGCTGGTGCGCTGACGGTCATGTCTCCCAGCGTCTTGCCGACTATTACGGGGCACGTGCTCGCGGCGGCGTGCAACTCACCATCACCGAATGCATCGCGGTGGATCATCCTTCGGCAACGCGCACAAGAAAATATGGCCGTCTTGCCGAGGACACGGCGGACGGGTGGGCAAGATGCATCGATGTCGTACACGAGGCCGGAGGTCACTTCTTTACTCAGATCGGCCACGACGGCGCACACCTCGCCGCGCCGGACGGCGATTACTTCGCAACGGCACCTGTCCTGAGCCCTTCCGGCCTCATGAAGCCCGGCACCGTTGTCGGAAACCCTGCCACCATCGCAGACTTGGAGGCTGTCAGAGACGCTTTTGTCCGTTCCGCGCGGATCGCCAAACGAATTGGCGCAGATGGCGTCGAAATCCACGCCTGCCATGGCTTTCTGCTCGACCAGTTCCTGTGGGCTGGCACGAACGTACGCGACGACCAGTATGGCGGCCCCGACATACGCGACCGCCTGCGTTTCCCTGCTGAGGTCGTGCGTGCGGTTCGCGAAGAAGTCGGATCCGACTTTGTGATCTCCCTGCGGTTCTCGCAGTGGAAACAGCAGGATTACACCGCCCGCGTGGCAACAACGCCCGACGAGCTGTCGACGATACTGCGCGCGTTCGACGAAGCGGGCGTGGATCTTTTCCACGCATCGACCCGCCGTTTCGGCGACCCCGAATGGCCCGAATCCGATCTCGGCCTCGCGGGCTGGACTCGAAAGCTCTCCGGCAAGCCCGTCATCGCCGTTGGAGGCGTGGGCTTGACCGTCGACGTGGTCGAAACCTTCTCGGGCAAGGACACGAACGCATCGCCGGATATCAATTTTCCGGCCTTGGTCAAACGCTTCAACGCGCACGAATTCGATCTCATCGCAGTCGGTCGAAGCGTCATCGCGGACCCGGACTGGGTCGCGAAGGTGCGCGAAGGTCGGCAAGACCTTATCCGCCAGTTCAAGCTTGCAGATCTAGGCGACATTGCGGATGAAGCCAAGCAGACTTTGACCAGGGCTTCATAAGCGGACGTTGCGAGGGTCCCGCAGCCTGATGTCGCGCCCCTTTCTACTTCCCTACCAAACAATCCACAGAGGAAAACATGACTGAGAAGACACACGAAAACCGGATAGCGGTCGTGACCGGTGCGGCACAAGGTATCGGACGAGAGCTTGCCGTTCGCCTGGCGGCGCGCGGCGCGAAGGTCGCGCTGGTCGATTTGAAAAAGCCTGTCGAAACGGCATCGCTGATCGGCGACACCGCCATCGCGATCGAAGCCGACATTTCCAACGAAAGCGGCTGGAAACACGTGGCGCAGTTCGTCGAACGCGATCTGGGTGAAGTGGACATCGTCGTGAACAATGCCGGTATCTATCCGAATATCGTGATCGACGAACTCGACTTGGACGTGTGGCGGCGGACGTTCGCCGTCAATCTCGACGCGCATTACTTCAGCGCAAAACAGTTCCTCCCCAGTATGCGCCGGAAGAAATGGGGGCGCTTCGTCAATTTCTCGTCCAACTCGATCGGCATCGCCATCACCGGCCTCAGCCATTACATGGCTGCAAAGATGGGCGTCATCGGTTTTATCCGGGGTTTAGCCAACGATGTTGCGGCCGACGGCATTACCGTCAATGCGATCCTGCCTGCGCTCACAAACACCCCCGGTACGAGCGGTGTGCCGGACGAGTTCAAGAAAAGCGTGTGGCAGCAGCAGGCCATCAAGCGTTTTGCCGAGCCAGCCGACATCGCTGGACCGGTCCTCTTTCTCACGAGCGACGACGCGGCATTCGTCACCGGGCAGGCACTCGTCGTCGACGGCGGCCAATACAAGATTTCCTGAAAACCATTTCGTTCGGCCGGGGATCCATACCCGGCCGTTGTCTTGTTCCCCAAGAGGCAAACCCCATGAGCAACAAGTTTACGGAACACGAAGCGCGCCTTCGCTCCGGCTTCATCCAGCGGCAACATAACCTTTTCATCGATGGCAAATGGACCGACGCACTGGGTCAAGGACGCACCGATGTCATCGAGCCGGCGACGGGACGCACGTTGACGACGGTCGCTGCTGGGAGTGTCGAAGATATCGATCGCGCCGTGCTTGCAGCCGACAAGGCTTTCAAGGGCGGATGGTCGACGATGCCTGCCGCGGATCGTACGCGAAGGCTTCTGGCGCTCGCAGACGCCATCGAGCGTAATGCAGACGAGCTCGCAACGCTGGAATCGATCGACGGCGGTAACCCCGTCACCCACACCCGCTACGGTGATATCTCGCGAGCAATCGACGTGCTCCGGCACAGTACGGGATGGATCGACAAGGTGGGCGGCGACGTGCCCATGAGCGATAGCCGGCCTGGCGCACTGTCGTTTTCCATCCGGCAGCCGCTCGGCGTCGTCGGCGCGATCACGCCCTGGAATGCGCCATTTCTTCTGGCCATGTTCAAGATCGGACCCGCCCTGGCTGCCGGCTGTACCATGGTGCTCAAACCTGCCGGCCTCGCTCCATTGACCGCGCTGCGCCTTGCCGAACTGATGGTCGAGGCTAACATCCCTCCGGGCGTCTTCAATGTCGTGACAGGAGAAGGCGGCGTCGCCGGGCGCGCGCTGGCCAGGCACGCGGGCATTGCGAAGATCGCCTTCACCGGTTCGACGGACACGGGCAAGTCGCTCCTCGTGGACGCATCGGGGACGCTCAAGCGCGTCACGCTCGAACTCGGCGGCAAATCTCCGGTCTTCATTTTCCCCGATGCCGACATCGAGGCAGCTACCAACGCCGTGTCATCGGGCATCTTCTTCAAGACCGGGCAGTTCTGCGCTGCAGGCACAAGGCTTTTCGTCCATGCACGGGTCTATGATCAGGTAGTGGCAGGTTTCGAGGCCCGCGCGAGGAGCGTGAAAATCGGCTCCCCCCTTTCCACCGACACGGAGATGGGGCCGTTGATCTCCGAAAGCCAACGCAAGCGCGTGCTCGAATACATCGCTGCTGGCAAGCGCGATGGCGCTGAAGTCGTAACGGGTGGGGAGGCCATCTCCGGCGAGGGTTACTACATTCAGCCGACATTGCTAGCCAACACGCGCCCCGACATGTCGGTCGTTCGTGAAGAAATCTTCGGACCCGTGCTCTGTATCTCGAAGTTCTCGGACAACGATCTCGACGCCCTTCCCGAGATGGCCAACGATTCGGAGTATGGCCTCGCCGCTGCCATCTGGACGCGGGATCTAGGCCATGCACACCGACTCGCCCGAACGATCGACGCCGGCATCATCGAGGTCAACGGTGGCGACCTCGGTGCGCTCCCCTTTGGCGGCTTCAAGCAGTCCGGCATCGGCTACGAACTGGGCAAGGCGGGTATCGAGGCCTACACGGAGACGAAGGCCATCGGGATCAAGTACTGAGCTCAATAAACGCTGTCCCGGCCGGGGGCCAGGTCAGGAGCAGGAGCCCACTTAACCGCTATCTGGCCTGGCAACCCGCCGACGCAGCTTCTTCACCTCTTCCTCACCATTGCGCCTGAGACGACTGCGGCGGACATGGTGAAAGTTACCCCGTCGAGAAAATCATGCGCATTGTCGCCCTCGAAGAGCACTTCATCGTCCCCTCACTCCTGGAGGCCTATTTCGACCTCCGCACAAACCCCGGATTTACGGCCCAGCGCAAGGCAAAGCTAGCGAACCTGGATAGCGGTCGTATCCAGGATATGGACGACCACGGCATCACTTATCAAGTCGTTTCTGCGTCGCTGCCTGGGGCCGACCTGCTCGACGGGAACGAGGGAATACGCCTCGCGACTGAAACCAACAATACGCTCGCTGCGGCGCTGCGCAGGCACCCCGAGCGATTTGGTGGCTTTGCGCATCTGCCCATGCGCGAGCCCCAAGCAGCCGCCGACGAACTGGAACGTACAGTGCGTGACCTTGGCTTCCGCGGCGCGATGGTCAACGGACTGACGCAAGACCGCTTTCTGGACGATCCTCGATTCGACCCAGTACTGGAGCGGGCCGCAGCGCTGGACGTGCCGATTTACATTCATCCCAATGTGCCACCCAAGGCGGTCTACGATATCTACTACGACCGCCTGCCGGGTCCGGCGAGTGCATTACTCGCCTCAGGAGCATTTGGCTGGCACTCCGAAACCGCCATTCATGTGCTCCGCCTGGTCTTGACCGGCGCTTTTGAGCGACACCCAGGGCTGACCGTGATCGTTGGCCATATGGGAGAGATGCTTCCGTTCATGCTTGGCAGGGCGGACGATATTCTCATCGGGCATGGCGGACTGAGTAGACCAGTCAGCGAGACGATCGTTGAACGTGTCTACATAACCACGAGCGGCATGTTCACGACGCCGCCATTGCTGACGGCGCTCACAACTTTCGGTGCGGACCGAATCATGTTCAGTGTGGATTATCCCTTCAGTCAAAACGCCCAAGGCAAGGCATTTTTCGAGACTATGCCACTCTCCCCTGCCGATCGCGCGAAAATTGCCCATGGGAATGCTGATCGAGTGCTGAAGCTCAACCGGACAATGTGACTCGTATGCATTGCGAGCAGCGCATGGGTGTCGCGATGGCCCTTCAATTATTTCACGAGTTCAGCGCCCATCGTGTCGAAGCTATACGGGTGATTACGCATCCCGTTGGAACGTACTGCGACGAGTAGTCGAGGGGGTGCCTACAACCAACCTCGAATGTCACCGTGGAGCGCGTGCAGGGCTTCGATCTCAGGACGAATACTTCGGTCTTTCAGACATTCATTAATAAACTTCAGCGGAGACAGTGATGTCGCACTATGACGTACTTATCGTGGGAACCGGTCACGGCGGTTCCCACGCAGCCATGGCCCTGCGGCAGCGCGGCTTTACCGGAACCATCGCGATGGTAGGAGACGAGGTCACCTATCCGTATGAGCGCCCCCCTCTTTCCAAAGACTACCTTGCGGGCGAGAAACCGTTTGAACGCATTCTGATCAGGCCGGACACGTTCTGGGCAGACCGCGATATCGACCTGCTCACCGGAAGCGCAGTAGTTTCGATTGACCCAGTGCTCCACACTGCAACCACCGCAGTCGGCAAAACGCTGCACTATCAAAGGTTGATCTGGGCCGCAGGAGGCCATGCACATCGCCTCAACTGTCCGGGGCATGACGTTGCAGGGATCCATTCGATACGTTCCTGCGAAGACGTGACCCGGATACTGCAGGATCTGGCTCGCACCGAGCGCGTCGCCGTCGTGGGTGGAGGGTACATCGGACTAGAAGCCGCTGCGACATTTCGAAAGTTAGGTAAGAAGGTAACACTATTCGAAACACTCGATCGTGTACTGGCACGGGTTACGGGCGAGACCATTTCCCGTTTCTTCGAGCAGGAACATCGTACGCACGGCGTCGACCTGCGGTTGAGAACGTCCGTCCAGGAGATCCAGGCCACGGACGGAAAAGTCAGCGGCGTTCGCATCGATACAGGTGAAACAATAGCAACCGAAATGGTGATTGTCGGAATTGGCATCCGTCCTTCGATCAATCCTTTACGAAGTGCCGGCGCTCACGTCGCAAACGGTGTCGTTGTCGACGAATATGGACGCACGTCATTGCCGGATATCTTTGCGCTCGGCGATTGCGCCTTGCATCCGAATCGCTTCGCCGATGGACTAGTCATTCGCTTAGAATCCGTCCAGAACGCTAACGACATGGCATCCACCATCGCCAAATTCATCACCGGCGAATCGGAGCCCTACAATGCCGTTCCGTGGTTCTGGTCCAATCAGTATGACTTGCGCCTGCAAACAGTCGGACTTTCGGGTGGTCACGATCTGGCGATCGTTCGCGGCAGTCCAGAGACGCGAAGCTTCTCGGTGGTTTACCTCAAGGATCACAAGGTAATCGCGCTCGACTGCGTCAATGCAGTCAAAGACTATGTTCAGGGACGTGTGCTAGTAGAGAGCCACATGGTCGTCGATCCCGCGCGGCTCGCCGATCCATCAATTCCGCTGAAGGAGTCGCATAGGAACAATCCGGAATAGCTTGTGTAGCAAGGCCGTGAGGTCGAAATGGCGTTGTGGGATTCGCAAGACGCGGGCAGTTCAACCTGAAGCATCCGTTGGTTCGCATGGCCGATCTGATTGACTGGGATCGGCTTGGCGCGGAGATGAGAAAGAGCTTTGTGTCGAACAGAAGATCGCCGTCGTCGATCGCGGCTACAAGGGCATCGCCATTGAGGGCGTGAAGATCTATCACGCGGGTTTGAGACGCGGCATCACGCGAGGCTTGCGCGCGATGATCCGGCGGAGCAAATTGGGGCGCTTCTCGACCGGCGGATCGACATCGGACTCGTTCCGGGGTCACTCCAACTCGAAGGTATGGAGAGTGAAATGTTTGTCTCATCCCCGCTTGCCCCCGTCTTCCCACGCGGACACCGTCTAGCGGCTCGACGTTCAATAAGACTCGAAGACCTTACAAGCGAAGCGTTTGTCCTGTTTCCAACCTCCCTTCAATCCCACCTGCTCGAGATCGTTACCGCGACGTGCGCTGACGCCGGCTTTGCCCCAAATGTAGTGCAAGAAGCACACCATCTCCATACCGTGCTTGCGCTGGTCGACGCTGGAGTTGGCCTCAACCTCGCTCAACCTTGGGTGGCTCGCGCAGATGCCATGGATATCTCTTTTTTTGCCAGTGGAAAACCCTTCCCCAACCGACGATCTGATTTTTGTCAGGCGCTGCGACAGTACGAACAATGCCCTAAATCGCCTGTGGACTGTCGTAACGGGAAAACAGCACGTTCAGACACGTGTCCTTGTCGACAGTTGAGTCAGCCGCCGCATTGAACTGCGTGGGCATTCTGGACAGAATCGAAGGCGAAGTCTCTGGCTTCGAATGAAGGTCGAAAAGCGCGCAACTGTGCGCGATTTTAACAGCCGTCCAGTTGATTCGGTGCCGTGATTCCGACGTTGATGACAGGCGCCATCGCGATACGGTGATGGGTATGGCGTGGAGACCACCGAGGGATGGGGGACCACTCGCTACAATCCGTCTACAAGAAATCACGTCAGGAGTGGCAATGGGTTCACAGCCATTCAGAGTGCGGCGAGTTGACGTTCGAAGGTGGGCAAATCGAAGTAATCCCGCCACTCGGTAATGAGGCCGTCCCGCACACGAAAAGATCCCATCAAGGGTACGGAGATCGTCTTTCCTTCCGGTGTGTTGAACGAATCGATTCGCTCCGTGAGCACATACTCTCCATTCTCCGCGATACTTACGATCCTCCAGTCTGCCTTCATTTTCGAACCAACCCCAAAGGCATCGGCAAACTCGCGTGCAGCAGTTCGCCCCACGATCGGCTCCATTGGAATGTTGTGGTAGAAAATGTCCTCATCCATGAATTCATGGACACGATCCATATCGTTGTCATTCCACGCAGCGATAAAATCGAGGATAGTTTGCATTGGGGTCATAGTTTGACTCAGAACTGAAATAATTACGGATCAGGGAACACATCTGTTTCATCCGATCCAGGCACACCTTACCACGAGGTCATCCCACCATCAATGACGAAATCCGACCCAGTAACCCATGAAGCCTCGTCCGAAGCCAGATAGACGGCGGCCCATGCAATATCTTCAGGTTGCCCCAGCCGATCCAGCATGATCTTATCTTCGATAACTTTTCGGAATCCCGGATTTTGCTTGAATGCTGCGCGTGTCGCATCGCTCACAATAAGTCCCGGCGATATCGAATTGGCCCGGATCTGGTTAGGTGCTCCCTCCATTGCGAGTTGCTTGGTCATCGCCCTGATACCGCCTTTGCCCGCGGCATGAGCAACGGCCGGTAATGTTTTGGTCGCCTGATGGGCAGCGACCGACGCAAAGTTGATGATTGCCCCCTGGCCACGTTTCAGCAAGTGTGGCCATGCTGCCTGGCAGGGAAGGAACACAATGTCGAGTTCCCCCGCGATCGTCTTGCGCCACTGTGCAAGTGTCATCTCGTTGATCCATGCGAACTCGACGACTGCAGCGGCATTCACCAGCACATCCAGGCCGCCGTAGCGCCTCGCTGTTTCCTCCATCAACTCCCGACAATCATCTTCATCCAGCAAATTCACCGGCGCCTGGACGTTGATCTCAAATCCACCCTGCCTGGCTTTAGCTGCCACCGCTTGCGCTCCGGCAACGTTCAGATCAATGCCTACGACCTGTGCCCCTTCTGACGCAAAGGCCAGCGCGATACCGCCCCCGATTCCACTCGCTATCCCTGTGACAACAGCAACTTTTCCTTTTAGACGGTCTGACATGGTTCCTTCATCTCTAGTGTCTGCTTACACGATAGTACGACTCGCAGGCGAGGCGTTTGCCCGACCCGCGCCGTACCACCTTATACCGAGCTGGGTCTTTTGCGTTGGACCTAGACCTAGTCCTGTGCGATTGTCACCTTTAGTCCTTCCAACTCGTCACGAAACAGAAGCTGGCACGACAGACGTGAGTTGGCTTTCCGGTTACTCGCCGCATCCAGCAAATCGTTCTCATCGTCGGACATTCGACCGAGTCGGCCCTCGAACTCCGGATCGATATATACATGACAGGTTGCACACGAACAGGAGCCACCACACAGCGCAAGAAGTTCGTCAATGCCCGCATCACGAATGATTTCCATCACTGAAAGGCCAGGCCGGGCTTCCAGTCGATGTGTGAGGCCTTCTCGCGTTGTCAAGACCAGCGACGCGACCGTCTGCACGTCGGCAAGTACGCTTTCAGCGTGCGGCTGGTTTTCGATAGGATTTATGTTTGACATCTGCTTGGTCTTCCTGCGTAAAACGCTGAGTTGAAACGGTAGTGAAATCGAAAACATCCGCGTCGAACAACCGGGCAGCGTGCTTACCACATACTTGACAACCGGCCGCCGCTTTTCGATAAAGGCTGAAGCGCCGTCGAACTGGACGCCCAAGTTTGCGCAGATGTGCTCGGTTACCAATACTACGCGCTGACTTTCGATCGAGTCTAGTAACCTCTTCTAATCCTCCAATCACAATTTGTGATCGAAGGCTAGGCGCCTCCGCCAGCGCGCAGTTTTTGTATTCACGCGGGGGCGCACACTTTTACACGCCGGATCTTATGCCGCAGTCCGAGATGCGTCACCTCAGATCTATCTTACTGTCCGATGCATTGCACCAAAAATGTCTATATGGCGACAGCGCGGCGCCATCGTCGATAACCGGTCGCCATTGAAGCATCTGTGTGGAAGACGAGATCACCCGCACTGATAACCCGATCACAACAACTTAGTCGACTTTATCTTTTTCATCACCGATGCTGAACACCCAGAGGTAAATGTGTGACCTTGTTGTGGCAGGCAATGCAGCGCACTGCATTGCCGCGTTGCAGCGCGATTGTGACGCCGACCAGGAATAATCTCGTGTGTGCAGCATGATCAGGTGCCAGGCAAAGTTTCGCTATCAACATAAATAGATAGATCGGACGAGAGCCTCTTGAACGGTTTATACCTGCTCGCCCACGACAAGCGGCTCTCAAGCCGATACAACCATGGAGATGATCATGAACAGCAGCGTGCAGAAAAATAGTGAAGCGGGGAAGTGTCCGTTCCACTCCACTTTCGACCCCCTTGAGCCAGCCCAGATCGCTGACCCTTTTCCAATTCTGGCGAAGATGCGGGAAGAGTCGCCGGTTTTCTACATGGAAAAGTACGATCTGTGGGTCGTCACACGCCGTGAAGATGTGCTAGCCGTGTACAAGGACATGGTTAGCTTCTCGAACGGCAACGCGCACAAGCCACTGTCGCCCAAAAGTCAAGCCGTAATCGACCGGGTCGGTGCGGACTGGCCGCTGCCCGTCGACGGTAGCCTCAACGCGATGGACCCGCCTGAGCATCTGCCCGTCAAGCGCCTTGTGATGAGTGTGTTCCACAAGGCACTACCAGGGATGGACGAGTGGCTGGACCAGAAACTCAACGGCCTGATTGACCGTTTCGTTCACCAGGGCGAAGTGGACCTGGTACCAGCTTTCTTCTGGCCGACTACCGTGGGCACAGTGGCGCACCTCATTGGAGCCGCCGACTCTGAAACCGAGCGCTTTAACGAATGGGCAGAAAACTGGTTCGAGCTGACCGGCTCCACTCTGCTGACGCCGGAACGTGCAGAGGCATGCTGGATGGCTTTTATCGACTTTGAGCAATGGGCTTACGCTCTCCTCGAAGCCCGTCGACGTGCCCCCCAACATGATCTGATCTCTAAGCTGATAGAGGCGCAGCAGAGCGGGGCAGCGATCACTGACCGGCAGATCGTCACGAACATGGTAGGCATGGTCGCGGCCGGCACTGATACGACGGCCAACACGATCGCACAAATGATTTACACCCTTCTCAAACACCCAGACCAGCTTCAGCGGGTCCGTGAGAATCCGGAACTACGTCCCCAGATGATCGAGGAAGTCATTCGACTGCGCCTGCCGATCCGTGGCGTCGTGCGAACCATGACCCAAGACGTCCAAATGAGCGGGGTTACGTTGCCCAAAGGGGCAAAGGTCTATGTACATCTTGGCTCCGCAAACCACGACCCGGAAATGTTCGAGAACCCAGACACGTTTGATATCGATAGGGCCAACGCCCACAAACATGTCTCGTTCGGTGCATTCAACCGTGCCTGTGTAGGTGCACCGCTAGCGCGCCTTGAGATCGCGAAAGCCCTCGACATTATCCTCGAGCGACTTCCTGGGTTGAGCCTTGCGGACGAGAACGAGCAGTTACGCTATACCGAAAGCATGATCGTCCCCTCGCTGAAGAGCCTTCGCGTGCGCTGGGACGTACCTGTCACGAACCGATAGAAATGGTTCTATATGCGGCGCCTTTGACATCACGCATTGCATCGATCCTATCGGAACGCTGAGCAATCGCAGCTGAATTGGATACATTCAATTTTGCGCCGGACGGCCGTGCCCCTATAGCTGCCAGTTGCCAGTCGTCAAGATGGAACCATCCTGAGGAGACCTTCAACGAAGGTATATTGAAAAGACCTCCCCCTCCCTGCCGTAGGCAGGGAGGGCTTCCTCCGCCGAAAGCCGCGCGCCAACTTCGCGATGCACCAAAGTCGTTACTACGTCCACGACCGGCGCATTGCAACCGGGCAGCCTAGGTTCTCATCTGGAGGCTTTCTTATAATAATTACGTAATCCTTATCATTATAATATATGGAGACGGAATTGAAAAGATTCATCGCATTGGGATTGGTATGCATCTCCACTATTGTCTCTGCGCAAAGCAGCATGACACTCTGGGGACGTATGGACGCAGGTGTGCAGTATTTGACGAACGTTGCGGGGCAAAATGGAAAGCGCTCTAATGTCTGGAGCGCCGACAGTGGTGACGATGGCGCCAGCGCATGGGGAATGACGGGAGTTGAAGACATCGGCGACGGCTACAAGGTAAACTTCAAGTTGCTGGACTATTTTCAGGTCACTAACGGCGTGTCCTGGAGCCCCTTCTGGGAAAATGCTTACGTTGGCATGTCGGGGCCTTTCGGGTCGTTCCGGGTCGGCCAGGACGATTCAATTATTAAAGATGGCAACTATGACTTCGATCCCTTCAGCCAGCAGGACATCGGACTTGCATCCCTCGTGAGAAACGCTAACTGGCCAAATTTCAGCAACACGTTCAGCTACTATTCACCCACCTTCATGGGCTTCGATGTTGCATTTCAATCTTCATTGAGCGGTGTAGCCGGGCAATTTAATAGCGGCAGGACGACAGGCATGCAGCTCACATACCGGCTTGGAGCGTTCTCAGCGCGTACCATCTATCAAGAGGTGCGAGATGCGAACGGTCAATTCAGTGATCTCTATGCGGCACAAAAGCAGCTATTCGTAGGCACAATGTATAACGGCAGCTTGTTTACGGTGCAGGCATCCTACACTTACATGGCGGCACCCGATGCGCCTCGCGATCAACCACGTTACGCCGATTATGGTTGGTTTGGAATGACGTACCATCCGTTGGGCCCATTCACAGCGATGGCAGCCGTCTATCATATTCATCAACGCGACGGACACGGGAGCGCCACCCTTGTAGACATAGGCTCTACCTATGCCTTATCCAAGAGAACATATCTGTACGCCACGATGGGCTATTTGATAAACGGACAACACACCAATTTTAGCGCAACGGCGCAAACACCCGACTCGCCCTACAACCCACCAACAGGACACAACCAGCTGGGATTTTTCGCCGGTATCATGCACTACTTTTGAGCCAGTCGCTGATTCTTCGTGCCTTTCTGTAGCGACGTCGCGACGCATTACTCATAGGTCAGAAATATAGGAGACAGATGGATGCCTGAAAAACGACCGCACGAGCTTCGGGTTTCGTCCAATCTGTGCGAGCTATTCGTGAATCCGTGGCCCCAGCTTTTCGCCCTTTTGCAGAGGGCGTCGTGCGACGCCGGTGCGCTTGACGTGGCTCCACACCAACTCATCCGGATTCAGGTCCGGCGCGTAACCGGGCAGGAAATGCAAAGTCAATTTGCCTTGGGTGCTGGCGACGTATTCCTTGACGATGGCTTTCTTATGCGCAGGCAATCCATCGACGACCAGATGAACCGCCTTACGGCGATTGAACATCAACTTCTTGAGCAGCGTCACGAACAACTCACCGCTGAGCCCACCTTCGTATGTTGCAAACCAGAAAGCACCCTTCGAACTGACGGCAGACGCCGCGCTCATACTTTGCCGCTCGCCCGGACGCTCGACAACGGGTGTCTCACCGCACGGCGCCCAGGTCCTGCCCATGCACCGAGTCAGCCCGGAAGCCCGATTCGTCCCAGAAGAAGATGTCCGCGTTCTCCTTGCGTGCCTGTCTGGCAATGGCCGGATACGTGTCGTGCTGCCAGCGCTCGATGGCTTCCGGGTTGCGCTGGTAAGCGCGCTGCAACGGCTTTTGCGGCGTCAGGTTCAACCGCGCCAGCATCGTGCCGATCGACGCCAGGCTCAGCGTGACACCAAACTCCCGCTGCACCAGTTCCCGAACCAGGTTGCGCGTCCACAGGCCGAAGTCAAACCCATACTGCATCGGATTCTTGCCATTGATCCAACGCAGCACCTGCTGCTCCTGGGTACGCGTGAGCTTGCGTGGGCGCCCCGTGCCTTTGCTCGAACGCAGCGCGCGAACGCCACGCCCGCGACCGCGTGCCTGGGCCCGGATCTTGTATGCCCACGAGCGATGCATGCCGAACGATGTCGCAACATCATCCGGATGCTCGCCCCCGGCCATGCGTTGAACCGCAAGGATGCGCATCTCTTCAAGCGTATTGTGAGCCAGGCTCCGACCGTCCCGTTTCATGAGCGCCCCTGTCAATTACATTCGCTCAAGCATAGTTCACTTGTCCGCAAAATTCCTGACTTATGAGTAAGTGGCACCTTAAAGCCCGCTTGATTCGATGTCTAGCAGGTCACCCTCGCGTCGCGCATTTGAGCGACGCGTATATTTAGGCGCTTCTCGGTTCCAATTGACCGGCTGTTCCGAACGCGCGAATGCGCCCGCGGAATTTTGGCCGGCACCAGCCCTCAATCCACAAGCTCGCAGCACTTCATGGCAAGCAAATTCCCGCGCAGTACGAACTCTCAGCTTCGTCACCAAACCCTACTATCGAAATTGCGGTACAGCGCTCGTCGTTCGTCCGGAACACCGCTCCGATAACACCGTCCGCGGGGCGGGTCGAAATCTGCACCGGCAATCGCAATGAGGCGACCTTTGACATCGCGGAGAGCCTGCACGCGTTTTCTGCACTGTACGCGTTGGGGTTCGACTATCTCGGTAATCAGCGTAGCTCTACCAAGAAAATCGCGGCGATCTCTGAACGCTCGGTGAGCGCATCGGTAGCTCACTTTTCACCCTCCCGGACCCTCGCTAAAGCGCCCGATCAATGGGGCGATGAATCGCACGAGTACGTTAGGTAACTCACTGCTGGCATTTTCGATCAGTTCGGACACACGCTGCGCGACGTAGATAAAGCCTCGTGGCACGACGACACCATACCCTCCGCAGCGGCCCGCAGATTCGGCTGGACTGAGCGAATCGAGCTTTCATGAGGCGTTGTCGCGCCCGGCTCGACGAGAGTGCGGTCTGCTGCCCAACATTTCTTGACCGATGCGGACTGGCTGTTCGCAGCTTCGCGAATGGTCTGTACATCGCCACGACTCTAGGGTTGCCCTTCAATAACAGCTTAGCGAACTGCGGGCCGTCAATTTCACCATGTGATCGCGTGCATGGAACTTGCACGCCCAGTGATGTGACTGCCACAGCCTATCGCTTCGGCTATTGTTCCGTCGGTGCCGAATACAGTTTTCGGGAATACCGGGTTTACGCCGAATCAGACCATCCCGTAGAGTGCTGTTGTTGCAAAAATAATTCGTTAGCTGCAGCAAATCGCCCAAAAACCTCGCGCACTACTTATGAACTTCGCCCTTAAGACCGTGACAGCTATCACCGCATTTTTACCCGCGATGGCTTCGCTTGCTCAATCGAACCAGCCACTCACACGAGCCCATGTGACATCCGAACTGATCCAACTCGAAAAAGCTGGATTTCGCCCAACTGACTGGCTCCACTATCCTCAGAACATTCTGGAAGCTCAAGCACGTGTCGAACAGGCGGCTAACACTAACCATTCACCGGCTCAAACGCAGCAAGATCGTTCAGACGGCCATTCCGAAGGCAATCGCCAATAAGACTGGCAGGGAATCGCCACTCCTCGAAACGCACGAAGTCCAATCTGCCGCGCACCGTCGACGGCCTTCGGAACGGACGCAACGTGTGCCAGCACCCTGAATTTGCTTCGTGGCCGTGGTCCGCAGATGTGGCAGCGCCTGCTGAACCATGACTCACGTCCTTTATCTTGGGCTGGGCTGTCATTACCTTTTCGCCGCGTAGGCTGGCGTACTCGCAGAAAGGGGCATCGGCTCGAGCGAAGTTCCATCCGATCGCGCTCCGTTTGACGCATCTCCTGCGTTCAACCGCTCTCCTATCGAGCGTGCCGCGCCGTCGCATTTACTTCGCTTCGATCATTCCGCAAAGTACGACGATACCGATGCTCGCAAGGTAGCAACCGACATCGGCGCGCGCCATCGGAAGCATGTCGCGCCGGTTTCAGGGCAAACTTACACGCCACCGATTTCTGACCAGCGGCGCTCCCGCCCAAAGGCGGCCGGCGTGCCCCTGGCGCCGAGCGTTATCTCTCGATTTCCCGTTCGTCCCCCATTGGGGCATCAGCCAATCCCATGCACCTGTCGGCCACACCACTCGAGGCTCCGATTCGAGTCACGTGGGGATGCAGGTAGAACATCGTAAATGCAAGTATAATTATTGCAAAATATGGTCTATAAATGTATTATTGATTGATACATTTGGGGAACAGTGAGTACCGAAGTCCAGATCCAGCGTTGGCCGGCGGCGGCGCAGCGCAGCTGATTTGGCGGACCCTCGCCTCGCCAAACTGAACGCGATCAATCGACCCATGTCATGGCCACCGCTTTGCGAGCACCGCGTCCGGTTTCCGGAGCCCTCCGACGAGAGCCATCTTTGTCCAACACTGGAGAGCCTAGTCAACGTCGCACAGATTCGTTGCAGCCGGAGAAACCAACTGGTCTTTCAGTATCGATGACCGCTTCAACACAACATCGCACCTGACGCGTCGGGAGCCATGCACATTAATGGAGACAGACATGATCGATCTACGACGGGTGCGCTACTTTGTCACTGCGGCGGAATACCTACATTTTGGCCGCGCTGCCGAAAGAATGAATGTGGTTCAGCCTGCGATTAGTCAGCAAATCAAGCGGTTTGAGGAGGAACTCGGTAGCAAACTTTTCGAACGCACCGGAAATGAAGTTCGGCTGACAGAGGTGGGCCAGCAGATGTTGCCCGAGTGCCGGCGGCTCCTCGAGCAGGCCGATGAGGCAATGAGCGTCGCCAGAGCCGCCAGAACCGGAATACGCGGCCGGATAAGCTTCGCATTCGTCGACAACGCCGTTTGCTCACTACTTCCTCCGTTGATCCGGTCTTATAGGGAAAGATATCCAAATGTAGAATTAAGGTTGCAAACACTGAACCGGGAAGAACAAGTTACGGCCCTCAATGATCGCCGAATCGATATCGGTCTGTTACCGGGACCGATCATTTGCGAAGACCTGGAAAGCGACACGTTCGCCAGCGGACCATTGGTCGCGGCCTTGCCTCGAAGTCATCCGCTTGCGTCCCGGTCGTCGGTTCCTCTTGAAGCATTCCGTAACGAACCGTTTGTTCTTTTCCCTGCCAAAATTAAATCCCGCCTGCTCGAAATAATAGTCGCCGCCTGCGCCAATGCGGGGTTTACCCCTCGCGTAGTGCAGGAAGCGATACACATCCACACAATCCTTGCGCTGGTCGACGCTGGCGTTGGCATTACTCTCGTTCCGCCTTGGGTGGTGCGAGAGGGCGTTCATGACGTGAGCTTCGTGACGCTCGATACTTCCACCCCCACCTATGATCTTAAATTTGCGTGGCGTACTGATTCGTCGAACGTCGCACTTGGCGGATTGCGGGCGATTGCGCGGACGACCCGTGCGCCAGAAGCGCCACAGATAGTTCAATCACTATTCGTGATCGAGGAATTATAAGTTATTAGTAGACCTTATCGATTGACAAAACTAAAGTCGCAGAACGGTTGCCCCGTGTAAGCCGGCGTACCCAACAAAGCGCGCCGGGCTTCCTTTCAGGCAGAAAACAGCAATAAAGCACAAAGGAGACGCTTTCACATGAGTACTACGTGCCTAGATCAAAGAGTCGCTATTCTCACCGGTGGCGATCCCGTAACCCCCGGTTCCGGTGAGGCAGCAGTATGACTACTCGGGAGCTGTACGATTGTGACTATCTGGTTATTGGAGGCGGCTCCGCCGGCTGCGTCCTTGCGAGTCGTCTTTCCGAGAATCCAACCGTACGCGTAACGCTTGTCGAAGCTGGGCAGGATGTTGAGCCCGTCGCAGTCAGGGATGCTCGTTTTCGTACGTTGAACGACTCACGTTTTTTGTGGCCGAACCTCAGCGCCGAGTTCGCCGAGACTGGCATTGGGCGATTGCCATTCGGTCAGGCAAAGATTATGGGTGGGGGCTCTGCCATCAATGGCATGCACGCACAACGTGGCTTGCCTGCTGACTATGAAGAGTGGAGCAGCTTCGGCGTGCAGGGTTGGGGTTGGGCAGATGTGTTGCCATATTTCAAACGGCTTGAGACCGATTGCGATTTCGAAAATGAGCAGCACGGTAAGTCCGGACCGCTGCAACTCCAACGCGTCCCGTCACACGACTGGAGCGGGCTCACCAAAGCCGTCGCCACCGTATACGCACGACGCGGGATCAGCTATATCGCTGACTTGAACGGACAGGCAGGCGACGGCTACGGTTCCGTGCCGATCAATATAGCCGGCAAGTATCGCCTCTCCACGGCCGCGGCGTACCTCACGCCTGAAGTACGAAAGCGGGACAACTTGCGCATCGAGGCGGGAACTGCGGTCTCTCGGCTACTTCTTGAAGGAACTGAGGTTATCGGCGCCCTCATGGGCGAAGGTGATCAAGCGCGCGCGATCCTTTCTCGAGAAACCATCGTCAGCTGTGGCGCCCTGCACTCGCCTGCATTACTGTTGCGGTCGGGTATCGGCCCCTTCGAACAGTTACGCGCCGCTGGCGTCCCCGTGGCGAAAAACCTGGCTGGTGTCGGCGCGAATCTGCTAAATCATCCGATGTTGATCGTTGGCGCACATCTACGGTCGGCAGGACGTCAGCGTGCCGACGTCCTGCCACCATGCCCTAGCGTAGTCAGGTACTCGTCTGGCTTACCAGGCGTAGCTGCCACTGACGTTGTTCTTAACGTATGGGAGCGCACACCAAACAATCTCGCGCGAGATCCGCTCGGCCGGCAAGTAGCCAATCTGATGTTCATCATCAACAAGGTTTACTCTCAAGGCAGCGTGAAACTCACGCCCAACGGCACGCTTGACGTCCGCTTTAACCTCCTCCAGGACGCAAGGGACCTTATGCGCATGGTTGACGGTCTCTCCGCGTTGGCAGAACTCGTCCGAGAATCAGAAGTAGCGAGCCTGATCGACGGCGCTTTTCTACCCGCGATGACACCACTTGCGTTGCTGATGATGCAGGATAACTGGAAAGCACAGGCGCTCAGCATCGCTGGCGCTGCGGCCTTCTCAACACCCGGCATTCCTCGCAAGAAGGCGTTCGAAATGGCCGGAACTCCAATCTCGGATGTGATTAATGGCGGGAAAGAAACAATTGAACATATCGTGCGAATCTCGACGCTGCCGGGCGGCCACGTCTCAGGTACGTGCCGCATGGGTAGCCCCAACGACCCTGAAGCAGTCGTCGACTCCAATTGCCGGGTGATCGGCCTGAGCGGCCTGCGGGTAGTTGACGCATCCATTTTCCCCACGCTGATGGCAGCGGGAACCAATCTTCCGGTCATCATGGCCGCTGAGAAGGTCGTAGACGCAATCAAGCGGGAGTATCGAGCATGAGCAATCGATGGAACCTGAAATACACCTCACATCTTGGCTATCTGCATCCTGACGACCCCTTGTTTCGCGAAAGCGTGTGTAGCTCCGATCCATGGAATCACGTGGAATTCGCTGCACAAAATGGGTTCGCCGGGGTGCTCTTCCCGTGGGCCGTGGAACGGTCAACACACGATGTGTCACGGTTCAAGGCCGCACTGCAGCACTTTGGGCTGCGCTCGAGCTGCATTGTCTATGCCCCGCTCGACGCCGTGATGGTCCCGTCGTGGACAAAGCCGGACGGGTGGGCCGAGATTGAGCCACATCTCGACCGTACTATCCCACTGGCTACCGACATTGGGGCGCCCATGCTTGCGGTTCTACTCAGGCAGGACGAAGACGAGAGCAGCATGGTGCAGGAAAACTCAGCGGTGGAAAACCTGCGCCGGGCCGGAGATCGCGCCGCGGCCGCAGGACTCACGATCGGTATCGAACACATGATCGCCCTGCCCGGCATGTTCGTCACGAACACCGAGCAGGTCGTAGCGCTACTCGATCGTGTCGGACACCCTGCCGTAAAACTCATATTCGACACCGGACACGTCTTTGAAATGGGCGATGACGTCAATAATGCCTATTGCCGTGCGCTTCATCACATCGGGCTCGTCCAGCTCGCTGACATGCCCGGGCGGGTTGAACCTGGGGCCGGAACAATTGACTTCGAATCGCTACTGAAACAAATCCGGCAGAACGGCGACCCGGACCAGTTGATTGACCTCGAGCATGGTTGGGCTGAGCGTTCAGTTGCTGCCGAAAGCGCGGGGCTTTCCAAGATGAGAACACTCGATGCCACGCTGAACCTGAACAAGGACTTCTCATGACGATCCGCGACGTCTCCACCGAACATAGACGCAATGCTTTTTATGAACTAATCCGTTAGGATAACTTAGCGCCGTTATGGCAGCGTTTGCACTCCCTAGTCCCCAAATCACCGGTTACCCCTGTCGTTCCGGTTCACTGGGACTATGACGGTGTCGTTCGTCCTCACATCTTCACGGCCGGTGACATTGTGACAGCCGAAGAGGCCGAGCGACGAGTCCTCATCCTCGAAAATCCGGGGTTGCCCGGAAGCGCTTCAATTACCCAATCGCTATATGCAGGCCTCCAGCTGGTTTTGCCTGATGAAGTGGCACGTGCCCATCGCCACTCACAATCGGCCCTACGTTTTGTCATCGAGGGAAGTGGCGCATACACCGCTGTCGACGGAGAACGAGTCGCCATGAGCCCGGGTGATTTCGTACTGACACCGAGCTGGCGTTGGCATGACCATGGCAATGAAGGTGACGGGCCCATGGTCTGGCTGGACGGGCTCGACATTCCGATCGTCTCTTTCTTTGACGCCGGGTTTGCTGAACCGGGGAAAGCGATAACGCAGGCGGAGCTGCGACCGCCGGGTGACAGCGCGGCACGATACTCGAACAACCTGCTCCCAGTTGACTGGAAACCCGGTGACCGTAACTCACCGATTCTTCGTTACCCGTACGAGAGGAGCAACGAGACGCTGAGCGCGATGGCCCGTGGCGGCGATCCTGATGCCTGTCATGGATACAAGGTGCGGTTCATCAATCCCGCCACAGGTAGTACGCCGATGCCCACGATCGCAGCGTTTATCCAGCGGTTACCGGAAAGCTTCGAGACGGCTGCATACCGATCGACCGATAGCACGGTCTTCGCTGTTGTCGAAGGTCACGGTCAGACGAAGATTGGCACTCACCGGTATCGAGTGGAAGCCGCGCGACGTATTTGTCGTACCGAGCTGGCATCCGGTCGTGCACCATTGCGAAAAGGATAGCCACCCTGTTCAGCTTCTCGGACCAGGCTGTGCAGGAAACTTTGGGGCTCTGGAGAGAGGCCCGCCATCTGAACGGAGAGTTTGCATGAGGGTAGAAGTCAACGTTTTCGAATTACCCCCCACCCCGACGGTTCCTGTGGTCGGAGGCGGCAGGTATCCGGTTCGAAGGATCTACTGCGTCGGAAGAAATTACGCCGCTCACGCGCACGAGATGGGATTCGAAGTCGATCGCGAAGCACCCTTCTTCTTTCTCAAGCCGGCTGACGCAATCGTCGAAGATGGTGCGGAAATCGCCTACCCGCGCATGACCCACAACTACCATCACGAGATCGAACTGGTCGTTGCAATCGGGAAGCCGGGACGCGATGTGCCCATCGACAAGGCAGATGATCTCATTTTCGGCTACGCCGTTGGCCTGGACATGACACGACGTGACCTACAGCTTGCCGCGCGTGACAAGGGACGCCCGTGGGACACAGGGAAGGCGTTCGACGAGTCCGCGCCGTGCGGCGCCATTACACGGAAAGAGAGCGCGGGCGATATCCGCGCTGCGAACATCCGGCTTGAAGTCAACGGGGAAAAGCGGCAGGCAAGCCCCCTATCCCTGCTTATCTGGAGTATTAGCGAGATCATCCACTGGCTGTCACTGTTCTACGACCTCGAACCGGGTGACCTCATATATACAGGTACGCCCGAGGGTGTTGGCCCGGTGGCCGCAGGCGACAAGCTCGTGGGTACCGTTGAGGGTCTCGAACAGCTTACGGTATTCATCAAATGAGCAGCGCCACCCCGAAAACCACGCTGCACGGCTACTTTCGCTCGTCAGCAGCGTATCGCGTGCGAATCGCCCTAAACCTCAAAGGCATCGCATACGATAGCCGCACCTATCACCTTCGAAAAGGGGATCAAAGGACCGAACGCTATCTCGCTGTGAACCCTCAGGGACTGGTGCCAACCTTCAGACAGACGGTGCGTTGCTCACGCAATCCCTGGCAATCGTTGAATATCTTGAAGAAGCGTGCCCGACTCCGCCGCTGCTGCCGTCAAGCTCGCTGGATCGGGCACGCGTGCGTGCCATGGCCCAGATTATTGCTTGCGACATCCACCCCATCGACAATCTTCGTGTTCTGGCCTACCTACGTGACAGGCTAGCCCAGCCCGAGCCGGTTGTCCGGGACTGGTACGCTCATTGGGTACAGGAAGGTCTTTCTTCACTGGAAATCCTGCTCTCGAACGACCCTCATACGGGCGAGTACTGCCATGGAGACACGCCCGGGCTCGCGGTGTTTAACGCACGGAATTTTGCGGTCGACCTCTCGGCCTTTCCCACGGCTGTGCGCATCGCTGATGCAGCGGCAAAGTTGCCTGCCTTCGAAGCGGCACATCCAATGAATCAACCGGACGCCGAGTGATCTACCGGCGACAGCGAGCTATAAAGGACCGCTTGATTCCGTGAGTATCCGCACAACCGGCATGCATAGAGCAGGCGTCATCACAGGATGACCAGACTGATCGTCGGGGAGGAAGTTGTGGTTCCCTCAGGTCTCGTCTCCGTCGAATCCTTGTACATACGAGCTCCACTCGTGCCGGTCGTGCGGGACGCGATTCGCGTGCAGCTAGTGCGCAATCTGTCGCGCAATCAAACTCGGCGTATCACTAATTCTTATCGAAAGATCAGATTGAATTAATGGACATGATCAAGGGTGGATGCTTTGATTATGAATATCGCACAGGTGCGCGACTACCTGTAAGCGCCTGAGGCAGCGCCCTCACCCCCAACCATATTGGAGAGACATATGTCTGAAACGTTGGACGCAAAAGCGTCGACGACCGAAGTTGTCCCGGCAAGCAGCGCCACGGTTTCCCGTACGGGTGCAGCAGCAATTGTCGAAGCCATGCACGCAGCAAATATCGAGGTCGTTTTTGGCTACAGCGGCGGCGGAACCGGTAATCTGATCCACGAAATCGCCACCACGGGCATGCGTAACATGAATGCCCGCACTGAGATTGCTGGCGCGTGGATGTCGTACGGCTATAACCGCATCAAGGGCCGTGCAGCGTCGGCATGCCTGTTCCATTGCGTTGGCATTCTCCACGCAAGTCCCGTTGCACTCGCCGCCAAGACAGACAGCACACCGCTGGTTCTGACCTATGTCAGCCTGGATAGCGCGCTCGACCTGCGTGAAGGGTTGCAGGACTCGACCGAAGTCTTCGCGGCCATGAAGCCGCTCGCGAAGTACGCACGTAAGCTCGTTGTTTCCGATGACGCTCCACTGTCGATTCGTCAAGCGGTCATTTCGGCCAGCACTGGTCGCCCGGGTGCCAGCGTCCTCGATTTCGCGTTTCAGGTGCTAATCAACCAGACGAAATGCGCTGTCGAGCCGTTGACTTTGCCCGAGCCACCGGGCGCGAGCGCATCGACCATCGAAAAGATCCTTACGGCACTGCGCACGGCAAAGCGCCCTGTGATCCTCGCCGGCGCTGGCGTACAACACGCCTGCGCAGCCGCCCAGTTGCAAGCATTCGCTGAGGCGGCCAACGTACCTGTGGTTAGTACGTCGTGGGGCGGTCGTGGTCTACTCGCCGACAACCATCCACTCTTTGGCGGCGTCATCGGCTCGTTCGGATGGGTCGGTGCGAATACGATGCTGCAGGAGGCAGACCTCTGGATCGCAATTGGCACCACTTTCTCGCAGATGACGACCGGCGCCTGGAACATGAGCAAACCGGAACACGTCATTCACATCGATATCGACCCGAACCAGCTTGGCAAACTGTTCCAACCTTCTCTCGGTGTCACGGCAGACGCGAAGGTAATACTTGAGCAACTCACTGAGGCCGTGGCAACGACGAAGACCCCTGTGACAAGTGCGGATACCGCGAAGGTTCGCCGCGGGCAGGTTGCACAGGGGCAGCGTGAATGGCTCGAGTATCTTGGTGCATTGAGCGAGGATGGCGGCAGCCCAATCAACCAGTACCACCTACTGAAGAAAATGGCCGACATTCTTCCGAAGGGCACAATCGTTGTGGGCGACTCGGGTGGCCAGGCATACATGCTATATCGCGCGTTCCAGTACGCCGAATCGACGCCAATGATTGTGGGCGGCCGCTACCAGTCTCTGGGCGCGGGCCTGTCGATTGCCGCTGGTGCAAAAATGGCTGCACCAGAACGCACGGTAGTGTGTTATCACGGTGACGGTGGGTTCTACTATGACGCGATGGAACTATCGACGCTGGCGGAACAGAAGATTAAAGTAATCGTCATCATTGACAATAACCACTGCCTGTATGCGAATCGCCAAGGCATGAAGCTTTGGGGCATCCAGAATCCATGGGTCGACGTTCCTGAAACCACCGATTTTGTCGGACTGGCAAAATCGCTCGGGATCGATGGGGAGAAAGTTACCAACCCCGAGCACATCAGCTCAGCGCTTGAACGCGCAATCGCGTCGGAGGGAAGCTATATCATTGATGTCTGGACCGACCCCGAGACCCGTATCAAGCGCGCCTTCCGCGATGTCATTCCTATCCTCACGGACCGCAAGCCTGAACAGGGTGTAGAACGTCATATGTCGCCACCGCTGGAAGGCAGTTGGCCGAACTAAACGCTCTTTCCCGCCCGTCGTCACCCGTCGGGCAGGAACCTATGTTTTACTGACTATCGGACGGGTGAACAGTCCCCTTCGTAGCGACACCCGAGTACGAAAGCTACCGCTGACCAGGCTAGTGCGATGTAGTGACACAAGCACCGACTGCCTGACGTTACCGGTTGTGCTGAATCTCCGCCGGCTCGTTGCGCTCTTTGTACTATGCCCCGCCCCGTCGCCCCCACAGAGAATCCGCGGAGCCCTTGATGTCGCGAATGGCCGCCCGCATGACGTCGGGCCGCTCCGCAAAGCAGGACCACACCTCAATCAGAGATTTGCAGTAGCGTTTCCGATGCGGTAGGAAGCCCTTGCATTCGGGCAAGGAAGATGGGGGTCACGTCGCCGTGTAAATCACTGAATTGCTCATCGAATACGAAAGGGTACTGAAGTGTCGTGTGCCAATGCCGCGGAAGCCGCGGAATGCTCGAATGGTTGTCCTACCCGGTTCCCCGACGAATCCTCCAATTCGGCATTAACCATGACTGCATAGGCACCAGAGAGCCACGGCGTGCCTGGCTCCATGGACCACCGTGTTTCACCGCGCGACAGTGTGACCTGGCCAGGCACGCGTCGACCATCGGGGCCCGCAATGGCTATCAGATCCCGGGCCATCGCATCGATCGGCTTGCCCAGCATCACGGATAGCGTCGCGCGCGTGCCGGCCCGCGGCGGGTGGATTTTCCAACGGCTGGGGGAAGGTGGTGTCGAATTGCTATCTGTCACATTCCACGATGCGATCTCCTGACCTTCGAGCGTAAGCCGAACATGCTCCCCGCCAATGAGCGCGCGTCCCAAGGTGTTATGTGCGACAAGTCCCGTCTTGACCCGCCCGGGATGAAGCAAAACGGTCAGGGTGATGTCGTCGGGCGACCACAATTCCTGCTGATCGAACGGGCTATCAACAATGGTTCCGTCGTCACGAAGGAGTTGCAGGCGCGGAATCACAGGCTGTGCCGGGTGCTCTGCGAAAACGATCGACAGGCGCAACAGGTTTGCTGGTACCGACGCGCCCGACGGCCGTACAGCTACTACGGCCTGCGCCGCGGCATGACCGCTCGCTACGGCGCAAGCTATTGCCAGAGATACGGCAAGGGGTAGAAACTTCATTTTCAGTACGTCGTGTATGGGCTCGTGTAGCCCTCTTCCTGCATGAGCTGCTTCTCGACCGGTTCAATGACGTTGGTCTCAAATCCCGGCGGATACTGGTAGCCTGGGAACGCATACTCTGAAACGTAATCCGAGCTACGGAAGAAGTATGATTTGTCATACGTCACGAGCTGCATCTTGTTCCATTCAATGTTGTCGCGCAAAGCGACAACGTATTGGTCGTTCAGGTTATCGATTCGCTTGACCCCGGATAAGGGCAAGGCCTCTGGTTGAATGCCCTGTATCTGCCCGAACGGAACCCGCTGAGTCAGGCCCGGTCCCGAATTTGCATCCGCGACTGTACTGACCGGCATCAAGTCTGCGCTGCGCTCGTAGTTGGTCAGGAGAATATTCATCGTTGTGCCGCTCTGTCCTGTACTGTTGAAAGAGATCATGTCTGACGGCGTATTTCCGAAGCCCAATTCAGCGATCGTTTTACCACGCACGTGGGCGCCATCGACCAGCGCATCGAGCGGAATCGTCACGAGCGGCGTGCACATGTATGCAGCGACGAGATAGGACGTGCCATTGAGATTGGCAAATGTCATCGTGCGAATCGGGGCACGTGTTTCGATCTGGTTGTGGGTAGTATGATAGATCTCGATCGATGTCAGGCTTGAATTCCCATCGAATGGGTAGCGCACCCGCCACAATGAGGACGCGAAACTCTGGTTTGAGAGTCCAGCAACGAACAACTCATTTCCGTTCCATTGACGACCTAAACAAGGACGGCCCTCCCGTAGCGGGTTCTGGTGCAAATCGGGCGCGAGAGCGAGGAACGGCAGGTTTGCCGTTACATCATCGTGCTGATAGGACGACGTTTCAAACAACAGGCGCGGTGGTATCGTTGGTGGCGTGCTGGTGAAAGCCGCGCCAGCCGCGACCTTCGTAGTGACCCAGTCCGGACGCCTGCATCAGGTCCTGATAATCGCGCTCGATACGCTAAAGTCAAGCCTTTGAGCGGTAAATCATTGAGCCGTTACCGTGCGGGCGATAAACTATCTGAGTTCCTAACCGCACTGTGAAAAGTCCGACATACCGGATGCGACACGATGTGTGATTGGCGGAAAGGTCGCTTTTGCGCTGCCCATATCGCCATCAACGCCAGCCACTCGGCATAGCACGGAATACAGCATGAACAGCCAAACTGAATGGCCTTGATCCCGAGGCCTACCTGCGCCACGTCATCGCTTGCATCGCGGATGCATCTCGTCAATCGCGTCAACGAACTGCTGCCATGGATCGTTACCGATCAGCTTCACGTCGACGCCACCTGAACTCGACATGCTGCCTCCAACAGTTCGGTATCAACACGCTTGTCCAGAACGGCCGTGGCGGGACCTTACCGACATCCTCTCAGACCTGATTTTTCTGAATAGCCTCGGGCCATGTGACTTAGATTCCCGCTGGCCATTGTCCAGACCAGGGAAATCGGACCAGCGTGATTTAAGCTCACATTTTCACTGCGTCGATGAGCACCTTCTTTCCGGAGCGGTACGTATATACCGAAATAGCACCGTGCTTAAGATCCCCATGCTCGTCAAATTGTGTCTCGCCGATGACGCCGTGATAGTCGGTCAAAGGCATCGCACTAACAATCTTGGCCCGATCGGTCGAGTTCGCGCGTTTCATCGCGTCGACGATTATATATACGGCGTCATACGAAAATGGCGCATAGATTTGAATGGGCTCATGGAATCGAGCCTCGTATTTTTTCTGGAACGCCACGCCTCCAGGCATCTTTTCGAGACCAAGACCCGGTTCGGAGCACACGACATTGTCAGCCGCCGCGGCCGCCAGACTGGCTAGTTGCGCCGTACAGGCTCCATCACCAGCGAGGATCTTGGCCTTAATACCTAATTGGCCTGCCTGCTTAGCAAATGGTCCGACTGTCGCATCCATTCCACCGTACATGATTGCGTCCGGTGTCTGCCCTTTTATCTTCGTCAAAATGGCACGAAAATCAATCGTCTTATCGCTCGTGGTGTCCCTCGAAACCACGATCACGCCCAAAGACTTCGCTTTCTTGACAAACTCGTCGGCCAATCCCTGGCCGTAGGCTGAAGCATCATCGACTACTGCAACACGCCTGACCTTTAACGCACCCGTAGCATATGCCGCCAACGCGGGCCCCTGCTGCGCGTCTGTTGCCACCACCCGGTACGTAGTTTTGAATCCTTGTAGGGTGTATTGAGGATTCGTGGCTGATGGCGAGAGCTGCACGATGCCAGCATCGCTGTAGATCTTTGACGCAGGGATGGACGTCCCCGAGGTTCCATGCCCGATCACCGCGGCGACTTGGTCGTCGACGAGCTTTTGCGCCACCTGCGTCGCAGTGCGAGGATCATTTGCGTCGTCCTGCGAGTCGAGCACTAGCGTCACTTTACTGCCGCCGAGGACCAGTCCTTCGGAATTTATTTCGTCCACTGCGAGGCGCGCGCCGTTCTCTGAATCTTTGCCGGCATAAGCGCTCCCACCCGTTAGCGGCGCAACGAACCCAATACGCACGACCTGATCCGCAAAGACGCTCGTGATATGCGCCGACAAGATCGCCGCTGTCACAGCAACGAACAAGGTATTCAGTTTCAACGCTTTCATGATTTCTCCGATTTCAAAAATAACGAGGTCGGCCATCGCTGCTCACGCCGACAGGTTCAAGCTTCAACGGATCGGGAAGACTCCCTGTCATATGTCCACCTTTCAGTTAAGTGGACATATGCTGGGCTTTGCCGCCTCAAGAAGCCATGTGCCCTGCCTCGGCGATTCTTCTGAGAAATTCTCTCACTTCATCTTATTTTGGATTCCAAAACATCTATCCAGACGGATCTCGCTCCAGGAGGTGCCCTCGCTCAAGAAACACAACGAGATCGGACACCTCTCTGGCAAAGTGCATTTCATGCGAAGCTAGCCGTGCCCGATATGTACTCGTCCCACGCCATGTTCCTGATTTTGGCGTGGTGCAGGCCATCCCGATACGCGATATCAGCTGTCAAACAATATTCAAAACCGCTTCCGATCGCCTCCGGAGAAGTGCCGTTCCACCAGCCAGGATTTGGTAGAACCGTTGCAACCGTCAGCGCGTCTTTTTCCAGGATTGCCAGCGACATGCTGCCTGGTTTTCCCGTCAGCTTGCAGGAACCGAAAACATAGCTGTCTGACGAGTTTGCCGGGAACGACAGGGCGAGGCCGGCACGCGTTAAAGCCGAGCAGAACGACCTACGCACGATGTTCGAGGGCATTTTCATCTGCCGTTTTCGTAAGGTTAGGCGGTTGGTGAGGGCAGCCGGCCCCGCGCATGAAGCTCGCACTGCGCAGCAAACGCCTTGAACAGCATGTCGATGTGCGTCAAATTGGCATTTGAGTCCTCCGGATGCCATTGCAGGCCTATCCCCCAGGAATCGTTGAGCTCGATACCCTCAACGATGCCATCAGGCGCTACCGCCGAGACGATCAGGCCATCACCCAGCCGATCGGCGGCCTGGTGATGGGCAGACTGAATACCGATCTCTCCTTTGCCGAAAATTCCGGCGAGCTTCGTCCCTGGCAAAATCCGTACGCCGTGCTCGGTCATTGCAGAGTTGTCTTCGGCGACGTTGTGAATTGTGCCGACACCAACGTCCTGAATCAGTGTGCCGCCAAGGGCAACGTTGAACACCTGCATCCCACGGCAAATACCAATCACGGGCACTCGTTCAGCCACGGCGCCGCGCACGAGCGAAACCTCAAATTCATCAGCACGCGGATTCGTGCCATACACGCAGTTGCTTTCGACATCCTGCCCGTACATTTGGGGATGGATATCGCAGCCACCGAGGACGATGAGGCCGTCGTATTCCTCAATGAGTTCGGCTGGCAGCGCTGTGGACGAGGCCGCGTTGACGATGACGCCGGTCACCCCCGCCTCGTCGAGGCGTTTCAGGGCGTTGTCCGCGAGGTTGCGGATGGCCGAATTCAATGTTGGAGTGGCAAAATCCGAATCGAAGGATCCCGAGACGAGGACCCGCGGCGCGTTCGCCGCACGAAAGGCATTTTTCTGTATCATGGTGAGCATCGTGCGATCAATGTTGAGGCACAAAAACTATAACATGTAGAGTTTATGACTCAAGAGCTTTCCATCTCGTCGTTTACCCCAGTGAGCGGGCAAAGTGCGCCCGAAGCAATCGTGCGTCGGCTCACGGATGCAATTACTTCAGGCGAGCTCAGGCCGGGCGACAAGCTGCCGCGAGAGGATGAACTCGCCAAGTCTCTTGGCGTCGCGCCAATGACGTTGCGCAATGCGCTTGCGTCGCTGCGTGAATTTGGGCTCGTGGTGACCACCCGAGGACGGTTTGGTGGATCATTTGTCGCAAGTGACGTGGGCGAGCGCTTGAGGGACGCGGCCCGAACCCGCTCAATGACTGCGCAGGAGTTACGCAGCCTTACGGATTGGCGTCGGGCAATTTCTGGAGAGGCTTGCTATTTGGCGGCGGAGCGAGGCGCCGCACGCGACTTCGAACTCATTCAGGAAGCAGCAGCCGAGTTCCTACAACATGCAGCCGACGTCGGAAAGCGACGGATAGCAGATGCACGCCTGCATACGTTAATAGCCGAGGCATCAAGATCTGCCGACCTGCTGCGTGAAGAGATCCAGATTCAGGAGAAGTTGAATCTCCTCATTCTTCCCCAACCAACACCGTCGCTCGCGAAGGACACGCCTTCTATGCAGCATGACACACTCATTGCTGCAATTCTCCGCAGGGACCCGGAAGGCGCCCGGAAGGAAATGCTTGTGCATGTTGAGTCGACGTACGATTGGAGCAGTAGTATGTCAAAGGCATATCGGAAGTAGAGTGCGCTTCGAATTACCGTAAAGCTGCTCTTTCGGACTTCGGTTGTGCGTCATGATCACCGACCAACGTCCAAGAGCGGTCCTCGTCGAATCACATGACCAGTCGTGGGGGCGCAGCATGCGACCACGACGGCCATCGCCGAACGCCCCGGCCGAAGCGTGTGGCACGGGATCAGCTGCCACGCGTGGAACACGTCGGCAGCGCACCGTAGCGCAGTGCTTCGCGACCCCGGGCGGGGTGATTCAATCGTTCATGCTCGTCGTCGGCACGATCATCGATTCAGACGGCGCTTCGTCACGTGCACGGCGTGTCATGCGGAATACGACGTAGCCGACCGCCACAACGCCGACAAAGAGACCCGCGAGCACCGGATAGAACCAGATCATGCTTGCCAAGGAAACGACAATGCCAAACAGTGCGAAAGCCGGCACGAACGGGTATCCGGGTGCGCGGAAGGGTCTGGCGAGGTTCGGCTCGGAGACTCGGAGCTTGAATAGCGCGAGCATGCTGATACCGTACATTGCCATCATGCCGAGCACGGAAATCACGGCGATATCGAACATGACTTCATCAGCGCCGCCCTTCGCCACCCAGCTCACCACATAGATCGTCGCAATACCAATGACACCGCCCGTCAGGATCGCCCAGTGGGGCGTCTTGAACATCGGGTTCACGTTTGCGAGGAAGCGGGGAAGATAACCGGCACGCGCCTGCGCGAAGATCTGGCGCGAATAGCCTAGGATGATGCCGTGGAACGACGCCACGAGACCACCGAGACCCAGCCACACCATCATGTGCAGCCAGCCACTATGCTCGCCCACCACGATCCTCATTGCCTCGGGCAAAGGTGCATCCTTGTTCGCGATCTGTCGCCAGTCACCGGTACCACCTGCAAAGACCATCACGCCAAAGGCAAGCACGACGAGCGTCACAATGGCACCGATGTACGCGCGCGGAATGGACCGTCGGGGATTCTTCGCCTCTTCAGCAGCCATCGCCACGCCGTCGATACAACCAAAGAACCAGACTGCGAACGGAATCGCAGCAAACATGCCGGGGATCGCGAGCGAGCTGAAATGCTCCTGGCCGCTCCATCCGTGCGCAACAAAGTTGGTGAATGCGAATCCCGGCGACACAACACCCATGAACACGAGGAGTTCGAAGATTGCGAAGGCAGTCACAACCAGCTCGAAAGCCGCCGCAATCTGAATGCCAACGATGTTAAGTAGCATGAACACCGCATAGGCACCGAGGGCTGCCGTTTTCGGATCGAGCCCCTTGAACTGGAAAGAAAGGTATCCACCAATCGCAAGCGCGATCGTCGGGGGCGTGAACACATATTGGATCAGGGTCGCGGCGCCTGCCAGATAGCCCCCCGTTTCCCCGAACGCATGGTGCGCATAAGCAAAGGGTCCCCCGGCATGCGGAATCGAAGTGGTCAGTTCCGTAAAACTGAAGATGAATGCCAAGAACATCGCCGCGATGAAGATGGTTGTCAGGAGGAACCCTAGCGTTCCGGCCTGCGCCCAGCCAAGACTCCAACCGAAGTACTCCCCAGATATGACGAGACCGACGGCAATCGACCACAAGTGCCATGTACCCAATGTCTGCTTGAGCTCATGATGGCTCACCGCTCCTTGCTGCTTGTCCTGTTTGCTCATTTTGCTGTCTCCCGACACTGCTTCAAGCTTGCTTCCTGATCCGACGTTCCCTCGGCCGGGCGATTTCGACATCAAGGAGCACACTGAAGGTTGCGCCACATCAATTAGTATAACTACATAGTTAATGAACGGAGCCACATTGCTCCGTCCTGCTTTCCTGCTATCGCCAGCCCTTCGAACGCGTCACGGCTTCGGTGAACCGGTTTTTCCACTCGTTGATTGTCGCCTTGTCTTGCCGGGGCTTGAACACGGTTGACTCGTTATTGAATCGCGGCAGCGTCGCCCCGAGTCCCATTGACGAGAGGGCCGCGCAGCCAAACGCCGTCAGTTCGTGGAATCGCTGGGTCACGATGGTGCGTTCGAGAACGTCCGCGAGAAACTGGACGAAATAGACATTTCGGCCAAGACCACCGTCAACTGACAGGCGGTCAGTGACGTTCACGCGACCGGTCATCGCCGCAATGACCTCCGACGTGCAAAGCGCGATACCCTCCAGCAGGGCCTGACACAGATCGCTTTTCGTCGTGGCTGCAGACATGCCCACCCAGAGCGCCCCAGCCGTGCGGTCCCAATGGGGGCATGCAAGGCCCGAGAGCGCAGGGACAAAAGCGAGTCCCTGAGAGATGGCAGGCGGCGTTTCGAAAGTCGAAATTTCTGAAAGATCTGAGAACAGGCCCAGCCGCCCTGCCCACTCGACCGCAGAACTGGCGTCGTAGACGCCACCATCTAGCGCGTATGTGATTTCTTTGCCGATTCTCCACGCTACCGTCGGCAGCAACCCTTGTTCCGGTGCGCGGACAATCTGAGTACCCGTCAGCGTGAGCGCAAACGCGCCGGTCCCAAAAGTAATCTTCGCATCCCCTGTTTTACGGCATCCATGGCCGTACAAGGCAGCTTGCTGGTCAACGATCGAGGCCGTAACCGGGACCGTTCCGATGCTTCCAAAGTCGCCGACCGTCGGACGGATCTCTGGTAGGCATTCGACGGGTACGTCAAACAGACGGCACAGCTCCTCGTCCCACTCACCCGTTTCAAGATTCATCAGGGACGTACGGGACGCTGTTGTCGTATCCGTGGCAAAGTGACCTGTGAGACGGTCCAGAAAATATGCATCGGTCGTTCCCAGCCGAAGCGTACCCATCTTCTTTGCCGCCTTAACGCGGTCGTTGTGCTTCAGCAGCCACGCAAGCTTTGACGCTGAGAAATATGGGTCCAGCGGCAGACCAGCTCGAGCAAGCGTAAGCTCCTCGGCACCGTCCTCCCGCAGATCTTTCAGCAAGTCCGCAGTCCGATTGTCCTGCCACACGACAACGGGCGATAACGCCTCACCCGTCTCTGCATCCCATGCGAGACAGCTTTCCCCCTGATTGTCGATGCCGATGGCATCGATCGTCCCTGCTGCTTCTATGCATGCATTGATGCTAGACAACAGCTCTTCTGGCGAATGTTCAACCCAACCTGGTTTCGGATGATGCTGCCGATGGCGCACGGAGTGAACAATGTCGGCCCCTCCGTGGCTATCGGCGACCAGAACGCGAGTGCTGGTAGTGCCTTGATCGATTGCGGCAATTCGCATAGCACCTGCTCCTCTATGACAACTCGTTTATTACAACTGCGCCTGCACTGCTATGCGAAGCGTCTCTGTGTTTTCTGGGACCTGGATCTGGTTCAGCGGAATCAGCAGTCGCCGTTCCGGCAGCAACGAGATGTTCTTCTTCCAGAGCGATTTCCCGCCCGCCGTGAGACTGAGCGTGCCGTGGGCCTCACGGTCCACACGCACCTGAAGATATTCCAGACCGCGCATGGACATCGGCAGTACAAGCCTCTGCGGCATAACGAGCTTGATGCCATCTGCGCGCTCGATCAGTGTCGTGCTACTCGTGTAGGGGATGATGCCTGCCAGGTCGTCAGCGACGATGTTGCCGATCCGCCGTCCCTCCCTAAAAGACCACCCAGCTGTTTCCAACGGACGCAGCACATTGCCGGCCGCGTAGTAGCTAGGGTCCGAGCAACGCCCGAACTGATCGACCTGCGGCCCCTTTGTACCTTGATCCAACACAAGATGACTGTTGCGTACCAGCGTTGCTTCGGGCGTGAATCGGCCTGTGAATAGAACGCCATCACATTCCACCTCGCGGGTCGATCCATCGCGCATCCGCAGGCGCACCGACTCCACACGCTTGGTGCCGCATATTTGTTCCAGATGGGTGCCGTAATGCACCGGGATGCCGCACAGGCGGGGGAACAACGCGAACGGCTTGTATGTCGTCGGTCTGTCGTTTTCTTCGATGATGCCTACCGGTTTAATGCCGGCCTTCCTGCATGTCAGCACGGAAGAAATTGCCACCAATTCGGTGCCAACGATTAACGGACGGCGAAACGGAACCAGATTGCGCAGGTAGATAAACGCCTGAAGGGCGCCCGTGTTGAAGACCCCGATTGGTCGATCGCCGGAGACCAGCCTTGCCGATCGCGGCATTTCCCGAACACCCGTGGCAAGAATGATCCGCTTTGCCGAAGCGGTCGCCCGCCCGCGCGCATCGACAATTTGAAGATGCGCGTCGGATTCCACGCCTACGACGGTGGTGCCCGTATAAATATCGACGCCATGCTCCTCGGCGTAACGAGCGAGGCGCGCGGCATAGGCGGGACCGGTGAAGATACGACCGAACTCCCTCATACCGAAGGGCGGATGCCCGCAATGTCGTGGGACTCCGCCAACGGCGGGTTCGCGCTCAATGATCGCAACCCTGGAGACTCCCCGCTTGCGCAATTCGACGGCTGCGGCGATACCGGACGGTCCTCCACCAATGACGATGACGTCCGCCTCGATTGCATTACTCATGGCTCACTCCGACCGAAAGCGGGTTCTCAAAGCGGCCCTTGGTGATTTCTGCTACGCGCGCGCTGCAGTAAAAACCCTGACAGCGTCCCATGCAGGCTCTGGTGCGGCGACGCAAGCCTCCAAAATCACGGGCAGGTACGCTGCTGTTTAGCGCCGACTCGATTTCCCTGCGCGTGACGAGCTCGCAGTGACAGACAATTTCGTTATCACCGGGACGCTCCCAGTCGCGTTCACGATGCTCCGAAAGATTGGGCATTTGCGGCCACACCGGGTTAGCCAGAGGAATTACGCGCGCACCCGCATTGCTGTATAGCCTGAACGCATGCTGCGCGAGGCCCAGCGCAGCTGTCAGGCCTGTCGAGCGGATACCTCCAAGTGTGATGTATCCACGCACGGCATCGATCTGGACGCGATATTCCTTCTTCTCGGTCGCAGGGCGAAGGCCGGCGTAAATAGCATTGACCGGTACCTCCCCTAATGCCGGTACGAGTTCCGCGGCCTTTGCAACCAGTCCTTTCAAAGTTGTTTCATCGACACCCGCATGTATCCGGTCCTCCTGCTCCTCAGCAGTCGGGCCGACAAGGACGTTTCCGAACGCTGTTCTGACAACCACCACTCCTTTGGTACGCTCCGTCGGAACAGGGAGCAGGATAGTGCGAATCAGCGACGCCGCAGGCTTGTCGAACACGACAAACTGGCCTTTTCTAGGACGGATTTCGAACGAAGCTTTGCCGAGAAACACCTGCTCCACCTGGTCACCAAAGAGACCCGCGCAATTGACGGCGAACGAGGCCCGAAACTCACCTTTTGTCGTCTGAACGATCCACTCGCCACCGACACGCGCGGCCGTCTTGACCTCTGCGTCAAATACTGCCTGCGCCCCATTCTGCACGGCCTGCGTCAGGTAACCGAGCGGCGCCGACCATGGATCAATCACATGCTCGCGCGGCACAAGAAGGCCCGCCCTGACGTTCGGGTTGATGTGCGGTTCGCGTTGCAGTATTTCTTCCCGGGTCACGCGGCGAACGTCACTGACACCATTCTCGAGAGCTTGTGCTTCAATCCCATCGAGCTTGGCGACTTCTTCGTCATTCCATGCCGCGACGATTGCTCCAGTCTCGAGCACCGCCAAGTTCATTCTTGAAACGATGGCCATGTACTCCTCGTAGCCCGCCTGCATGCAGGCAACCTCGAGGCTGCCAGGTGGCGCATCAAACCCGGTATGCAATATCGCACTGTTGCCCTTGCTTGCACCGGACAAGATATCCGCCCCTTTCTCGAGCAACAATACTCGGGCACCTTCGAGCACAAAGCGCCGCGCAACCGCACACCCGATGACCCCGGCGCCAATGACGACTACGTCAAACGACTCCGCAGGATGATTTTCCACAAAACACCTCATAAACTCGCTCAATGCCTGAACGGTAATTATAAATGCCCGAACAGTCAACAAATGAGCATACTTCTTAAGGGAAAGTCCCGATACCCGGTGCCCGAATGGCGGAAGTCGCTTGACGGAATGTCACCGGTCACGCACGATCTGCACCTGAACTTCCAACTCGTTCGCAACGGCTTCCAGAAAGGACTCCCTGAGTAATGAAACCATCGGAAAGGCACGCAGCAATCATCAAACTCGTACGTGATTCGGGTAAGGTGACGGTGGATTTCCTCGCCGACCATTTGGGCACTTCCAAGGAGACCATCCGGCGTGACTTGACCGAAATGTCGCTACGGGGGCAGTTGCGCAAGTATCACGGGGGCGCAGAGCGGCTGGATCGCGCCACGGAGGGAGAGTTTGGTGCCCGTTTGCACGAACAGGCCGACGAGAAACGCGCAATCGGGCAACTCGCTGCGTCGCTCTTTGATCGCGACGATACACTATTCATCGACACCGGCACGACGACGCTAGTCTTCGCTGAGGAACTCGCAAGCCGTCCGTCAATGACGGTTGTAACTAATTCGCTTGCGATAACACAGACGATAGCGCGAAGCCCCGAGGGTCACCGGGTTTTCCTGATAGGAGGAGAATTCCTCGAAGAGGCGGCGGAAAACGTCGGACCGCTGGCGGTTGAACAGATAGCACAGTTCACCGCGCGCGACGCAGTGATCACGGTCGGCGCGATCGATGCGACAGGCGCAATGGATTACGAACTGCGAGAAGCAGAAATTGCAAGGGCGATGATTGCTCAGGCAAGACGTGTAACCGTCATCGCGGACGAAACGAAGCTCAACAGGACGGCTCTCTTTAGGGTCTGTCAGCTAAACCAGATTCATCGCCTTGTGGTGAACTCATATCCTGAACCCCACCTCGCTGAAGTGCTGACTGCTGCGGGTGTAGAAATTCTTGTGCCGAACGGCGAACACTTGGCTGCGTAGCATGGTCGGTATCGGTCCTTGAACGTACCGTAATTGCTTTCGTCCGCAGGCAGCGGTGCACGATTAACGTGATTTGCAACTGAGCCCTTTGCGCACAAGCTTTACTTACCGACCAAGATCAGCCAACGGATGTGCGCCGTTGCGGTACGGAGCAGAAAGGAATTTGCGCACGATCGCAGGATTGACGTCTTCGATGTCTCTAAACATCCACCGCGGCGATCCATCCTTATCTACGAGCAGAGCCCGAACGCCTTCACAGAAATCACCGACTTCAATTGAGCGTGTGACAAGATCAAACTCCATTCGAAAGGAATCCGCCAAGGTCATCTGGCGGCCGCGCAGCAACGCTTCCCGAGTCACCTCGAGCATCAACGGAGAGTTGCTTCGCAGTGCAGTGTGAGTTGTCTCCAGCCATTCCCGCTCTGGTTGCGGCATTTCACCGTGCAACGCGTATTCCATCGAATCGACAATCTGTCCAACGGAAAACTGCGGAGCAAAATGACCGCGGATCAACGGCAGAAAATGTTCCAGGCGAGACGGTGGTGCGACGTTCATCGGGGAGACAAATACGTCCTTGATACTTTGTCGGATATCGCTCTGGTCGAGCATGCCGAGTCGCCTCTCAAAGCCCTCGAGCGATGCACTGGGAGCATAGACATCGGCCAGACCGCAGCTTATCGCGTCGGCCCCGGACAGCGGCAGCCCTGTCAACCCAATGTACAACTCGAGTTCAACCTCCATTCTCCCAAGAAAGTGGGTTGCGCCGACGTCAGGGATAAAACCAATGCGTGTTTCAGGCATCGCTATCCTGGTTCTCTCGGTGACGACACGCAGAAATGCGGGCTGTGCCAGTCCCATGCCTCCACCCATTGTCACACCGTCCATCAGTGCAACCAGTGGCTTCTGAAGTGCATGAAGTGCGAAGTCGAGGCGGTACTCGTCGATGAAAAAACGACGCCAGTCTGTATTGCCTGTCGTCGCCGCAAGGTACAGCGCACGCACATCTCCGCCGGCGCAAAAACCCCTCGCTCCAGTACCGAGCATTACAACGGCGATAATCTCGCGATCCATTCGACAGCGCTCGATCATCTCCGTCAGTTCGCGCACCATGTCGTGCGATAGCGCATTCAACGCCGATGGGCGGTTGAGCGTAATAATTGCGACGCGGTTAACCACACGGAACAGGATCTCGCGCTCCGCTTCCACGCTCACATCAGGCGCGGCGTTCTGCAAAGCGCTCATTGACGGGACGCCTCGGCGTTTGCGGCGTCTCCGTCCTTGCTGTCCTGACGGTAGAGCTTGATCACAGCCGAAAAGTCCAGGCGTCCCGCGCCTTTCGTGCTCATCGTCTGGTAAAGCTGCTGCGCGAGCGCGCCAAGATACACCGGTTGACGCGCGAACTTCGCGGCGTCGGTGGCAAGGCCCAGGTCCTTCAACATCAGATCGGTGCCGAAGCCGCCGGTATAACCGCGCGTGGACGGCGCGGTTTCGATCACGCCGGGCATCGGGTTATACGTATCCGAACTCCAGCAGCGGCCCGTCGAGGTATTGATAATGCCGCCCAGCACCTTCGAGTCGATGCCGAGCGCCTCGCCCAGCGACATCGCTTCGGCCACACCCGCCATCGTGATGCCAAGCACGAGGTTGTTGCAGATCTTCGCGACCTGGCCGGTGCCGGTGTCGCCGCAATGCACGATGTTCTTGCCCATCGCCGACAACACCGGTTTGACCTGCTCATACGCACTCGCGCTGCCGCCGACCATGAAGGTCAGTGTGCCCGCCGCCGCGCCGCCGGTGCCGCCCGAGACGGGCGCGTCGACGAAGGTATTACCGCGTTGCTCGGCAAGTTCGGCAAACGCCTTCACGCTCGCCGGATCGATGGTGCTCGAATCGATGATCGTCACGCCTTCCGCGATACCGGCGAAAACACCGTCATCCGCTATCAGCACGCTGCGCACGTGAGTGGCCGCGGGCAGCATCGTCACCACACATTCGACGTCGCTCACCGCGGCTTTCGGCGAACTTGCGGCGTTGGCACCCGCATCGACGAGTGTCTGAACGGCTTGCGCGCTGAGGTCGAATACGTTGACTGTGTGGCCCGCCTTCAGCAGATTGAGCGCCATCGGCGCGCCCATGTTGCCGAGTCCGATAAAGCCAATTTTCATGATGTGTTCTCCAATAGACCTGAGGGCTCAGCGCAGGCTGATCGTCGTATTGACGCCGTCGTTGACCGTGTCGTCGTCGAACCAGCGGGCGGTAACCGTCTTGGTCTGCGTGTAGAACTGCACAACCTGTTTGCCATACGGCCCGAGGTCGCCGAGTTTCGAGCCGCGCGAACCGGTAAAGCTGAAGAACGGCACCGGCACGGGAATCGGAATGTTGATACCGACCTGACCGATATCGATCTCGCTCTGGAATTTGCGTGCCGCCGCGCCGCTTTGCGTGAAGAGACCCACGCCGTTACCAAACGGATTACTGTTGACGAACGCGATCGCGTCATCGAGCGTGGCGACGCTCAGCACCACCAGCACCGGGCCGAAAATTTCCTGACGATAGATTTCCATCTCGGTGGTGACATCGGTGAAGACCGTCGGGCCGATGAAGTTACCTTGCTCGTAGCCCGGCACCTTCACGTCGCGGCCGTCGAGCGCCAGTGTTGCGCCCTCTTTCACGCCCGTTTCGATCAGGCCGAGAATGCGCTGTTTCGCGGCGCGGGAGACGACCGGGCCAATGTCCGTGTTTGGCTCGTTACCCGCGTTGACCTTCAGCGTCTTCGCCTTCTCGACCAGATCGGGCAGCCATTGCTGCGCCGCGCCAACCAGCACGATCACCGAGGTCGCCATGCAGCGCTGCCCCGCCGCACCGAAACCTGCGCCAGCCAGGGCATTCAAGGTCTGTTCGCGATTCGCATCGGGCAGCACAACCGCGTGATTCTTTGCGCCCATCATCGATTGCACGCGCTTGCCGTGTTCGCTGCCGAGGCGATAAACATGCGTGCCGACCGCCGTCGAGCCGACGAAGGAAATCGCCTTCACCAGATCGTGCGTGCAGAGCGCGTCGACCACGTCCTTGCCGCCGTGCACGACATTCAGCACGCCCTTCGGCACGCCGGCTTCGAGCGCCAGTTCGACCAGTTGCATCGTCGACAGCGGATCCTGCTCGGAAGGCTTCAGCACGAACGTATTGCCGCAGACGATCGCCATCGGGAACATCCACAGCGGGATCATCGCGGGGAAATTGAACGGCGTGATGCCGGCGCATACACCGATCGGCTGACGCAGCGTGTAGGTATCCACACCGCCCGCGACGTTCTCGGCGAACTCACCCTGCTGCAAGGTGCCGATCGAGCAGGCGTGTTCGACCACTTCGAGCCCGCGGAAAATATCGCCTTCCGCATCGGGAATCGTCTTGCCCTGCTCGGCGCTCAAGGTCTTGGCGATACGCGGTGAATGCTCGCGAATCAGCGCCTGGAACTTCAGCATGATGCGCATGCGCGCGCCGATCGGCGTGTTCTTCCAGGTGGCAAACGCGGCGTGCGCAGAGCGAATCGCCGCATCCACTTCTTCAGCGGTCGCAAACGGCACACGCGCCAGCACTTCCTGCGTCGCCGGGTTGACGATATCGCGCCACTCCTGCGATTTCGACTCGACGAACTCGCCGTTGATCAGCAGTTTCGCCGTGCTTACACCACCATTGGACGCCTGGGTTACAGCATTCATGTTTTGACTCTCTTGGTTGGGTTCGAATAGGTCCCGGCGAACGCCGGACAATAGAAAAAAGGCAGGTGATCAGTTCGCAGACCGATTGCACGCACGCCGCTGCGCTGCAGCGCGACGTGACCGCCCGGCGGTAAGATCGGCCACTCATCGCTAGTCAGCCCGTGCTCGCATCAACATCGTGCAGCTCAGCGCGACGATACCCAGCGCCACCATGTAGGCGAGCACATAGTGGGGGCGGCCGCCACCCGCTGCCAGCAAGGCAGTGGCAATCATCGGCGCGACGCCACCCCCGAGCACGCCCGCAATCTGCACCGATAACGAGATTCCGCTATAGCGAATCTCGGCGGGGAACTGAGACGCGAACAATTGCGATTCCGGAGCATAAAGAATCGGAAACACCACGCCCACGCCCAACACCATCGCCCACCAGACGGTTTCCGGATTGCGCGTTCCGAGCATGGCAAAGAACGGCGCCGCAAACAGGCACATGATGACAAGGCCAATCAGGAACAGACGTTTCTGGCCAATGCGATCGCTCAGATAACCGCAAAACGGCATTGTGAAAAGCGACAGGACTGCACCCGCGGTGATTGCATGCAGGATGGCCGCCTTGGGAACCTTCAGTTGGTTAGCCGCATACGCTAGCGCAAAGGCGACGACCAGATAGAACCACGTGTTCTCTGCAGTGCGTGCGCCGATGATGATCAGCAACTCGCGTGGATGCCGCCGCAATGCTTCGAGTATCGGCGCCTTGACGGGTGCCCCAAGCGCTTTTACACGTTCAAAGTCCGGCGATTCAGGAACACGCACGCGAATGACCCAGCCGACGATGACTAACGCGATGCTGGCGAGAAACGGGATTCGCCAACCCCATGCCAGCAGGTCGGCCTCCGGCAACGCAGTCACGGCGGCCATGGCCAGCGAAGACAGGATCAGTCCGAAGCCCACCCCTGTTTGCGGCAGGCTGCCAAAAAAGCCCTTGCGTCCGGGCGGCGCATGCTCCACCGCCATCAGCACGGCTCCGCCCCATTCGCCCCCGACCGCCATGCCTTGCAGAAAGCGCATCGCGACGAGCAGTCCTGCAGCCCAGTAACCGATGCTCTGATAGGAGGGAATCAAACCGATCACCATGCTCGGAATGCCCATCATCAGCAGCGTGACAAGCAGCATCGACTTGCGTCCAATCCGGTCGCCGAAGTGGCCGAATACGATGCCGCCCATAGGCCGCCCGATGAAGCCCACGCCGTAGGTCGCAAACGCGGCCAGCGTACCGAGGATGGGATCGAGCGTCGGAAAGAAGATCTTGTTGAACACCAGCGCAGCAGCGGTGCCGTACAGGAAGAAGTCATACCATTCGATGGTGGTGCCAGCCATGCTGGCCCATCCTGCGATCAGGTAATCCCTGGCACGCTTCGGTAGCGGCGCGGCAACTGCCGCCCCGTCGGGAGTCGATTGCATCTGCATCCTGTTTGTCTCCGGTATTTTTTAGTCGGCCACCGGCGCGGATAGAGTCGGCGCCCTGAGCCGCGGTTGTTCCAGCGGCATGCGACCGAGTATAGTTATTCGAATATCCACAGCATAGGGACGAAAAAGCCCATCCGATATGCAAAAAAACACAAGCGTAAGACTGGAGCACCTGAACTGGGACGACATGCGCTACTTCCTCGAAGTAGCGCGTACCCAGCGTGCGAGCGCCGCAGCGAAACGTCTAGGGGTCGATCACACGACGGTCGCTCGCCGTGTCAGGGAACTCGAAGCAGCGCTCCGAACGGTGCTGTTCGATAAGTCGCGCGCAGGTGGCTTCGTGTTGACGCCGGAGGGGCAACGCCTGCTTTCATACGCCGACGCTATGGAGACGACTGTGCAGTCCGCCAGCGATCAGTTCACAAGCGGCGCGCAAACCCTCTCCGGACATGTAAGGATCGGATCCACCGAAGGCTTCGGTTGCTTTGTCCTGGCGCCGCAGCTTGCGCGTTTTACGGACCGGCATCCCGACGTTTCGATCGATCTCCTGCCCGTGCCGCACTTCGTCAGTTTGTCCAAACGGGAAGCGGACCTGGCCATCACGCTTGAGCGCCCCGAGCGCGGCCAATACGTCTATACGAAGCTGTGTGACTACCGGCTCAGACTGTACGGCACACAGGACTATCTGCAGCGCCATGAGCACATCGGTTCCGTGGTCGACCTGCGGCGTCACGCGTTCATCGACTACGTAGCGGATCTCGCGTTCAGCCACGAACTGCTCTATCTGAACCGAACCATTCCCGACGTTACGGCCAGTCTGTGCAGCACGAGCGTCATTGCGCACTACCATGCAGCGCTGCAAGGGAACGCACTAGCCATCCTTCCGTGCTTCATGGCCGCCCCCAATCCACAACTGGTCCCGATTCTGAGTGACGAAATCGTGGTCACGCGCCATTTCTGGCTGAGCAGTCGCGAGGATCTGCGCAAGCTGCGCCGCATCACAGCGCTGTGGGACTACATGCGCGCCGCCGCAGATGCAAACCGATCGTTGCTATTGGGGGAATCGGCCGAAATGCAATTCATCGATGCTTGATGGATCGGCGGCTTCGCAACCGACTGTTGAAGTTCGTTAATTATTGTCTCTTGCACGAGACGTGTGAGAGCCGATCACTGACGCTGAATACAGGTGAACTGCACTTCCGCCTTCGGGAAGTTGCCGAACAGGAAGGGGGGGTCCGCTTCGCGCGTACTGGTCGACACAGTGCTGATTTGCCTCCCGCAAGGCGTCAGCCTTCAGGTTTCCAGAACCACTAAATCCGGTTGCAGCCTGCCGCGACACCATGAAGTTGCCTTGTCCCATCGGGACCACGCCCGAGTTTGCAGCGCATCCGGCAAGCATTAGCGCGCCGATAAGCATTAGTCGCTTCATGTTCTTCTGATGGTCGTTAAGGGATGGCCATTACCGAGCAGCGCGAGTGTATCAGTGTCCTGCGGAGGACACGCTGACGTGGTGAAGTTTCGGCGATACGGTTGTGTGCGTCAGCCTTGCCGACGTCGTGGTTCGATCGAGATCGAGGCGGTTCCAGTGACCGGGGATCGCTAGTCCGAGACGAACACCGCAATGGCCCTTGGATGGTCCAGCTCGAATGCGTCCACGCGTCCCGCGCGGACGTCGAGGATCAAGCGCTCAATCAAGTCGAGTTGTCGCATCTCAAATTCGACGTCGCCGCTCTGCGCGGCCTCAACCCGTGCCGACCATTCGCGACGATGCCTTAACAAAAACAGCACTGCGCTTGCGCGCTGCATGAATAACCGGTCCATTTCAATTGCCGACGTCTTTCAATCGAGCCGGCACGATAGCACGCTTGGGGCAGATCGTACCTGTCGCCACGGCAAGGCTAACGGCGCGGCAGACGTGCGTGATTGCTATTCGGGTCCCGTAGAAGCTCACCCTTAGGCCTCTCAGTCGTAGCTTTTCCGCGCATTCTGCAAAAAACAGTAGCTTATAGTTCCCATCCGACTCTGCATTTAACACTCAGCGGCTTTTTACTCCAACGGAGAACTATCGATGGACGTGGGCGACTTCTTTACAAAGGTTGATGAGAAACTTCAAAAAGGGCCCAGGTAGTGACGGCCACGGCGCAGAGCGTTGCCGCCGAAAACGGCGCCTTCTTGAAAGAGGTGTCCGCACGGCTAGTGCCGCTGGTTGACGAGTACAAGGCCAAGCTCATGAAACGTGGTATCCGTGTTGAGGTCCCGGACTATGATTCGGGAATCTCAGTGAAGCTCTACTACAAGGACGGGGGGCATCATGGCCTGAATTTTTGCGGTACCCTTGATCGCAATAGATTGAAAATCACGTCGTCGGCGACGAACGACGACGGTCTGAACTTTACTTCGACGACCGGTATTACTACGATCGCGCGAGTTGGCAGGACAGTATCTTCGAGACCGCACTGCAAAAGTGCATCGAAGATTTCCTGTTTTATGCCGATCGGCATGGTGGACTCTGAATTAAACTCGTGTCTTCGTTGGATACGGCGATGACGTACGAGCATTAACGCGCTCCGCCGGTGGCCTAGTCCACCTCATGCCGGTTTTATCGGGTGCTCCTTCAGATAGGTCCGCAGGGCGTCGTTCATGCGGGTCTGCCAGCCGTCGCCGGTCGCACGGAATGCATCGAGCATGTTGTTGCAGTTCGTCAATTCCGCTAATGGTGTTCACGGCGAAGCTAATGATGTCCATAGTTTCTGCTAGCGGGGCCGCCGACCACCAGCGCCTACTGACTACCTGACACGGATGGTCGCGCGCAGTGCGATAGCTCTATCGCCGTAATGCAAGTACGGAATGTGGCTGCTCTGCCGAACGCCGCCTAAAGTGCCATAATGTAGGCCGTTTTCACTCTGGGCATCGGAACGGGCCTCGTCCGAAGATAGAGACATGACCGCCGATATTTACTCTCGCCCCTGCACTATCCCTGCCTGTCTGCCGCGCACCCGGGCCGCCGCATTAGCAGAAATAGAGAACACGTCGAACGCGCTAGATTCCTTGACTGAATTGATTTCGTAGCGATTGAGTCAAGCTTTTCTACGCGGCGATTTTCGCTTCATCGCACCATGTGTTGACGGCCTGTTGGGCGGTGCGGAAGCTGCGTTGCAAGGACGCTGGTGAGGCCGCAGGTGCCTGGGGGCTGACCAGTGCGAGGCCGGGCCGCAAGATGCGCGAGTACACGCGTGTATAGAACAGGGCCGTCTGCAACCCCAGGTCCGTGAGGTGGTAGCGGTGGGTCCTGGGGATCCGCTTGATGAGGCCATGCAGGCGCAGGCGCCGCAGCTCGTAGCTCATGCGCCCCGGCGTGACGTCCTCGGCATGTAGCCCCAGCAGCACGGCATAGTCCTGGCGCAGGTCCCGATTGGTAAAGCCGCGTGCGACGAAGACGAACATCACCAGTGCATGCAGCAGGGCCTGGACGTTCGGGTCGGCAAAGCGCAGCGCGGGTGCACGCTGCCCGTTAACGTGGCGCGGACGCTGCAGGTCCTGGAACGCGTCTTCGCCCAATGCGCAGTCGTGGCTGATCTGCTCGATCTCGAGCATGCGCCGGTTGGCGGCAAAGCCGATGCGGCGCAACTCGGGCAGGTTGCGCAGCAGTCGTCCGACGCCGAAGTCGCGGGTGTCGTTGATGGTGGTCTCGGTACGCAGCGCCTGGCCCTCCTTGTGGTACTGCTTGATGCGTGAACGCTTGTAGTCCACATGCAGCGAAGGGGTGACCCCTTCGGTAATCACCCGGGTGCGAAAGCGCCCCGGGGTGCGCCGGTTGACGCGGCGATCGAAGATCAGTTGCACCTGGCCCGGGCGTCCCAGGTCCAGGTTCTCGCGGATGACCTGCTCGAAGAAGATGCGGCCCGTCACGGGGCGATCAAGTACCTGGGTCAGCGCGAACTCGGCCTGCAGGATCGACAGCGCGTAGCGGTAGCCCGCGGTCCGGTCGTGCCGGTCGAAGGGATGGGGCAGGCGCGCCAGCCACTTGCGCAGCAGCCGGTCGATCTTCCTGTCGTCCAGTCCATCGCAGATGCGCTGCAGCGCCTTGGGGTCTTCGCACGAGAGGATGCCGTTGTCGAGCGCCTCGAAGGCGATGCCGCGCTTGCGCAACTTGATACCGCCCGCGAGCAGCGAACCGGCCATCAGCAAGGACATCATTAATTTGCGCATCTTTCGTTTCCTCTTGTCACTATCTGTGTCCCTATCTTTTGGTATTACAGAGCGTCCGCGCCGGTCTCCCCGGTGCGAATCCGAATCACCTGCTCGATCGGCGTGACGAAAATCTTGCCGTCGCCGATCTTGCCGGTACGTGCCGCGCGTTCGAGCGCCTCGATCGCCTGGTCGACGATGTCGTCCGAGACTGCCGCCTCGATCTTCACCTTCGGCAGGAAATCGACGACGTATTCAGCGCCGCGATACAGCTCCGTGTGGCCCTTCTGACGACCGAATCCTTTGACTTCCGTCACCGTGATGCCTGAGACGCCGATCGCCGACAAGGCTTCGCGGGCGTCATCGAGCATGAACGGCTTGATGATTGTGGTAATGAGTTTCATGGACTCCTCAGCTATAGATTGTCCAGCACAAAATCCATCTATGAATCTGCGTTCCTCTCTTTCCGGGAGTAACCAAGAGCAACTGCCATGCCAGCCAGATCACAATCTACGAAAGAACTGTCAGCGGTAAATCGTCTAGCCCCGATGGGCCGTCAGCATGATTGAGGCAACCCTTGCATCTATGCGTCGAGCATCTGATCCCGGACATAAGTTAGGCGGATGTAGTCCCGGCACGTTCATGTTGACGACGCCTCATTTGACATTCATATCGCACTACAGACTAATGTCTGAAACGGTGCACCCGCACCGGAACTAACCACAGCCAGGATACGATGACCTAGGAAGGGGCATTCGCCACACAATATCTTTGCAATCACCTTTCGCACAAAGATATCTGAACTGTAACTACGACCAACTCAGATGCGAAACACGCCGACTACGCTGTCTCCGTGGCAGCTGCCTGGGTAGCCAGAGCATGCTGACACCTGCATTGACGAAGGCGATTCGAGCAACCCGATTCAGTCGAACCCGAGGTGTACGCTGTGAAGCATTGCGTCCGGCCGGACGTGGTTGCAATTTTTTTCCGGTACGATGATCGAGCGTGGCACGTGTCCCCCCTGAAGCTGGACGCGTAACAATAGAAGCATATGCAAGCGTGGGATGATGACATATCGAACAGGGGCGCATAACGGAAAACGGGCTATTTCAAAAGTGGAGTGGGTAATGCGGCTTACGAGGCATGTGGGTTGAAGGCTGAGAAGTCGAGCTTTCCGGCGATGAGGAACAGCACAGTCCGCATGGTTTTGAAGCTGGCGTACCCGCGC
>NZ_WOEZ01000031.1 GCF_013177735.1 Paraburkholderia elongata | reverse complement strand
GCGCGGGTACGCCAGCTTCAAAACCATGCGGACTGTGCTGTTCCTCATCGCCGGAAAGCTCGACTTCTCAGCCTTCAACCCACATGCCTCGTAAGCCGCATTACCCACTCCACTTTTGAAATAGCCCCATTTAACTACTCCTGTCCGCATCAACGGAATTTTTATAAACGGGCCGACGTCCTCCGAAGCAGAGCACGTGGTTTTGTCGCGACCGTCATTTTAAACCCGTGCCGCCGCGCGAACGATCACTGATGCGGACTTACGCTGTTGCCATCTGCAGTTGCGATGCATGGCTGCCTGAGCCGTGAAACGTACCAGCGTTCAAAGGAACCAGCGATATTCCCGCGCGTTCACCTCGTTCATGAAATCCAGATGGTCCTGCCGTTTGTTCTCGCAGTAGACCATGACGAACTCTTCGCCCATTCCCTCGCGCACCACCGGATGATTTTGCATCGCGGCGACGGCCGTGAGCATGTCTTTCGGAAAGTCGATCCCGCTCCTGCGGTCCTCATTGAGCGGGGCAATGGGCTCGCGACCGGCATCCAGCCCGTGTTCCATACTGGTGAGGATGGCGGCCAGCACAAGGTAAGGGTTCGCGTCGGCGCCCGCCACGCGATGTTCGATGCGCAGGTTGCGATCGTCCGATTCGGGAATACGAATGCAGGCGTCGCGGTCTTCGAAGCCCCAACTGCCACGGCTGGCAGCATTCGCTTTCCAGCCATAGCGGCGAAAAGCGTTGTGATTGGCAGCGAAGACCGGCATGCAATGCGGCAGCAGCGCGAGGCACCCGGCCACCGCATGGCGCAATGGCCGCCGGCCGTCTACAGCCAGCAGATTGTTGCCGGCCTCGTCGTAGAGACTCACGTGCACGTGCATGCCGCTGCCCGGCGCATGCAGGTAAGGTTTGCTCATGAAGCTGGCGCGGTAGCCGTGTTTCATCGCCACGCCGCGCGTGCTGCGGCAGAACAAGGCGGCCCAGTCCGCGGCGCGCAGACCATCGTCGTTGTGGCCAAAGTTAATCTCGAACTGCCCCGGCCCTAGTTCGGCCGTGATCACGGTGGCATCCACGCCCTGCTCGCGCGTGGCTTCAACCATCTCGTCGAGCACGCCGGAGAACCGCGACAGTCGCTCGATATGCATGTTCGGCTGGTCATCGCTGTCGTCACAGAACGGGTCGCGTGGGAACTGCGGCAGACCGTCCGCGAGTTTCGCGTCGAACAGGTAAAACTCCAGTTCGAAGGCCACGACCGGACGAATGCCGCGCCGTTCGAAGCGTTTCAGCACGCGCGCCAGGACCTCGCGGGGTTCAAACTCGATGGGCGCCTCGGTGCCGTCCGAGCTGATCAACATCTGCCCCAACGGCTGACTTTCCCATCGCACAGGCTTGAGCGTGCCGGCAATCAGGCGGCGCACCGCATCCGGGTCTCCGTCGTTGAAGCAATAGTCGCCGATCGGGTACAACCCGCCCTGCACGCCCAGCAGGATGCAGTTCTGCGGCAGCTTCAGGAGGCTGCCGGCAGCGACTTTCTCGAGCATGTCCACCGGGTATCGCTTGCCGTAGAAGTGCCCGGGGATATCCAGGCAAATGAGGTCGACGTAGCGCACCTCGGGATAGGCTGCGCGGAAGGTCCGCACTTCGCTAAGCAGATCGGCGCTGGGGGAAGTCATGGTGTTGTCCTTCTCACGCAAAAGGTGATGATTGAGATTCAGTTCAAAGGTGCCGTAGACCGAGGCAGGCAAGTCGACGGCATAACGGGACGTGGCATTCATCACGTCATTAATTAGCGATCCGAATTTTTATTCAGCGTAGCACCCCTGCTACGTCCAGATTCGGCCGGAATTCTAGGTGAACACCCAAAGTACCCGTGTCGGTTGGTCGGAGAGGTTGGCGTAGCGGAACCGGGCGTGCGCCGGCACCTGGAAGCCGTCGTTAGGGCCAAGGGTCACCGGCTGCGCCTCGTCTTCCAGCCAGATGGTCAACTCGCCTTCGAGGACGAAACCACCTTGCTCGTCGCTGTCGTTCAAAGGTTTATCACCGCTGCTGGCGCCGGGAGCCAGGTGGCTTTCCAGCATCGAAAAGCCCGCAGACATGTTCGGCGACACCAACACGTCCGTCACGCCCTCGGCGTAATAGAGGGTGCGGCGTTCATCGGGCCGGGTCACCCAAGGCAGCGCGCGCGGCTTGCTCAGGTTATAAAAATAGGTGGTGGGTACGCCTAAGGCCTCACCGATGGCGGTCAGGTCGCCCACGGTCGGGCGCGAGAGGCCGCGCTCGATCTGGGAGAGGAAACCCACCGAGCGGCCGATCTTTTCCGCCAATGCGCCCAACGTCACCTTCTTATGCTTGCGGAGGTCCCGAATCAGTATCGCGAGACCTTCAATTTCTTCCTGCTTGTTCATCTTCCGCCTCTTCTTTCAGACTCTGTCGCGCAGACGATACCAGGTCTTGCCCATGACCTCCAGCGGCGCCGCCAGCAACGTTCCGCCGGGAAAAGGCGGATTGTCGATGGACTGATACAGGCTCAACAGTTCGTCGTCACCGAGGATAGCGTCGGCGACTGCCCGGGCAGCGGCGAGCGTGGGGAGTATGCCGTGCCCCGAAAAGCCTTGCAGCCAGTAGCGCTCGCCTTGTCGGCCGATATCCGGCGTGCGTTTCATGCTGACATCGATATGCCCGCCCCAGGCAAACTCCAGCTCCACCCCGCGCAGTTGCGGGAACGCCTGTTCCAGGTAGGGCCGGGTGGCCGCCGCAATATCCTTGGGAATACCGCCCGCGTACGTGCAGCCGCCGCCGAATAGCAGGCGGTTGTCAGGACTGAGGCGGAAGTAATCGGGAACGAACTGGTTGTCGATCACGCAGCTGTTGCGCGGCAGCAGCGAACGCGCCATGTCCGGCTGCAGCGGCGACGTGGCCACCTGATACGTGCCAACGGGCAGCATTCGCCTGGAAAGTTTGCGGTCGAGGCGGTCGATATACGCGTTGCAGGCGAGTACCAGCGCGTCCGCACGCACCTCCCCCTTGTCGGTGCGCGCCACATAACCGGCAGGCCCGCCAGGCGTTTCGCGGTAATCCAACACCTGGCTCTGCTCGAAGATGCGCCCACCGGCCTGCTCGATCGCCGCCGCCAGGCCTTGGGCCAGCTTCAGGGGATTCAGGTGGCCCGCCTCGGGATCGTAGAGCGCAGCATGGTAGCGCTCGCTCGCGATCCACTCAGGCATCTCCTCCCGAGGAATGAACCGCATCCGTTCGTAGCCCCACTTCTCCACGGCCTCCTGCTGGGCCTGCTGCAGCAGACCGACGCGGCGCGGCAGCACCGCCGTCCACAGACTGCCGGCGCGGTAGTCAGCATCAAAGCCGTGCCGCTGCGGCAGCTCGCGTATCTCACCAGCGGCCCAGCGCATGCTGTCCCATAGCCGACGGGTGCGCTCCAGCCCCAGCGCAGCTTCCAGCGGCGGCATATCGCAGGACCAGCCGAGCAGTGCCTGGCCCCCATTGCGCCCGGACGCCGCCCAGGCCACCCGGCTGGCCTCGAGCAAGGTGACGCGCTTGCCCGCGAGAGCGAGGCGCAGCGCAGTGTGCAAGCCGCTGAAGCCTGCGCCGACGATTAACACTTCAGTGTCCACGCGCTCTTCCAAAGTCGGGCGCAGTGGAATCGGGCCTGGATAGGTGCGCGCGTAGTAGCTGGCGACGTGCTCGGCGGAATGATGAAACATCGACGCTGCTCCGTGAAAAATTCAACCGTTAATTTCATGAAAAAATAACATCTATTTTTCACGAAAGCAAGCAAGGGTTAAAAGCGCCTTCGCGTCGAGCGATACTAAGGAACCGTGAAGCCTGCTAGACGGTGTCGATTTCAGACATTCTGGTTCGTCGTGTTTGTAAGAGCTTCCGGTCGATCCCGATTAAACTTCGGGGCCGCGTGGCTCCAACAACTCATTCATGGAGAAATGACAATGCGCGTCATGGTGATGGTGAAGGCTACGAGTCAGTCAGAGACCGGCAAGATGCCCAGCACGGAACTGCTTGCGGCAATGGGCAAGTTCAACGAAGAACTCGTCAAGGCAGGCGTGATGCTCGCGGGCGAAGGCTTGCATCCGAGTGCCAAAGGCAAACGGGTGCGCTTCTCAGGCAGCCAGCGAACCGTGATCGATGGACCGTTCACGGAGACCAAGGAACTCGTCGCGGGGTTCTGGCTGTGGCAGGTCAAGTCGATGGAAGAAGCCGTCGAATGGGTCAGGCGCTGTCCCAATCCGATGGAAAGCGAGTCCGAAATCGAAATTCGCCCGCTATTCGAAGCCGATGATTTCGGCGCGGAACTGACACCCGAACTGCGGGCTCAGGAAGAGCGCCTGCGCGCACAGACCGAAGGCGGGGCGAACAAGCCGCGTTGATGCGGGGCACGCGGGGGCGCGGGGACGCATACACTACACCGCACATGGCGGTCGCTCCCGTGTCGTCCACTTTGGCGCTCGCCATTAGGGGCACAAGCAACCGCCGCGCAATCCAGCCACCCATCGCCCTGCAAAACAACGTCACACCCTCGTGACACCAGTGAGGACAACAATGACTCTCGCGATCGCAACCGCCATCTCGCACGCAGATGCACCCAACTATCTCGTCAAAGTCGATGCGGGCACACACAGCCTGCTCGGCGATGAAGGGCCGCGCGATGGGGGTCAGGATAGCGGCCCGGCCCCCTTCGAATTCGTGCTCTCGGGTCTCGCGGCATGCACCGCTGCCACGCTCAGGATGTATATGCAGAGGAAAGCATGGCCGGGTGGCCGGATCAAAGTCGACACGGAATTGCACGTCGAGCGCGACGGCGGTCAATTCATTCGGCGCACCGTATCCGTCGAAGGGCCCCTCGACGATAGCCAGCGGACCCGCCTTGCCGAAATCTGCGAGAAAACACCGGTCACCCTGTTCATCAAACGGGGAACACGGATCGACACGGCAATGCGGTGGTGAGACGGCCTGCGATATTTCCATTTTTTTTGAAAATGATTCAAAAGGCATCCCAATTATCAAATGACGCTCCACCTTGCACAATGCGTCACGTCCCCAAGGAAGTGCGGCGCTCAGCATCGAGTCGATGCCTGTGACCGGCGACCTCAGATGGCGCACGCAACGCTAATGCAGGTTCACCTCGCAGCAAGGAGCAGAAAATGTTTGTTTATCGCGGCTCGACCGCCCTGATTACCGGCGCCTCAAAAGGACTCGGCAAGGTCTTTGCGGAAACACTGGCCGCACGCGGCATGGACCTAGTGTTGGTCGCCCGCTCGGGTGACACATTGCAGGCCCTGGCGGAAAGGCTTTCGGCCCGATATGGCGTGCAAACCGTTGCGCTCAATACCGACTTGAGCCATCCTGACGCCGCTCTCCAGATCGGCGAGGAGCTCGAGCGCCGCGGCATTCAGGTAGATCTGCTAATCAACAATGCGGGGCTGGGTCTGACCGGCAGCTTCCTCTCGCACGACCCGACGAAAGAACAGTCGCAGATTCAGGTCAACGTTCAGGCGCTCGTCGCCCTCAGTCATCGGTTCGGTAGCGGTATGGCGAAACGTGGCAGGGGCGGCATCATCAACCTCGCTTCCAACGCGAGCTTTCAGCCCCTCCCGCATATGGCCACGTACGCGGCGACCAAGGCTTTCGTCCTGTTCTTCAGCGAGGCGCTGCAATTTGAACTCGTCGGCACGGGCGTTCATGTGATGGCCGCTTGTCCGGGACCCACGGCAACGAGCTTCTTCGACGGTGTGTCGACCAATGTGTCGCCGAAAGACATGGACAGCTCGGAGTCGGTTGTTCAGGAAACGCTCAAGGCCTTCGACAAGAGAAAAGCGGTCGCCTATCCTGGGCGGACCAGCGTGCGGGCCGCGACCTGGCTGTCACGGTTGCTTCCCCGAGGGCTCGTGGTTCGCGTCGCCGCCATGGCGAGCGGCAAAATGGGACTGCACAGCTGAACGCAGCTATTCTTCCCGCAGCGCGGTTTCAATCTCCCGGGCGCATCGGCTCCGTGCTGGGTCCAGCGGCGGGCTGCGCTGTCCCACCGCGATTTGAGAACCGTCAGCCGCCCTCTTTCATCTGCTTCAGAATCTTATAGACGGTGGCGCGCCCCATCGTCAGCACGGCGGCCACATAGTTCGCGGAACTGCGGCCGCGAAACGCGCCCTGCCCATGCAGCGCCTCGACGATTTCCCGCTTGTGTTCGCGCGTGAGCGCGTTGATGCCGATTTGCCGCTCGCGCAGCCAGGTGTGCAGGAACGTGTTGATGCGGTCCTGCCAGTCGTCGCGGAATAGTTCCTCCGCGGGCGCGTCCGTCAGATTGCCGCCTTTGATGAACAGATCGAGCGTCGAGCGCACATCTTCGAACACCGCGATGTTGAAGTTGACGCACAGCATGCCGGCCGGTTTGCCCTCGTCGTCGAACAGGATGTTGCTCACGCAGCGCATGCGACGACCGTCCCAATTGAGCTTCTCGTACGGCCCGATCGTCCGCCCGCGCGCCGCATAGTGGACTTCATCGAGCACCGAGGGGCCGCCGACTTCGAGTTTCGACAGATTGTTCACGAGATACGCGATGGTCTGATCGCGCAGGTCGTGAATCACGACTTCGGCACACGGGTAGAACAGCGCCGCGATGCCGTCTGCAATGGGTGCATAGCGGTCCAGCAGCAGGTCTTTCACAGGAGAGACGGTTGTCTTGCGCATTGAGGAATCGCAGGGTTCGAGGGATGCGGCGCCGCTTTTGCCCAAATGAGCCAGTCGGGCGCCGAGGTTATGGCCGGCAGGCAAAGCAAGCGCAACGATGCCGGGCAGCCTTGCGTGGCAACTCGCCATTGTAACGACCCCAATCGGCGGCGGCGACCGCGGCGGCATGGCGACAGCGCGACGGCTATTTTATTGCGGGGCCGCATCGTGCGCAGGGCCTTGATGGGCGCTCGACGGCATGCTGCCCACCCGTTCTGGTTGTTGCGCGCGCACCCAGCGATTTTTGTCCGCTTGGCGAGCGATTTTTTTTCGTGCGATAAAAGAACCAACTATTTCACGGAGCAACAGATGGCCACGCTCGAAGCGTTTCGCGCCGTGCTCGATGACGAAGGCACGCCGGAAATCATTCGCAACCACATCATCGATTCGTTGCAATACACGCTGCGCAATCACGGGCAGATTTTTACGTCGAAGGAGGTCGAATGGCTGGCCGGCTGGGACGATGCGCGCATTCCGCTCGCCGCTGCACGCGAACTGCAAAAGCGCGTTGCCGAAACCACCCGCTGACGCCAGCCTTCGCCTTCGGCCGCTTTTGTCCGACTTTGCCCGCTTTTTCCATTTCGGCGCCACCTCACACACGGCGTGCCGGTCATACCCCGGCACGCCGTTCGCGGCAGCCTTTTCTCGCCCAACACCCCGCCGGCTGGGCGGTTTGCCCGCACACGGAACTTTTTGCTATCCAATTAGCCCCATTTAGTGCATCATATTGGAATAGCTGTATTCCGCATCCGTAGCACCGGCAGTATCAAGCACAGTATCAATCGGCGTCTCCGCACCACCCCCGACTGTTCGACCGCTGCCTGTCGGCGATCCCGTCACTCCGGCAATGCGCCGCCTGCATTCGCCGTCGCGAGTTGTGCAGCTGAGTTGTTCAGCTTTTACGCGCCCGATGTCTGCGCGACATCAGCGTGTTTCTTCTCCATCGAATCCGCGATTTTGCGCGGCCGCGCTCATGCCCTTGCCATCGGGCCTGTGCCAACCTTTTTTCCATGGCGGCGCGCCCTAAGGTGCAGCGCTGCCAGGCCTGTTGTGCCGCGCGTAACACGCGTGACACAGGGGCCACGTAATACAGGACACGTGCTTCATGAATTCAGTTGTCAAGACGTACAAAGGTTACGAAATTCACCCGCTCGTCTATCCGCGCCGCCCGACGGACGGTCAGACGGGCCGCAATCCGGACGCAGGCTACGACGCGTCGGTGCGCATCTGCCGCGTGGGCGCCAATCCGGCAGCCGACGGGCGTGTGTTTCGTCTGCAGTATCTGTTTCCTTTCGACGGCACGGGCAAGGCACGCATTGCGTGCATGGCCCACGCCGAGCAATTGATCGACGGCCGCGTAGACGGCCAATCCGTCGCCGATCTTTGAGCGGTACTATCAGCGAATCCGCTGTTACCGCAACGCAGCTGGCCTGAAAGCCAACTGTCAACCGTATCAGATGTTGCGCCAGACTTAGCTGCGCGGCCAACACCCATTTATCCCATCGACCAGGAGTTATGCATGGCGAAAGAAGAACTGCTTGAACTTGACGGTATCGTCGACGAAGTACTTCCGGATAGCCGTTACCGCGTGACGCTCGACAACGGCGTCGTGGTTGGCGCTTACGCGTCCGGACGCATGCGCAAGAACCATATCCGTATTCTCGCGGGCGACCGCGTGACGCTGGAACTGTCGGTTTACGATCTGACCAAAGGCCGGATCAATTTCCGTCACAAAGACGAGCGCGCCACCGGTGGCGGCGGCGCACGCAATACGCAATTCCGTCGCCGTTAAGGCTGCCGGCACGCTGACCGCTTCTTAACGGTTGTTGCGTGGCCTGCGTGTGGCCTATCGCCATCACCGCTGTTGCTGTTTAGTTGTTCGCGAAGCCTTTCGCGCGCCTTCTCAAGCTTGACTCGTTGACTCGGGCCTGAGCGGCGCGCTGCGGCGTCGCATGAGTTACGCGCTTTGCACTCGCTGCACGCTTGGCGCCTGGTACTTTCCTGCCGCAGTCGGGTGTCTCACACCCTTGCGCACTGCGCTGCCTCCCTTTCTACACCCCGAACACCGCACCGAGATCCTCTCCTGCGGCGCTCTTGCGCACCTGCTCGACCACCCGCTCCTCCAGCTCCGACAGATGCTCGCGCATCGCCGCCAGTGCCGCATGCAGGTCTCCCGCATCGAGCGCTTCGATAATCTGCATATGCTCGTCCGCAGAACAAGTCGAACCCTTCGACGGGTCGAACAACGCCTTGTACAACTCGGTCTTCGCGACGAGTTGCCCAACCAGGCCGAGCAATTCCGTACCGCCCGCCAGTTCCGTCAGCAACACATGAAACTGGCCCGCGAGCCGCACGGATTCCTCGACTGCGCCGGCGCGTGACGCCTTCTCTTCGCTGCGCACATGGCCGCGCAGGCGGCGCTTGTGAGCCGCACTCAAACTCCCACACAAAGCCGCGACAATGCCCGCCTCGACGATGTGCCGGGCGCGATACACCTGACGAATGTCTTCTTCCGATGGCGACGGAACGAACGCGCCGCGATTCGCCTCGAGCACCAGCTTGCCTTCGAAACCCAGCCGCGCGAGCACCTTGCGCAACGCGCCGCGCGTGCAACCGAACGCAGCAGCGAGATCGCGCTCGACCAGTTGCGCGCCCGGCCGCAGACGGCCTTGCAACAACGCCGCGGTGATCGACGCATAAATGCGCTCTTCGACGCTGATCGAGTCGTCTTCGGGCGCGCTGCGGATGGGTGTGCCGGTGTCGGCAGACGACGTACGCGAGGAACGGGAGGCCATGAATTCAGTGATGGAGAACGGAGCGATATCGCCCGGCATTGTAGCGACGCGGAGTGGCAGACGCCATCCGCGGGCGCTTGAACTCATACCGGACATCAGGAAAATGGTTAACCATTAAATGCTATTATGGTTGACCAAAATAGTCTCGTGCGGTTTTTTCCAGCCTGTTCGAGCCTCGTTACCCGTCTTGCCGCCGCCGGTTGCGCAGCGTCCCGCAGTGTCCTCTTCCCGCTCGCAAGGCGTCGCCCACTCTCGCATCCAGGTCCATTGTGAATTCGCACTCCAGCGCCAGCCCGACCGAAACCCATGCCAACGACGCATCCCACGCGCTCACGTGGCGTGACGCGTTATGGCTGTGCGCGATTGTGGTGATCGGCATCAATCTGAGGCCCCTGCTGACGTCGATCAGCCCGTTGATGACGACGATCCGCGACGCAACCGGGTTAAGCTTTTACGGCGCGTCGTTGCTGACCAGCCTGCCGGTCGTTGCTATGGGCATCGGCGCGTTCGGCGCTGGCGCGCTAACCCGGTCGATTGGTGAAACGCGCGGCGTTGCACTCGGTTTACTGGCGATCGCGCTGGCTTGCGGCGCACGCTGGGCGACTGCAAGCGGTGCGGCCTTGCTGTTGACGGCGGCTATGGCGGGCGTAGGCGTCGCGGCGATTCAGGCTCTGCTGCCCGCTGTCATGAAGCAGCGCTTCCATGCGCGGGTGCCACTTGCGATGGGGGTCTTCTCGGCGTCGATCATGGGAGGCGGCGGGCTGGGGGCGCGCTTGAGTCCGTGGGTCAGCAACATGATGGGGTCGTGGCATGCGGGGCTCGCCGTGTGGGCCATTCCTGCTCTCGCGGCGTTGCTGTGCTGGCTGGGTCTGAATCTTCAGCCTTCGACTGGCGCTGCGGCACAACCCGCTCCTGCGAGCCCCGTGGATCTTCCGCTGTGGCGCAAGCGGCGCGCGTGGACGCTTGGTCTCTACTTCGGAATCGTCAACGGTGGATATACGACGCTCGTCGCATGGCTGCCGGCGTCCTACCAGCAGCGTGGCGTGAGCGTCGCGGATAGCGGTTCGTTGCTTGCAAGCATGACCGTGTTTCAGGCTGCGTCGGCTTTATTGCTTCCGCTGGCCGCGGCGTCGTTTCGGGATCGGCGGCCGTGGTTGGTTCTAGGTTTGTCCGCCCAATTCGCCGGGTTGCTTGGGATGATCTTGTGGCCCGATGCGGCCCCGTTGGTCTGGGTCGGCATTGCCGGCGCCGGACTTGGCGGGACGTTCTCGTTGACGCTTGTTACTACTATGGATCATTCGGCGCACCACAGCGTGACTGGAAAGCTTGTCGCATTTACGCAAGGGGTCGGCTTTGTTGTGGCGGCCATTGCGCCCATTTTTGCCGGTATGGTCCGGGGTTGGACTGGCGGGTTCGGGACCGCCTGGATCATGCTCGCCGGTAGCGTTGCCGCCATGATCGTCGTGAGTTTCTTCTTTTCTCCCCGCAGTTACGCGAAATGGCATTGATTCGGACGGACTTCGTTCCGGTGCTTCCTCGCTGACACTGCAGCGAGGAAGCTATCGCTCAGCCATCGACGCAACGCGTGCCACCCGGTACGCGAAACACCCCGTTACCTCAACCATCCCCCTTCTCACCTTAGTCGCCAGAGTGATTTGATTCGTTGGCATGTGTGGACACACGTCGACAGTCTTACGCTGCAGGTAAATTATCCGACGGAGAAATAGAAACCCCTGATTGTTTATATCAATCAGGCTATTTATTATCTTCATCAAGCAATTCATTGCATCTAAACATAAGAACCTGACTGGCTGACTAACAGCCGCAGAAGGTCACCTATCACGCAACCGTCCGATGGTTATTAGTTAGGAATCTTAATCTAGTCTAAAAAATAGACTACGCCGGCTGGCCAAAAAACGGCCCGTGACTATGGCACCACTGATGACCGCAGTACGACTACTTCATAAAAGCGGGGGCAATCATTTCTGTATGTCGAACCGGGAATAAAACCATGAAACAAAAGAGAGATGAGAACGTGCAGAACGGCTCTCGTAGAACAACGGCCTACATTGGCGCTCTGTGGTCCAAAGCAGGCACGCGCTGTGCGTTGGCAGGCGCTGCCTGTATTTCGCTTGCGTTGGCACTCGCGGCGTGTGGCGGAAACAGCGGCGGTGATACAACTTCCGAAACAACACCGACCCTGGAAAAGAGCGCGGCATTCGCGGCGGCATCAAGCACCGTTCCTCTGCAATCGTCCTTAAAAATGAATATGAGCGGCCTGTCTTCGGACGCATCCAACGACCGCTTCATTGTCAAGTACAGGACCGGCACCGCAGAACGCGGATCAGCCTCTGCAGTCCAGTCAAGACTTGACCGGCTGACGAATGCCTTCCCCGCGAGAGCGCGCCATTTGCGCCGCATGGGCATCGGCGCTGATGTGGTTACAACGGAACGCAAGCTGAACGCCAAGGATGCCAAAGCGTTCATGCGCGCCATTGCATCGGACCCTAACGTCGAATATGTGGAGCCCGATGCACCAATGTCCGTAACAATGGCTCCAAACGATCCGGAATATAGCAAACAGTGGGGCTTAACCTCGAACCAGAAACCCGGCATCACCACTGCGGGAATACGGGCAGAGACTGCCTGGGACATGGCTAACGGTTCCGGGATCGTGATCGCGATGATAGACAACGGCGTGACCAGTCATAGCGACCTGAATGCCAATATCCTGTCTGGGTACGATTTCACCGCGAACAACCGCGGCGGTGACGGCGCGAATCCGGGTATCACGACAGAGACATGCCCAGTCGTCTGGCACGGTACTCACGTCGCGGGCATCATGGCCGCGCAGACCAACAACGGCGTTGGCATAGCCGGGATTGCGCCAGGCGCAAAAGTCGTCCCAGTCCGGGTAATGAATGCGTGCGGAAGAGGCTTTACGTCCGACGTTGCCGATGGCGTGACGTGGGCCGCTGGCGGGAGCGTGTCAGGCATCCCCAACAACGCCTACCCAGCGAAGGTCATTAATGTGAGCCTTGGGGGTGCGGGTTCCTGCGGAATGACGTTTCAGAACGCAATTGACTACGCAGTCAGTCGCGGTGCCGTTGTAGTTGCAGCGGCGGGCAACAACGGTAGCAGTGCAACGAATTTTACGCCGGCGAACTGCCGAAACGTTATCAGTGTCGGCGGCAGCAATCGCCCCGGTTTAAAGTGGGTTCTTTCAAACTATGGGCAGACTGTCGATATTGCTGCGCCTGGCGACTCGATCTGGTCCACCTATAACAACGGAACCGCCGCGCCGGGCACCGAAGGCTATACGTACATGGACGGCACGTCGATGGCGGCACCGATGGTGAGCGGCGTTATCGCACTCGCTCAGTCAGTCGTTCCCACACCCCTGAGCGCCGCGGAAATGAGGGCCCTGCTGACACAGAATGTGCAACCGTTTCCCAACGGCAAACCGGACCAACCTATCGGCTCAGGCATTCTGGATGCGAACGCGACTGTCATTGCCGCCAGGTCTGGAAAGATTCCAGCGGCAGCGGATTTTGCATGCTCAGAAGCTACGACGATAATGCAAGTGACATGCACGGACCTGTCTACTGCCAGGGGTGCGCCGATCAAGTCATGGACCTGGAATTTCGGTACTGGTGGTCCTGATATGGTGCGCACGCAATCAGTCTCTCCCTATGTGAACTATGACTATCCGGGCACTTATGAAATCACATTCACAGTGACGGATAGCACCGGGGCCGTTAGCAGGCTGACGCGCCCATTTCAGGTCATTCCTCCAACCCTTACGGACCTAAGCGCCGGTATTCCGTTGACGATCTCAGCGAAAAACGGCGATATGCAGAATTACGATCTGGTTGTTCCTCCGGGCGTAAAGAGCTTGACGTTCACCCTGTCGCCAGGAACAGCCAGCCAAACCGCAACACTGTATGTCAGAGCCGGTACGCCATCCATGCTCCATCCTGACTGTGAGTCCGTTATGGTGCGAGGTGGGGCCGCCACCTGCACGATCGCCAACCCGGTAGCCGGAACTTACTACGGCGTATTGAGTGCCGGCACAAAACTGAGCGGCGTTTCTCTTCTGGCCACCTATACGCAATAAACCGGCTACGCCAGAATTGCGCCCCTGCGTCTTAGCTGCGGATCGCAGGGGCGTACTTCCCACCATCCACGGGCAAACAATGAATCACGATGACGCGGACCTGAACGCTTTCGTCGCGCGTGCCGATGCGCATTTTTCCGCGCGACGTATGACCGAGGCGATGAGCGGTTACCGCAAAGTACTCGCCGTGCGCCCACGCGACGCACACGCGCTGCACCGCATGGGACTCGCCTGTGTTCATACGGATGAAATGGATCGGGCGCGCGAATACCTGGAACAGGCATTGCAAATAGCCCCTGAGCGGGCGGAATTGTGGGAGCACGCGGGCCTGCTTGCCGCGTTAAAGCGCAACCATGCATCGGCCGAAGCGTCCTATCGTCGTGCGATCAGCCTCGCGGGCGGTACCGCCAGTCTTCACCGGAACCTTGCCGACTGCCTGCGGCTGTCCGGCCGTCTCGATGAGGCAATGGCCCACTATGAAAAATCCATTGAGATTGATTCGGGATTGCACCATGCCGTTCGCGCGCTGGCCCGAATTTGCACGGAACTCGGGAAGATCGATGAAGCCGCAGGCTACTGGCAACAAGCGTGGATGCTCGACCCTGCAAGCCCGCAAGATGTACTCGACCTGATCGCGGCACTGGCCAAGGCAGGCGACAATCGCGAGCTCGATGAAGCGATAAGGCAGGCCAGAACCCGCTTTGCCGACAATGCCGATACACTCAATTCACTAGCCTACGTGTTGAACACCCACGACCGCTTCAGCGAAGCGCTTAGCGTGGCTAGGCAGGGACTCGTCATCGATCCGCAACACCCGTTTCTGCATCACAACGCGGCAAGCGCACTTAGCATCACCGGCAACGTTGCCGACAGTCGACCGCATAGTATCGAAGCAGCACGGCTTCTGCCGGATAACCCATACCTGCAATTTCATCTTGCCGGTGTGCAACTTGTCCTTGGTGAGTTCGAAGAAGGCTGGAAGAGATACAGATGGTTTTACGAACTCCCCGGCACGGAAAATGAGCGGATTCGCCCAGATTTCCCCGAGTGGTGTCACGGATCGGCGTGATAGGGCCATTCCGGGATCGGCGTAATCGAGCCACCTGATGATCGCCGTAATCGAGCCAGTGCATGATCGGCGCAATCGGGCCACTCGATGATCGGCGTATTGGAGCC
>NZ_WOEZ01000306.1 GCF_013177735.1 Paraburkholderia elongata | reverse complement strand
GTCTGACGATCAACGGGCACGAAGCGACTCATCTATGGGCTCTCTCAGTGAACTGGCTGATTCATTAACGCCCAACGTGCCCGCCCGGATGACCAACCTCGGCGCAAACTCCGACAACCTCCTAGGCAATCCTGAACGGGGCCGGATGGATCAGCACCGACGCGAGCGACTATGGCCCACGATCCACCATGGCGTAGCCGGATCGCACCGAATATCGACAATCCAGAGGCGATAGTCATAACGCTTCCGCAATTGTGCGCCGCACACCGAATTTTCGCGATGCCGCAGACTTTGTTGTATCGGAACGGCGAACCTTACGATCCCGCAGACTCTGTTGTGCACCCATAGGCGCAAAAAAGAAGTTTGACAAACTATCTTTAGATATATATCTTACGACACATCTTAAGACACAAATGGGAGTACCCAGCATGCGTCATCAACATCGTTTTTCCCGTTCGCGTGGCGCGGACGAAGGCTTCTTCGCAGGGCATGACCGCCCGTCTTTGCATGCGCTTTGGCACGCATTCGCCCGTCACTACGAGCGCGGCGGTGAGGCGCGCGGTGAAGGCTTCGAACGCCGTGACGGCGGACGTGGCGATTGGCACGAGTTTCACAACGAAGAGCGCGGCCGCGGCGGCCGACACGCGCTCCATGGCGACGAGCGTGGCCATGACAACCGAAGTGAACGCGACGACCGCGCCGGCCACGGTCACGGCCACCGCTTCGGCCATCACGGCCACGACCGCTTCTCCCTGCACGCACTATGGCACGCGATCGGCCGCCATGACGAACATCGCGGCGGCGGCCGTGGTGGACGCTTTGGCGGCGGCCCGGGCGGCTTCGGTGGCGACGGCGATGGTTTTCCGCGCGGCCGCAAATTCAGCTCCGACGATCTGCAATTGCTGCTGCTCTCGATGATCGACGCACAGCCGAGCCACGGTTACGAGCTGATCAAAGCGCTGGAAACGCGCTCGAACGGCTTTTATAGCCCAAGCCCGGGCATGGTCTATCCGGCGCTCACGTATCTGGAAGAACTCGGCTACGTGACCGTGCAACTCGAAGGCAACCGCAAGCGTTACGAACTGTCGGAAGCGGGCCGCGAATACCTGGCCGCCAACCGCGACCGCGTCGAATTGATGCTCGCCAAGCTGGCGCATATCGCCCGCAAGATGGATTCCGTGCGCCGCGCGTTTGCCGGCGAGGAGCCGGCCGACATCAGCGAAGGCGGCTGGCTGCCGGAACTGAACGAAGCGCGCCGCGCGTTGAAGCATGCGCTCCTGCGCCGTGACAACGCGCCGGCTGCCGAACAGCGCCGCATCGCCGCGATCCTGATGCGCGCGGCAAATGAAATCGAAGGCGAAGTCAATCCCGGCAGCGACGAAGGCAGCAACGAACCAACCGCTTGAGATCGCACAGATCGCGCTACCCGACACTCGCGTTCGAAGGCGCCCATGCGGACCTTCGCGCGCCAATCGAACCAACAGGAATGGCACCCTTATGCTGACAAATGACAACCGAGCCGATCTGGCAGTCCATCGCGTGCGGCATCCGCTGAAGTTCCGTCTCTTGCAGGTGAAAGAGGTACACGCGCTGACCCCGCATCTGATCCGCGTCACCTTCACGGGCGAGGATCTGCACGACTTCGTCTCCGCTTCGTTCGACTATCACATCAAAGTGTTCTTCCCCGAACCCGGCGCCGACAAACCCGTGCTGCCCGAAGCCGGCCCCGACGGTCCCGTGTTTCCCCCAGGCCAGCGGTCGACCGCCCGCGATTTCACCCCGCGCCGCTTCGACGCTAACGCGCGCGAACTGGACATCGAGTTCGCCATGCACGAGGCCGGCCCGGCTGCAACGTGGGCGGCGCAAGCCAAAGTGGGCCAGTATCTCGGCATTGGCGGCCCGCGCGGCTCGCTGGTGATACCGACCGGCTTCGACTGGCATCTGCTGATCGGCGACGACACCGCGTTGCCGGCCATTGCCCGCCGCCTCGAAGAGTTGCCTGCCGGCACACGCGTCGCGGCGGTGCTCGAAGTAGCCGATCCGTCGGCACAGATCGAATTCGCGACGCAGGCCGAAGTGCATATCATCTGGCGCCATCGCAGCGAATCGGGCTATCGCGGCGAGGCCTTGCTGCAAGCAGTGCGCGAAATGTACTTGCCCGAAGACGGTGAAGGCTACGTGTGGGCCGCCGGCGAATCCGCGACGATGCGTGCGGTGCGCTACCACCTGTGCACGGAACGTGGCGTCGACAAGTCGCGCATTCGCGCGGCCAGCTACTGGAAACAGGGCGCCGAAGCGGTACACGAATCGCTCGACGATTGACCGTCAGCAGCGTGGGCGCAATGAACTGCGTGAGCCACTACAAGCGGCGTGCTGCGAAAAAACGAGGAATTAACCGATGTATTCAATTAGCACAAAGCACGAGCGCCAATTGCTGTGGCTGCTTGCGCTAACGCAGTTCACCATCGTCATGGACTTCATGGTGATGATGCCGCTCGGCCCGCAGATCATGCATTCGTTCGGTATCACGCCGGCCGCGTTTGCGATGGCCGTGTCCGCGTATTCGTGGTGTTCGGGGCTGTCGGGGTTATTCGCGGCGACCTATATCGACCGTTTCGACCGGCGTCGTTTGTTGCTGACCATCTATGCGCTGTTCGCGCTGTCGAACCTGGCGTGCGCATTGGCGAGCAGCTTTCCACTCCTGCTTGCCGCGCGCGCTTTTGCGGGCATTTCGGGTGGCGTTTTGGGCTCGGTGATCATGGCGATCGTCGGCGACGTGATCCCGGTGCAACGCCGCGGCGCCGCGACCGGCACGATCATGACTGCTTTTTCATTGGCCTCGATTGCCGGCGTGCCGGCTGGCATAACGCTAGGCGCGCACTTCAACTGGGCTGCGCCGTTCTATTTGCTGGTGGTGCTGTCGTTGCTCGTCTGGGTGGCTGGTTGGCAACTGGTCCCATCGCTTGCCGAGCATTTGAGCCGCCGCCAGCCGGCGCTTGGCGAGGTCTTGCCTGATTTGTGGAGGTTGTTGAGCAACCCGCGGCACATGAATGCGTTTGCACTGACTTTCATGATGATGATCGCGCACATGCTGGTGATCCCTTTTATCTCACCGGTCTTGGTCGCCAATCATGGCGTGGCCCCCGCCCAGTTGTCGTGGTTGTATATGGCCGGTGGCGCGGCAACGTTCTTCACATCGCGCCGGGTTGGCAGACTTGCGGATCGGTACGGCACGCGGCGCGTATTCCGGATTGCTGCGGTACTTTCGTTTCTGCCCATCCTGTTTGTGACGCATCTGCCGAATCTACCGTTCTACGCACTGTTAATGTTTTTCCCATTTTTCATGGTGCTAATGTCAGGGCGAATGGTACCGATGCAGGCACTACTGACGACCGTACCCGAGCCTACCCGCCGAGGTGCTTTTCTCAGCGCCAATAGTGCGCTGCAGGCCTTGGGCACGGGATGTGGCGCATGGATTGGCGGCTTGATGCTGAGCAGCTCACCGACGGGACAAATCATGGGATATGGGACAGTCGGATGGGCCGCGGTCGCCGTCGCGCTGATCGGGGTATTCTGGATTTCCCGGGTCCACGGCGCACAAAACACATTGCCGTCGGCGGGCATACTGAGGGGCGACACAGTCGGAGAAGGTTGATAATTTGGGCACGCCGACGCCGGTTTAGAAGCACCGCGTCGGCGCGCGCAGCGCCGCCGGAAGAATGACTGCCTTGTCACTCACGTCGAATGTGCGAGAACACAGATTCCAGATGCACCACTACCGCTACTGCGCGGGGGACCCGCTTAACAGGGGGTTCGAGCCGCTTTCTCTTGCTTACTTCTCTTTGCGGCCGGCAAAGAGAAGTAAGTGCCGCCCCGCACAGGGGCAACGCTAATAGACCACTAACAAAGCAAGGAAAGGCCAAAACCGTAGGAATACAGAGGAACAAGAAGCGCCACTTACGTCATCCTTCTTCAGCCCCCAAAGCCGCCAGCGGATGCGTTTCCCTCTTCCACGGCGAAGCAAGAAAATCCCGAACCCGTTCCGGCCGCACCTCGGCAAGCGTCGCAGGCGCCCACCGGCTTTTCCGATCCTTATCGATCAACTGCGCCCGCACGCCTTCGCAGAAATCTCCCTCCTCGACAACCCGCTTGACGATGCCCAGCTCCATCCGAAAGCACTCCGCCAAGCTCATCTGCCGGCCGCGCAATAGAGCCTCACGCGTGACATACAGCATCGTGGGCGAGTGCCCAACCATCGCGTCATAAGCAGACTGCAGCCACTGCTTCACCTCACGCGCAGGCTCGCGCTCCAGATCATGGCGCAACGTCGCGACGATCCGCTCGACACTCGAACGCCGGTCGAAATGCCTGAAGATCAACTGCGTAAAAGGCCCCAACGCAGCATGCGGAATGATGTTGCACGGCGGCTCGAACACCCCGCGCAACGCGGCCATCAAGTCTCCAGCATGCGACATGCGCTGCAGGCGCTCTTCAAAAGTCCCAAGCCACTCGGCCGGCACACACAAATCCGCCAGTTGCAAGCGCAACGCATCCGCGCCGGACAACGTCACACCAGTGAGCCCAACATACAGTTCGACCTCCACCGGCATCACACTCAGAAAACGCGTCGCACCGACATCGGGCAGAAAGCCGATACGCGTCTCCGGCATCGCGATCTTGCTGCGCTCCGTGACGATGCGCAGCCGCGCCGCCTGGCCGAGCCCCATGCCGCCGCCCATCGAGATACCGTCGAGCAAAGCGACCACCGGCTTGGGAAACGTGTGCAGCGCATAGTCGAGCCGGTATTCGTCGACAAAGAACGCAAGCCACCGGCTGTCGCCATTCTTCGCGAGCCGGTGCACCTCGCGCACGTCGCCGCCGGCGCAAAAGCCCTTGGCGCCCGCGCCTTTCAGCACGAGGGCAACGATGCCATCGTCGGTACGGCAATGTTCGAGCAGTACGGCAAGCTCGCGCACCATCGCGTGCGACAGCGCATTGAGCGCGGCCGGCCGGTTGAGCGTGATGATCGCCACGCGGTTGACCACGCGAAACAGAATCTCGCGCTCCGCTTCGCCGCTCGCATCGAGCGCGACGCTCTGCAAGGCGCTCATCGACGGGTCTCCTGCTCGGCGTTTGCGACCTGCTCAGCGCTCCCTACCTGCCCGACCTGCGTCACCTGCCAGCGTGGCGCGCGTTTCTCCAGAAACGCATTGACGCCTTCGCCCTGATCGGCGCCGTCGAACAGATCGACAAAGCGTTCCCGCTCCACCGCCAAAGCCGCCGCGCGCGGCACGCCGTTACGGCCCTGGTGAATCAGCGTCTTGCTGAAGCCGACCGCTTGCGGGCTCAATGTCGCGACACGCGCCGCCATCGTCAGCGCGGCCTCGCGCGCGGCGCCCTTTTCCACCACTTCTTCCACAAGACCGATACGCAATGCGGTCGCTGCATCGACGCGTTCGCCAGTCAGGATCATCCGCTTGGCCCAGCCTTCGCCAACCAGCCACGGCAATGTCTGAGTGCCGCAGCCGCATGGCAGCAAGCCCACCGCCGTTTCGGGCAAAGCCATCAACGCATGTTGCTCAGCGATGCGGATATCGCAGGCCAGCGCGCATTCGAGCCCACCACCCATTGCATAACCGTTGATCGCCGCGATCACCACCGGCCGCGCGTTCTGCAAGGTCTCGAACGCCGCGCCGAAGCGCGTCGCCGCCGTGCGCGCGACTTCGCGATTGCCGTCAGCGAACGTGTTCAGGTCGGCGCCCGCGCTGAAAAACTTTGGGCCGTCGCCAGTGATCACGATGGCCCGCACGCGCGCTTCGCCGTTCAGACGTTCGACGGTTTGCTGCAATTGCAGCAGAGCGTCCGGCGTAAACGCGTTCGCGGGCGGCCGTTTGAGCGTCAGCAGCGCGACGGCACCGTCGTGTGCGTAGTCGAGTTCGATCATGACGCGTCTCCGTCTTTGCCGTCCTTGCGATAGAGCTTGATCACCGCCGAGAAGTCCAGACGTCCCGCGCCCCTGGTGCTCATCGTCTGATAAAGCTGTTGAGCCAATGCGCCGAGATACACCGGTTGACGCGCGAATTTCGCCGCGTCGGTGGCGAGGCCCAGGTCCTTGAGCATCAGATCGGTGCCGAAGCCCCCGGTATAACCGCGCGTGGACGGTGCGGTTTCGATCACGCCGGGCATCGGGTTATACGTGTCCGAACTCCAGCAGCGGCCTGTCGAGGTATTGATGATGCCGCCCAGTACTTTCGCGTCGATGCCGAGGGCCTCACCCAGCGACATCGCCTCGGCCACGCCAGCCATCGTGATGCCGAGCACGAGGTTGTTGCAGATCTTCGCAACCTGGCCGGTGCCCGTGTCGCCACAATGCACGATGTTCTTGCCCATCGCCGACAACACCGGCTTGACCTGCTCATACGCGCTCGCGCTGCCGCCGACCATGAAGGTCAGCGTGCCCGCCGCCGCGCCGCCGGTGCCGCCCGAGACGGGCGCGTCGACGAAGGTATTACCGCGTTGCTCGGCAAGTTCGGCAAACGCCTTCACGCTCGCCGGGTCGATGGTGCTCGAATCGATGATCGTCACGCCTTCCGAGATGCCGGCGAAAACACCGTCATCCGCTATCAGCACGCTGCGCACGTGAGTGGCTGCGGGCAGCATCGTGATCACACATTCGGCATCGGTCACCGCGGCTTTCGGCGAACCTGCCGCTTTGGCCCCCGCATCGACGAGTGTCTGCACGGCTTGCGCGTTGAGGTCGAATACATTGACCGTGTGGCCCGCCTTAAGCAGGTTGAGCGCCATCGGCGCGCCCATGTTGCCCAGTCCGATAAAGCCTATTTTCATGGTGCCGTCTCCAAGGGGCCCGAGGAATCAGCGCAGGCTGATGGTCGTGTTGACTCCGTCGTTGACGGTATCGTCGTCGAACCAGCGGGCGGTGACGGTTTTTGTCTGCGTGTAGAACTGCACGACCTGTTTGCCATAAGGCCCGAGGTCGCCGAGTTTCGAGCCGCGCGAGCCGGTAAAGCTGAAGGACGGCACGGGCACGGGAATCGGAATATTGATGCCGACCTGGCCGATATCGATCTCGCTCTGGAATTTGCGCGCCGCCGCGCCGCTTTGCGTGAAGAGGCCCACGCCGTTGCCGAACGGATTGCGGTTGACGAGCGCGATCGCGTCATCGAGCGTCGCTGCATTCAGCACCACCAGCACCGGGCCGAAGATTTCGTGGCGGTAGATATCCATCTCGGTGGTGACATCGGTGAAGACCGTCGGGCCGATAAAGTTGCCTTGCTCGTAGCCCGGCACCTTCACGTCGCGGCCGTCGAGCGCCAGCGTTGCGCCCTCTTTCACGCCCGTTTCGATCAGGCCGAGAATGCGCTGCTTCGCGGCACGCGAGACCACTGGGCCGATGTCCGTATTCGGCTCGTTACCGGCGTTGACCTTCAGCGTTTTCGCTTTGGTGACCAGATCAGGCAGCCACTGCTGCGCCGTGCCGACCAGCACGACTACCGAGGTCGCCATGCAGCGCTGTCCCGCTGCGCCGAACCCTGCGCCAGCCAACGCATTCAAGGTCTGCTCGCGATTCGCATCGGGCAGCACCACGGCGTGATTCTTCGCGCCCATCATCGATTGCACGCGCTTGCCGTGTTCGCTGCCAAGGCGATAAACATGCGTGCCGACCGCCGTCGAGCCGACGAACGAAATCGCTTTCACCAGATCGTGCGTGCAGAGCGCGTCGACCACATCCTTGCCGCCGTGCACGACATTCAGCACGCCCTTCGGCACGCCGGCTTCGAGCGCCAGCTCGACCAGTTGCATGGTCGACAACGGATCCTGCTCGGACGGCTTCAGCACGAACGTATTGCCGCAGACGATCGCCATCGGGAACATCCACAAGGGGATCATCGCGGGGAAATTGAACGGCGTGATGCCGGCGCATACGCCGATCGGCTGACGCAGCGTGTAGGTATCCACGCCGCCCGCCACGTTCTCGGCGAATTCACCCTGCTGCAAGGTGCCGATCGAGCAGGCGTGCTCGACCACTTCGAGCCCGCGGAAGATATCGCCTTCCGCGTCGGGAATCGTCTTGCCCTGCTCGGCGCTCAAGGTCTTGGCGATGCGCGGCGAATGCTCGCGAATCAGCGCCTGGAACTTCAGCATGATGCGCATGCGCGCGCCGATCGGCGTGTCCTTCCACGTCTTGAACGCGGCGTGTGCCGAGCGGATCGCTTCGTTCACTTCACCGGCGGTGGCGAACGGCACGCGTGCGAGCACCTCTTGCGTAGCCGGGTTGACGATGTCGCGCCATTCGGTGGTTTTGGATTCGACGAACTCGCCGTTGATCAGCAGCTTGACGGTGGCGACATTGTTTGAAGCAATTGCGTTCATGCTGGAACTCCTGTGCAGTGGCCGCGTATCGGCCGGACAGTGACTGGGAATAAAAATAATCAACGCAGATCCGGGAAGTCCTCTTCCCAATACTCGTCCGGCAGGCGCGCAGGCTCAGCCTCGCGCTCCATTTCGCGACGCCGCAATTCGACGCGGCGGATCTTGCCGGAGATGGTTTTCGGCAATTCACTGAATTGCAGGCGGCGAATCCGCTTGTACGGTGCGAGCTTTTCGCGCGAGAACGCGAAGACCGCGCGTGCGAGTTCGGGACTGGCTTCATAGCCCTGACGTACGGTGACGAACGCTTTGGGCACCGACAGGCGCAGCGCGTCGGCACTCGGCACCACGGCTGCTTCGCCGATCGCTTCGTGTTCGATCAGCACGCTTTCGAGTTCGAACGGGCTTAGCCGGTAATCGGACGATTTGAAAACATCGTCGGCGCGGCCGACGTAGACGTAGTAGCCATCATCACGACGCAACGCGACGTCGGAGGTGTGGTAGAAGCCATTGCGCATGGCTTGCGCGGTGGCGTTGGCGTTGTTCGCGTAGCCAGTCATCAAGCCGAGCGGACGTTCAGCCAACGGTAGCGAGATTTCGCCTTCCGTCACGGGCTGATCGTCGGCATCGAGGAGTTCGATCCGGTAGCCCGGCAGCGGACGGCCCATTGACCCCGGCACCACCGGTTGCCCCGGCGAGTTGCCGATCTGGCAGGTCGTTTCGGTCTGGCCGAAGCCGTCGCGAATCGTGATACCCCACGCATGCTTGACGCGTTCGATGATCTCCGGATTCAACGGCTCCCCCGCGCCGACGATCTCGCGCAGCTTCACCGGATAGTCGGCGAGATGCTCCTGCACCAGCATGCGCCAGACGGTAGGCGGTGCGCACAGCGTGGTGACGTTGAAACGCACCAGCACGTCGAGCGTGTCTTTCGGCACGAAGCGCGGAAAGTTGAAAACGAACACACAGGCCTGCGCGTTCCACGGCGCGTAGAAGCAACTCCACGCGTGCTTGGCCCAGCCCGGGGAGCTGATGTTCCAATGGACGTCGTTCGGTTGCAGTCCGATCCAGTACATGGTCGACAGATGGCCGACCGGGTAACTCAGGTGCGTATGCTCGACCAGCTTCGGCTTCGAGGTCGTGCCCGACGTGAAGTACAGCAGCAGCGGATCGGTGGCGTGTGTGACGCCTTCCGGCGTGAATTGCGGCGATGCGCCATAGGCTGCGGCAAGATCGATCCAGCCGTCGCACGGCGTACCGACTGAAATGCGTGTAAGGGGCACGTCGAGTGCGTCGAACTTGGCCAGTTCCGCGCTATCGACCACGACGAACTGCGCGCCGCCGATCTGCACACGGTCGCGCACGTCGTCGGCGGAAAGCTGGGTGGTGGCGGGCAGCACGATCGCGCCGAGTTTCATCGCCGCGAGCATCACGTCCCAGAGTTCGACGCGGTTCGGCAGCATCAGCAGCAAGCGGTCGCCGCGCCCCACGCCGAGACCGCGCAGGAAGTTCGCCATGCGCGACGAGCGCTCCGACATCTGCGCGTACGAGAGGCGCAAGCCGTCGCTTGCCGGATCGTCGACGATCCACAGCGCCGGGTTGTCGTTATCTCGCGCGATCACGTCGAAGTAATCGAGCGCCCAGTTAAACTCGCCTGGCGTCGGCCACACGAATTCGCGGTAGGCGCGGTCGTAGTCGGTTCGGTGGCGCAATAACAGATCACGCGCTTCGAGAAAGCCCTTCGCTGCAGTCATCGTCGTCTCCTGTCGACCAGAGTTAGCGCTTCAGCTGTCGACCAGAGTTAGCGCTTCAGCGCTTACTCTGGTCCCATGCAAAGCTCTTACTCTGGTCCCATGCAAGATGGTTGCTTGTGGCGCGGTATGCGCTCTGCTTTTTGCTCTACTGACAGACTATTTTGCGCTCAAACGCCGTCTAACTAGCGTTTAAACGTGGCGTGCGATAACCATCCGCTGCACTTCACTGGTTCCTTCGTAAATCTGCGTGATGCGGGCGTCGCGATAGTGGCGTTCCACCGCATAGTCCTCGAGATAGCCATAGCCGCCGTGAATCTGGATCGCGTTCGAGCAGATTTCCTCGGCGAGTTCCGACGCAAACAGCTTGGCCTGCGACGCCTCGGACAAACATGGCTTGCCCGCCGTGCGCAAGCGCGCCGCGTGGTGCACGAGCAGACGCGCCGCGTTCAGGCGAGTCGCCATGTCGGCGAGCATGTTGGCGATGGTCTGGTGGTCCTTCAATGCCTTGCCGAACTGGATGCGTTCGTTCGCGTAGAGACGCGCGGCATCGAATGCGGCCCGCGCGATGCCGACCGCCTGCGCTGCAATACCGATGCGGCCACCCTCGAGATTCGACAACGCGATGCGCAAGCCTTCGCCCGGTTCGCCGAGCAGATTGGCTTCGGGCACCGCGCAATCGTCGAGCGAGATGGGACAGGTGTCCGAGGCGCGAATGCCGAGTTTGTGCTCGGGCTTGCCTACGTTGAAGCCCGGCGTATCGGTCGGCACGATGAAGGCTGAAAGGCCGCGCTTGCCACGGTCGGGATCGGTGACGGCAAACACGATCGCGATGTTGGCGCGCGCCCCGTTGGTCACGAACTGCTTGTTGCCGTTAAGAATCCATTTGCCGTTGCTGAGCACGGCGCGGGTGCGCAGATTGTTCGCCTCGGAGCCGGCTTGCGGCTCGGTCAGACAGAACGCGCCGATGCGGCGCCCAGTGGCGAGGTCTTGCAGATAGCGGTCCTTTTGCGCGTCCGTACCGAAGTTCAGGATCGGCCCGCAGCCGACCGAGTTGTGCACGCTCATCAGCGTGGCGCAGGCGGCGCAGCCCGCGGCGATTTCTTCGAGGGCGAGCGCATAGGCCACGTAGTCGGTATAGGAGCCGCCCCACTCGGACGGCACTATCATGCCGAGAAAACCCAGTTCGCCCATTTGCGTTACGACTTCCGCCGGCAGCTTCGCGTCGCGATCCCACTGGGCGGCGTGCGGCGCGAGGCGCTCAGTGGCGAAGTCGCGGGCGGCGTCGCGGATCATCCGCTGTTCGTCGGTGTAGAAGCTGTCCATGGCGCGATCCTGTTAGGTACATCGAGTCGCGGCGGCGAGGCGCTGCCTCGTCATCTGCGACTCATCGCGGGGGGTGGCCGGCTTCGACGTGGTGTCTCCGGGCGATGCGTCCCGCGATCGGTTCAGGCCAAGTGTAGGGAAGCTGCTGGACAGGTTCGATGCTCAGCCCGATCATTCTGATTGAGCGCATTTGCCATGCCGGTATCATGCAAGGCCGATTCAGGCCGCGCTTTCAAAGGTTTAGCGGATCGCCACAAGGAAAATGTTGAGCGCGTTTGCCAGACAGCCATGAAAAACATGAAGAACTTCAAGAACCTCAGGAACGATAAAGGCACGATTTCCGTCAGTCTGGTCGAGGAGGCCCTGGCGTTGGCGCGGGCACGCGGTTTCGAGGCGCTGCCGCTCGCTGAAGCCGCCGGCATCGCGGCGACGATGCTGGCGTCGCCGAAAAGCCGGGTCTCTTCGGCACAGTACGGCGCGTTGTGGGCCGGCATCGCCCGCGCGCTCGACGACGAATTCTTCGGCCAGGACTCGCACCGCATGAAAAGCGGCAGCTTCATCGCGATGACACAGACGGCGCTGACCGCGCGTAACGGCGCGCAAGCGCTCGCGCGAGCGGTCGGCTTCATGCGGCTCGTGCTGGACGATCTTGGCGCACAGATCGAGACGGATGCGCAACGGGTGCGGTTGCGGTATATCGAACGCGAAGGCGCGAGGCCGCCCGCCATGTTCGCTTATGCGACCTACTTTATCGTCGTCTACGGCCTGCTGTGCTGGCTGGTCGGGCGGCGCATTCCGCTCGTCGAGGCACGCTTTCGCTGCGCCGAGCCGCCGGCCGCACATGAATACCGCCTGATGTTCTGCGACGACATGGCGTTCGATCAAGCCGAGTCGTATGTCGACCTCTCGCCGGCGTTTCTCGAGCTGCCGGTGATCCAGACCACCAAGTCGGTCAAGCCGTTCCTGCGCGATGCGCCCGGCAGCTTCATCGTCAAATACCGCAATCCCGGCTCGCTCGCCGCGCGCGTGCGCAAGATGCTGCGCGCGCTGCCGATGGCCGGCTGGCCCGCCGCCGACCAGATGGCGCTGCGCCTGCACGTCGCTGAAGCGACGATGCGGCGGCGTCTGAAGCAGGAAGGCTATACGTATCAGTCGATCAAGGACGACTTGCGGCGCGATATCGCAATCGGCGAACTGCAGGACACCGATCGCACGATCGCCGACATCGCCACCGCCGTGGGTTTTGCCGAACCGAGCGCGTTTCATCGCGCGTTTCGCAAGTGGACCGGCATGCGGCCGAGCGATTATCGGCCGGCGCATGCGGATTTCACGCGTCGGGCGGAATCGGACTAAGCTGTAAGGAGCAGGCCAGCCTTTTTGGGGTATCGGCCCGCGCCGGTCGATATCCGTCGGCATGGCGCGGCAGCCGTCAGCGATGAGCACGTTCCTACGTCTCCCGTTCCGGCAGTCTGGTCCGCGCCCTGCGCTTATCCGTGGCGGAGTCGTGGGCCGGTTGATGCGCGGCATGACCGCGTTCGGCGTGCTTTTGGCATTTGGATTCGCATTGTGCGAAAACGCACCGCTGGATTGGGCCGCCCAGGCCGCCGTCGCGCCGAATAGCGTTATCGTGATCCCGGTGAACGGCGCGATCGGTCCGGCCAGCGCCGACTTCATCGTGCGCAGCCTGCAGCGTGCCGCCGACGACCGCGCGCAACTCGCCGTGCTGCAACTCGATACGCCCGGTGGACTGGATACCTCAATGCGGCAGATCATCAAGGCGATTCTCGGCTCGCCGGTACCGGTCGCCACCTTTATCGCCCCGAGTGGCGCGCGCGCGGCGAGCGCCGGCACCTATATCGTCTACGCCAGCCACATTGCGGCGATGGCCCCGGGCACCAATCTCGGAGCGGCGACGCCGATTCAGATGGGCATCGGCGGTGCCGAGCCGCCTGCGGGCGGCGGCGGTATGCCGGGTCTGCCCGGCGGTGGATCTGGCGCCGGCGCTGGCGCACAAAAGAACGGCCCCGGAGCGCCTGCCTCAGCCGATTCGGCGAGTTCAGCGAACGCGGCGAACCCAGCCAGCTCAGCCAGCGCTGCCAACTCAGCCAGCGCCGCCCTTCCGCTCGACACCCAATCCACCGAACTGCGCAAGCAGGTCCACGACGCGGCCGCCTACATCCGCGGCCTCGCGCAAATGCGCGGACGCAACGCCGACTGGGCCGAGCGCGCCGTGCGCGAAGCCGTCAGCCTGTCGGCCAGCGAAGCGCTCGCGCAGCACGTGGTCGATCTGAATGCGCGCGACATTCCCGATCTGCTGCGCCAGGTGAACGGCCGCACGATCAGCACGAGCCGCGGCGACGTCAAGCTCAGCACCGCCAACGCACCGATCGTCACGCTCGAAGCCGACTGGCGCAGCCGGTTCCTCGCGGTCATCACCGATCCGAACGTCGCGCTGATGTTACTGATGATCGGCATGTACGGCCTCTTCTTCGAGTTCGCCAATCCGGGGTTCGTGCTGCCGGGCGTGGTCGGCGCCATCAGTCTGCTGATCGGGCTCTTCGCGATGCAGATGCTGCCGGTCAATTACGTCGGGCTTGGCCTGATCTTTCTCGGCATCGCATTCCTGATCGGCGAGGCGTTTCTGCCGACCTTCGGCTCGCTCGGCTTCGGCGGAATAGTTGCGTTCGTGATCGGCTCGCTGATGCTGATCGACACCGACGTGCCCGGCTACGGCATTCCGCTGCCCCTGATCGCGGCCGTGACCGTGTTCAGCGTCGCGTTTGTGTTCGGCGTGTCGAGGCTCGCCTTGCGAGCGCGAAGCCGGCCCGTGGTGACCGGCTCGGAAGGGCTGATCGGCAGTCTCGGCGTCGTGCTCGACGGTGGCCTATCGCCGGACGGTGGCCTGCTGCCTGGGGACGCCGCAGCGGGGGGCACGCTGGCCGGCTGGGCTCAGGTACAGGGTGAACGCTGGCGGGTGTCCAGCACGGCCCCGGTCGCAGCCGGTCATGCGGTGCGCGTCACTGCGCGGCGCGGACTGACGCTGACCGTGGTGCCCGCGGAAGCACAACAACAAGGAGAACGCTCATGATCGGTTTCACATTTGGCTTCAGCAGCATTCTGATTCTGCTGGCGGCCGTACTGATTGCTTCATCGATACGGATTTTTCGCGAGTACGAACGCGGCGTGGTGTTCATGCTCGGGCGCTTCTGGAAGGTCAAGGGGCCCGGCCTCGTATTGATCATCCCGATCGTGCAGCAGGCGGTGCGGATGGATTTGCGCACCGTTGTGTTCGACGTGCCGCCGCAAGACGTGATTACGCGCGACAACGTTTCGGTGAAGGTCAACGCGGTGGTGTATTTCCGTGTCGTCGATCCGGAGAAAGCGGTGATACAGGTGGCGCGTTACTTCGAAGCGACCAGCCAGTTATCGCAAACCACGCTGCGCGCGGTGCTCGGCAAGCACGAACTCGATGAACTGCTGGCGGAACGCGAGCAACTGAACGCCGATATCCAGAAGGTGCTCGATTCACAGACCGACGCGTGGGGCATCAAGGTGTCGATCGTCGAGATCAAGCATGTGGACATCAACGAAACGATGATCCGCGCGATTGCCCGTCAGGCCGAAGCCGAACGCGAGCGGCGCGCCAAGGTGATTCATGCGGAAGGCGAATTGCAGGCTTCGCAGCATCTGCTGGAAGCGGCGCAAACGCTCGCGAAACAGCCTCAGGCCATGCAGTTGCGTTACCTGCAAACCCTCACGACGATTGCCGCCGACAAGAATTCGACGATCGTATTTCCGCTGCCGATCGATCTGCTGAGCGCGGTGCTGGATCGCTTCAGCAAGCCGTCCGCCTCCTGAACCGAGGGTCGCGCGGGTTCAACCGGACCCGCTTTGGATCACAGGATGAAACGGTGCATTGCCTTCAATCGACTTATTCGAAATGCTTACAAATTTTAAAATGTAGGGGTCGTTTTTAACCGCTCCATAGGAGCTCATCATGAAAATCGTTTCTCTAGTTGGACTCGGCGCGCTGTTAGCCGCCGTGAGTATGAGCACCGCGTTTGCGCAAGCCTCGCGGCCTTACGACCCGTCGGCGCCGCTAACGCGTGCCCAGGTAAAGGCCGATCTGGCAGATTGGCGCGCAGCCGGCTACGATCCGCTCGACTGGATCGACTATCCGGACAACGCGCAACGCGCGGGCCGCATCGTCGCCGCACGGCGGGCACAGAAGATGGGCGGGAGCATGACGCAGTAATCCGTCTCGTCCTGGCCTCGATGCGGCAGGCCGGGCCGCCCGCGACCGCCAGGGTCGCAGGCGACGCCGGCTTTGCACGCCTTACACGCCGTCCCCTCCCGCCGCAAAACCCACCGTCCCCCGCCGCAACACCGCAAATTCGCTTGCCGCTGCGCCCCGCGCGCTGGCAAGGTATCATCTCGCCCCTTCGGCAAAGCCTGCATTCACGCAATTCGGTTCGCCGCCGCCAATCATGATTACAATCCGCCGGTAGGCTTGGCTGCGTGGCGCATCGGCGCCGTGCCGGACGGCACAGTCGCCTGCTTATCTGCTGCGCATAGCCTGTATCAACCACAAGAAACGCTTTTTGAACAACGAGAGACCCGCCTCATGGACTCCATAAAACGATACTTCGGCTTCGACGCCGCCGGCACTGACCTGCGCACCGAGGTGCTCGCCGGGGTGACCACCTTCCTGACGATGGCCTACATCATCTTCGTCAACCCGGCGATTCTCGGCGACGCCGGCATGCCGAAGGACGCGGTGTTCGTCGCGACCTGCATCGTGGCCGCGCTGGCCTCGCTGATCATGGGCCTCTACGCGAACTATCCGATCGCGCTCGCGCCCGGCATGGGCCTGAATGCGTACTTCGCGTACACCGTCGTAAAGGGCATGGGCTTCACGTGGCAAGCCGCGCTCGGCGCGGTGTTCATCTCCGGCTGCCTGTTCCTGATCGTCACGCTGATTCGCGTGCGCGAAGTGATCGTCAACGGTATTCCGCATTCGATACGTATCGCCATCACCGGCGGCATCGGCCTGTTTCTCGCGATCATTTCGCTGAAGTCGGCCGGCGTCGTTGTCGGCAATCCGGCCACGCTCGTCACGCTCGGCGATCTGCACAACGCGCATGTGGTCCTCGCGGTGGTCGGCTTCTTCGCGATCGTCACGCTCGACTATCTGCGGGTGCGCGGTGCGATCCTGATCGGCATTGTCGGCGTGACGGTGCTGAGCTTTTTCTTCGGCGGCAATCAGTTCCACGGCATCGTCTCCGCGCCGCCGTCGATCGCACCGACGCTGTTCCAGCTCGACATTCGCGGCGCGCTCTCCGGCGGCGTGCTGAACGTGATCCTCGTGTTCTTCCTCGTCGAACTGTTCGATGCGACCGGCACGCTGATGGGCGTGGCCAATCGCGCCGGGCTGCTGGTGGAAGGCAAGATGTTTCGGCTGAACCGCGCTCTGCTCGCCGACAGCACGGCGATTCTGGCCGGCTCGATGCTGGGCACCTCGTCGACCACGGCGTATATCGAAAGCGCGTCGGGCGTGCAGGCCGGCGGCCGCACGGGCGTGACGGCGCTTACCGTCGCCGTGCTGTTCCTCGCGGCGCTGTTTTTCGCGCCGCTGGCGGCCGTGGTGCCCGGCTACGCGACGGCGCCGGCCCTGCTGTACGTGTCGTGCCTGATGCTGCGCGAAATGCTCGACCTGCCGTGGGACGACGCCACCGAAGTCGTGCCGGCCACACTCACCGCCCTGCTGATGCCGTTCACCTACTCGATCGCCAATGGCGTCGCGTTCGGTAAAAAAAAAAAGGCGCGCAAAGTGAAGCTGGTGGTGTGGATCATCGCAGCGATTTTCCTGTTCCGGTATTTCTACCTCGGCAGCGAATAAGCGCGGCGGCTCCTGACGCGAAAGCGCCGCGGCATCGTCGCGGTGTTTGGCCACGGTTCGGTCTGGATCAACAATCGTTTTCTTGAAGGCGCCCGTTCTGGTCGGGCACTCTTTATCAACCGATGATTGATAAAAACCAACGAACTGGTCACAGGAGTTCCCTGCATGTCCTACCGCCGCGCCTCGGACCGTTATACGACGCCCGCCATCTTCTTCCACTGGGCGATCTTTCTGCTGATCGCGCTCGCTTATCTGGCAATCGAAATACGCGGGCCGAAAGGGTCTGACAGCCGGGCTTTCTGGAGCAGCGTGCATTTCTGGGCCGGCACCCTGGTGCTGGGACTGGCGGTCCTGCGCCTGCTGTGGCGGCTGTGGGCCGGCGCGCCCGCGGAAATCGAAGGCAACCGGCTGCTCGCGTTTCTGGCGCGCGGCGCACATCTCGCCCTGTACGTTTTTATCCTCGCTCAGCCGCTGCTCCGCATCCTGATGATCAATACCGGTGGGCATCCGGTCACGCTCGCCTGGATCAACTTCAATTACACGCTGGTCGGCGCGAACCCGATTGCGCGGCCGGTGCTCAAGACAGCGCATGAGTGGCTCGGCAATGCGTTTTACTGGGTGATCGGATTGCACGCGCTTGCGGCAATTGCGCATCACGTTGTGTTCCTGGATCGGACGTTGCGGCGGATGGTTTGATCAGCTTCAGGTCTTTGGCGCATGCGGCGTTGGCGCTTGCGCTCGCGGCATCTGGAACATATAGGCGCGCGTGTACGGACCTGGGCGGCGCGAGTGGCCGCAGCCAGTTGGGGGCTAGTTGAGGTGCGGACGCCGCGCCTGGGTTTGCGTCTCGTGTTGCTCTTGCGCGGCTTGTTCTGCTTTATTGCTCTGCCTGTCCGTTGGGCTTATTTGGGGCCTATTTTCGGGTGGATACCCGGCAGGCGCGGATTCGCTCAGTTGCGCCAGTTCGCTTCATAGAAACGCACGTAGCCGCTCCTCAGCACCAGACATTGCGCGCGCGTTTCCGATAGCAGACGCCTCGTGGCTGCTTCGATCCGGGCCCGGTGCGCGTCGAATGCGCCGACCATGTCTTCCAGCCGCGGCGAAGCGGCGCCAAAGTGATCTTCCAGCGCTTCAGCGGTGATCATGCACTCCACCCTTTGCCCATCAACCATCGCCGGGAACGCCAAGGTAAGTTCGCGACCTGAATATTCAGGAGTTTCGTTCGGGAATAGTATCTGCATGGGAGTTCACCTAAAGGGTTGGTGCTGCGCATCGGTCGATTGGTACTGCGCATGCTGGTTGAGTCTGGTCGCACTTGCAGCGCTTTTTCCTCCCTGTCGGATGCTGGTGATGCGGGTCCGTCACCCCTCGGCTGCGACAGCGTCTTACTTCGCGCCCCGCGGAGGTGATTGGATTCACTGTAGACGAGTTCGGGCGCTGCGCAAGTTTTCCTTTTTGTTTGCTCGATTTTGGTGCCTGACGGGCTGTTTTTGAGGCTAATCCTCTTTAGCGTGACTCCGTTTTTCCCTGCCGCGCGGCTTTCGCCTGGGTCCTGTTTCGTCCTGTAATATCGGTGTTCGGCCGCAGACGTGTATGTTGCACTGCGGAACGCAATGGCGGGCAACGCACCCGCCGGGTCCGATCACCGGAGACATGCTTTGATCCATCGTCCTGCCACGCCGCCCACCCTCGGTCGGCCAGATGTCATCGCGCAAGCTCATGCCCGCTCGCTCGAAGTCGGCCTGCGTGCGTCGGAAACGCCGGACTTTCATCCGCTGCGCCGCCTCGCGCTGCGTGAACTTGTCGATCGCAATCAGTCGCTCTATACCCACGCGCTCCCTGTCATGGAGACGTTGCACGCGCAGATCGTCGACACGCAAAGCATGGTGCTCCTCACCGACAATCACGGCGTGATTCTCCATAGTCTCGGCGACAGCGACTTCGTTGAAAAAGCCAATCGCGTCGCGTTGTGTCCGGGCGTGTCATGGGCCGAAGCGGATCGCGGCACGAACGCGATCGGCACCGCCCTGATCGACGGGCAGCCGACCGTCGTGCACGGCGGCGAGCATTTCCTGCACGCGAACCGGATTCTCACCTGTTCGTGCGCGCCCATCGCGGATCCGTTCGGGCGCACCATCGGCGCGCTCGATGTCAGCGGCGACACGCGCGGCTTCCACAAGCACACGCTCGCGCTCGTGCGGATGTCGGCGCAGATGATCGAAAATCATCTGTTCTCCAATCAATTCGTCGACGCCATTCGCGTCCACTTTCACGCGCGTGCGGAATTCATCGGCACGCTATACGAAGGGCTCGCCGCGTTCGCGCCGGACGGCACGTTCCTGTCCGCGAATCGCAGCGCGCTGTTTCAATTCGGGCAGCCGCTCGCCGACCTGCAAAGGCAAACCTTCGATGCGCTGTTCGGTATCGCATTCGCCCGGCTGCTGCAACAGATTGCCCGCGCACCAGGCGAAAGCGTCGTGCTGACGTTGCCGAGCGGCGTGCGTGTGGTCGCACGCGGTGAATTTGCGGTGCCGCGCTATGTGGCTTCGGCAGAGGCCCTGCCTGACGCGGCGCGTACGGCCACGTCCAGCGGCACGCGCGCCGCGGCTCGACCCTGCGAGATGGCGCCACCCGCGCCACTCGCCACACTCGAAACGCTCGATACAGGCGACGCGCAAGTCTGCGCAATCTTGCGAAGAGTCGCCAAGCTGCGCGGACGCGATATCCCCATTCTCGTACTCGGCAAAACCGGCACCGGCAAGGAGTGGCTCGCCCGCGCGATCCATCACGATTCGCCGCGGCGAGCCGCGCCCTTCGTCGCGCTGAATTGCGCATCGTTGCCCGATACGCTGATCGAGGCGGAGTTGTTCGGCTATGAGGACGGCGCGTTCACCGGCGCAAAAAAACGCGGCAGCGTCGGCAAGATCGTGCAGGCCGACGGCGGTACGCTTTTTCTCGACGAAATCGGCGATATGCCGCTCGCTCAGCAAGTGCGCCTGATGCGCGTGCTGCAGGAGCGTACTGTCGTACCGCTCGGTGGCACGCGGGCGATTCCGGTCGATCTGCGCATTGTCTGCGCGACCCACCGCAATCTGCGCGCGATGATCGAAGCCGGCACCTTCCGCGAGGACCTGTATTACCGGATCAACGGCCTCGTCGTCACCTTGCCGGCGCTGCGCGAGCGTAGCGATCTGGCTGCGCTCGTCGAGCGCATGCTGGCATTGCAGCCGGATGGCGAGCGTTTGCCGCGTCGCGTGTCCGATGAGGTGCTGGAACGGTTTGCGCAATGCCGCTGGCCCGGCAATCTGCGGCAATTGGCTAACGTGCTTCGTACCTCAAGCATCATGGCCGAAGGCGCGGAGCAGATCGAACTCGAAGATTTGCCGGAAGATTTTTTGCAGGATTGCGGGGACGCGCCGGCCGACGTCGGCGCCCAACCGCTCGTGGCGCTTTCAGGCAACGGCGATGGAGGTGGCGGGCGCGAAAAACCGGTCGCGCCGGTGAATGGGTCGTCCGCGCGGATGGAAGACTGGCAGGCCACGTTGATCGCGCAAACGCTCGCGCGACTCGACGGGAATGTGTCGGCAGCGGCACGCGAGTTGGGGCTTGCGCGCAATACGGTGTATCGGTATCTGCGGCGTGGGAACACGACGCATTGAAACGGCGTGGGGCCTGGGCATTCGGTGGCGTGCTGTGAGCGCTCTCGTCAGCGTGTAAAGTGTGGCGCAATCCGTCACCGATTCACACGATGTCCGACCCTACCCGCCCGCCTCTCGTTCGCGTCGAGCCGCTCGGCCAAAGCTTCGAAGCGCCCGATTCGCTCACGATCCTCGAAGCCGCCGGCTTTGCGAATCTACGCCTGCCACGCTCGTGCCGCAACGGCACATGCCGCACATGCATTTGCCGATTAATCAGCGGCTCCGTTTCCTACACCATCGAGTGGCCCGGTTTAAGCAAGGAAGAAAAGGCTGAAGGTCTTATCCTCCCTTGTGTTGCGGTCGCCCAGTCCGATCTGGTTTTGGATGTTCCAGAGGCGTCGGAAATCGTCTCACGAAAAGGTGATCCAAAATAAATCCAAAATCTATTCAAACTCCAATGAAGGTGGGCTTGCTTAGAAGGGTCTTGCCTGCCCGCTTGCGCGGCGTATAGCGTTCATATACACTATACGCATGATCAAGAGCTTTCGACACAAAGGGCTGGAGCAGTTTTTCCTGACGGGTTCCAAGAAAGGGATCACGGCCGCTCATGCCGATAAGTTGCGAATTCGCCTGACGGCGCTTCATGCGGCGACCGCACCGGTCGACATGAATGCGGCACCCTGGAAGCTGCATCAACTTTCCGGAAAGAATCCGAAGGGGCAGGACGTCGAAGGTCATTGGTCTATTTGGGTAACCGGCAACTGGCGTCTCACGTTCTTCTTCGAGGGAGCGGATGCTGTTCTTGTCGATTATCAGGACTATCACTAAGGAGCCGACGATGACATCAATGCATAACCCGGCGCACCCCGGACTGGTGCTGCGAGACTACTTGGGCGACCTCAGTATCACAACCGTTGCTGAGAGGCTTGGCGTCACTCGAGCGGCGCTCTCACGGATTCTCAACGGACATGCCGGAATTTCGGCGGACATGGCCGTGCTACTCGGCGCTGCGCTGGGCACCTCCGCGGAGATGTGGACCATCATGCAAGCCCGCTATGACCTATGGCAGGCGCAACAGAGACCGCATCGCGAGATCCAGGTATTCCCAGAACTGGCGCACGCCGCATAGACGCCTGACAGCACCGACACTAACCCCCCCTGTGCGTGGCGATCGCGGAAACCGACGTGGTGATCGAAGCGCCGGATGCGGTTGAATTACAGCAACCCTGAGATAGCACAGTCGCTGTGCGTCGCCGGTCCGCCGCAGACCAGCCCGGCGGACGACACCGCATTCAGCCTTAACGCCCGTTGCCCATCGCCCGGGCAATTTTCTTGTCGGTGTTGTACTGGCTCAACGCATACACCGACCAGATCGCCGCCGGAATCCAGCCGATCAGCGTGATCTGCAAAATCAGGCAGATGATGCCGGCAAACGGCCGGCCGATCGTGAAGAACTGAAACCACGGCAGAATGATGGCAAGCAATAGACGCATTCAGATTTCCTGTTTGTGTTGACCTGGCAGTACACGTTCTTCGGGTGCGATCGCGCTTGCGTTTCGCTTGAACGAGCCCGCCTAGTTGATCGGCGCGAAGCGCGGCACCTTGGTGCCGTCGATTTCGACCAGCTCGAAAAACACCGAAGCCGGACGCGTCCAGATCGTACCATTGCTGGCTTTATAGACGATCATTGTGACCGTTGGATCGGACTCCAGCGTGGCCTCGCAAACCAGCTCGTAAATGCCGCCTTTGTAGTGTCGATAACGCACCATTTAAGCTTCTTTCGAAGTTCGAGTGGGTGCGCTGCCGGGTCAAGTGCGGGCGCAAGCCCGGCGAAGCGAACACTTGACGCGCGTGGGGTAAATAGGCTGGTGCAGGGCTGGTTGCGGCAGAATGCGGCAAT
>NZ_WOEZ01000305.1 GCF_013177735.1 Paraburkholderia elongata | reverse complement strand
TCTGACGATCAACGGGCACGAAGCGACTCATCTATGGGCTCTCTCAGTGAACTGGCTGATTCATTAACGCCCAACGTGCCCGCCCGGATGACCAACCTCGGCGCAAACTCCGACAACCTCCTAGAAAAGACATGACTGCATTGATCCGCCTCGCGGCCGAAGACGGCATCGCGACGCTCACGTTCGACCGCCCCGAGGCACTGAACGCCCTCAACGAAGCGATGGCAAACGAACTGAACGCCAAGCTCGCACGCCTCGCTCACCACGACGAGATCCGCGCGATCGTGCTGACCGGCGCCGGCAACGCCTTCATGGCGGGCGGCGATTTGCAGACCATGCGCGCCGCACTCGACTCGAAGCCCGTGGCACGCGACCGCTCGATCAGCAAACTTGTGCGGCTCGCGCAAACCGTGGTCGAGACCGTCACGGGCTCGCGCAAGCCGGTGATCGCCAGCGTCAACGGCGCAGTGGCGGGCTTCGGTTTGAGCCTCGTCGTCGCCTGCGATCTGGCTATCGCCGCAAAGAGCGCGACGTTTACGTCGGCGTATGGCCGCATCGGCACCTCGCCCGACGGCGGCGCGACCTACACGTTGCCGCGCGCGCTCGGCACCAAGCAGGCCGCGCAATGGATGTATCTCGACGAGCGGCATACGGCCGACGAGGCCCTGCGAGCAGGTATCGTCAACTGGGTCGTACCGGACGACGACCTCGCCGCACAAACGCGCTCGCTGTTAAAGCGGATGGGCGCTCTCTCGCCAGATGCATTCGCGCAAACCAAGAATCTGATCGTGCACGCACCCGAGCGCAGCTTCGCCGAGCATCTGTACGCGGAGCAGCGCAGCTTTCTGCACTGCGCCGCAGGCGACGATTTCCGCGAAGGCATCGACGCCTTCTTCGACAAGCGCGCGCCCGTATTCGGTTCTAGCGCACGTTAAGCGCTTTTCCCCGCTTTTTCTACGCAGCGGCAGCAACAGCAGTAGCACAGGGACAAACCCATGAAACTCGCCACTACCGACGAAATCGTCGCCGAACTGAAAGCCGGCCGCATGATCATTCTGGTCGACGAGGAAGACCGCGAGAACGAAGGCGATCTGCTGATTGCCGCCGACCACGTCACGCCCGAAGCAATCAACTTCATGGCCCGCTTTGGCCGCGGCCTCGTCTGCCTGACGCTGAGCGCGGAGCACTGTGCACGCCTCAAGCTCCCACCGATGGCGGAACAGAACGGCACGCAGTACGGCACCGCGTTCACGGTCAGCATCGAGGCGGCGCACGGCGTCACCACCGGTATCTCCGCTGCCGACCGCGCGCACACGATCCGCACCGCGATTCAGCCGGATGTGCGCGCCGAGCACCTGGTGCAACCGGGTCACGTGTTTCCGATCGCGGCGCGCCAAGGCGGCGTGCTGGTCCGTGCCGGACACACGGAAGCTGGCTGCGATCTCACCGCCCTCGCGGGGCTGACGCCCGCCGCGGTGATCTGCGAAATCATGAACGACGACGGCACCATGTCACGCTTGCCGCAACTGATCGAATTCGCCGAACGCCATGGGCTGAAGATCGGCACGATTGCCGATCTGATCCACTATCGCAGCACACACGAGTCGCTCGTCGAGCGTGTCGGCGAGAGACCGCTGCACACGCCATGGGGGCCGTTTCGCGCCATTCAGTATCGCGACACCGTGCGTCAGTCCACGCATCTGGCGCTGGTGCGCGGCAATCCAACGCCCAATGTGCCGGTGCTCACGCGCGTGCACGAATGCTTTTCGCTGCTCGATCTGCTGGATGCCGAACCCTCCGCGCGTTCATGGCCGTTACACGCAGCACTGCAAAAAATCGATGCGGCCGGATGCGGTGTAGCGGTCCTGCTCGATTGCGACATGCGGACCGAAGCGATGACCAGCAGCAACGGCATGCCGGCGCGCAAAGACGGCAGACTCTCCGGCATCGGCTCGCAGATTCTGCGCGAGCTCGGCGTGCGCCGACTGAATGTATTGTCGAGTCCATTCAGGCTGCCGGCGCTGTCCGGGCACGAACTGGAGATCATGGCGTTCATTCCGCTTGGCGAAGCTCTGGATAACCCGCACGCCTTCGAACGCGCGCCTGCCGCGCCGAGCGTCGGCGCGCCGCGAATATCCGCACCGCTTCGGTCTGCCGCAGCGATGCCGGCAAGCGCTCAGCCCGCGTCATACGAACTCGAAGCCTCTTCATGGTGAATCATCGATGAATAAAACCAATAAGCCCAATAAGCCCTACGTAGCCCTCGTCACCGGCGCTTCACGCGGCGCCGGCAAAGGTATCGCACTCGCCCTCGCCGCGACGGGCGCGACGGTCTACGTGACCGGGCGTACACAACACGAAGGCGACGCGCCACTTCCCGGCACTGTGCACGCGACGGCGATCGAAATCGATAAGCTCGGCGGCAAGGGCATCGCCCTCACCTGCGATCACGCCGATGACCAGCAAGTAGCGGAAGTATTCGACTACATCCAGCACAATAGCGGGCGCCTCGACATCCTCGTCAACAATGCCACTGCGTTGCACGATGAACTGATTCGCCCGGCACCGTTCTGGGAAAACCCACTGGACCTCGTGAATATTCTCGACGTCGGCCTGCGCTCCGCGTATGTCGCGAGCTGGCACGCCGCGCCGTTGATGGCCGAGCGAGGCGACGGGCTGATCGCCTTCACGTCCTCGTTCGGCGCGAGCTGCTATATGCACGGCGCGGCGTACGGCGCGCAGAAAGCGGGCGTCGACAAGTTCGCCAAGGACATGGCCGTCGATCTGAAACCATATGGCGTTGCAGCGGTTTCCATCTGGATGGGCATGCTGCAAACCGAGCGCACCGCGCGTGTGATCGCTGAGCATCCCGAACAGTATGCGGGCTTCAGCGAACTCGCGGAGACGCCGCAATTCACGGGACGCCTGATCGATGCGTTGTATCGCGACCCGCTACGTCAGGAGAAATCCGGTCTGGTGCTGGTCGGCGCGGAGTTGGCGCGCGAGTACGGTATCACCGAACTCGACGGCCGCCAGCCGCCCTCGCATCGCGCGGCGTTGGGTGGGCCGGTGCAGGCGCATCCGGCTATCGTGGCCTGATACACGGCGCGTGTGGCGCGGCGGTTCTGAATGCCGCGCCGCGCGGTTTCCTGTCCCGTCCTGCCCTGCCGCACCGCTTCGTGTCTTGTCCGGCGGCACGGGCGGGCTAGAAGCCTGTCACCACCATCGCATACACCAGCGCTGCACCGCCCACTGCGCCGAGGAATGTGAAGCACTGTTCGTCGGCGCCCGAGCGGCGGGCCCAGATTCTTCCAGCCAGTGCAGCCAACCCGGTGATTCCCAGAAACAACGACAGCGACGAACCGGCCGTACACACCATGCCGGGAAACTCGTCGCTCCAGGCGCATGCGTAGGCCTGCCGCACGGATACGCCGACCACGCCGATCGCCACCAGCAAACCGGCAACCAGTCCATCCCGCTGAACTCTGGATTTCATCTGCACCCCTCCCTCATCCCGCTCGTCCGCATCCCTATACGCGGCTCCAACGCGTGCCGCGTGGCTGTGCGCCTCGATACGGCGGACGAAAAGCTATGTCGCGCCGTTCCTGGTCCATACCGTCATTGACGGCGATTGGACGCGTGCGGGCATCGTCCGGATGGACTAAGGGGATTGCCTGAGGGACTGTCGAGGGAGATTGCCTGCGGGACCGCCGGGGAAATCGGAGGTAGATTGCGGGGGAATTACAGAGGAAATCGTAAAGGAAACTGCCGGGGCCGAAAGCTAGTAGCCATCGGCCCCGTAGTAGGGGTGCCCGTCAGTTTCGTATGTCGCGTGCGTCTACGTCGTCAAAACCGTTAGCTCTTCAGCCGATACCCAGTCTTGAAGATCCACGCGACGATCACGAGAAACACCGCCAGAAACAACGCGGTCATCCCGAGGCTGACACCGACATCCACATCGGCGAGACCATAGAAGCTCCAGCGAAATCCGCTGACCAGATAGACGATCGGATTGAACAGCGTCACGACCTTCCAGAACGGCGGCAGCATATTGACCGCATAGAAACTGCCGCCGAGGAACGTGAGCGGTGTAATGATCAGGAGCGGCACGAGTTGCAATTTCTCGAAGCTATCCGCCCAGATGCCGATAATGAAACCGAGCAGACTGAACGTCACCGCGGTGAGCACCAGAAACAGAATCATCCAGAACGGATGCTGCACCTGCAGCGGCACGAACAGGCCGGCGGTAGCCAGAATGATCAGCCCGAGCAGAATCGATTTGGTGGCCGCCGCGCCCACATAGCTCACTACGATCTCAAGATACGACACCGGCGCCGACAGCAACTCGTAGATCGTGCCGGTAAAGCGCGGAAAGTAAATGCCGAACGACGCATTCGAAATGCTTTGCGACAGCAGCGACAGCATGATCAAACCCGGCACGATGAACGCGCCGTAACTGATTCCGTCCACTTCCTTGATACGCGAACCGATGGCCGCACCGAACACGACGAAGTAAAGCGACGTTGAAATCACCGGTGCGATGATGCTCTGCATCAGCGTGCGCCAGGTGCGCGCCATCTCGAACTTATAGATCGCGCGGATTGCGTAGATATTCATTGATTACCTCGGAGCAGACTGACGAAGATATCTTCGAGCGAGCTTTGCGTCGTATGCAGGTCTTTGAAGCGGATGCCGGCGTCGTCGAGCGCTTTGAGCAGCGCAATGATGTCGGTGCGTCCGCCGTCGCCCTCATACGTGTAGATCAGCTCGTTGCCACCCTTGGCGACATCCAGCCCATATCCGGCCAACGCCGGTGGCACCTCTGCGAGCTGACCGTCCAGTTGCAGTGTCAACTGCTTCTTGCCGAGTTTGCGCATCAACTCCGTCTTCTCTTCCACCAGCATGATCTCGCCCGCATTGATCACGCCAATGCGGTCGGCCATTTCCTCGGCTTCGTCGATGTAGTGCGTGGTGAGAATGATCGTCACACCGTTGGCGGTAAGCGAGCGCACCAGCTTCCACATATCGCGGCGCAATTCGACGTCGACACCCGCCGTGGGTTCGTCGAGAAACAGCACGCGCGGTTCGTGCGAGAGCGCCTTTGCAATCAGCACGCGGCGCTTCATGCCGCCCGACAGCGTAATGATCTTGTTATTGCGTTTTTCCCATAGCGACAGATCGCGCAAGACCTTTTCGACGTAAGCGGGGTTTTTCGGCTTGCCGAACAGCCCGCGGCTGAACGAGACGGTCGCCCAGACGGTTTCGAACGAGTCGGTGGTGAGCTCCTGCGGCACAAGACCGATCAGCGAGCGAGCGCCGCGAAAGTCCGTCGCAATGTCGCGGCCGTCCACCGTCACGCTGCCAACGCTCGCATTGACGATGCCGCAGATGATGCTGATTAGGGTGGTTTTGCCCGCGCCGTTGGGCCCAAGCAAGGCGAAGATTTCTCCGCGGTTGATCGCCAGATTGATGTTTTTGAGTGCATGAAAACCCGTGGCGTAGGTTTTCGACAGATTCGTGACCGAAACGATTGGCTGCATGGATTCGACGATGGCAGACACCGGTATTTAATTGAAAGGAGGCGGTGCGAATGCGCGGCCGCACCCGCAATGTAATTGAAAGTGAGAAAACGTGCAGCGCAACCTGGAGATCCTGAAAAAGCCGGTAGACCGGATCAAGGCCCGTTGGCGAGGCGTCTGCCTTTCAACACCGGCCGTGGTTCTTGCCAGATAGACCGGATCCTGTCACGGTTCGGCGCACGCGAAGCTGCCGGCGAGATTCACATTGCCCTTACCGCTATAGCGGGGAAACAGTGGGTAACGGCACAACGGGCGCGAGCGGCCGTTGGTCGCGGCCGCGATATCGGTCGCAATCAAGGTTTCGGGCGATACACCACGCGTCACCCAATTGTCGAGCGCACCCAGCAGATCCACGGATGGGATGAACACCCCGCTGCCATGTTGAAAACCCGGCACCATGTAGAGCCGCATGAACGCATCGACCTGATCGATGCCGAAGCGATCGATCAGTGCTTCGTAGTAGGCAATCGTCTGGTTCGGGCTGATGACTTCGTCGGCGAGGCCTTGCAGCGTGATGAGCTTGCCGCCGCGCGCGATGTAGCGCGCGAGGTCGGGGTTCATCGCGCCGATGGTCTGTGACAGCGCGGTGAGCTGTCCGCGATATTTGCCGGGCTGCAGCGGGTCGAACCTGAGCGAGTCGAACTCCGCGTCCCGCGTCACGAAATAGCGGATGTAGCCGTCGCCCTGCGCGAACAGGTAGCCGTTGGCGAAGAAGGTCGGCACCGGCAAACGCTCGGGTTGATGCGCAAGCCCGAGCGGGCCGGTCAGATGCGTGCCCTGAAAGACGTTGTAGCCGCGATAGCCGGAGACGCCCCACGCCAGCTTGTAGGGCAACGACAGGCCGTCGCGCATCACCAGCAAGGTGGAGAGTTGCGCGTCGGTAAGGCACTCGTCGTGCGAGGGGGCTCGTCCGGCGCAGCGCAACGAGGCAATGATTTCCGCTTCATGTTCCCGGCACCCGGCAACGTCGCTGACGATGCCGTCCGTTACGCCGTCGAGCCGGTCGCAAACCGCGAGCGTGCGCTGATACACACGTTCGAGCAACAGCGGTGGAATGAAACCGCCGGGCGTCGCGTATTCCGCCTGACCAAGCTTCACGCCCATCAACCGCACGCCCGTAAAATTGAGCGCGGGCGAATTAGCGATCACGCCATCGTAGTCGTCGGGATAGCGCTGCATCACCGTGTAGCCTTCGCGCCCGCCCGTCGAGCCGCCAGCGAAATACATCCGTTGCGGCGGCCGGCCGTAAGCGCGCGCAATGAGTGCGAGCGCGGCGTCGTGCGTTTTCTTCAGATGCGCGTAGCCGAAGTTCGTCACCGCTTCATCGACGAGGCCGAAGACCGCGAGTGACGAATTGCCCACATGCCCCGAGTCGTCGCCGAAGGTCGCATAGCCTTGTGCGAGCGGTGCGCGATCCGGAGAGAACGGCATCACGCCCGTCCCGCTCACCACCACGCCGTTGTAGCCCCCGCCGCCGATCTGCAGCGCACGGCCGTTCCAGCGGCGCGGCAGATTCAGGTCGAAGCGGATATCGGGCGTGCTGGCCTTGAGCGCCTTGATGCGGCCGGTAATACGGCAATATTCGCCGCCTTGCTGATTGCCGGGCGCGGTAGCCGCCACCATCGCCGCGCTTTCGATCTGCGCGCCGGCCGTGGGCAAAGCGATCAACTCAGGGGGCAACACCGCGCCCGCGAATTCCGCGCAACGCATGGCGAGCGGCTCTTCTTTGGACGCGGCGGATGCCGTTGAGGCGCTGAGCCATACCATCGCACAGACGACCGTGATGACCGTGCGTGAACCTCGCATCAACTGCACATAGCGCACATAGCGCTGATGGCGCACACGCGCCCTCATCCGTAACCTGCGCCGTTGGCAGCCATGCGCGACTGCTGCCCTTTCCAGTCGTTCCAGCCGCGCGCGATCATCAGTACCGCGCCGATGGCGACCAGATCGCCGCCGAGTCCGATCAGCGTGCCGCGAAAACCGTGGAACGTATGCGGCGTCGCCGTATCGACGATCAACGACACCAGCGTGCCGGCGACGAAACACACCAGCCCGGTACGGCCGACCGTCACCACGGCCGGCAATCGCTGTGCGAGCCACGCGATGCTGCCCACGCGCACAAACTGCGCGGCGAGCCAGGCGATGACGATAAAGTTGATCACGCGTTCCACGGAAAGGTTCTGTTTATGCACGCCAGGCAGCGGCTGTGTCAGCACAAAGAGTTTGACGATGGCGAACGCCAGCACCGCGACCACCGCGGCGCGTGTGAACCAGTGCGCCGTGCGGGTAGCGTGAAAGCGCTCGCTGATGGGTTGCACTCGGCACAGAATGCCGAGCACGAACATCAGTTGCCATGCAAACGGATTAAAAGCCCAGTCGGACATGTCGTCAATGCTCAATAGTGCGGCCAGCGGCCGGGCGAGCGCCCAGATCGTCACGCTCAAGCTCAGCGCCGCGAGCGACGAACGGCGCGCGAGCGGCACCACGAACGGTACGCATAGCGCAAATATCACGTACATGGGCAGCACGCTCGACAGATACGGCTGGCGCCGCAGCACGGCAATATCGAACGCCTCGCGCAGCGGCTGAACCGTGAACGACTGCCAGCCGCTGAGGTCGACCATCGGCTGGTTCAGATGCAATAGCGCGAGGACAGCGCCCAACAGCAACGTCAATACGGCCGTCAATAGATAGGCGCGGTAAATCTCCCAGCAGCGCCTGACGAAGCGCATCGCCGCCGCACTCTCGCCGCGGCCCGCGAGTACCGCCGTATACGCTGCCGCCGACGCATAGCCGCCGAGGAACACGAACACTTCCGCCGAGTCGCACAAGGCATAGGTGTGCAACATCAGATGCGACAGCGTGCTACCGGGAATGTGGTCCAACACGATGACGATCAACACGACGCCGCGGAAGAAATCCACTTCGATCGAGCGTCCGCGACGGGTGTCCATTCAGGTTCTCACAAGATGGCGCCCGCATGAAATGCGCCGTGAAAAGCGGTCACATACCGTTGTTCTCAGTAGGAACTCCATAACAATAAAACGTTCCCATCGATACCGTGCACCACGTCGACGCGCGCTGACAACCGGCCTTTAAATGCATGCGAAGTGGCAGCAAACTGAAATGCAGATGTCGGCGTGCAGTAATGCTGAGTCGTCACGCCCTGGATTGGTGGAAAGTTTTGCGGCTTTTAATGCGTCAAGCGCGAGCACGATCGGTAAAGGCCGCTGAAAAAAATCACCCATTCCGATACGCGATTTTTTTCGCTTTTTTTCATCGTAGGATGGATTCATGCACGCCCGTTGGAAAACAAGCATATGAACACCAGGATTGCCGGCTTCGACGGATTGCGCGCGATTGCAGTCCTAATGGTCTTTTTTCAACACCGTCTATTCGGTGACATCGGCGAGATCGGTCACCTCGGCGTGTGGATCTTCTTCGCGCTGAGCGGCTTTCTGATCATCGGCATTCTGTCCGCGCAACGCACGCGCATCGAAAGAAACGGCAGCCGGTTCGGCGCTGAACTGAAGCGCTTCCTGTTTCGCCGCACATTGCGCATCTTTCCCATTTACTACCTGATGCTGGTGGTGATGTGCGTGCTGATGGCGCTCGGGATAGCGAGCCCTGAGCTAGCGAGCGGCATGCCGTTTCATTTCGCTTATCTGTCGAACTTCTGGATCGGCTCCGTACTGCATTACTGGCCGGGCCGCTACTCGCATCTCTGGAGTCTCGCGATCGAGGAGCAGTTTTATCTCGTGTTTGCGCCGTTATTGCTGCTGCTTGCGGCGCGGCGGCATCGCGCGGTGTGCCTCGCGATCGTCGCGGTTGGACTCGTTTCGTTGCTGGCGATGCGTGCGGCACATTGGCAGGACATCACCATCTATACGCATCCGCTGAGCAACTTCTGGCTGCTGGCGTTGGGCGGAATTGGCGGCTTGATGATCGCCGGGAAAGGGAGCCGCTTACGCGCCATTCTCGGACATGGCATGACGCTCTTCGTGTTGAGTGTTTGCCTTGTGGGGTTTTGTGCGACCGAGCCAACGTGGAGTCAGTTGAGCAGTTCGCTTGCCTTTACGACCGTCAGCGCCTTGTATGGCGTCTGCATCGCGGCGCTTGTGTGTTCGATTGCGTGCTGCCGCAACGCGGCCGTGATCGGTCTGCTCGAAACCGACTGGCTGGTGAACTTCGGGCGCATCAGCTACGGCTTCTATCTCTATCACAATCTGATTCCGGACCTGACCCGCAACCACCACGCCACGGCGTTCTTCGGCGGCACCGTACCGATGTGGGCGCACGTCGCCGGGATTGTCGCGTCATTCCTGATTTCGCTGACGATGGCCGTGCTGTCCTGGCGGCTGATCGAAGCACCGATTCTTCGCTTGAAGACACGGGGTGCGCAGGCTGACACGACGAATCGGCTTGCGGTGCAAACACCCCCCTCTTTTGCCGCTCGCAACGAGCGCGCATTGAGGGATGAAGGCACCGCTTCAGATGCCGTTTGAAGGAAGCGAGCCTTACGTTATGCCTTCAGGCAGCTTGAGCGAGGGCACGGTATCATGCGGCCTCACTTAGCCGGCTGCTCCGAACCTTGCGCGACACGCGGGCACTGAACAGGCCGAACGATAAAAACAAGCCACCGCCCGCGCGAACTCCGGTCCTTCTGGTCCGCGCGGCTGGCTCGCGGACTTCAACGATGTTTCATTTCAGTTTCGTCAACGGCGTGCTTGGCGCGAGCCTGCAGACACTCAGCCTTTACGCGCTCTTTGGCATCATTGCGGCGCTGCTGCTGGGCGGCATGGTCAAGGGTGTGGTCAGTATCGGCGTACCGCTGGTGGCGATGCCGATTCTCAGCCAGTTCATGCCGATCAAAGAGGCCGTTCTATTGCTGTCGATGCCGATCATTCTCGGCAATATTCCCCAGGCGCTGGAAGGCGGCGACATGCTGCCGACGGTCCGGCGCATTGCCGCACCGTTGATCGGTACGGTGATCGGCAACATCGTCGGCGTGAGCGTATTGATTTCGCTGGCGCCGCATCGCGCGCAGGCTGCCGCGGGCGGTTTGCTGATCGTTGCAGCGCTGCTCCTGCTGCTTTCACCGCGGCTCACGTTGTCACCGGCCTGGGCGAAGCCGGCAGGCTTCGTGCTGGGATTCGGCGCGGCCGTGATGGAGAGCATTGCTTCGGTGCCGGGGCCTTTGCTGGCGATGTATTTGATCGCCACGGGCGCCACGGGGAAAGTCTTTACGAAGCAGATCGCGATTATCCTGGTGGTTTCGATCATCACGCTGGTTGCCACGTTTAGCGGCGGTGCGCATGCCAACTGGAGCGATCTGGCCATTTCGGCTTGTGCGAGCGTGCCGGTGATCGCGGGAATGCTTTTGGTGCGGCCGCTTAGGGACAGGTTGCCGCCGGCGGCGTTTCGGGTGCTGGTTCTGGTGTTCGTTCTGGCGGCCGCCGCGCAAATGGTTTGGAAATCAGGGGTTTTATAAGGTCAGTAAATCAGACGCTCAGTGCACGTCAGACACTTCGGTTACCTAACTTAATCGAATGGGCCATTCAAAGCGATTGAACAGGTACGGCCGTGCACGGCCGACGCTGTTCGCGCAGCCAGCGAAAAAAGCCACGCGTTTGCGCAGCTGAGCGGCGGGCCTCTACGGGCCCGTCCGCTTCTCACCGCACTCTCAGGTCCCACTCTTTTATTGCCGGTACCTTGTGGCACCGGTCTACTCTCCCGCAACTACCCCCGATTCTCGCAACCCTTCCCTTCGACAGATTCAGACTCAGGCGGCCGTAGGCCGGCTCAGCTTCATCTGCGCTTCACGCCCGAGCTGGTCGAGAAGCTTGACGACGCGTTTGCGTTGGCTGGCAATCAACTCGTGAGTCTCCTCCAGCGCGCGAACGCGTTTTTCCCAATACTCATGGTCTAGCGGAACCAGCACGCTAACCGCGTCCCCACGCGTCACGTACTGAACCATGTTCTCAAGATGCTCCAACTGGCTATCCACCAGACTGGCCGGATGCCGCCCGCCGCGCTGGGCGGTCGGTTGATTGTTCGTGCCGCTCATCTTTCGATACCCCGTAAATTGGCCGCCGGAAAAAAACTGGACCTTGCCCCCATTGCGCCGCGAATGCCGATCGGCGCTCTTTCTGCGCGCAGTTGCGATTTCAGTGCGGGGCCTGTTATAAACGGATTTATTTCGCCGTCGATGAAAGCGATCTGCATCTAATCTTCCGACGATACAGCAGGTTTTTTGATTGGCTTTACCGTACGTCTCAAAATTGGACGGCGGCGTGTTAAATACTTGGTTACCATCGCTACCCCAGCAGAACCGCATCTCTCGTTTGCAGCAACCGATCCATGAACCCGCGCACCTTGCCGCCACATCTGGCCGCTGCAGCCGCAGCCGAATCGCGCTCCGTCATTTCCACGAGCCGCTTCAGCACGCACGCGCTCGCAGCCGAGGAACAATTTCTGGCCTGGCGCCAGCGCGTGGGCCATGTGGTCGATGCGCCGCCGTCGAAAGAACAGGTCACCCAGGGATTTCGCGGTGAGATCGATCTATATGCCGTCGGCGGCATGGTGTTTACGGACTGCAGCACCGATTCCATGCGGCTGGAACGGTCGGTCGCGCGCGTCTCCACAGACTCGCGGCGCGATTACGCCTTTCAGCTGTTCGTGGAAGGCGAAATCGGCCACGTGACGGGCATGCACAAGAAACGCACCGCGCCGGGCTCGGTGCAGGGCATCGTTGCGTTCGATCTGAACCAGCCGTTTCGGGCCGAACGGCCCAAATGCCGGCTTCTGAGCCTGTTTGTACCGTCCGCGATCATGGACGAGGAGCTGCGCGACGGCGCCGCGATTCACGGCCGCATCGTCCAGCAGGGTTCGCCGCTGACCGGCCTCGTGCTGGACCACCTGGCGGCAGTGGCCCGGGAAATCCCCACATTGGACCCGGCCAGCGCGGCGCAAGCATTACACGCCGGCGCCCAATTGCTGATCGCCGCCTTCCGCAAGGAAGCGCGCCTGACCGGCGCGAGCCGGGCGGCGCTGCAGTCTGCCGTGATGGGACAGGTGCGGCGCTACGTCGAGGCCAACCTGCACCAGGGCGACCTCACGCCGACCAGCGTGGTTCAGGCGTTCCAACTGAAACGGGCCACCATCTATCGCTGGTTCGAGCACGACGGCGGGCTCGGCGCCTACATTCGCAATCGCCGGCTGCGGGAAGCGGCGGACGAACTAGTCCGTTTCCCGCATCTTCAGGTAACGGAAATCGCCTACGGACTCGGTTTTCAGAGCGCGTCCGATTTCACCCGCGCATTTCGCCGCGCCTTCGACATGAGCCCGCAGGATATGCGGGCGCGCGCCTTGGACCTGCAGCACGGCGGCGCGGGGGACGCGGGGGAGTTGTTTATTACGCCGGCGGCTGCGCAGCACGGGCAAGGCCGGTATCCGGCGCCTTTGCCTCGGGAAATGCCCTCAGCGCGGCAAGTGTGAGCAGGGTCGCGGCCATCAGATACCACGCCGGGACCATCGGATCGCCCGTCCGGTTGATCAGCCACGTCACGAGGAACGGCGAAAATCCGCCGAACAGAACAACGCCGAAGCTGTAAATCGCCGCAAGTCCGGCCGCGCGCCGATGTGCTGGAAACGCTTCCATCATCAACACGGAACTCGGGCCGGCATTGTTGACCGCAAGCGCCACGTACGCCGTGATGATGACGAGCGCGGCGACGTCGCCCACGCCGTGGGTCAGCGCCCAGAATGCCGGCCACGTGGCCGCCAGCGAGGCCACGAGCGCCACGTATTGCAACGTCTTGCGGCTCGCGTAGCGGTCGGCCACGCGCGCCACGAGCGGCGTCACCACGAGGATCACGAGACCGGACAGGCAGGCCGTCAGGAGACTGATTGCCGCCGGCCGGTGCAGCGTACGAACCAGATAGGCCGGCATATAGAAGACGGTGAGATAGATGCCCACCGAAGGCGCCGCCATCATCAGGAGGCCGCAAATGAAGGGACGCGGGTGCTCCGTGAGCATGCGCCACGGGCTGAGCCGCGCACGCTGCAGCGGCGCGGCCACCGGCATCCGGCGACGCAAATACCAGCCGACCGGTCCGATCAGCCCGCCCAGCACGAACGGAATGCGCCATCCCCAGTCATGCATGGCAGCGGGCGACAGCAGCGCCGTCGTGCCCGCCCCGACCAGCGCGGCGGCGAAGGCGGCCGCTCCCTGGCTCGCGCCGCGCCAGCTCACCATGTAACACCGGTGCCGGTAAGCGACCGACTCCATCAGCGAAGCCGACGCCGGCCCGATCTCCCCCCCTGCCGCGAGCCCCTGCATCAGGCGCGCGAGCACCATCAACACCGGCGCCGCAGGACCGATCGACGCATAGCCCGGCAGGCACGCGATCAGCCATGTGCCAACGGTCATGAGTGTGAGCGATACCGTGAGGCCGGCTTTGCGGCCACGGCTGTCGGCGATGTGGCCGATCATGATCGCGCCGAGCGGGCGCATCACGAAGCCCGCGCCAAAGGTGGCGAGCGAGAGCAGCAGCGATGACGCGGGATTACTCGATGGAAAGAACAGATTGCCGATTATGACGGCGGAAAAACTGTAGACGGTGAAGTCGTACGCCACGAAGCCGTTACCGATAACAATTGCGGCGACGATACGCCGGAGTTCGGCGCGGGACGGTTGGGCCGCTTTGCGGGCAGCAGTTTGCATGGATTGCGGTCGACGGGGAGCGTCGAGGTATTCAGGAAATTGGCAGAATGGAGGCGCAGCTCTCTTCTTTAACGGCGCAAAGAGACGCAACTTTACACCGCGCACGCAGATGTTCGCGTCGCGCGGCCCATTCTTCGACTGACACACACCGCACTCCATGCTTCGATTCGAGAACCTCAGCAAGCGCTATAGCGAACGCATCATCTTCCAGGGACTGCATTACGACACGGCTGCGGGATGCGTGGCGCTCAACGATGAATCAGGCAGCGGCAAGTCGACGTTGCTTGGCATCCTCGCCGGCACGATCGAGCCCGACGTAGGCGAGGTGTGGCTCGGCGGCCATTCACTGCGCAGCGCGCCGCATAAGGCGAAATCCGTGCTCACATATGTGCCGGAAGACTGCATGACGTATCCGGACCAGACGGGTCGTGCGTATCTGGATCGTGTGGCGTCGGAAAGAAAAACAGCGGTCGACAGCCACACGCTCGATCTTGCCCATCGCTTCGGACTCGAACCGCACCTCGACAAGCGCTTCGAGCAAATGTCGTTTGGCACGCGCAAGAAATTCTTCCTGACCGGGGCCGTACTCGGCGAGACGAAAGTCGTGATCGCGGATGAACCGGTCGGCGGACTCGACGCCTCCGCGCGCGGGGTTCTGGTCGATCTGTTTAAAACGCTGGCCGAATCCCGCACGGTCTTTTTCTTGAGCTACGACACGGCTTTTACGCAAGCATGCGAGGCGAGAACCATCGGTTTTGCGGAGCTGGATATGCGCGGCTAGGCGGTTGGCGCCATCCCCGGGTATGGTCCACTGGCACGCCACGTAAAACTGCCCTACATTTTCGTTGTCGGTTGCCAATGATCTCAGCAGCGGTCGCTGATTCTCATTCGCCTTGGGCCTGAGCCACCGGGGTGCCGAACCGTCGAACCGTCGAAAGCGGCATTTACGCCGGCACGCCTGACCAGGCCTGGAGGGGACATGACCGTCTTCGCTAACTTTTGGCGTTTGATTGTCGGTAAGCCGCTAGATCCGCTCGATCCCAGGACTCGCCACGCGATCGCAGTCACGCCCCTGCTGGCCTGGGTAGGCCTCGGGGCCGACGGGCTGTCATCGTCATGCTACGGGCCAGAAGAAGCCTTTCTGGCGCTTGGCCAGCACACCTCGCTTGCATTGTTTCTCGCAGTGGCTACCGCGGCGACGGTCTTTATCATCGCGCTCGGGTATAACCAGGTCATCCAGCTGTTTCCCACGGGCGGCGGCGGCTATCGCGTCGCGACGGCGTTACTGGGCCCGCACCCAGGGCTGGTTTCAGGCGCGGCGTTGCTGGTCGACTATGTGCTGACTATCGCCACGTCGCTCGCAAGCGGTGTCGATGCATTCTTCAGCTTGCTGCCGGTGAGCGCGCAGGCGTTCAAGCTCACCACCGAACTCACGCTCATCGTCCTGATGACAGGTCTCAACTTTCGCGGCATGCGCGAATCGATCATGGTGTTGCTGCCGATCTTCCTCGGCTTCGTGGTGCTGCATCTCGTCCTCATCGTGTACGGCGTGGCGGTGCACGGCGATCATCTGGCCGGCGTCGTGCCGGGCGCCATCGGCGACGCGCGCAGCATGTCGCACGCCGTTGGACCGCTGGTGGTGGCGGCGTTGCTCATGCGAGCGTTCTCGCTAGGCGGGGGCACCTATACCGGTCTGGAAGCGGTGTCGAACAACGTCAACATGCTGGCTGAGCCGCGTGTGCCGAACGGCAGGACGACGATGTTCTATATGTCCACGTCGCTCGCCTTCACGGCCGGCGGCATCATCCTGCTGTACATGTTGTGGCATGCCCAGGCGGTGGAAGGTCAGACGCTCAATGCGGTGGTATTCGGCAGCGTCATCGATCATCTCGGGCTGGGTTCGGCGTTCGCACGGCATGCGCTGCTTGCAGCGGTGCTGGCCTTCGAAGCAGGTCTGCTGCTGGTCGGCGCACAGACCGGCTTCCTTGACGGGCCGGCTGTGCTGTCGAACATGGCGTCCGATTCGTGGGTGCCGCGCCATTTCCGCGATCTGTCCGCGCGCCTGGTCAGACAGAACGGCATCGTCGTGATGGGACTCGCCAGCCTCGCCATCCTCATCTGGACGCACGGCGACGTGTCGATCCTGGTGGTGCTGTACAGCATCAACGTGTTCCTGACCTTCAGCCTCTCCCTGCTGGGCTTGTGCATTTACTGGTGGCAGCATCGCCGTGACGGCGAAAACTGGCTGAAGCACTTCGCGCTATCCGCGCTGGGGTTATCGGTCACCAGCACCGTACTGGTGATTACGTTGATCGAGAAGTTTACGGCGGGAGGCTGGCTGACGGTGCTAGTGACCGGCGCGGTGGTGGCACTGTGCTTCGCCATCAAACGGCACTACAACGAAACCCGCGCACTGATTGCGAAGGAAGATGCCCTCTTTGCCGGCGCGCCGCCCGTGGTCGGCGACGCGGCTGCGCCGCTCAAACTCGATCCGTCCCAGCCGACCGCTATCCTGCTTGTCGGCAAACACCGCGGCGCCAGCATGCATGCGCTGTTATGGGTGAACCGGCTATTTCCCGACCATTTCAAGAACGTGATATTCCTCGCGGTCGGTGAAGTGGATGCGAAAAGCTATGACGGCCCGGAGCACCTGGAGCGCTTGCGGAAAACGATTTCAGCGTCGCTCGACTATTACGTGGCGCACTGCCGCCGGCACGGAATGGCCGCCGAATACCGGATCGATTTCGGCACTGACCCTGTCGAAGAGTTCATCAAACTGGCCGGGGCCACGATGGAGGAATTCCCGAACAGCGTCTGCTTCGCCAGCAAACTGATTTTCAAACGGGTGAATATCCTGACCAGGTGGCTACACAATCACACGCCGATGGAAATCCAGACGCGCCTGCACCTGCAGGGCAAACAGATGGTGCTGCTGCCGATGAACGTTGGATGATTCAGTGAACCATCGTCACCGGGGTAACCGTGCGCCTCGACAGCGACGCGAACATCGCTAGCCTGCGGAAGAAGCCCATATGGCTTGCGTCGATCACCATGACGTCGGGCTGGGTGGTCGCCGCGTAGTCGGCGATCGCTTTCGTGCGGTGGCCGAAAACTCGTTTCCAGTGGTACGGCACACCCGCTTCTTCAAGAATGGTGCGGACGTCGATCAACGCCTTCAGCATAGCCTGCTTTTCCTGGCGCACCAGTGCGCTTCGACTGTGGAAGGCTGCTGCGCGCCCCTGATCGACAGGCTCGAGTACTTCCAGCAATTCGACTTCGGTGACACCGCGCTCAAGAAACATGAACGCCGCGTAGCGCGCGGCTTCTATCGCTCCGCCTTGATCGAGAACAGGGATCAGCATGCGTATCATCGAGAACTCCTGGCGGGTGCCTGTTACTTTGAGCTTAGCCAATGCGGCGTTAAGGTTGCGTAAAAAAATCGGCTAGTTTGTTCGGCAGCGTACGGACGAATTCCACAGCGGTGCAAAGCGCCCTCACGATGCCTGTATCGCAGCAGGATTCAGCTCGATATGCAAAATCACCAACCACCGCTTCGGGCAATCCTCAGCAATCTGCAGCTCCTGCTTCTTGTCGCCGACCGTCTTCACGAAGCCCTTCTCACGCGCGAAACCGAACGCGCGCCGTGCATCGGATTGCAGCCACAGTGTTAGCAGCCCGCATGTCACGCAACTGAAAAGCCAGATCGTTTCATGAGGCAGCGCGGCATCGAGTTGCTGCGCGACGTACGTAAAAATAGTCGTGAGAACCTGATTGACGACGAAGGCGATGGCGACGACCTTGCACATCCCTCTGAACATCATGGCGGGCTTTGAAGGGGTCATGAGATGTCAAAGCCCGGTGCGGGGAATACGCAAGCCTCGACGGTCACGTTGCCCTTTATTTGTTTGAACGCCATACACTCTCCAGCCAAAACGCAGATTTCTCTTGCGGCGGAACGCCAGACTCAAACTGTACGGACGACACCGTAAAGGCCGCGAAACGATTGCTGCCGGCGATATAAAAATCCTGTGAAAAAAATCCTGGAAAATTCAGCGCACGCCGACCAGCCGGTAGCCTACGCCGGCTTCGGTGACGATGTGTTCAGGATGCGCCGGATCGCGTTCGAGCTTGTGGCGCAGATGCCCCATGTAGATTCGCAGGTAGTGGTGGTTGTCGGTTTGCAAGGGCCCCCATACCTCGCCGAGCAACTGCTCATGCGTCAATACGCGCCCAGGATGGCGCACCAGCGCGGAGAGAAGGCGATATTCGGTGGGGCTGAGATGGACAACCCGGCTGCCGCGCACGACCCTGCGCTCACCGAGATCGATCGTGACGAGACCGAACTGAACCTGAGGCACGCCGATCCTGTCGCCGTTGACCTGCCTGCGCAAATGCGCGCGAATTCGCGCGCCAAGCTCGGGTAGGCCGAATGGCTTGGTGAGGTAATCGTCGGCGCCGGCATCGAGCGCGGCAACCTTGTCTTCCTCGCGGCTTCGCGCCGACAGGACGATCACCGGCATCGCGGACCAACCGCGCAACTCACGGATCACCTCGATGCCGTCCATGTCCGGCAAACTCAGATCGACGATGACGAGATCCGCCAGCCGCGTCGCAGCCTGCGCCAGGCCTTGTGCGCCGGTCTGCGCCTCGAAGACACTCATGCCGGCCGTTTCGAGGCTTGTGCGAATGAAGCGGCGGATGGCTTTGTCAGCGTCGATCACAACGACTGTTACGGTGGGATCGCTCATGAATGTGCCACGTCGACAGCACCCCGTTAAGGTCGCGGCCAACGTCCAGGCGGGGTCTCCATAGATTATTGGACAAGCGCGCTTCAATGCGCGCCGGCAAAGCAACGGCAGTCAAGCAACGGGCTCAATGCATCGGCTTGAGATCGTCCAAAGCCAGGTTGAGCTTCAGCACGTTCACGCGTGCCTCGCCGAAAATGCCGAACTGCCGCCCCGACGTATTGCGCGCAACAAGATTGTTCACCTGATCGACCGGCAGGCCGCGGGCCTTCGCCACGCGCTCCGCCTGATAGGCGGCAGCCGCAGGACTGATCTCCGGATCGAGCCCGCTGCCCGACGACGTCACCAGATCCACCGGCACCGGCTTCGACATGTCGTTACCCGCTGCCTTCAAGGCATCGAGACGGCCTTTGATTTCGTCGGCAAGCGCGGGGTTGGTCGGGCCGAGGTTCGAACCTCCCGAGTTCTGCGCGTTGTAGGGCTGGGGCGTGGTGGCCGACAGGCGCCCCCAGAAATAGTACGGCGCATCGAACTGCTGGCCGATCAGCGCGGAGCCGGCGGCCTTGCCGTTCCGCTCGAGCAGACTGCCGTTCGCTTGGCGCCCGAAGGCGGCATGACCGATTGCGGTCACAACGATCGGATAGATCACCCCGGTGATCAGGGTCATCAGGATGAACAGGACAATGAGCGGACGAAGCAGCGTTTTCATGATGTTCACTCTATTGGGTCAGACCCAGCCGAACACGTTCAGCACCATGTCGATCAGCTTGATGAACGGGAACGGCAGCAGAATGCCGCCCAACCCGTAGACCAGCAGATTGCGGCGCAACAGCGACGCCGCACCGAGCGGCCGGTACTTCACGCCCTTGAGTGCAAGCGGGATTAGCGCCACGATAATCAGCGCATTGAAAATCACCGCCGAAAGAATGGCCGACGACGGCGAGCTCAGATGCATCACGTCGAGCACACGCAGTTGCGGATAGGTGGTCGCGAAAGCCGCCGGGATGATCGCGAAGTACTTGGCGACGTCGTTGGCAATCGAGAACGTGGTGAGCGAGCCACGCGTCATCAGCATCTGCTTGCCGATTTCGACGATCTCGATCAGCTTGGTCGGATTCGAATCGAGGTCGACCATGTTGCCGGCTTCTTTCGCTGCCTGCGTACCGGTGTTCATCGCCACCGCCACGTCCGCCTGCGCGAGCGCCGGGGCGTCGTTGGTGCCGTCGCCGGTCATCGCCACAAGCCGCCCTTCGGCCTGGTGCGTGCGAATCGTTGCGAGCTTCGCCTCAGGCGTCACCTCGGCGAGGAAATCGTCCACGCCTGCCTCGGCGGCGATCGCTGCCGCGGTCAGCCGGTTGTCGCCCGTCACCATGATGGTCTTGATGCCCATCTTGCGCAGCTCGGCGAAGCGCTCCTTGATGCCGCCCTTGACGATGTCCTTCAACTCGATCACGCCCAGGCAGCGTGCGCCGCTCTCGCCGCGGACTTGCTGCGCGACGACCAGCGGTGTGCTGCCGCGCCGTGCGATTTCCGTCACCGCAACCGTCAGCTCCGCGGGGAAACTGCCACCGTGCGCCTCGACATACTGTTTGATCGCGTCGGACGCGCCCTTGCGAATCTCACGGTCGGGCAGATCGACACCACTCATACGCGACTGTGCGCTAAAGGCGAGGAAGATTGCCTGCAACGCGTGCATGTCGCGTTCGCGGATATTGAAGCGCTGCTTGGCCAGCACGACAATGCTGCGCCCTTCCGGTGTCTCGTCCGCAAGTGACGACAACTGCGCGGCGTCGGCGAGCTGTTCCTCCGTGACGCCCGGCGCGGGCGTGAAAGCTGAAGCCTGGCGATTGCCGAGCGTGATCGTGCCGGTCTTGTCGAGCAACAGCACGTCGACGTCGCCGGCTGCTTCCACGGCGCGGCCCGAGGTCGCGATCACGTTCGCCTGCATCATCCGGCTCATGCCCGCCACACCGATGGCTGACAGCAGGCCACCGATGGTGGTCGGAATCAGGCACACCAGCAGCGCGACGAGTGCCGTAATCGTGACCACGTGGCCGGCTTTCGCGGCTTCGACCGAAAACATCGAGAACGGCAGCAGCGTCGCGGTAGCGAACAGCAGCACGAGCGTCAACGCGACCAGCAGGATCGTCAAGGCGATTTCATTCGGCGTCTTTTGACGCTTCGCGCCCTCCACCATTGCGATCATTCGGTCAAGAAAGGCCTCGCCCGGATTCACGCTGACCCGCACGACGATCCAGTCCGACAGCACCCGCGTGCCGCCCGTCACCGACGAAAAATCGCCGCCCGACTCGCGGATTACCGGCGCGGATTCCCCCGTGATTGCCGATTCATCGACCGAGGCGACGCCTTCGACAACCTCGCCGTCCGCCGGGATCACGTCGCCGGTTTCAACCAGCACGATATCGCCCTTGCGCAGATCGGTCGCTGTCGTGATGCGGATCGGCGCCTTGGGATGCGCCTCCTGCAGTTTCTTCGCCATCACGTTGTGCTTCGCGCTGCGCAGCGAAGCCGCTTGCGCCTTCGAGCGGCCCTCGGCAAGCGCCTCCGCGAAGTTGGCGAATAGCACGGTAAACCACAGCCAGAGCGCGATCGCGAGAATGAAACCGGCGGGCGCTTCGGCCTGGCCCCCGAGCGCCGCGATCCACAGAATGGTCGTCAGAATGCTGCCGACGTACACGCAGAACATCACCGGGTTACGCAACTGATGGCGTGGCGCGAGCTTCCTGAACGAATCGACGAGCGCCGGCCGGGCAATGGCCGGGTCGAACATCGAGCGCGCGGCGTTGCGTGCCTGACCGATGTTGCCAGGCTGATGAACCGGCTGTTGGACTTCGTTAGTCATGCTGTCCTCTCAATCAATGTCCCGCGACCATGATCAGATGTTCAACAACAGGGCCGAGCGCCAGCGCCGGCACGTACGTCAGTGCGCCGACCAGCACCACCGTGCCGAGCAACAACACGACGAACAGTGGGCCGTGCGTCGGCAGCGTGCCGGCGGTAGCGGAGATGCGTTTCTTTGCGGCCAGCGACCCGGCGATCGCCAGCACCGGCACAATCGAACCGAAGCGGCCGAACCACATGACGACGGCCAGCGTTCCGTTGTAGAACGGCGTATTGACCGAGAGGCCCGCGAAAGCGCTGCCGTTGTTATTGGCGGCCGAACTGTACGCGTAGAGGATCTCGGAGAATCCGTGCGGGCCGGGATTGGCGATGCCCGCCACGCCGGCCGCCGTCAGCACGGCGATCGACGCACCGACCAGGACGAGCAGCGGCGTGAGCAGCACGGCAATCGACACCATCTTCATCTCGTACGACTCGATCTTCTTGCCGATGTATTCCGGCGTTCGCCCAATCATCAGGCCGGCCACGAACACCGCAAGCAAGGCGAACACGAGCATGCCGTACAGACCCGAGCCGACGCCGCCAAAGATCACCTCGCCGAGTTCGATCAGCAGGAGCGGAACAAAGCCGCCCATCGGCGTCAGCGAATCGTGCGCGTTGACAACGGCGCCACACGATGCGGCGGTGGTGGCCACGGTGAAGATGCCGGACTGCGCGATGCCGAAGCGGGTTTCCTTGCCTTCCATGTTGCCGCCCGTTTGCGTGGCCGACGCCGTTTGATCGACATGCAGCGACGCATACAGCGGATTACCGTTTTGTTCAGACGAAATCTCGCCCCAGCAGGCGACCGCGAAAGCGATCGTCATTGCGGCAAGCACCGCATAGCCCTGGCGCTGGTCGCCCACCATTCGGCCGAACACCAGGCACAACGCAGCCGGGATAACGAGCATCGCTATCATCTGAACGAAGTTGGCGAACGGCGTCGGGTTCTCGTACGGATGCGCGGAATTGGCGTTGAAAAAACCACCGCCGTTGGTACCGAGCATCTTGATCGCTTCCTGTGACGCGACCGGCCCCATGGCGATGGTCTGCTTGTCGGCCTTGTTGTCCACCATCACCGGATTGCCCTTGGCGTCCTTGACGGGGTTGCCCTGGGCGTCGGTCTTCGGCGTTTGATACGTCGTCACCTGCAGCGTCGACACGTCTTCGTACGACTTGAAGTTCTGAATCACGCCTTGGCCGATCAGGACGAGCGCGATGACCGTCGCGAGCGGCGCGAGGATATACAGCGTGATACGCGTCAGATCGACCCAGAAATTGCCGATCGTCGCCGCCGTATGGCGTGCGAAACCGCGGATCAGCGCGACAACGACAGCAATGCCGGTGGCGGCCGAAAAGAAGTTCTGCACCGTCAGCGCGGCCATCTGCGTCAGATAGCTGACGGTCGATTCCGGCGTATAGTCCTGCCAGTTCGTGTTGGTCACGAAGCTGATTGCCGTGTTGAAGGCGGCGTCGGGCGTCATCGGTCCGAAGCCTTGGGGGTTCGCGGGCAGCCATTGTTGCAAACGCAGAAATCCATACACCGCGAGCACACCGAGCGTATTGAACACCAGCACGGCCAGCGCATAGTGCTTCCATGACATTTCGGCGTTGGGGTCGACCCCGGCGAGCTTGTAGAGCGCGGATTCGATCGGCCGCCCTATCCGGCGCACGACGACCGAAGAACCGTCCACCACGCCGGTCATGTAGCGGCTGAGCGGTATAGCGAGCGCGATCAGCACGACGATGTAAAGGCCGGGCTGAAACAGGTTATCGAAGTTCATTCGAGTGCCTCCGCGCGCAGCAAGGCATACACGAGGTAAGCGAACAGAATCAGCGTCGAGGCCGCCGCGAGCCAGGTCATCCAGGTCGTCATGGACGGCCTCCGGGCGCGCGGCGAAGCTTGTCGCAGCCAATCACGAAGGCCGCGACGAGACCGCTGAACGCAATGATTGCGATGAGGTAAAGCAGATCCATGGTCTGGTCTCCCACAAGGGACTCCTGCACCGTGAAATTTATGAAAACCCGCGTAAACGCCGTGTTAATACTTCGCGGAGTTTCGTAAAAACGAGGGACACGATGCGAGAGACCGCCGCGCTAACGCAGCGGAACGGTCTTGCCGGGAGACTTTCAGGCAGTTCGTACTGCCGTTTGAAAATGGCTTGCTCTTAAGCAAGCAGCTTATGCCGCTTGAACCGCCTTATCGAGCGCAGCCTGTTCGCGCCAGATCTGGCTATCGGGAAACCAGAATGCGTCCGGGCGCGGAGGCGAGACGAGTTTCACTGGAAGGGAGGGATTGAATATCTTCGACCATGCGGACAGATAGGACGGCGTCTTCACGAGGACACCGCAATTGGCCAGAAGCAGGCTGGAAACCAGCGCTTCGCGGCCAATTTCGAATCCCGGGTAGCCGCTGAAGTGAACGGGCGTGCTGCCACACGCGAGGAGTTTTGCCGGTGCTACCCTGACCGGCTTACTAAATGGCCAGACGAGAAAAAAATCGATAAACGCCTGTTCGTCGCTCGAAACGAAAATATTGGTGAGCTGCGGGTTTTCCGCGAGCGTGGATTCCACCTGCCGGCAAAAACTTCCCCATGATACCGGGAGCGCTTCCAGCGACTTGTCGGTACCTCTGAAATGCGCACCAAGGGTCGACGTGCCAATCCCGAGCTGCTGGCAGATGGAGTCGACTTCTTCGTAGATATGCGCGGACGGCCGATAGTGCGAGAAGAAGAGTTCGCTTGCGCTTCTGAGCTGAAGCCGGGATTCATAGCGCTGACGAAAGCCCAGTTGGACCAGGTCGCGAACTGTCGACGTTCTCACCTTATGGGTGATCACGACGCTCGAGGTGGCGTGCACGGACTCAAAGAAAGCCGAGAACCAGTCCAGCTTTCCTTCGGCGTCGCCATACAGCCCACCGCGCGCGCTAATGCACGGGGTGAGGCATTTCTCCTCGCAATACATCAGAATAAACAGGACCATCTGCATCACGGAGAAAAATCCGGAGTTCTCCTGAATCTCGATGGAAAAAATTCCCCTGTTCAAACGCTGTGTCGCATGAAGTGAAATCCGGCGCGGCATGGCCACGGAATGCTTGAACCCCTCACTGCGCCGGATTTGTTTCGCCCGATCGACCACCTTTCTTAACATGCCCGACTCCTAATTAATTAGGTATTCTTTGAAATGGCACGCACCTTGTTTGCCGCGAAGGAAGGGACGGCCCAGCATAACATTTCGAAATGTTTCGTTACATAAAGTTTGACTCGTCTTGGTGAGCTAGCGTACAAAACACCGGTATGGTTTTCCCTGGATAGACAGGCCTCCCCGCCAGTTCAATCTGGCATCTCCCCCGTGTACTCATAGGCCACCGTCCCCTTGGGATGCCTGAACCACCCCGGATCCCGATAGTCGTTGCGCCCCAGTCCCTCCCGCACTTTCACGACGGTGAACATCCCTCCCATCTCCAGCGCGCCGAACGGCCCCGTACCGGTCATCATGGGCAGCGTGTTGTCGGGTAGCGGCATTTCCATCCCGCCCATGGAGCCACCCGTGCTGCCCATTGCCATGTAGTCGGGCACCAGCCTGTTAATCCGTTTCGCCAGATCTTTCTGCGGCACGCCGATCAGGTTCGGCACCTGATGCCCCATCGCGTTCATGGTGTGATGGGACTTGTGGCAATGAAACGCCCAGTCGCCGGGACGGTTCGCCGTGAACTCGATGGCGCGCATCTGGCCGACGGCGACATCTGCGGTCACCTCAGGCCAGCGCGCGGAAGGCGGAATCCATCCGCCGTCCGTACCCACCACTTCGAAGTGATAGCCGTGTAGATGGATCGGGTGATTGGTCATCGTGAGATTGCCGACGCGGATGCGCACTCGGTCGCCGGCGCGCACCGGCAACGAATCGATGCCCGGAAAGACACGCGCATTCCACGTCCACATGTTGAAGTCGGTCATCTCGTTCACGCGCGGCGTGAAACTGCCCGGGTCGATGTCGTACGCGGACATGACGAATACGAAATCACGATCGACCTGCATGACGCCCGGGTCTTTTGGATGAACGATGAAGGTGCCCATCATTCCCATCGCCATCTGCACCATCTCGTCGGAGTGTGGGTGATACATGAACGTGCCGTGTTTCTCCAGCTGAAACTCGTAGACAAAGGTCTTGCCCGGTGGAATGTGCGGCTGCGTGAGACCGCCGACGCCATCCATACCGCACGGCAGGAGCATGCCGTGCCAGTGAACCGTGGTGCGCTCCGGCAACCTGTTGGTCACGAAGATACGCACCTTGTCGCCTTCAACCGCCTCGATGGTCGGCCCCGGCGCCTGGCCGTTATAACCCCACAGGTTCGCGCTCATGCCTGGCGCCAGTTCGCGCGCCACCGGCTCGGCAATCAGATGAAACTCCTTCCAGCCGTTCTTCATGCGCCACGGCAGCGACCAGCCGTTCAACGTGGCGACGGGCGTATACGGCCGGCCATTCGGCGGCGCGAGCGGCGCCTGCATCGTGGCTGTGGCCATCGTGGGCGCCTCGGGCAGTGACGCGGCGCCGGCCTTGCTGACCAGTGCCGCCCCTAACAGCGCGGCCCCAGAGCCTCTGAGAAAATTTCGACGAGATACCATGTCATTGACCTTCAGAATCTGTGGATGACGCTTGCAGCGCCATGGATGCGAATGGCGCCGCGGCCATTGCGAGAGGCGGCAAACGGCCGCCGATTGCCTGTTGCAAGTCGGTCTCTGCGAGCCAATAGTCTTTGAGCGCGTCGATAGCGCTGTTCACGGCGCCGATCTGGTCGCGTGAATCCGCGAGCAGTTCGAACACGCTCGCGAGCATGCCGTTACAGCGAAGCAGCAGTTCGTCCGAAATGGTTTTGCGGATCGGCACGACTTCGTCGCGATAGTGCTTCGCAACGTCGTAGTCGGTCACGTAGGCCGAATACGATTCTCGAACCTCGGAGCGCGCGTTGATCGCGGTCTCGGCGACGCGGTTCGCCGACTGCAGATAGATCGCTTCGGCGCGCGCCACTTTCGACGCGCCCCAGTCGAAGATCGGAATCTCGACGCTGATCTCGTAGCCCTGCTCGCGGCCGTCGGAGGTCGTGAAATTGTTCTGATACCCGACATCCAACGCATTGATGAAACGCGTTGCCTGGCTTAGGCCCAATAAGCTTGCAACACTCTGCGTCTGCAGTTTCGCCGCCTGGATGTCCAGGCGGTTCTGCATCGCGAAGCGCTCGAGGTCCTGCAACTCGGACCTCGATGCAGGCAGGTCGGGCAGACGCTCAGGAAGGTCGTACTGCGCTTGCGAACCCCATAGGCCCATCGTGCGGGTGAGTTTTTCCCGCGCGGATACGGACTGCTGCCGCGCTTTCGCCAGTTGCGCGACGGCTTCCGCGTAGAAGGCGTGCTCACGCGCGTAATCGAGCTTGCTGAAGTTGCCGGCCTGCTGCATGCGCAACGCGAGTTCGGCGCCGGCTTCCGCCGAGTCCTTCACCTGCTCCGCGTAGGCGGCGGATTGCTTCGCTGCGACGGCGCCGATATAGGCGCGTCGCGCGTCGGCGGCGACCTTGAGCATGGCGTCCGCCGCGAGCAACCGGGTCTCTTCGAAACGGCGGCCCTCGATGCGTGTCGCCAACGGCAGCGTCAGCACGTTCAACAAGCCGAGCGTGAACGTTCGGCTGATGCTCAGATCGTTGCCGCCGTGCGTGCGGCTGAATGTGAAGCCTGGATTCGGCAGCCGTCCCGCCTGCACCAGGTCCGCTTCGGCGATGCCGAGTTCGCTGTACGAGGCCTGCAATCCGCGGTTGTTCAACAGCGCGATCTGGATTGCATCGTCTATGCCGAGAGGCCGGGACAGCAGTTCCTGCGTGCGTTTGGCGACAGCGTTCCGGTCTTCGTCCGTCTTGACCACCACGGCGTCTTTTCCAAGCCGCTGCGATGCTGTGGTGGAAACGGTGTCGAAGCCGCCGTCCTTCGAAAACGTCGTGCAGCCGGCGAGGAATGCTACTGCAGTGATGGCGGCAATGATGCGGCCATCAGGAAAGTGATGTCGCCTCATTTTGCCGGCCCCTCGTGATGGGCACCGTGGCCGCCGTGGTTGGAGCCGTCGTTGGAGCCATGGTCTGAGCCGTGGTTGGGGCCGGTGTCGTCGTCGCCTGTGTGCATTTGACCGTGGTCCATCTCGGGCTCGCCGGATGGACTCGCCACCGCGCGATTGAGCGCTTGCCAGCTGGGCGCTTTCTGCTCCCGGTATGGCCGATAGTCCGCGAAGGCAGACGGCACATTGACCGCTGGCACCGATGCCGCTGCATCTGCCGGGTCGGGACGTGCGGGCGTGGCGTGCACGAGCGCCGGCAATACTGCCGTCGCGCCGAGCAGCGCCACAATAAACGTTCGCATTGATTTTCTCGTCGTATGCCACCCGGACGGCCGACATACAACGTGCGGCCATCAAGGCGAAATTGAACATCGCAGCATCACGCTGCGAAGGAACTAGACGAGAGAGATCCGGGGAGGTCGTTCGATGCCGTCAGTCAGAAATGACGCGACACGGACAGTGGGAGGAAGGGGCACAGCGAAATGGACCGCGTCAGCAGATATTGCCGCAAGCGGAGCGGCGGGCAAGCCACCGCCGAAACAGCAGGACGCGCACGCAGAGCAGGCGTGCACATGATGCGCGCCGCCCGGGTGACTGTGGTTCTGGACTTGGGCACCGGCGTCGTCATTGGCGCTATCGGCCATCGTCGCAGCGGGGTCATGCTGGTGAGTCGCCTCGCCAGCATTCTCATGAAACATGGACACCCCTTCCCCACCGACCTGCAAGGACTCGCATTTCATGGAGACGGCCGCGAACGACTGAACCGGAAGGCTCAGTGCGAGCAACACGACGAGGAAGAGTTTGCGCCAGTAAGACATGGGTACGGAGTCTAGCACGCTGCCTAAGAAGACTGTAAGGTCTGGACCGAACCGGCATGAAGCGATTTTTTCCACCGATAGGGCTACGGCTGGCCACAGCATGAACATGCGCATATAGGCTTGACCTTCCCGCCGTGGGAAGGTCCAGGCTTAAGTTCTGATTTCTCATCGGAGGTAAAAAATGGAATTCGAAATCCCGGATATGTCATGCGGCGGATGCGCCAATGCCATTGCTCGTGCAGTGACTGGCCTCGACCCCGCGGCGAAGCTCGACGTCGATGTCCCCGTTAAAATCGTGAAGATCGCATCGACGTTGCCGCCGGAACGCGTCATCGAGGCAATCGAGGCGGCCGGCTTTCATCCTTCGCTCAAGGGCTAAACAGATCGCATCAGGCTATGTCTGTCGATTAAACCTGGCGCCCTGTTCGCAGCATCATGGTCGCCTGATATCACTTTTTCCCCAACGGAAAATCAAACATGAAACACCTTCGCGCATTCCGTGCCCTTTGCCTTTTTAGCGGCGTTGCGTTTGCTGTCACGGCAACACCCGTCTACGCCCAGCAGGGCGCGTCGATGCCCGGCATGGACATGTCCGGTTCGGCAGACGCCGGGGCGAGCGCATCGACACAGGCATTCAAGGACGCCGACGAGAAAATGATGCAGGCCATGGACGCGCCTGCCTACACGGGCGACGCCGACAAAGACTTCGTGTCCCACATGATTCCGCATCATCAAGGCGCGGTCGAAATGGCGCAGGTGCAACTGAAATACGGCAAAGATCCCGAATTGAAACGCCTTGCCAGAAACATCATCAAGGCGCAACACGATGAGATCGCGTTCATGCAGCGCTGGCAGGCGAAGCACGGTGTGAAGTGACAACGGGCACCCTCGCCGCAATGATGCGATCTGTTCGGCCTCCAGACTGACCCAGGAGGCGCATAATCCAAGTTGCATTGGGTTCCCTTGGTCGCTGGACTGAAAAAAATTCTTCATCTGAAGGAGTTAAAAAATGACTCTCAACGACGCGGCGCCAGGCGAACCCATCAGCGTTGGTCGACTGACCATTCAGTACCTGATCGACGGAACGGCAACAGGTGGCATGGGTGTTTTCGAGTTGACCGTGCCCCCTGACTCGCAGGTTCCACCGCCACACAGCCACACCAATAACGAAGAATGCGTTTATGTCCTGGAGGGCATGCTTCGATACTCGGTGAATGGGAATGTCCGGGACCTGACACCAGGAGATTGGATGTTCACTCCACGAGGAGCTGTCCATCACTTTAGCAATCCGCACGCTGACACAGCCCGCGCGTTGATCGTCCTTACGCCCGACATTGGCGCTCAGTATTTTCGTGACGTCGGCGCAATCGTCAATGCAGGCGGCCCGCCCGACCGCGAGAAGCTGATCGGTGTCATGACCAGGTATGGACTGGTGCCGGCGCCGCCGAAATGAACAAGGTTTGCGACCAGGACCGCCTCTTCACGCCGACCCAATAGGATCGCTCACAGCGCCTCGCTGCGCCATATGCCCCAACTGCCCCAACTGCTCGCCGAACTGCAAGGAAGCAAGTTGGGCATAGAGCGGCGAGCTCAGGAGAAGCTCGGCGTGACGGCCCTGCGCGACGATGCGGCCTTGTTCCAGCACGACAATGCGGTCGGCCTGTTGTACGGTCGCGAGGCGGTGCGCGATAACCAGCGTGGTGCGGTTCTGCGCGGCATTGTCCAGCGCCTGTTGCACCAGCCGTTCGCTGGCGGCATCGAGCGCGCTGGTCGCTTCGTCCAACAGCAGGATGGGAGGATTCTTCAGGATCGCGCGAGCGATCGCAATGCGCTGGCGCTGTCCGCCAGACAGTCGCACGCCGCGCTCGCCGAGAAAGGTGTCGTAGCCTTGCGGCAGTTCTTCGATAAAGCCGGCCGCCGCGGCCATGTCGGCAGCCCGTTGTACTTGCGCGAGCGTGGCATCCGGCGCGCCGTAGCGGATGTTGTCCAGCACGCTCCCTGAGAAGATCACCGATTCCTGCAGCACCACCCCAATTTCCTTCCTCAACTCGACAAGCGGCACGTCACGCGTCGGCACACCGTTGATCAGAATGCTGCCGGACTGCGGATCGTAAAAGCGCAGCAGCAGCTGGAACAGCGTAGTCTTGCCCGCGCCGGACGGTCCGACCAAGGCGACATGTTCGCCCGGACGGACATCGAGCGAAAGTGCGGAGAGCGCGGCAATGCCAAGGCGCGATGGATACGAGAAGCTGACGTTGTCGAAGCGGATGCCCTCGCCTCGCGCAGGCAGCGTGATCGTGGTCTCGGCCTGCACCACCGGCGAGCGCGCCGCCAGCAATTGCAGCAAACGTTCGGTGGCGCCGGCAGCCCGCTGCAGATCGCCCCACACCTCGGCGACGGCTCCCACGGCGCCGGCCGTGAACACCGCATAGAGGATGAACTGGGACAACTGGCCCGCCGTCATCCGCCCGGCCAGCACCGCCTGCGCCCCGAGCCACAGCACGAACACGATGGCGGTGAACACCAGCACGATCACCACGGCGGTCAACCAGGCGCGCGCGCGAATGCGCGTGAGCGCCGTCTCAAAGGCCGCCTCCACCGCGCCGGCAAAGCGCCGTGCCTCGAAGGGCTCCTGCGTATACGATTGCACGGTCGGCATGGCATTGAGCACCTCGCCCGCCAGCGCGCTCGTGTTCGCGATCTTGTCCTGGCTCGCACGCGAGAGCCGTCGCACGCGCCGGCCGAAGATCACGATGGGCGCGACCACCACCACCAGCGTCGCGATGATGTAGCCGGACAGCACCGGGCTCGTCACCGCCAGCATCGTCACGCCACCGGTCAACAGGAAGAAGTTGCGCAATCCCAGCGACAGGCTGGTGCCCACCACCGTCTGGATCAAGGTGGTGTCGGCGGTAAGTCGTGACAGCACCTCGCCGGTCTGCGTGGTCTCGAAGAACTGCGGACTCATCCCCAGCACGTGGTCGTAGACCGCACGCCGCAAGTCGGCCGTGACCCGCTCGCCCAGCCATGACACGAGGTAGAAGCGCAGCGCCGTGGCGCTGGCCAGCACCAGAGAGACGACGAATAGCGCGAGAAAATAACGATCGATGTGCGCCCGGTCGCCCCCCGCGAAGCCACGATCGATCAGATATTTGAACGCCACCGGCAACGCCAGGGTGGCGCCCGCCGAGGTCACCAGCGCGAGGAACGCGAGCGCCCAGCGGCCGGCATAGGGGCGCAGGAAGGGAAACAGGGCAAACAGCGGGCCGATACGTGATGCACGCGGCGACGACGGTGAAGATGGAACAGCGTCAGGCATGAGGATTCCCAAGCGAATCGAAGGTCATCCAGATTGTGCCAGTCCTGCAGATTCGGCGGCGGTTCACGTAAAAGCCCGACGCTGATCCTTGAGTGCTTCCGTGTCCGCCACGCACCGCTCTGACGGACTGTCCGTCTATCCGGCTACACGCCGGCCGGTAGACTGCTTCCGCGTGCTTGCCGCGACTGCCCATCTGTATCAAGATCGAGTCGACTCATTCGGAACAGGCCATTGCCATGAAAGACGACTCCGATCCCGATCCCGACAAACTGAAAGGCCCAGGTGGCTTGACGCTGCGCCAGATCCACGAACAGGTGCAGAAGAGCGTCGAGCGCGACCGCGAAGAGCAGGCAGCGCGCCACGCCATCGCTCCGCAGCGCAGCAGATGGCAACGTTGGGTGCGTTACGTGTGGGGCCGCAGCGGGCGCCGCTAGGCGGCGAGCTTACCGCCGCTTGCTCCCCGGCGTACTTGAGGGCGGCAGCGCGACAACCCGAGGACTACGGATTCGAGTCGCCAAGACTAGCCGCCCGCAACCGGTCGAAATCCAGAATAACGATTTCCCCGAACCTCAGACTCAATATGCCTTGGCTTTCCAGATTCTTGAGCAGTTGATTCGTGGTCTGTCGCGACAGGGACACCATTGAAGCGAGACTGTCTTGCGAAAGGCTTATCTTGCTCTGCGTGGCGTTGAGGCCGCCATAACCTCCAGCGATCGTCAGCAAACGGTTCGCCACGCGCTGCGCCGCGGGCAACAGCGTCATCGCTTCGGTGTTCTCGAACGAAACCCGAAGTCTTTGCGCCATCAACAACGCAAAATCGCGCCAATAGCGGGGCGTAGAGTCGAGCAGGCTTTGCAGCGCGGGTTCGGGCACGTGCAGCAAAAGCGTCCTGCTGACTGCAGTGGCGTCATTCGGACGTGGCAGCCCATCGAACAGCGAGATTTCCCCCACCCATGCAGTCGGCCCAAGCACCGCGAGCAACGCCTCTTTCCCATCCACCCCTACTGTGCCGATAGCGAGTGCACCGCCCAGCACGGCGTACAGGCCATAAGACTGTTCGCCACGCCGATACAGGAATTGGCCCTTTTCCAGCGTGAGCAGGTTGGCATGGCTGATCAGATAGTCCTGCAACTCGACGGGCAGGCCCCGGAACCATGGAGTCGTTTCGAGTTGCGACCGGTAGCGGTGCAGGCTGGATTCCATTGGGCGCGTCGACTTGTCGGGTATCTGACAGATTTTAGGCGTGTTCGCACGCATCATGTGGACTCGCATCCGACGACGCAATGACTTTGGCCTTTGACGCACCCGCTGCGTCGCCGGAACCGAATGCGCGATTTCGCAGGGCGTTGTCCCAGGTTATTCCATTGCTTGAATCATCGAATAAGGAGTGTCGACGTGGCCTCATCTGATGTCAGTCTAAAGAACGACGTATCACCCGCCGAATGGGACGCGCGAGTCAATCTCGCGGCCGCGTACCGCCTCACTGCGCTGTTTGGATGGGACGACCTGGTTTTTACCCACATCTCGGCGCGCGTGCCCGGCCCCGAACACCATTTCCTGATCAACCCGTACGGAATGATGTTCGACGAGATCACCGCGTCGTCGCTGGTCAAAATCGACCTCGACGGCCGCAAGGTTTCCGAGTCGCCGTATGACGTCAATCCGGCCGGCTTCACGATCCATAGCGCCGTGCATGCGGCACGCGAAGACGCGCTGTGCGTGATGCACACTCACTCGGTCAACGGTGTTGCCGTGTCGGCGCAGGAGGCGGGGTTGCTGCCGCTCTCCCAACAGTCACTCGGTGTGCTGGCGTCGCTCGGCTACCACGACTACGAGGGCATCGCACTCAATGAAGCCGAGAAGCCTCGTCTCGTTCAAGACCTCGGAAGCAACACTTACCTGATGCTGCGCAACCACGGCCTGCTGACGGTCGGCGCTATGCCGGCGGACGCCTTCGTCGCAATGTACTTCTTTGAAGCGGCCTGCATGATTCAGGTGCGTGCCCAGGCGGGTGGCGGAAAGCTGACTCCCATCGCGCAGCCGATTCTCGACGGCATCAAGGAGCAAATCCGGCTGGCGACGAGGGGCGTCACTCCGGGCGCGCTGGTGTGGCCCGGGCTGCTCCGTCGACTCGACCGCCGTAACCCCGGCTATGCTGACTAGCGCTGTCCGATAGCACTATGCGCGATGCGATGCGATGCTGAGCGAACGGCCTAAGCGTCATGGGCCGCGTTCGCGGATTCAACGCATCGCGGATGTAATTGGGTAGGTCACTTGAGAAACTGTATGGCAAAGATCTGTATCTACGGCGCGGGTTCGATTGGCTGCTATGTCGGCGGACGGCTTCTTGCCGGGGGCAGCGAGGTCAGCTTTATCGGACGTGCGCGCATGGCCGACCAGCTACGCAGTCAAGGCATCACGCTGTCGCGGCACGACGATAGCCGCTGGTATGTGCCGCCGGAGCGGACCGACGTATCGACGGACGCGGCGACGGCCGCCGCAGCCGACCTCGTTCTGGTGACCGTCAAGTCTGCCGCGACACCTACGGCCGCCGCAGAGTTGGCGAACGTGCTTCGCCCCGGCGCGGTCGTGGTCAGCTTCCAGAATGGCATTGGCAATGCGGACGTGTTGCGCGCTGCGCTGCCGCATCACACGGTGCTTGAGGGCATGGTGCCATTCAATGTCGTCGAACGTGGCCCTGGCGCATTTCATCAGGGTTCGGCGGGCAAGCTGGAGATCCGGCAGGCGCCGGCCTTGCAGCCGTTCGTCGACGCGTTCACGAAAGCGGGACTCCCGCTAACCCAGCACGCCGACATGTTGCCGGTGCAGTGGGCAAAGCTGCTGCTCAATCTCAACAATGCAATCAACGCGCTATCTAACCGGCCTTTGAAGGAGGAACTCTCGCAGCGTGCCTACCGGATCTGCCTCGGCATGGCGCAAAAAGAAGCACTCGTGCTTCTGAAGCGGGCCAACATACGGCCGGCAAGAGTCACGCCGCTTCCGGCCACCTGGATACCGCGTGTCCTCGGCGTACCTGATACGTTATTTGAGCGGCTGGGCCGTACGATGCTGACGATCGATCCGCTCGCGCGCTCGTCGATGTCCGACGACCTGGCGGCGGGGCGCACCACGGAAATCGACTGGATCAACGGCGAAGTCGTGCGCCTCGCCCAACGCCTCGGGCGGACGGCGCCGGTGAACGAACGGCTATGCGAGCTCGTGCGGGAAGCCGAGAGAAGCGACGTGCGACCATCATGGTCGGGCGAAGCATTGCTGGCTCAGATTCGGGCTGCAGCGGGTGCTTGACTTCCAATACGGTTGCATCTCTATATGGGCTCGATCGCCGGCTTCAATCTGACAATTAAATAGGATAACGATATATTTATATAAAGCCGACCTTTTCGCCATGTAGGGCTATTGTCGGCAAATCGTCGGTGAAACGGAGTCTTAGTGTCATTAAGAATTCAATGTATAAATCTCGTGAGTGACGAGTTCGCGCCTGTTTTTCACGGGTTCGCGCTGGCGTTCGCCAGTGCCAATTCGCCCATCAGCAAGCTAATCCGCTTCGTCTAGTTTCCTTCCATCACCAATCTCGTCTTCAGGCGGTGA
>NZ_WOEZ01000304.1 GCF_013177735.1 Paraburkholderia elongata | reverse complement strand
AAGGCCTGATGTGGCCGGTGACGGACAACGATTTCAGCGACGGCTCGTACAACACCTATCCGGAAGGCCATTTCCTGACCCGGCCGATGATGAAGTGGTTCTGGGATGCTTATACAAAGGATCCGAAGCAGCGCAACGAGATTTACGCTTCACCGCTGCGTGCTTCAGGTGATCAGTTGAAGGGGCTGCCGCCAGCGCTGATCCAGGTAGCGCAGTTCGACGTATTGCGCGATGAAGGCGAGGCCTATGGCCGGAAACTCGACGCCGCGGGCAATGAAGTCACCACGGTCCGCTACAACGGTACGATCCACGACTTTGGCTTGCTTAACGCGCTCGCCGGAGACGCGCCGACCAAAGCCGCAACCAGGCAGCTTGCCAACGAGTTGCAGGCGCGTCTGAAGTAAGCCGCGCAACCCCGACCGCGGCGCAGTAACAGCATCGTGCCGCGGCTATCAGGGCATTTGACTTCACGTTCAAGCAAGGCATCCTGATTTGCCGACGCCGAAAAATCGTTGCGAGAGTCTGCTCTGCGGTCAGGTTGAGACGTCGGTCCCGGCCACCGCGAGAGGCTGTTGCGGGTCGTCCTGAATCGGTCATCGTCGGACTCAGTGCGGCCATCTACGGACGTTGGCCCACGCTTTCACGCGGACGTTCGAACGTCGGCTTCTCCCAGACACCGGACCTTCGTGCGCGGATCATATCAGTTGCGTTGTCGGCCACAGCCGTCATTCGCGCCGAATCCTAAGCAAAGGCGAATCCGCTTTCGGACGTTATTTACGGTTGCACGGTACACGGTCAATCCCGAGGGGCAAAGCGCGCAGGGGCAGTCATGGCCTGAACTA
>NZ_WOEZ01000303.1 GCF_013177735.1 Paraburkholderia elongata | reverse complement strand
AAGCCTCGCTCGCTTGTTCAGGCGCGCGTCGCCCAGGTCCAGTTGCCCGAATTCCGTTTGCGTCCAGGGTGTCGATTCGGTAACCAAGGCGTCCGCTCAAAAGCGGAGAGTAAACGCGATCCGCCGCTAGTTTACAAGCGCTGCTTTATCTCATTGAAAGTAAACAGGCTTTTTCGCGACCGAAACTCGCCGGCCAAGATCTGTATAACGAAATGCGTTAAGCCTGCCGCATCGCCGGGCGCAAAGTTTAGACGATCAGTCATGGGTTTGTTGTCTTTTGTCACTTTCGCAACTGAAAAATCTCAACACATTGAAAGACTTGAGGATTACACAATACCGGATCGACTAGATGCCTATAAGACGGTATCCGAAATATACGAACGAATTACCGGAAAAGAGTATCCATTAAAGCATGAACATGAAGGCGAGGAATAGAGCGGCTTATCGAGACTCCGTTTCCACGAATATTTAAAACAAATGTGCTGATTTTCGTGTTTGAGCGGGGAGTGGAGCCGCGTCGCACTCAGCCATGAACGCATATAGCTGCTGCCGCGGAACTGTTGGGGTCCACCGCGATCGGTTCAGGGTACCCTGCTGAACAGCGCAATTAGCCTTTGGTAGGACCAACCCCCTAAACGGTCAGCGTCCCTCTGCTGCGGCGAATTTATGGCTGACAGTGAGGCGTGGCACATATTCGAGTATCAGTCGGGAAGGGGCTTCGAAGGCCGGGGATCTTCGCAAACAGCTCGCGCAGCACGCGCCATCCAGCCACGGGTCGACTGAAGCCATAAGCCAATCCCGAGTGCGACGACGTGAGCGATCCATAGCGAGAAGCGTTCGAAGCCGACCCAGCAACCGCAAGGAACCCTCCGCTGCGCGCATCACATCGCATCACTCGGGTGGCCCTGAAATTGCCCCTGAACCCGGCGCAGACTGGCGCGGTGGTGGCCGGCGGCCTACTGCATCAAAACCAGCCACCCGAGAGCAGGGCAGGCGGGGAGGGGGACTGCGATCTTGAAGCCGCCGGACCGCCCGCAGCCTGCACGACCGATCGGCCGTCGCGGTGGCGCCTGCGTCGTTGCCGGCCTGCAGTTAGCCCGTTGCAGGCCCGGAAAGCGTCTTGGCGGCCGATCGTCGCCATGCCATTACCCCGAGGCTTTGGTGTGTGCCAGTTCGCGCTTTCGCCATCGCCAAGCGTCTCTGCTCGATGCAATTTGGCCTTCCGCAAGCTAGGCTCGAATCGCCACGGTAGGGTGGGAAGGAGCCCTCGGAACGCTCGATTCGGTGGTCTGTTTGAATTTGCTTTCATCGACAGTTGGAATCACTGTCGGGTCGCCGAAGGTCTATAACTGAATCGGCAGTCCAGAGCGAACGTCTACCCCATCTACCGCTGATACGGAAGCCCGCGAACTTTTGACCTGGAAAGGAGGTTTAGCGATTACGTACGACGAACCCATGCTTTGCCTTTTCGAATCCCGATTAGCCTAGATATAGGAGGTAATCATGCAATGCGGGTACCGTGGGTGGATCATAGACGCGACGCCGGACTTCTCCCTTGGAAAATTCTTTGCGCACGCGCGACTGGTTCGCGTTTCGGCTGACGATAACGTTGACGGCGAAATGCACATCGAGCGTGATCTTTCCTATTTCGACACGGAGGAAGAGGCGATCGAAGTTGCCCAACAATGGGCGTTTGCATGGATATGCGAGCGCGACGGCAGCGTCGATGGTATGCAGCACGAGACACAGGCATCCCGGAGCGGTATTCCGGACGAAATTCCATCCAGATGAAATGCTGAATGCGCTGCGCCCACGCTGACTTATTCATGTAAGCGCACCTTGCAACGCCGTAGCTGGAAGCCCCGACACACAAAGAAAGCGGCGCCGCCGGCCGGGTGTCGGGACGCCGCCTGAATCACACACTCGCAGGACTCGGGAGACCGCACGAGTGACTTGAAGGTATCGTTCGCCACCGCTCGCTTCAAGACGAAAAATCTTCGTTTGTAACGAGGGCAAAAGCATTATTTACATCATTTAATCTGATGACTTCGCCACGCAACCGGCCACGATGGTCCTTTAGCGTGGGCGCGCGACGGTCGCGGTTTTTGGAATTTACAAAATCAAAAATTTCTTACAAAACTGCTCATCGGTTGAATCCGACGAACAACATGTTCCGGGTCATCGTGCATCAGATTTTCCTGGAAACTAGGATTTCCTTCAGTGCATCGGCGTAACGTAAGCCGCACACCGCAATTCCCCCCGAGTGCAAATTTTTGTGCGTCCCAGTTCGACCCCCGCCTCGCCTGGCGCAGATCCCTGTTGGATCGTGAATGCCCATGCTATGTCCACGATCTCACAATTCAATTGGGGGTTCGGCCTAACAGGCACAGCGAATGCTTCGTCTGCATCGTGTCGTCGCCAACTGTGGAGTCATCGCGGAAAAGCACGCCGGATGGCGACTCCGGCCACCCGTCCGGATTGGCCAGGAAGATGGCGAGCGTTTTCATAGCGCAAAGGCTTACGATAGAAAACCTGGTACACCGCTCCCATTGCCATGGCGGAACCAGGAGGCGAGCACGCAGAACGGCCCGCGGCTCATTTCGATGAGCACTCCGCAAGGGGACGGCACATGAAAGTAGTGAATGGAAGGATCAGACGAAACGATCCGAAGCGTGTTGAAATGTTCAGACAGGCCGAGCTTGCGCATTCGGGTGCAGGTAGCCCCGATGCAGACATCAAGGCCGCACCGCCTGCGCGGGGCAGACGCCTTGCGCTTTGGGTTGCGTCGGCAAGCGCATTGGCTGTCGGGGTCATGGGTATCGTCGCGTATGGCGATCGGTTCGACTATGATCAGGCGCTCGGGATCATCGGACCCACGTCGCCAGCGCGACTCACGTCTTGGTCCGGTCATGTCGCACTACCATCGTCGCCTCCCGCTCGCGGAACCGCGGTTGCCAGTGCTGAGCTCGCCCCGCCTGTGTCTTCCGCTCCGTCCGATCACCGCGCTGGACCTACTCCGGATTCTGTTGCGCCGCAGTCGGTTACACGAGGGCCTGGTCAAGCAAGCTATGCCGCCACACAGAATCGCCGCCATTCGGCGCCGCACGTGAGAGCAATCGCGCGGCATGCGCCCGGGATCACCCGACCCACATCGCCAACGCAACAAGCGTCTTCGTCCGGTCATGTCGCGGGATCATCGTCACCTCCTGCCCGGGGAGCTGCAATTGGCAGTGCTGAGCTCGCCCCGCCTGTGTCTTCCGCTCCGTCCGATCACCGCGGTGCGCCTTCTCCAAATTCTGCTTCACTGCAGCTGGCTGCAGGTCGCCCTGCTGGCGCTCCCGGCGGAGGCGGTTCGGGCGCGGGCGGTTCGGGCGCGGGCGGTTCGGGCGCGGGCGGTTCGGGCGCAGGCGGTTCGGGTGCAGGCGCAGGCGGTCACGGCGGAGGCGGTTCGGGCGCGGGCGGTTCAGGCGCAGGCGCAGGCGGTCACGGCG
>NZ_WOEZ01000302.1 GCF_013177735.1 Paraburkholderia elongata | reverse complement strand
TGATCACGCGGCCGACGCCCATTCAGGAAAAAGCCTTCCGCCTGCTGAACGTCAACCCTGCCTGTACCCAGTAAACATCCCGCCTTCGCACACATAAGAGTGCGAAATCAATAGCTTATGTTTCGGCCTGGTCAAAGTTCGGGTTAATGTTGCTATTCAAACTCCCACACAGCGAACCCAGGACAAGCCACAGCTACTTTGGTCTCATGAAGTCACTCATCGAGTTGTGGCGAGAAGAACGGTCACTGCGCCGTGCAACGTGTATTCAAGCCGCGCTGTTCGGTTCTTTTATCGGGCTATGGACAATTCTGGCATTGCGTCTGCACGAGGCCTTCGGCTTGGGGGCTGGTGTGGCGGGCCTCATGGGGATCGTTGGTGCGGCCGGTATTCTGATTGCCCCACTTGCTGGCCGTATCGCTGATCGCCGTGGACCCCATGCCGTTATCGGGCTTGGTTGCCTGATCATGCTGCTGTCATACGCGGTTCTGGGCCTTTGGGGCAGCCTCGTTGGCCTGATCGTCGGCATCATCCTGTTGGACTTCGGCGAGCAGTCGGCTCTCATCTCCAACCAACATGTGGTGTACGCACTTCGCCCGGAGGCAAGAAGTCGACTCAACACGCTATTCATGAGCGGCATGTTCGTAGGCGGCGCCGCGGGTTCGTGGGGAGCAAGTATCAGTTGGCGACTAGGTGGATGGCATGCAGCATGCGTATTTGGTGGCGCGTTGGCGTTGCTCGGGTTCGTTCTCCATTTCTCAGGGAGACTGGCTGCTTACGCACACACCAGGAGTTGAAACGTCGACAGTGGCCGGAAGCCTGAGGCAGTCGTGCACAGCCGCGGTCATGCCGAGAACAAGCCCGCGGGAATTGGGCGATCGGGCTTTCAACGCTGTGTTTCGCGATAACGAGGCGATCGCAAATCCGTACTGGTGAACACTTATTAGGCAACTTTCATTCATGGACTCCCCGCACTTTTCTGGTGCTCATGGCACGTTGTCGTTACTGACGGAAATTGATCTGCAAACAGAGACGATTAACCGTACGATCCGCCTCGAAGCTTCAACCGATGGTCGCAGCGTGCTCCTGGTCGCTTTAGATGCGCGCAAGCTCGGAAGCCAGCGGGAATGGCGTGTCGAAATTACGCCTGAAGAGCTTATCGCGCTGATTCGCACGCACGGTACAGAGGTATCGGGATACCTTGTCGATTTCGAGATTCAGGTGCGATAGACAGGCACGATCAACCAAGTCAATGGGCTTGGACTATCGTCGAGAGCGAATCGCCACGTACAACCGGATTTCGCTCGATGAACTGCTGCGCGAGCAGCGCGCGCCAGATCGAGCTGGCCGCGACGACGTTCCGAACGACCGCTTGCGGCTTTCAATGGGTCATTGGGAGCTGATTGGTCAGCGGCTGCTCGTGGCCGGCAGTACGCGTTGACACAAACCGCCGGAATGCTGCCATTGAGAATTCCAACGTCGTCACGGCGGAACGATCATCGTATTGGTGCTCTCGGCCATCTACGGACGTTGGCCCACGCCATCAAGTGCTCGGTCGAACGTCGGCTGCTGCTCCGGACCGGACCTTCGAGCAGATATCAGCCGATCGGATCATTGGGCAACGTCGGCCGGCAAATGGTTAAACTAGAGCCTCTGGACCCTTCGAACCTAACTTGGCTATGCCCCTGTCAGTTGAGTTGCAGTGCTTCATATCGCGCTCCGCCTGGTCGGCTAATTTGACACAGGAGCAACTCGCTCGCGTCCAGAAAGATGCCTTTCAACGGTCGTATTCTGCTGGCGCCCTGGTCTGTCATCGCGGAGCCCCTGCGGATCATTGGATAGGCGTGATCGAAGGGTTAGTCAAAGTCGATACGGTCTCGAAAAGTGGGCGGGCCACGACCTTCGCCGGCGTGCCGGCGGGCTCCTGGTTTGGCGAGGGAGCCCTATTAAAAGATGAGCCTCGCCCATACTCGGTGGTAGCGCTGCGCGACAGCGAAGTCGGGTTTATTCCGCACAGCACGTTTGAGTGGCTGCTTGACAATAGCCATTCGTTCAGTCGATTTGTCATCGATCAACTCAATGCACGGTGTGGATACTACGTCGGTCTGGTTGGAAACCTCCGTTTGCAGAAAGCGTCTGCAAGAGTCGCTTTCTGTCTCGCTGAACTGTTCAATCCGCAACTCTTTGGCGTCACTGATCTGACGCTGGGTCTTTCGCAAGAAGAAATTGGACGTTTGTCCGGCCTTTCCAGGCAGAACACCAACCGAGCGCTTCACGAGCTCGCTGATGCGAGGCTTTTAACGATCGAATATGGCTCAGTCCGAATTCTTGACCTAACAGGGCTTCGAGATTTTGCGCATTCCGAAGATTGATTAGGCCGCGTACGTGACTACGCGTCAGACAGCTTCGTAATGGCTTCCCGGCTGCCAGCCTGCGCTCGAAGTCGAAATTTCTGAATTTTTCCCGTGCCTGTCTTTGGCAGCGCGCCGTACACGATCCTCACAGGACACTTGTAGTGAGCGAGCCGCTCTCGACAGAACGTAATCAGCTCTCGTTCAGAAGGTGCATCGATACCCTGCCTCAATTCGACAAATGCGCAAGGCACTTCACCCCACCTGGCATCGGGCTGCGCCACCACTGCCGCGATGAGTACGGCCGGGTGCTGGTGCAATACTTCCTCCACCTCTACCGATGAAATATTTTCGCCGCCTGAAATGATGATGTCTTTGCAACGATCCGTGATCTGAATGTATCCGTCCGGGTGTATCACGGCAATATCGCCAGTGTGAAACCAGCCACCCTCGAAGGCGTTTCGCGTAGCTTCCTCGTTCTTCAGATACCCTTTCATCATGACATTGCCGCGCAGCAGTACCTCTCCCTCGGTCTTTCCGTCCGCAGGAACTGACTCAAGCGTGGTGGGATTTGCTACTCGCACGGCTTCCAGTCCAGAGGCCCGATAACCTTGCCGCGCCTTCAGGCGCGCCTGCTCCTCGTTGGCCAATGCGCGCCAGTCTGCCTGGATGAAGCAACTGACCGGCGTGCCGGAGGCTTCGGTGATGCCGTATACGTGCTCAACCTCGAATCCCAGCTCGCTGACAGATCTCAACACGGTTGCCGGGGGCGGTGACCCTGCCGTGCGCACGCGGACGATGCGAGGCAACGGACTACGCTCGCTGGCAGACGCGTCGGCCAATGCGGCCAGGACGATTGGCGCCGCACAAAAATGGTCGACGCCGTACTCGCGGATGGCTCGAAATATCCCTGCGGCATTGACTTTGCGCAGACAGACATGGGTGCCACCCGCTGTCGTGACTGCCCAGGCGAAGCACCAGCCGTTGGCGTGAAACATCGGTAGGGTCCAGAGATACACCGGCCCTCGCGGCATGCCCCAATCAATCAACTGGAGCATGCTCATAAGGTAGACCCCTCGGTGACTGACTACGACCCCTTTCGGGTCGGAGGTCGTGCCGGACGTGTAGTTCAACGCGATAGCTTCCCATTCGTCCGTGGGCCATATGCCTTCGAAGTCTGGATCACCCTCTCCAAGCAATTGCTCATAGTCGAGCTCACCTATCGATGCCCCCGGCGGCGCTTCGAGATCGGCAATGTCAATCACGAGTGGCCTGTCTGGAACATGCTCTAGTGCGTCTGCAGCAAGGGCGGCAAATTCACGATCCACGAAAAGAACCTTACATTCCCCGTGAAGCAGGATGAACCGAATGCCGTCGGCATCCAGCCTGCAGTTGATCGTGTTGAGGACAGCTCCGCTTAGCGGCACCCCGAAATGCGCCTCCACCAACGCGGGCGTATTAGGCGCAATGATCGATACGGTGTCGCCGCGCTTGACACCTCGCCGGACGAGCGCGCTGGCCAGCCGGCGGCAGCGGCTGCGCGTCGCCGCCCAGGTCTGACGCATCTCGCCATGCACGATAGCAATATGCTCCGGAAATAAATCGGCGCATCGATCCAGTGAGTGCAGCGGTGTCAGCGGCACATGGTTGGCTTCGTTTCGATCGAGTCCGTGCTCGTAGATTTGGGTGGGCATGTCGTGTCTCCTCGTCTGATGTGAAAGTGTCCCGGATACAAGCGGTGCCGCAGTGCAACCCCTGAATCTGAACGCTCAAACCTTGCGCTACCCCATCCAATCTAAACGTTGTGCTGACCCGGAACTGTCCCGAACAAGACACTCCTTCGGTTCGTAGAGACGATCGGCTACCGGATGCCGATTGTCATGTTCGAGACAACATGTCCCGTTCTGCCTGGCTAGTCTTGTTCGCAAAGGCAATGCTGCCGTGCAAGGGAGTTGCCTGGGTTTGCCGACCGTGGAGACAAATGGAGTGACAGATGAAGAGAAGTGACACACCACCGGCGATGGATGCCGATGCGCTGCGCAAGGCCATCGAATGGGCGATCCTGTCGCGTCGCAGCGTCAGGGCGTTTCTGCCCACGCCGGTTCCTCGAGAGACTGTGGAATCGATATTGGACATTGCGCGGTTTGCTGCCACAGGCGTCAACATCCAGCCCTGGCGCGTACACGTCGTCACGGGGCACGCCAAAGACCGCATCTGCGCTGCGATCCAGCGGGTTAGTGACGATTCGACCTTAGACGAGACATGCGCGGACGAGTGGGACTACTACCCGCGCGAGTGGATATCGCCATACCTTGAAAGAAAACGCGCTGTCGGTTGGATGCTATATGGGTTGCTTGGAATCGAAAAGGGCGACAAGGAACGAATGCAGGCCCAGCACGGCCGCAACTATCAATTCTTTGACGCGCCCGTCGGCCTGTTCTTCACAATCGACCGCGTCATGCAGCAGGGTAGCCTGCTCGACTACGGGATGTTCCTGCAAAACATCATGATCGCCGCTCGTGCACATGGCTTGAGCACATGCCCTCAAGCGGCATTTATGAAGTACCACAAAGTAATTTCGGAGCAACTCCGACTGGAGACAACTGAGAGGTTCGTTGTCGGCATGAGTCTTGGATTTGCGGACGCCTCATGCATCGAGAACACCCTCGTTACGGAAAGAGCGGAGGTTGGCTCGTTCACAACGTTCTATTCGGATTAGCGGTGCGCTTGGGAAGCGGACGTCAGACGCCAGTCAGCGGCCCGCGTACCGAATGCATTAGCGGAGCGTCATATGAAAGGAAAACGGACATGCAGATCAGAGACAACGTTTTTGTAGTGACTGGGGCCGGTTCCGGCCTGGGAGCGGCCACGGCGAAGATGATCGTCGAGCGGGGCGGCAAGGTGGTCCTGGCGGACGTCAACCCCGAAGCAGGTGAGACCATCGCCGCACAGCTAGGGCCAAATGCCCGATTCGTTGCCACCGACGTCGCCAGCGAACACAGCGCCCGGGCAGCTTTTGCAGCGGCCATGGAAATGGGACACCTCAGGGGACTCGTCAATTGCGCGGGCGTTGCTCCCGCCGAAAAGGTCATCGGCCGTGAAGGAACCCACAAGCTGGACGCGTTCGCCCGGACGATCAATATCAACCTGGTTGGTACTTTCAACATGACCCGCATTGCGGCGGAGATGATAAGCGCCTGTCCGCCAGTGCCTTCCGGCGAACGCGGCGTCATCATCTGCACAGCCTCGGTGGCCGCGTTTGAAGGACAGGTGGGGCAGGCAGCCTATGCCGCTTCCAAAGGCGGCGTTGTCGCGATGACGTTGCCACTCGCGCGGGAACTCTCGCGCTGCGGCATCCGGGTTATGACAGTTGCTCCAGGCATCATGGAAACCCCCATGTTGCTCGGCATGCCCGCTGAAGTACAGGAGGCGCTCGGCAAAACGGTGCCGTTTCCAGCCCGGATGGGCAAGCCAGCCGAATACGCCGCTCTGGTGGAGCACATCCTCTTGAATGAATACCTGAACGGCGAGGTCATCCGCCTCGACGGCGCCATCCGTATGGCCGCCAAATAAACCGCATCCATCTTTTCAGCGAATAAGCCATGTCCAAAGATCCCGTAGTTATCGTATCTGTCGCCCGTACCCCCATTGGCAGCTTCCAGGGGGATCTCTCCAGCTGCACAGCGCCGCAGCTCGGTGCCGTTGCGGTAAAGGCCGCTATCCAGCGAGCCGGCGTTAGCGCCGACGAGGTGCAGGAACTCATCCTGGGTTGTGTGCTGCCTGCGGGCCTCGGCCAGGCCCCGGCGCGCCAGGCGGCCATCGGCGCCGGGCTACCCCTCTCGGTGGTCTGCTCCACAGTCAACAAAGTGTGCGGTTCCGGCATGAAAGCCGCCATGCTGGCCCATGATCTCCTGATGGCCAGCAGCAACGAGGTCATTGTTGCGGGTGGCATGGAGTCCATGACAAACGCTCCCTACTTCATCCCGAAGGCACGAGGGGGCTTCCGCCTTGGTCACGGACAGATCCTCGACCATATGTCCTTCGACGGCCTGGAAGATGCTTATTTCGATCGCGGCCGTCAAATGGGCACCTTCGCTGAAGAGTGCGCCGAGTCTTACGGTTTTTCTCGTGAAGATCAGGACGCCTACGCAATAAAGTCAACCACACGAGCCCAGGCCGCTATTCGGTCCGGTGCCTTCGCGTGGGAGGTCACCCCCGTGATGACCTCCAGCAAAAAAGGCGAAGTTCTGGTGGAGCACGATGAGCAGCCGGGCAAAGCCAATCTGGACAAGATCACCAGTCTGAAACCCGCTTTCAAGACCGATGGCACAGTAACGGCGGCTAACTCCAGTTCGATTTCCGATGGTGCCGCCGCGCTGGTGCTGATGCGCCTCTCAAGTGCCGAGAGACTTGGGATCAAGCCTCTGGCCGCTATTGTCGGCCACGCCACCCACGCTCAAGAGCCGAGACTGTTTACCACCGCTCCCACGGGCGCGATAGAGAAACTACTGTCCAGGATTGGATGGGGGACGTCCAGCGTAGATTTGTGGGAAATCAACGAGGCATTTGCGGTCGCCGTGATGGCTGCCATGCGGGACATGGCGCTCGATCACGGCAAGGTCAACATACACGGCGGCGCCTGCGCCATCGGCCATCCCATCGGCGCTTCCGGAGCACGCATTCTGGTCACCTTACTTGCGGCCCTCAGATCAACTGGCGGAAGGCGCGGAATTGCCAGCCTTTGCATCGGCGGTGGCGAAGCCACTGCCATGGCCATCGAGATGGTTTAACGTAAGCGTCGGTCAGCCGGCGCGCACTGTCACGCCCGCAAAGGGATGTAGCGATAAGTCATTTGTCGCGCGTCGCCGTTTCGACTCGCATCTGGAGCTCTGCATGGACATACTTCAAGACATGCGCGTCTTTGTGCGCGTCGTCGAAGCCGGGAGCTTCACCGCGGCGGCGAACGGCATGGACACCACTCCTGGCCAGACCTCGCGCGCCGTTTCGGATCTGGAAGCACACCTTCGAACCCGGCTGCTCAACAGGACCACACGACGCATCGCGCTGACTGAAGCTGGTGAGCGATATTACGATCATTGCATGCAGATTCTGGCCCTGATCGAACAGGCTGAGGCGGAGGCTGGTGACGCACATGCGCGTCCGTTTGGGAAACTGAGGGTTCGCACTCCCGTCGGGTTTGGACAGCACTACCTCATCAAGGCGATCGGCGCGTATCAAAAGCTATATCCGGAAGTGAAAGTCCGGCTGACGCTCGCCAATGGCACGCCGGATTTCATCGAAGACGGCTGCGACGTTGCAATTGTCGGGGCATTGGTATTATCAGATTCAGAGCTCATTTCACAGAAAGTCGGTAGTGCATTCAGCATTGTTTGCGCATCACGCACTTACATCGAGGCCCATGGCGTTCCGCACAAACCAGACGACCTCGAAGCGCATTCGTGCATCCACCTGAACACACCTGAATTTTCAATGAACGTGTGGACATTCGATGGGCCAAACGGAAAGGAGTCCGTTCGATTCCGGCCAGCCGTGCTGGAAGTCAATACCCGAGAGGCTCTTGCCACTGGAGTACGGGAAGGACCAGGAATCGGCCTGATTCCGATCTACTCGGCGATCAGCGGATTGCGCAACGGTGAACTTGCCTGGGTACTACCCGAATACAGGTCGCAGGAGATGGGTCTGTACGCGATGTATCCATCGCGACAATACGTTGACGCGAAGATTCGCACCTGGGTGGACTATCTGATGGATACGATGCCGGCGACACTGGCGGCTGATCAGGAAGCCGCTCGCAGATTTACTCAGCGTTGATTGTCTTCACGCATGTTTCTCCTCGATCTCTCAGGATAGCGGTCATTCAGCAGTGGTAGGGGGGAGGCTCGAGTGGCTGTAAAGGCACCGATTGCTCGCCGGCCAGCTTGATTGGTCGAATGGCGGTTGCACCTTCGAAGCAGCCGTTGCGGTAGCGCGATCTCGAACGGCAGTTCAGGGTCGGGGGTGTGAGTTCGCTGATGCAGGAAGCTGCCGTCCGACTGCTCGATGCCGCCACTGTCAGCAATCAGCCACATTGCTGACATAGAACACAGCCCGCACCAATGTCGGCAATGGCCGAACTCCCGTCTCCTTATGCGAGTCGACGAACGGCCGTTGTGCCTTGAAAGCCGCCGTAGATGTCGCGCTGGCTTGACGGGCCGCAATGGGTCGCTTGCAGCCGATGGCCGACGGGCAGCGACCGGCCACCTCCAGCCGTTGGTCGGCGCTGGCATGCGGACATTCGGACGTCGGCTCCGTCCAGACACCGGACTTTTACCAGCCGCCATGCCGATCGATCATGAAGAGCCTGGACGGCAGTCGTAGTTGATCCGATTAATCCTCAAAGCGCTTACGCTTACGATCGGCCTGTCCGAGGCAATTAGGCCACTACACGACTCCAGCAGAAAAGATCAGGCGATCCGATAAGGAGCAGGCCGCAAATATGACAAAGAGATGAACTTCGCATGACTCTGCCGAACGCCCTTGATTTTAGTCCAGTCCCTTGTCTTAAATGTAGAGGTGTCGGCATGACCTTCATGGGCAGTGCGATCAGCGTGGACAATCATGAAGCGATTCGATTGCCGTTCAGCCTCACAGTATCGGGAGACCGATCATGCGGATCTGGATCGTTGCCGTTCTTCTCGCTCTGATGGTGCCGGCCACTACGTACGGCGAACGCGAAGGTAAAGACGACTGGCCGATGTATGGCCGGAATCTGGAGCATACCTTCAGCAATCCAGACTCCCGAATCAATCCGACGAACGTGGCAGATCTTCAAGAGGTATGGACCTTCGCTACTGGGGACGCCGTCACTGCATCACCTACCGTCGTCGACGGTGTGGTCTACATCGGCTCGTGGGACGGGTTCTTCTATGCGCTCGATGCGCGCTCCGGAATGGTGCGCTGGAAGTTCCAGGTGGACTGCCAGAACACACTGATACCTGTCCCCCCACAATGCCTCGCGTCCGGGCAGGTGCCGCCCCCGCGTTTTTTTAGTCAGGGTGGACTGATCACTTCGTCCGCAGCCGTGATTGCGGACAAAGTCTATTTTGCTGCTGGCAAGACTCTCTATAGTTTGAATGCCAAGGATGGATCGTTGCGCTGGAAGCGTGTCGTTTGTGGTAACCCGGATGAGCCGGCTTGCGCCTCCGATGCGAATGATCCGGCGCAAATCTTCTCATCTCCCGCCATCTTCGAAGACATGGTCTTCGTTGGCTGGACGCCCGGCGCCGATCACTACCGCGGGGGTTTCGCGGCATTCGATAGCGAGACCGGCGCAATGCGGTGGCGCTTCGAGGTCGACCCGGTATTGGGCACTAACGGGCAGCCGCTATTGGTGAACGGACACGTCGCGGGTGGGCAAAATCGTGGTTGTGGCAGCGTTTGGTCGTCTGCGGCGATCGACGTTGATCGCCACCTCGTCTTCTTCGGAACCGGTGACTGCAACAATGATGCAACCGCGCCATTTCATGAGGCCGTCATCGCCCTGGAGAGCCGTACGGGGCAACTCGTCTGGGCATTTCGACCTCGCGTGAGCGACCCCAAGCTCTGCGACTTCGACTTCGGCGCCTCGCCTAATCTCATTCACACCGACCAAGGCCAGTACGTGGGCATAGGCGGAAAGGACGGGACGTATTACCTGCTCGACCGTCTTACGCGTAACCCCGGTGGCAAACTGGTGTGGGCGAGGAACGTCGTCTTCGGCGGAAACGCGGGGGGCTTCTATGGCGCTGCAGCTATTGACGGATCGCGAATCTTCAGCGCAACAGGGATTGGTGATGGTAATGCGTTCACGCAGACCGGGCTCTGCAATCCACAGAATCCTCGCGATACGTTCATTCAGGAACCGAGCATGCACGCCTTGGACCTGGGCGGGGGCGGCGTTCTCTGGCAGCAGCCTATGAACCAGAGCTTCGCGCCAGCCGCACTTGCTGATGGCGTCGTCTTCATTGGCACCGTTGGACTCTTGCAGCCGCCCGCGTTGAACGCCTACGACGCGCGAACTGGCGCATTGCTGAGGAGCTTCCCGATGAAGCCACTTGGATCGGTCGATTCCGGAGCCACGCCGGTTGGCGACATGGTGTTCGTTGGTTCGGGGTACACGAACGATGGTACGGGCGGTGGTGTGCACGCATTCAGGCTGCTCAAGCGGTCTTCGAGCGCGGCAATGCGTTGAGCCGGTCCGGCAACGACCACGATCCGAGAACCTGCCGGCGACTACATGCGCGCGGACGTCCGCTGCATCCGGGAAGCTGCCATTAAGGTGGCACGATCTTGGGCGGCAGGAGTGGGTCGTGTGCCGCCGCTCGTATAAACGCACAGGTCGAGCGCGCGACGATCGGGAAGGTTCGGCCAGTTGCGGACAGTAGCAGTGAGGCTTCAGAGCGGACGTTGGAGACTAATGCTAATGCGCCGGTGTGGCCGTTGCACTCGAATTCTGAGACAGGCCTAACGAGGCAGAGTCATCCGGCCCGCGCCCACCGACACGTACGCGAAAAAAGCATGTACGCGGTTGAGCGCGTTGGACAAGCCGCTTTCAATGGCCTCATTGCGGCCGCGAGCCTTTCACCCTCTCGAACATCAAGATACCTACGCCCTCGCGCCCGTCCACGGGACTCTTGTTTGGTTCGGTCTTGATCGAGAGCGTGTCGCCATCGATGGCGTAAAACCGCACCTGGTCGGTTCCGAGGCGCCTGCCGTCCCATTCGATGTCGATGTGATGCACGACCCTGCCGGGCGACACGCTATACGTTCCGCCGTACGCAAGCATCGATTTATGGAGCCTAATCCGCTCTTCGTCGGAGGGCTCGTTGCGCGGTCGTGGCTGATCGCCAGACACAAAGAACACGAGCATCCGGCCATCCGACGAGTAGCTGAGATAGCCGTCAGGATGATCCCCGAGCTGGTTGTATCGCTCGCCGGTGCCGGCGACTTCGCGCACAAACGACTTCAGTCGCCATGTCCCGAGCAACGGATTTGCATCGGCCCGGGCAAGCGTGGACAGGCACAGCATGACCAGTATGAACGAAACCACGGCTATTCTTTTGTGCATGGAACGCCCCTTCATCAATGAGCGCATCTGGCGCTCCGACGAACTTCAGAATCGGTGCAACGGTCGAGGACTGCATGTGACGAGCGCGGGAGCTCAGCCCAGTCGATTGGCGTCACGACTCCCGAGACGGTTACGTAAGTACAAGTTTGTAACCATGGCGAATGACCGGGGCGGGATTGAATCGCACGTGAAGCGGAGTAACGTGCTTTCGACAGAACGGCAGCTTACCACCTGTGCGCCCGAGTCGGTACGCGTGGCCCAAGGCGTCCAGTCGATCCGGCTATCGAAGGCATCCCCGGGTCGCCGCAAGGCGATGCGTCAACCCTGCTGCGGACCGTCAGCCTGTTATGCGGCGCAAGGTCGCAGAAGGGTCGCCTACCGAAGTTTGGAGCTGGGTCGGGAAGTTCGATCGTCGACCGACGACGACCTTCCGCGTCCAGCCATGACCGGACGTTGGAGATTGCTACCTGGATCGTCAACAAGCATCCGTTGGTAAGCGGATGGCGGTCCGCGTCAGCCTGATTCTCGTCACTCCGGCAAGAGGGGATCGCCAACCACTTACAGCAAACGGTAGTCGGTGACTCGAAACGAATACACATTTTGGCTACCGCACTTGACGCGTTACCCGAGTGCGCAAATTGGCCAATTTCGCTGAGCGATAATATCGCAGTCGGCCATTGCTCCAATTGGTACCGACAGGAAAGCAGGAACGGCAGTGTATGCGTATCAGGCGACTAAAGATTTCAGACTTTCGAAGCATCTCGCAAGGCTGTGCCGGATTTTCCGGGCGAACGCTGCCTGCGGAAAGAAACAATGTCGATAAGTCGACATGACGTGAGGCACTCGCCGGGGGCGTAGGCGCGACGAGCACTGTCGATCAAGGTGTCCAACGATAAATGATGACGCTGGTCCCGTTGTAGTTGTCCTTCGTGATCACGTACTCCCCGGTCGACCGACGGTACGATCTAAGGCCGTACATCGAATCCACGTCATTGCCGACGTACACGGTGATGGGGTTGCTGTTGATCAACGTGGTGTCCAGGCTGCCTGTGGTCAGATTGAAGGCATCGATGTTGGGCACGGTGTGTACGTATCCGACGAAGAGATAGTCGCCGGCCGCCGTGATCGACTTGGGATTGGCGCTGGTGAGGTTGATCACCGGATTGGGAACGGTCGTGTTGCCTGCGAGCCAGCCGTGATACACCTCGATCCGCGTTCCGAGCGACGTCCAGTCCGTGCTACCGACAACTCCCTGTGCCAGGATCATTGTGTCGCTTTCGGGCAGGTAGATGATCCGCGTCAATGGCGTGATCGTGCCCGGAATGGGCGTTGCAATTCCTGCACCCCAACTCGGCTGACCGTTGGCATCGAAGCCGGTCAGCGGATAGTGCCAGATGGCATTCGTCTTGTCCAAACCGGCCCAGACGTCCCCCTTGCTGTCGAGGCAGAATCCGTCCCTGACCGGTGCGGTCGTATTGAACGCCGGACCTGGAAGCGTGGCGTCCGGTATGGCGATGTAGCCATTCACAGCATTGAAGTGGAAGAAGTAGAAAGTATCGGGATTCTGGCCGGACGCCACGAGGATCCGCTTGGCGCCGACGGTGGCAAGTTGACCGAAGTGCTCATCCCGTGAGCGATCGTTGATGTTGATGCGTGGGTCGGATGGATAGTCGATCGGATCGACAGTGTTCGCGACGAAGGTTCCCCCAGCGGTGCCGGTGTAGATGTTGGTGCCTCCATAGAAGTACGCGCCATCAGTACCCGGGTCCGGAGCGGCGACCCCCTCGAAGTTGAGAGACTGAAGCTTCCATTGCAGGTGGCCAAGACTGTCGTAGGAGTGAATGTCGGTGCCGCCGTCGCGGCCGAGGTCCCATCTTCCGCCCCACGGGTTGTTGAGCACGTACACGTTGCCGGCGGCGTCTTTGCCGATGCCGGTGACGCGGGTAAAACGCTTATCGCCAACCTGGCCTTTGATTCCCGTTGTCGTATCGAGATATCCCCCCTGAATGCCAAATGCACTGACCAGAAATGGAATGCCCAAAATGCTATAGATCTTGATGTTCATGTCGGGGCCTTCGTCGCCGATCATCAGACACCCGGTCGACGAATCGAAATACAGCGAGGACGGTCGGGAGGCGACGGACATCTGGATGGTGTTCACGAGCACGCCGGCCGGATTGAATTCGAGGATCGCGCCCGCGCTCTTCTGCGCAACCCAGATGTTTCCTGCGCTGTCCACCGCGAGCGCGCCAGGGCTTGAGACGGCGATATCCTGCCGCCAGACGCCTTCGGTGGTGTAGACGCGGACGCGATTTCCAGGAGAGTCGCTCGCATAAAGGAGCGAGCCCGACGTCGCGAGTCCCGTGATTACATCAGCCCGCTGCTCAGTCGTTGTCGCGCTGACCGGGATGAGAAAGTCGCGAGATTGAGTGGTTCGGTTGTACCGCCCCACCGTGCCGCTGCCGTAACTGGTATTAAATTGCAGAGCGGCGAAAATCGAAGTTGCATTTCCCGTAATGGCCGAGCCCTGTAAGTCGCCGTGACCTCCTATGGACCCCAGGCTTCGGCCGTTCTGGTATATCGCGACACCACCTTCGTTTTCGTCCCACATGGAAGCCGTGTAGATGACGCCCTCGGGCGCTATCCACATAGAGCGTGCGACGCTACCCACGCGGGTAGCGTTGGTTCCAGATGTGTTCGCCACCCAGTCGGTGGTGTACTGTCCCTGGCACTCCGGCGCGAGCGTAGCGATCAGCAGTGCGGCGAGGAACGTGGCGTAGATTCGTTTCATGATCGTGAAGCGTGCCCTCCTGAGGCACCTGAATTGGGGGATTGCGGTTTGGCCCGTGCTCGCAGCGTTGACAACCTGATGGGCTTTACATGGGGGGCGACGATGGTTCCTGCGGCTGCCTTCCTTGTCGTGCTGGCATCCGCGCTATGGCCTCGAAGATTCTTCGATCGGGATGGGTCGTCTTCGAAGCGTGCCCGGCGCCGCTCGCCCATTCGGCGAGCAGCGTTTCCCAGGAAACTGTCCTTGTCCACTCGCCGCTCCAACAAGTGTCGCGTCTGCCCAACCCAATACTGCGTTCGAGTGGTATATCGGCGAGGTGCGGAAAAAGTTGAGCTGTTCGCGTTTCCAGTACAGGCAAACGTGCTAACACTCAGCCCGAGCACCGCTTCCAGCCGCTCCGCGAGGTGGATGAGCGTTCACGAGTCAACTGGCGGTTCGGGGTGGCAAGCGTGGCCCGCGAGTGGCTGATTTCTCGCGAGGCGAAGGTCCGGTGAGGGTCGCGTGCTGCCGACCGCAGACTTGCCCGGTTCACGTTGTATATGCCCTTTGCATGAGGCAGTACGCGGCCAACAAGAGCCGGTCGAGTTTGCATGCGAAACGGTACAAAGCTGTCGATCGCGGCGCGCCGCAATCGAAGACGCCTAGATGCCTCGGATGACAGCAATACGACGACGTTGCAAATGTCTCACACAAAAAAGAATACGGGATTGACGGTTTTTTTAAACGTCGATGATGGTTCATCATACGAATTTCGCACCCCGCTCAAGCCCTCAACCGCGCCAGATCGGCACAGTGGCGGCACGACGGTGACGGAGCGGCGGAAATCGGCCATCGATGTGTCGCCTATATCGTGGTCGCCGCGGCGGCTGTTGTCTGTCCGATCGAGGTTGCGGCCCTTCGTGCGGGATGCGTGACCGCGTACGCAACGTACCGGGCCGAGCGCATTGCACAGCCGCGATGAACGGCAAGGTTTCTCAGCAAGTCGTCCTTTCGCTCGACGTCCGTTTCATTCGCTATGCCACAGGAGGTATCACGATGAAAATGCATCCTCGCCTCGCCATTGCTGCTCTCGCGCTCGCTGCTGCCCTCACCCATGCCGCGCTGGCCGCTGATGCGCTGCCGTCGTACCACGGTGACCCGTCGCAGACGTCGGTGTCCGGCCTGTCGTCGGGCGCCTTCATGGCGGTCCAGTACCAGGTCGCGTACTCCGGTTCCGTAGTCGGGGCTGGCGTGGTCGCCGGCGGTCCGTACTACTGCGCGGCAGGGAACTTGTTTAACGCCTCGATCTGCATGGGGCAGGTACCGTTCGTTCCGCCGAACTCGACGCTAATGGTAACCGCCGCCGCAGGCTTTGCTTCGCTGAATCAGATCGACCCACTATCGAACCTTCAGAAGGCGCGGATCTACGTCTTCAGCGGAACGAAAGACACAGTTGTCTACCAACAGGCAGTCGACTCGACAGTGTCGTTCTTCAAGGAGGCCGGCGTCCCTGCGTCGAACCTGAAGTACGTGAATAACGTGCCGGCTGGTCACGCATTCATTACACCGTCGTTCGGCAACGTGTGTGCTGACAATGCGCCTCCATACATCAGCCACTGCGAGGTCGGCAAGCAGAGGTACGACCAGGCCGGCGCGTTGCTGCAGTATATCTACGGTCCACTAAAGCCGCCAGCGAAGAGCCTGACCGGGAGAATCGTGCCGTTCAGTCAGCGCGAATTCGCAGCATCTGCGACCGGCATGGCGGACACGGGATTCGTCTACGTGCCTAAGTCGTGCGATCAGGGAGTGGCGTGCAAGGTTCACGTCGCATTCCATGGATGCAAGCAGTCGGCAGCCGTGGTTGGCGACGATTTCTACGAGAAGACCAACTACAACTACTGGGCCGACACGAACAACATCCTCGTTCTGTATCCGCAGGTGAATGCGTCCACGATCCCGTTCAATCCGCAAGGTTGCTGGGACTGGTTCGGTTATACGGGTCCCGACTACGCGGTGAAATCGGGTTCCCAGCTTACTGCGGTTAACGCCATGGTCGGCCGACTGCTCTCCAAGCCCTAACGCGCGAGCACGTGCGGGCACGAATGTGCTCGCACGGTGAGTTCAATGCCATACAGAAGAATCCGGCCGGACACGGCGAGATTTACGCTCATGAATCCTTCCGCGCCGGGACGACAGCCATCTGTACGACCGCATCGGAGCGGATCGACCGTCGCTTGTGGGTCGAACTCGGCCCTTGGTTGTCGTCGCTGCCGTATCTCTGATAAGGCTTCGCTATAATCAATCGCTTCCCGGCGTCGCAATGTCGAAAAAATGTCTTCCAGGCGAAACAGATCCCCCGGCCGAGCCCGCAGGCCGCTGACGAAAGCACTTCTATTGCCGATGGATCGCGCCTCCGCCAGTGAACGGTCGCTGTCCTGTCATCTTGCGCTGGTCGCATGCCGCGACGGA
>NZ_WOEZ01000301.1 GCF_013177735.1 Paraburkholderia elongata | reverse complement strand
GTTGCCGTACTGGGCCGATCCCGTTCATCGCCGGCCGGGCGAAATCAATATGAGCGACGGCGGCCGAGGCGTCTACTTCCAGGACCCGAGCGGCCACAATCTCGAGATCATTACGCGCCCATACAGCAGCGACATTTCGCCGTGACAGGCCCGTAGATTCTCGGAGAGTTTTTCAAACAAAATCGGTCGACTATGGCCGACCGCATCGGGCAGACGTCGGCCACTTTCGGTCATTTGCCACGGTTTCGTACGGACGTTTGAACGTCGGCATCGCCCAGACAACGGACCTTCGTGTTCAGACGATGCCCGCTGCGTCGTCGGCCCAAGTGAACGGCCGCTTTTTGTACTGAGCATCGCAATCTGTACATGTTCGCCAGCTTAGCGGGCTGATATCGTTGTCTACGAATAGCACCGAAAATCGCTGACTAACTTCCCGCTTTGAACAGGCATATCTCATGAAACTGCCGATCTATCAGATTGACGCATTTATGGATAAGGTATTTAAGGGCAACTACGCTGCGGTAGTGCCACTCGAACGCTGGTTGGCCGATAGTTTGATGCAGGCAATCGCCGCTGAGAACAATCTGTCTGAAGCAGCATTTTTCGTGAAAAATGCCGACGGCGCGTTCGACATCCGCTGGTTCTCTCCACTTACTGAAATCGCTTTTTGTGGGCATGCCACGCTGGCAAGCGCATATGTGATCTTCAAGCGATGTGATGATTTGGAAGTCATCGAATTTGTTGCGAAAGCGGTCGGTCGGCTTGCCGTTTGCCATACGCATGACGGTCTGATCGAAATGAGCTTCCCGCAGCGCCGGCCTGAGAAACTGAACGAAATACCCGCAAACTTGATCCAGGGGCTTTCGATACGGCCTCAAGAAGTGCTGATAAACCAGCAAGCCTATGTTGCCATCTACGAAACAGAACACGAGGTACGATCCGTCGTACCCGAACTCAATCTGCTGTCAGCACTTGGTCCGCTCGACGTCGTCGTGACAGCGCGCGGAGATGAGCATGATTTTGTGTCCCGCTACTTTTGGCCTGCCAATGGCGGAGATGAAGATCCGGTGACCGGATCTATTCACGCGGCGCTTGCGCCATTATGGTCTGACCGTTTGGGCAGGTCCGAACTCGTGGCCATGCAGGTGTCACGCCGCAGCGGGTTACTTCATTGTCGCGTACAAGACGACCGGGTGTATATCTCTGGTCAGGCTGTTCAATATCTTGAAGGGACAATTGAAATCCCGGAAGCGTAGGTGCGACCGTTGTACCTTGGAGAGCGGCCGTTGAAGTCGCGTTAGGTCGAAGGGCGAAAGGGGGGCGATATATGCCGATCGCATGAGGCACTGACCGGCCAACTGCGGTTTCCATGGCGGGGACAGATTTACCCTTGTGAGTGCGAGACCATATCGGCGGAATAGCTCTCGACTTGAAAGTTCGCAAGCAACCCGCCCAGAAGGCGGGTTTTTGCTTTCTGGGCTCCTATCTGAGGACCTGGAAATCATGAGCAAGAGTGAGGGTAGTTCGGACGAAGCAGCCGTTCTTCATATGGTCTGCGGCAAAATCGCGTCGGGAAAATCAACGCTGACGAAACGCTTGGCGCACACGAAGAATGCCGTGGTCATCAGCGAGGACATCTGGATGACGCATCTCTATCCCGGAGAACTCCGCACGCTGGATGACTATGTACGTTGCTCGGGACGCATTAGGCGGACGCTCACTGACCACGTCCAGGCACTCCTCGCGGCCGGGATGTCTGTGATCCTCGATTTTCCCTTCAATACCATCGACAGCCGTTCATGGGGGCGCGAGTTATTTAACGGCGCCGGCGTGGGACACCGACTTCACTACCTCGACGTCAGTGATGAGATTTGCAAAACTCGGCTCAAGGCTCGGAACGCATCGGGCCAGCATCCGTTCGAAACGACCGATGCCCAGTTCGACGAGATAACGCAGTACTTTGTCCCGCCTTCGACAACCGAAGGGTTTCAGATCGTGTTGCACGCTGCTACGCAATAAGCCGCGTCCGATCACTTCGAGCGAGAGAGCCGACTTCGGCTACTGGAGGTCGGTTGCTCACGCGAGAACGGACATCCACAACTGCTCGGGCGACAGTCCCTTGTGGGTCGCGTGCCGCCGATCGACCTCGGGCAGTGACCGGCCAGGAGCATATGTAATTGGGCGGTCACGAAGGTGGTCGGACACGCGCATGCTCATCGTAATCATCCCCAGTATTGCCACTGAAAGCCTCCACAGGAATCGGAGGCCAAGCGTGGCATGCCGTCGGAGTAAGCTGCGACATCTGTCTTTAGCTCAGATGCGACATTACTACTTGGGTCTGACAACCAATGATGTTGATTCTTGGCACCTACGGCGAGGCGTTGCGCGACAAAGGGAATGGCCAATGTCAGCGTTTATCGACACCTGAGTAATGTTTTCAAGGAAAAACCAACAGGAACCGTTGCGTCGCATGCGTGGCCGTTTCTGTTGCGCAGAATCCGGCTGGAAGCCTTGAGCTGCCGTCGCCGGATGCCCGAAAAACGCAACACCCTAAAACATACCAACAGGGTTGATAAATATAATTATGTAAACTATAAAGGAATGCGAAATATATAGGCACCTGAATCAATGCTGCGCCTACTCCTTCGGCAGGTGCCCGGCCCGAATAGTAACTTGCCAAGGCTTGCCGATACGGCGATTACGGGATCGGGGAATGGTCCGTTCCCATCAAAAACCCCCTCAGCTGCCGCTCTGCTTCGAATACTTCGTGAAGAGGGGCCCTTGCGAGCTGGGCGTCATACAGCGCCAGCAGCGCTTCAAAGTCGCTGATTACCTCAGAAACGAGCCGCCACTCACCCGTCTCATGAGCGTGCGCCAGGGTGTTCTCGACCGCGTATTCGGCGATCTTGAACTGCTCCACCAGTTGGTTGCCGTAACCAGCACGCTGCAGATACCAGCTCAGGTACACCGCGCGCATAAGTTCATTGACCAGATGGCTGTTGCCATGTCCGTCGCGACATGCAACCAGCGCAAGATGACAGGGCAGCGACCGTTCACTGGCGGAGGCGCGATCCATCGGCAATAGAAGCGCTTTCGTCAGGGGCCTGCGGGCCCGGCTGTGGGGCCTGTTTCGCTTGGAAGACATTTTCTCGACATGGCGACACCGGGAAGCGGTTGATTATAGCGAAGCCTTATCGAAGCTACGGTCGAGTCTCACCATCGCTAAGGACTTCAAGACATAACGGTCTGCCCCCCGGTTGCGGAGCCGCCGTCAGTCCGTCAATGCCACCTGGGCCGACACCTTGCCGGGCAACTGTGGTGGGATGCGCGCGATGCCCCACGCGGTGAGCAGCGCGTCAAAGGAGGGCGTGCCTGTATCGCGGGCCGCAGGCAGCCGGTGACCGGTCAGCCGGTACTGGACGCGCTCGTTCGCAGGCGCGCCGGGACGCCTGATCCGTTCGAACACGCCGTGCCGCACACCGTACTGGATCGCGTCGGACGCGTCGCGCGAATTCATTACGCCTGCAGCGACGATGCGTGCGACGGTGACCGGTTGGGACTGTTCACGCAGATACGCGATCAGCTGTTCGGCATGGCGGTGGCTTTTCATGTGTTGTTGGTTCCTGCCTGCTTGTGTTACCGAGGGCGGTTAGTCAAGATCGAACAGCTGCCGGTCCGCTGGACGGCCCAGCGCCTCGTCCATCATCTGGCGAAAGTCCTATGCTCCGCAAGAATCGGATCTAGTGCCAGCGGCTACCAGTGAATACTCGTGGTGCAGCCCGCCAAGAATCGTTTTCGCGTGCACAACAAGGCACCGGTCAACGTGATGACGGGAATTCTCATGGGGGATCTGTGCAAGATCGGTCGGCGGATCAGGGACTCCCGGTCCCAGAGACATATGAGGACGTCCGCGGTTGTAGTGCTCCGTCCAGCTTTTCAGGATCGATCCCAGATGCGACGCGGAGAGCGGTATCAGCCAGTCCAGGCACTCGCGCCGAATCGTGCCGATGACCCGCTCGCAGATCGCATTGGTCGTCGGCGTCCGGGGTGGCGACTTCAGCACGGTCAGCCCGAGTCGGCTGATGGAATCGTCCAGTTGCCCGGCAAAGATGCTATCGCGATCATGGAGGAGGTATCGGTAACGGTCCCCGAAACCGATTGCTTCCCGCAGTTGTTGTAGGGTCCAGGCTGCCGAAGGGTGGGGCGTCACGTTCATATGCACCAGCCGGCGCGACCCATGTTCGATCATCACAAAGACGTAGAGTTGGCGAAAGGTCGCGGTGACGACGAGGAAGAAGTCGCATGCAACGATTGCATGGGTGTGATTGCGCAGGAAGGTCGACCAACGCTGATCGCCACGCGGGAAACTGGGAGGGCGCCTGGGCATGTACTTTCTGACAGTGCGTGGCGAAACCCGGAGCCCAAGTTTCAGGAGCAGTTCGTTGGCAATGCGCTCTTCGCCCCAGAGCTGATTCTCGACCGCCAGGCGCCGAATCAACCGGCGCAGTTCCAATGGAATCGGCGAGCGCCCCGGACGTGACCTGACACGCCACAACAATCGGAAACCGGCGCGGTGCCAACGAACGAGCGTCTCGGGACGTACCACCACGAGCGCCGCGCGCCAGTCGAACAGCCTGGATAGCCAGGCGAGACTGATCCGCGTTGCCGCATCGACGCGGTGTGGCTTCACCCCGCGCTCCTGATCTAACGCGAGTTGGCGGCGCAGGAAAAGGTTTTCGGCCACCAGGGCACCGCTCGGACGAAACAGCAGGACGGCGAATCGGCAAACGTCCGATAGCAGTTGAACAACGATCTTGATGAGCGCAATCATGCGTTCATCATGCCATATGCGATCCAGCGCCGCTGGACACCCTCAGCCATGCCTTGATCGAGTTTTTGCGGAGGACACCCTGGTTGATTGCAGCCGCGAGGGGATGCTTTCCGAGAGACGTACTCGTTACGGAATGGCCCGATGAGAATCTGCATCGCGCCGTCGAGACGCACTGGATTTCCTTCCGACGCAGTCCTATAACTTTTAAAAAATCACGCATGCAGTCGTCTTGGTTTCATACCAACCAATTCGAACGACTCCAATAATAGCGACCTGGTCTCTTTGGGCGCGAGTTGTCTTTCACCGTGCTTTCGTACGGAGCCTGGTTTTAGGGCCGGGCCCGCCACCATTTAAGGTGGTATGAACGGGGGCGCATGGGTGCGAACCTGAGACGAGTGTTGAACGTACGACAAGGATTGGAGGTCTGCAATGAGTACAACCACGCGGAACGAGCTTCAGCCCGATCAGCCGCTCGTCGATACGACGCCGTACGGGTATGGTCCGGACGATTCGATCAGCGATGTCACGGAGAATGCTGCGATCACTCATCACACGCTGAAGATCAACGAAAAGTCGATTTCCTATGCAGCGCGAGCGGGTCACCTTGTGACAACCGATACATATAGTGCGCGGCCGGCCGCCAAATTATTTTATGTGGCATTCACCGTCGATGGCTCGACTCCGTCCACGCGTCCGGTCACCTTTTTCTATAATGGTGGTCCTGGCTCATCGTCGGTTTTCCTGCTTCTAGGGTCATTCGGACCGAGGCGGATAAAGACCAGCATGCCGAGCTTCACCCCGCCGGCTCCATATGTGCTGGAAGACAACCAGGACAGCTTGCTTGATCAGTCTGACCTGGTGTTTATCGACCCGGTCGGCACGGGTTACTCGACAGCGATTGAACCTGCGACCAACAAAGACTTCTGGGGAGTTGACCAGGACGCAAGCTGCATCAAGCAGTTTATAAAGCGTTACCTGACGGTGTTCAACCGATGGAATTCCCCCAAGTACCTGTTTGGGGAATCTTACGGAACGCCGCGCACGTCTGTGCTCAGCTGGATGTTGCATGAAGACGGCGTGGATCTGAATGGGATAGTTTTGCAGTCGTCGATCCTCGATTATTCGCAGGCGGGTAATCCGGTCGGGATCCTCCCGACGTTTGCGGCTGACGCGTGGTTCCACAAGAAAGTATCGGTATCGCCGGTTCCCTCCGATCTGGCCGGCTTCATGGAGAAGGTAGAAGAATTCGCAGGTGGTCCTTACGCCGATGCGTTATCGGCTTTTCCCAACGTCGATCCGAACGTCCTGCAGTATTTGAGTGACATGCTCGGCATTCCGCCGGTGGTCCTCCAGTACTGGAGGCTCGACCCTTCAACGGGAAATGGCTCGGTGTTCCTGACGAGCCTCCTTCTGGATGCCGGGCTGGCCGTAGGTGCTTATGACGGCCGTGTTACTGGGGAGGACACCGGCATTGCCGAATACGTCGCGCCGAATTCAGGCGGTAACGATCCCACAATGGCCGCCGTGGGTGGCGTGTATACAGCGATGTGGAACGTGTACCTCAACGAGGAATTGCAATACACATCAATATCACCCTTCATGGACCTGAACGACCAGGCGTTCGCTAACTGGGACTTCGGCCATATCGACCCAACGGGCGCCCAAAGAGGCGGCATCGGAAGTCTATACACCGCTGGGGATCTCGCTGCTGCGATCGCCGTCAATCCATACCTGAGGGTGTTTTCGGCGAACGGGTACTACGATGCGGTTACGCCATTCTTTCAAACAATACTTAACTTTCAGAACATGCCGCTAGGCAGCGCGCAGATCCAGAGCAACCTGACGGTCAGGAATTATCCGTCAGGCCATATGATTTACCTCGACAATGCGTCAAGAACTGCGATGAAGGCAGACCTTTCCTCATTTTATGGGGAGGCGGAGACGCATGTAGCCGCTATCAAGGCGGCGGTACTACCCGAGCAGACGACACTAGCCGGCGCTGCGAGATATCGCAGGCGTTCGAGCCGCACTCCATACTGAGCCCTTAAAAGAAGTGATTGGTCACCCAGCGACTCGCATGTCGACCGTGGGGCAAGAATATGAAGCCGGGGATTTCTTGAGTGGAAGCAGATAGTGGCAACGCCGAGTGAGGCAATCATGAACGTATCGCATCGTAAGCTACCCGGGAGCCTGAGACGCGCATTGCCCGGTGCCAAAGTGCTGGGGCGAGCAAATTTGCATGGCGTCATTGAAGTGACACTCAAGCTTAGGCGAAAGCAGGCCTTGCCAGAACTGGAGGCACGCCCGGCGGTGGCGCTCTCCCGGGACGAACTCGCATCGAGGTACGGCGCATCGCAAGACGACATCGATAAGGTTACACAAATCCTGTCGGGATACGGTATCCAGACAGTCAGTTCGAGTGTCGGCGCGAGGACGGTTCGGATGTCCGGGCCGATAAGCGCGATGGAGTCCGCGTTCAACGTGAAGCTTTTCAACTACGCGCACGCGAGCGGGAATTATCGCGGGCGCATCGGGTACCTGTTCGTACCTGACGAACTCAAGGATATCGTTCAGGGCGTTTTCGGCCTCGACAATCGCCGTATTGTGAAACGACGGCGTCAGCCGGTTCGCGACACCGGCGCGCGACAAACCCTTTCGTCGTCGCCCCCGACGTGGCATGTCCCACAGCAGTTTGGAAGCCACTATCACTTCCCGCCCGGTGACGGTGCGGGACAGACGGTAGGCATACTGGAATTTGGCGGCGGGTATTTTCCCGGCGATCTCAGCAAGTTCTGTGAGAAGGCGGGCGTCTCGATACCGAAGGTGACTGCGGTCAGCACGGACGGAACGTCTACAGAGAGTAAAGACGGCGCCGAGGGCGAAGTGATGCTCGATATCGAGGTTGTTGCGGGGCTATGTCCGAAAGCCAGCATCGTGGTTTATTTCGCCGCATGGACGGAGGCGGGCATGATCGGCGCCCTGGATGCCGCGAGGCAGGACAAGGACAACAATCCGGGCGTGCTATCGATCAGCTGGGGCGCGCCCGAGGGCACGGATATCTGGTCCGATCAGGCCATGTCGCAAATCAACGAAACGCTGAAAGAGGCGGCCTATCTCGGCATGACGGTGTGCGTCGCAGCCGGCGACGATGGCTCGAGCGACGGGCTCAACGATGGGCACGCGCACGCCGATTTCCCGTCCTCCAGTCCCTACGTTCTCTCAGTGGGCGGAACGACCATCGTCGATCTAACAGGGGCCGCAACGGACGTCGTGTGGATGGAGGGGGACGGCTTGCGGGCCGACCAGGGCGGGAGCACGGGTGGAGCGGTCAGCGACGTATTTCAGCGTCCGGATTGGCAAAGCAGCATCACGATCCAGTCGGTGAATCCGGGCGCCATCACGGGCCGATGCATACCCGACGTGGCCGCCAACGCAGACTGGAATGCTTCTCCCTATCTGCTGGTGGTGGATGGCCATGCGGAACCCAATGGCGGAACCAGCGCGGCGAGCCCGCTATGGACGGCGTTGATCGCATTGATGAATGGCCAGCTCGCAGGCGGCAAACGCGTAGGCTATCTGACACCCATGCTTTATCAGGCAGCGGCGGGTTCTGCAGGCGCGCAAACAGTCGGGGCGGCCGGCTGTACGGACGTGACCTCAGGCAACAACAACACCGCTTCGACAGGCGGCTATAGCGCGGGGCCCGGATATGACGCGGCATCGGGATGGGGTACGCCTCACGGGCAGAATCTGCTGGCTGTGATCCAGGCTACGTTGTCGTCTACGCCGGCTTCCTGAGTCGCGCGGTTACCCCGTTGGAGGAAAACATGGCACGTGCACAAAAAATCATGGTGATTCGCCATGGCGAAAAGCCTCAAGGCGCTTTACCACCTTACGGCGTGACGACTGACGGCGAGCAGGATGTCAATTCGTTGCTGGTGACGGGATGGACCCGCGCCGGTGCGCTGGCAGTCCTGTTCGCACCGAGCCGCGGGTCGCTGCAAAGCCCGGAACTCGCGCAGCCACAAACCGTCTTTGCGGCAGCCGACGATGCGGGCAAGGCGAGCGAAAGACCATTCGAGACGGTGAGCGTCGTCGCCCAAAAACTGTCGCTCAACATCGATATGACCTACGCCGTCGGCCAGGAGACCCAACTGGCGGCCGCTGCGACGTCATGCGACGGCGTCGTGCTGATCGGCTGGGAGCACAAGCACATTCCGCTCATTGCAAACGCGATACTCGGCAACACGACCGCGCCGCAAACCTGGCCGGGCGACCGGTTCGACGTGGTGTGGGTGTTCGACCTCGACGCTGGCAGCGGTGCGTATCGTTTCACCCAGGTACCCGAACTGCTGCTCCCCGGTGACAGCCCCGAGCCGATTCCAGTGTCTGCCAGCTGAGGGGGTGTGTGCCATGAATGCCGCATTCATGTCGATCAAACATATTGTCGTGCTGATGCTGGAAAACCGCTCTTTCGATCATATGCTGGGCTACCTGTACGCGGATCAAGGCAATCGGTCTTCCAGCGGGCAGGCCTTTGAAGGACTCAGCGGCGACGAGACGAACCCCGATAGCGCCGGTAACGGCGTTATCGTGTTCAAGATTGCGCCAACGGATCAAAGCGCGTATTTCATGCCCGGTGCCGATCCGGGGGAGGGCTATGTCGCGACCAACATGCAGCTCTTCGGGGCCGCAACGGTCTCATCGACACAAGAGCCCGGCAACAGCGGGTTCGTCCGGGATTTTGCCCAGACGCTTCAGTGGGAGACGCGCAAGGGTTGGTCGATCCTCCCAGGCACGGTCGCCAGAAACATCATGGGTGTCTTTACACCGGACATGCTTCCGGTGCTCTCGGGACTGGCCCGTGGCTATGCAGTCTGTGACCACTGGTACGCGTCTGCGCCTACAGAAACCCTGCCAAATCGCGCCTTTGCATGTGCGGCGACGAGTCAGGGACACATGGACGACGCAACCAAAACCTATACCTGTCCCAGCATCTTTGGCAGGCTGACAGAGGCCGGACAGAGCTGGGCCATCTATGGATACGATACACCGCCGCTCACGCGCCATAATTTTCCGGATGTGACCAACGCACCTGAATCGCACTTCGGGCTCTTCAGCGAATTCAAGGCTGCTGCACTGGCGGGCACGCTGCCCGCCTACAGCTTTCTCGAGCCGAGCTGGAGCCCGACAGGTAACAGCCAGCATCCAAACTACGATGTCGCGCTGGGCGAGCAACTGATCTACGACGTCTATCAGGCTGTCTCCAAGGGGCCGAACTGGAACCAGACCCTCCTGATCGTGACCTATGACGAGCATGGCGGTTGCTATGACCATGTGCCTCCGCCCGCGACCGCGGTACCGCCGGACACGCTCGCAGGCGAGTTCGGATTCGACTTCAAGCGTTTCGGCGTGCGCGTGCCCACCGTGTTGATATCACCATGGATCGAGGCGGGCACCGTATTCCGTGCACCCGACACAGCAGCGCCGCTAGACCACACAAGCATCCTGAAGACGGCAGAGACGTTATGGGGCATGCCGGCCCTTACCGCACGCGACGCAGCAGCCTCAGATCTCCGCGGCGCATTCACACTCACAGAGCCGCGCACCGATGATCCGCTTGCCGGGGTGACGGTGCCGACATCGGGTACTCCATTCCCGGGTGGCGATGCGCCTTCTCACCTTCAAATGATTCAGGCTGAACTCGTATCGCAACTGCCAGTAGCCGACGAACTCGGGGATACGCACGCTCAAATGCCGGCCTTGAAAACGAGTCAAGACTACACGCAATACATACAAACGCGAACGGCGGCCTGGAAAGCGCAACGCCAACGTGACAGTACGGAAACTGCAAAACATTAAGCCGATTTTTCTCCGGTACATCAACGCTGTCGATTTGCAGGGACGATGTGCGGCTTGTGCAGATGCGTCCGCACTTGCCGCGAACCAGAGCCTGTTCCTGAGGCTCGCTGACGCTTGCTTGGCGATCGCGGTCTAGGTCGCCGACGACAACAACTCCCGGCCACACTCTTCGCTCGAGTACCGAACACCGGCGGCTTTTGCCGCCCACCGCAACGCAACTGGCCCTTGCGCTGCACTTCTCGAAGGCTCCCGCTCAGGCCGGTTGCTCATCCCGCGCTGAAAGGCGTATCAACCACCCAAGCTCTAATTGCCTGTCCTTCCCGAAAATGCATAGCGTGCGATTGAACGAAGCCTGGACCACGCCGGTTACGCTGCCAGCCGCACATAATGGTGATGCAAGCCGCCAACATCCGGGAACTTGACGACCGTGCCGCGATCGGGCGGCTGCACTGGTCTCGGGTCGGGACAGGCCATGTCGAGTGACAGGTGTGTACGCCAACGATGGTAATAGTCGAAGTACAGGTGGAGGATGTGCCGCAGGTGGCGTTCGTTCAGGACAATGTCGTGATCGAGGCAGTCTCGGCGGATGCTGCCGACCAGGCGTTCGACGTAGGGATTCTGCCATGGGCTGCGAGGGGCGGAGAGGACCTGTTCGATGTCCATGCTCTCGACGCGTCGCCGAAGGGGCTCGCCATAGATCGCATCGCGATCCCGGAGCAGGTATTTCGGCGCGCTATCCCAGGGGAAAGCCTCGACGATCTGTTGAGCCGTCCAGTGCGCGGTCGGATTCTCCGTGACATTGAAGTGAATGACCTGGCGCCTGTCATGTGCGAGGACCACCAGCACGAACAGCACCCTGAAGCCTACCGTCGGCACGGTGAGGAAATCGATCGATACGAGGTCGCAGACAAGGTTTTTCAGGAACGCCTTCCAGGTCGGCGAGGGCGGTGCGGGGTGGCGCCGGCGATACTTCTCCACGGTCGACTTCGCCACCTCGATGCCGGGCTTGCGCAACTCGCCCAGGATGCGCGGCGAGCCCCACCGGGGATTGGCTGCCGGGAACTTGCGGATCAACTCACGCATGTCCTGGCTGATCGGTGGTCTGCCCGGCGTGCCTTTGTCACTGATGCGCGTCCAGTGGTCGCGGAATCGCTTGCGCTGCCATGCGATCACGGTAGCGGGCTTTACGAAGACGAGGACCTCCCGCCACCTTGACCAGCGACGCGACAGCCAGGACCAGAAGATGTGGTCGGCTGGACGCTGGGCGGCGACAATGACTACGACCGGACGTCTTGCTTGACGCTGTCCAGGACGCAGACGTGGCCGGGAGACGGACCGCCGATAGACCATCAACTGGTGTCACAATGCGACGATCTGGAGCTGCTGACAGCCGCGAGCAGAACCACGTGGCCAGGCACGCAATCAACGCACGGGCGAGGGGTGGCATGATTCGAAATCCTCCGGGTGACGACACGGCCAGGAATGCCAGAGTGAGGTGGATTGCCCAGACGAACAACAGAATCACCAACTTCGAGTTTTCGGGGATGACAGCCCTTCAGGGCCGAGAAATCGAACCGATCGCGTCGCCAATCGCGCATTCCGGAATTCAGCAACAACGTTTCTGCGAAAACGGCGGCTTCTTCAACATAGCCATAACAGTATTGGGACTAAGCCGCCATTCGGGCCATCACAGAAACGGCCTTTCGCGAATTGCGGCTTTCAAGAAGATCGAGCGGTCGAGATCGCCCCACCAATGATGTTCGATTCTGATTTGCAGAATTCGGCTTCGCGTCCAGGCTCGTCACGCAGTAGCTGGACGGGGTATTCCATTGATCTCGCCCACCATCCGACAAGCGGCGCCCGGTGACTACTTGCGCCAGACGTCATCTTCCCATTCGCACTAGACCCTATCAGCTGTCACATGCGATGAAATAGAAACATTCTGGCAATAGGAGCACGGCCACTTTGATCGACGAAATCTATCTGTGCTTCCACTCGAATTCTGTCATTCGGAGCCGGGTGAATCGAAACAGCGGTCCGACGAACATTGTTCTTAAATTCCGCGCTTACGAGGCGTATCCCGGGGGTGGTGCGTGATCCCACGTTGCTGGCGTATCCTTCAGCCTTGACCTCCCCCCAATCGCAATCGGTGGGACGACATTTGGCCCACGCATGGACGTATGTTGAGGAACCCGAAACTCGTATCTGGATTCTTGTAATTCCATTTGTCGACGGGTCGACGTTTGCCCAACTGCCGGCAAAGTAAGAGAGATTGCTCTCGGCATCCGGCGACGTTGATGGTGTCGATGGTTGCGCAGGCGTTTGCGGAGATGCCTGAGTTTGCGCTGGCGCCGGTGTTTGCACTGGGGCTGCAATCGGCGTTGGTGTTGACGCTGGTGTCGGCGCCGGTACCGAAGTCGGCCCGGGGGCCGACGGGTGGAAAAGACCTGTCTGGGCGAGAACCGCGATTAAGCCGCCGATTGCTGTAATAGCCGTTGCCGAAGCAGTCAAGATACCGGGAAGGGTGCTCCACCAGCCTTGAGTTGTTCGATCGTCGTTCATGGCATTGCCTCCCACGGTTTCTCCAGATACAGGCCTGTCGAGCACTGTCACCGCAAGGGGAATCTGCTGACACTGATCGGCATGCATTTAGGTCTGGAAACACAGGTCTGTCGTGTTGTTGAGACTTTACTGTTTGCCCTGTCACTATTTGTCCGAAATCGCCGGCCGGCACCAGCCTGTTCACCTGGATTTCGGCATGCAGGCTGAGTCCGCATCGACAAAAGCAGGCAGCGGCTCAACCGACGGAAGCTGACGGACCAGATTTCAGACCAGATTTAGCTTGCTTCGATCGGCTGCAACCTCGAGGGTTGACTCTATCATCGTTACGACAGTGTCGGCCAGGTCGTCATATTGGCGCTGAGCGTTCGCGGCAATTTCCTGTCCTGGCGGTAGTTCGGCCAGCAGCTTTCCGTCGGGTCCCGTATCTGTCTTTTGCGCCTTTGCCGCGGCAACGGTTTCGCCCGCAAGCCTAAGCTTGGTGAGGCTGTCGTCGAGATCGGAGACGGCCGGCGGACGAACAAGGATCCCCCCGACATATACCACCTGTGACAATCCGAGTATCCCAAGCAATGCGGTCGGGACGGAAAACGTAGCCAAATTTAACGCGCCTCCGCTGATCATGGAGGCGGCTACCGCAATGCTGAATATGATGGTTTGGAGCTTGTACACATCGAACTCACGGTTCGTCAGCACAAGATCCCGCCACTGTGGTCCACGTGGAACAGCGGGCGGCGTTAAAACTTCCCTCTTTTGCAGCCACGCCCAGTTTTCAAAACTGAGTCTGGTCTTCTGCTGATAGGTGATCTGCGCTGTAGCGGCTCCGATCCCTGAGATCCCCAGTAGCCCCACTATCGTTGGAGACAGGTCAACGAGCGTCCCGGTGCGCAAGACAAGCGCGAGCACAAGCCATCCAACCAGAAAGGAGAATAGTAGTACCTGTGTTTTTTGCACGCTTGCCTCGTTAAAGGCATTGGCCACGAGATGAATAGGGTTAAGGAAGTCGATGAGATCCATCTGTTTCGCACCGAAGATCGCGGGGTACTTCACGACAAGCGGATTAACGTGCTTTCTCGACACCAATACTGCACTCATCGCGAGGAGATAGACCAGCAGCGCCACGGGCGTACAGATCAAAAATGAGATGTGCGCGTCGCTCACTAGCGAGGAGGTCAGCGCCCAGCCGGTCATGCGATCGCCAGAGCATACGAGCAACACAAAGTACCGCTTGTCCCATAGAAACAGGTCTGGTTCGGAAAGTTGTACCCGTAGTAAGACACTATTATTCAGCCCGTATCCTGGTTTGAGGATCGGTGGTGGTGGTTCAACGGATATCACCGGGAGTTCGCCACCTACAGAATTTCTCCTCTGCGGGTCATCAATTTCAAAGACGCGGAAGATCCTGGGGCTTACGCCGTCTGTCAAAGACTGGTGAAGAACGAATTGGGCGTCGCTGTTAGACGGTAGCACTGCGGTGACCGGCAGTGCGACGGTTTGGGCAGCCTGAAGAAATGAACTCTTTGGAATAGCGTCAAAAGAGGAGGTGCTGCACGAGATCGGAGCTTCAGAGGTCGGTGCTGCCGCGTGACCGGGTGTCACGCATAGCAGTAACGCGCCGAACGCAAGAAATCTCGCTGCCACGGATTTTGTTGCACTATGTGCGCTCATGTCATCAGACCCTGCTGCCGTATCTCTCTAAACTCATTTCCGCTAGCCGCATAGGCTTGAACCGACATAATGTCGCGCAGTCGTCATCCGTACAAACGTACCTGAACATGAGCTGGGGAATTGTAGGTTTACATCGCAAATCTCGTGTTGCCAAAGGCAGGCTTCACTCAATCTTTGCTGGGTCTTGCGGATCTTCGCGAATGTTATAGTGGTCGAATCGGCCACCAGGAATGCAGCGAGAATGTTTCAACCCTCGCTGCTCCAACGCAGGGCAGGTGTTTCAGGCGCGGTCTGGAATCAACGCTTCGCCGTGCTGATAGGCATCAGTGAACCTGTCCAATCCGTTAGAGCCACCATTCACCAACTGACGCGCCAAAGCCATGTTGCCGGCAAGCAGCGCACTCTTGATTTGCAATTCGCGATCCGCGAGGAAGAGCGCTAGCAGACTGGATGCGATTTCCGGATCGCCGGCCAGATCCGGATTCGTGACTAAGTCAACTGATGGGTTGAGTTTAGGGCCGTACGTTTCATAATTGGATCTTCCGGTTAGCTGTACGTAGCCTCGGCCCTTGTATCTCTCTCCGTCTGGCGCGCCAAGATTGCCCAGGTCCTTCCGATTGTCATATAAGTCAAACGGATGACCCGACGGTGACGTATTGAAGCGGGATTGGCCCTCGCTTATCGGCTCGAAGCATTCTACTTCTGCCCGAACGGTCGACAACGCCATCAGGACCATCGGTTTGTCAGAAATGCTCCTCGTAACCAGAGCCGACAGGATTCCTGGCAAATTATTTTTGATGTTTCCAATCGGTGTAACCGGGAACATCTGACTGACAATCTCGACGGTGACACCAGGGATGGCACTTGGAAGTGCATTTGAATCGGATAGTCCGAGCGAGGTTAAAGTTCGAGGTCCCGCGATGCCATCTGCGAGGAGGCCCTCGCTTTGCTGAAACCCCATCACTGCAGCGACCGTGCCTTGTCCATAAACTCCGTCGATTGCACCTGGATTGGATCCATGGCTTAACAGAGCCTGTTGAAGCGCTTGCACGTCCGGCCCGGTGTCACCCTGACTAAGAGAATCTGACTGCATTTTCGTCTCCTGAAATATAAACGATTGCGTAAGACGTGAGGCAATTACTTCGCGGTCGCCCGATCTTCTGTCATAACAATAGGAAACCAGATGTGCTTCGGAGCTGCGACAAAGCTCTTTATGCGGTCTAGCGCACAAACCAGATCCGCAAGAGGGGCATTGCACTCTTCTTCGGAAACGAGTGGACTAAATGAACGGCTTTTGCGGAGGCCGGTATGCGCCTCCAAACGCCTTTGTCCGCATCGTTAAACCCGCCTTTCCGCGTGGTGGTCGACGTAGGCAATCGGAACAACTCGCGCGCGGTGAATCTGCGCGACCAGTCCGGCGATCCCGACAGCCCGCACTACCGCGATCTCGCGCCGCTGTAACTGAAAGGCGAATACTTTCCGCTGCTGGATTCGCGCAAGGTCGTCGAAGCGGCGACCGAAACGAAGCTGCAGCTGCTGCCGGCACGACCGTGAAAGAATCTCGACGGCCTGCTTGACATCGCGGAACGAGCTTTTAAATTAAACCGCGTTGGCCGACCCGACCCGCCGTGCGCTCCTTGCACGTCTGTCCGCGCGCGCAAGCCTGTCCGTCAGCAAACTCGCACAGCTGTTCGCGATGTCGTTGCCCGCCGTCATGAAGCATCTCGACGTGTTGTCGGATGGCGGTCTGATCACGCGCACCAAGACGGGCCGTACCGTCGCGTGCCGGCTCGGCGCCGGACCGATGGCATCCACTTCACGATTTGCAACGGTTCCGTCCAGGCGCTGTAGATTCTTGCGGGCGAGGCGTTGATTCGGCGCTGGAGCGTGAGACTGGGTTGGGCGGGCATGCTTCCTCCTCCACAAAGGCGGCAAGGCGATCGAGTGTGTCGGTCCAGAAGCGCTGATAGTGGGTGAGCCATTCCATCGCTTCCTCTCATCGCACACGAGTTTGCCGCGCCAGTTGCCGAGAAACGCGCGGGCATGTTCACCGGCGTGACTGTCGGCGAAGTCATAAACCACGGCCCGCATATCGGCGGTCCGACACTAGCCTGGCCTTCAAATTCCACGCAGTCCAATCGTCTAAAGCAGACAAGTCCGAACGACCAGCTGCGCGCGGCTGCAGCAAACGGCGTGGCTTTACGCGCGTGATCGTCCGTGGAAGTGGGTCATGTCAGTTCGGGAGTGGCCGTGAGCCAGACGACGGAACACATAGTGCAGTTCACTGCTGACGACGGCCAGCGGTGCAACCTGATCCATTCGTGCAGCGGGCGTACACCCGACAAAGGGCCGGTGCTGCTCGTGCACGGCGCGGGGGTGCGAGCCAACATTTTCAGACCACCGGTCCCAACGACTTTCGTCGATTTTCTTCTCGCGCATGGCTACGACGTGTGGCTGGAGAACTGGCGCGCCAGCATTGACCTGCCGCCTAACGAATGGACGCTTGACCAGGCTGCGTTGTACGACCACCCGGCAGCAGTGCGCAAGGTTGTCGAGGAAACCGGTTCGCCTGAGATCAAAGCCGTAATCCATTGTCAGGGCTCGACGAGTTTCACGATGTCGGCCGTCGCCGGCCTGATTCCGCAGGTGACGACGATTTTGTCCAATGCCGTATCGCTGCACCCGATCGTGCCGTGGATCTCGCGCCAGAAGGGCCGTTTCGCCGTACCGGTGGTGTCGCGACTGACACCCTACCTGAACCCGCAATGGGGGGAGCACGCGAGCGGCGTCGTGCCAAGGCTGTTGCAGGGTCTGGTGAAATTGACGCACCACGAATGCGACAACGGCGTGTGCCGCTTTTCGAGCTTCACTTTTGGCACCGGTTTTCCAGTCCTGTGGCGACACGAAAATCTGAACCCCGCGATTCACGACTGGATTCGGGGCGAATTTGGCAACGTGCCGTTTTCCTTCTTTCGGCAGATGTCTCGCTGCCTCGATGCCGGACATCTCGTATCGAACGGCGGGTTCCCAGGCTTGCCGCAGGATTTTGCCGCAGAACCGCCGCGAACCACGGCCCGATTTGCGTTCATTGCCGGCGAACTGAATCAGTGCTTTTTGTGGCAGAGCCAACAGGAGAGTTTCAAATGGTTCGACCGCCAGCGGCCGAATCATCACTCGCTACACGTGCTTCGCGGATACGGGCATCTCGACGTCTTCATCGGCAAGAACGCGTTGCACGACACCTTCCCGGTGCTGCTGGCTGAACTCGAACGAGAGATCTGAAGGAATTGGCATGGTCATTCCCACACGTCAGACCCGTCTTGCAGGGCGCCATGCGCTCGTCGACGGCATTCCGTTCACAATGCCTGTCCATTCGGAACAGACGCCAGCGTTGATGGCCGCGTTTTCAATCGACCCGGACGCGGCGCGCAGCCTGATTCCAGGTAACGAAGTGCATCCGTTCCGTTTGTGGAAGCGCGCTCTGCTGGTCGTGAGCGTGGTCGACTACCGTATCACCAACATTGGAAAGTACATCGAGTACTCCATCGCGATCGCATGCACGCACGGCAGCCGGCGGGCACCCAGGCTGTTGCCGGCTCTGATGATGAGAACCTTCGGCACCGGACAGTACGTGTGGGATTTGCCGGTATCGACGGAAATCTCCGTGAAGGGCGGAAAAGGGATCTGGGGCATGCCGAAGCATCAGGCCAGCCTCGACTTCGTGATCGGCGACGACTGGGTTAGCAGTCAGTATGACATGGAGGGGCAGATGTTGATGCGCATAGACGTGCGCAAGCCCGCGAGTGCGTGGCTGCCTTTGAATATGGGAGCCGCCAACTACTGTGCATTTCGCGGCATGCTGATGAAATCCCGCATCAACTTTCGCGGCAAACTCGGGTTCTCGCTCTTTAGCAAGGGGGCGTCGCGGCTCTTCATCAGCGATCACCCCCGGATGGCGCCGCTCAAGACCCTCGACATCGATCCGGAGCCCATCTTCGCCGGCTTCTTTCCCTCTACGCGCGGCGTGCTCGACGATTATTTCGAATGTTGGTTTGTCTCCGAAGCGCAACCGCCACTTAAGCCGATGGATGGCCTCGAAAGCACGTTCTTTCTCGGCCAGTCGCGGCAATGGCTTCCCGACCCGCAGCGCGCACCGGATTGGGAGAAAGGGCGATGAAGGACCGATTGCTGATCGCGAATCACGCATTGCTATTGCTGTGCGCGTCGATGTATCTTGGCACCGGCGCGTCGCTCGTACTGTTCTCATTTCCCATCGCACCGCAGATGACGCCTGCCAACTACTACCTGCAGTTCGTCCCTCAGGTGCAGGCTGCCACAAGCTTCTTCACTTCCATGACAAAGTTGATGCTCGTGTTTGCCACGATCATGCTGGTCGCCGAATGGCGTCAACCCACGCGCTGGGTGCCGCTTGTCGTGCTGGCAGCAATCATTGCTGCGACGGTTCTTACGCTGCTGTGGCTCTTTCCGTTGAACAACGAAATGGCAGGCCGCATACAGGACGCGGAGCGTCTGCAGGTGGTGTTGCAGGAGTGGATGCGTTTGAACCGGGTTCGCGTTGCCCTATGGTGCGTTCAGTGGACCGCACTGGTCTGGTACTTCGCCCGATGGACGCTACGCGCCAGGTATGCGACATGGACGCGCTGACCCTCGAGCGCTTTGGCGCCACGCTAATTGCCTTGCTGACGGTGCTGACCGGTGCGGCACAGATCGCAGCGCCCGCGCCGCTGCTCCGGCTGATCGGCGTCGAACCTACGGCGTCCGCCGCGCAGCTGTTCGCCACGGTCGGCATGTTCATGGTTCTGTTCGGCGCAGCGTTGCTGCACGCCCAGACCCGGCCGCAGGCGCTTCCCGTGTTGCTGTTGTGGATTGCGCTCCAGAAAATAGGCGCTTCGTTGATGGTGGCCTGGGGCGTGAGCAAAGGCGTGTTCGCGCCGGTCGCGCTGCTCGTCGCGACCTTCGACTTCGCGAGCGGCTTGTTGTTCTTCGATCTGCGGCGCCGCGGAGGATGATGATGGCCTTTATCACGCGTGTGTTCTTCTGGGGCTATGCGCTGATGCTGGTTGGCATCGGCGTGAGCGGTACGTTGATCGCGCCGTGGGAGCTGCGCACGGTCTTCGATCTGCCCATCGATACGCTGGCGGCACCCGCAGCGGCCACCCTGCTGAATCAATGTCGCTTCCTCAAGGCCATCGAGTTGTCATTCGGTCTCTTCTGCGTGACGTATCGCGGCGACATTTTTCACATCGGTGTCGCGCATCGACTATTCCTGATAGGTGTTTTTTCAGGCGTCGCGGCGCGTTTCACGAGCTGGATCGTCGACGGGCGCCCCCATACTGCATTTGTTGCGTTTACCGTCCTCGAAGCGACCACCGGCTTACTTGTCTGGTTCAGTGTGGCTTCGGTCTCGAAGGCGGACATATGACACTGTCTCATCAACCGCCGATTGCCGCCGGCGACGGTGCCACGCCGCGCGCACTCCTGCTTGCGGGCGGCGGCATGCGCGTCGCGTATCAGGCGGGCGCGGTCAAAGCGCTGGTGGATGCGGGACTGCGCTTCACGCACGCCGATGGCGCCTCCGGCGGCACGATCAATCTCGCCGCGCTTCTCTCCGGTGTGAGTGTGGACGACTTGTGTGATCGCTGGCGTGCGCTATCGGTGAAAAAGTTCGCGTCGCTGCGGCCGACGGCCGACTATCTGCGTGCTGCGGATCTGCCGGCACTTGGCAGCGCGGACAACATGGTGCAATACGTCTATCCTTCGCTTGGCATCGACGTCGGCCGCATCCGCGCCGCGACCGGCATAGACGCATCATTCAACGTCTGTAGATTCGACGACAAGACTGTCGTGCCGATTCCGCACCGCCAACTCGACCTCGCACGCCTGACGGCGGCCGCTTCGTTGCCGATCTTCATGCCAGCGGTACAGGCTGCCGGCAGTACCTGGACCGATGCGGTGTGGATCAAGGACACGAACCTGCTTGCGTGCGTCGAACGTGGCGCCCGCGAGTTGTGGCTCGTGTGGTGTATCGGCAATACGCCTGTCTTTCACAACGGCGCCTTTAACCAGTACGTGCACATGATCGAGATGAGCGCGGTAGGGGCGCTGAACTGGGAACTGGCGACGATCGCCGACATCAATACGCGCATCGCGCGCGGCGAAACGGTATTGGGTCATCGAGAGCCGATTGTCGTGTACGTGGTCAAACCCGAAGTGCCGCTGCCGCTTGACCCCGACTTTTACTTCGGCCGCATCGATGCGGCCACCTTGATCGACATGGGATATGGCGATGCATGCCGCTTGCTGCGCTCGATGCATCCGGCGCCATTGGATGCCCGTGCGACGCAGATGCACGCGCCCGGTACCGGGTTATCGTTTCGCGAGACCATGGCGGGCAGTCTCACACTCGAGGGCGGTGACTCACGCAGCGATTCCGCCAGCACCGATCAATTCACGATGCACGCGGCCATCTACATTGATGACGTCGCCGCATTCATTGCCGACCCCGAGCACAAAGCTGATCTCACCGGGCACATCGATTCCGCACGTTTCGGTGAGGCCGTTCCCGCAGAGTCCGGTTTGTTCGGCCTGTTTGTTCCGAGCGGTGATCCAGCGCTGACTTTTATGATGTACGAGCTTGGGTTCCAGCATGGCGGCATGCGCTACTACCTCGCCGGCAAGAAGAGAGTGCGTGTCGGTACGCTGCTAAAGCTTTGGCGCGAGACTACCACGCTCTATTGCACGCTGCATGAAGGTACCGATGCCGGTGGGCGAGTGCTGGGCTCCGGCATCTTGCGCCTCGACGCCAGTGAGCTGTTCAGGCTGCTTGGCACCGTCTACGCGACCAATGCAGACGACAAACGCACAGCGGCTGGCGTAGTGTGGCGCTTCTTCAAATTCTTTGCCGCGGAGCTGGTGCGCACGTACGTGCGGCAACGGCCGCTTGTTACTGCCCGATCGGCGTGATCGACACACGTGAGAATAACAACCCGGCAATCGGGAGGCGTGTCGAGCGGGAGAGTGCCGTGCGCCCGGCCACCTCTGCCGGCAAGCTTGCCGAGAGGTGGCCTGACGATCGCACAGCGTATCAATTTCGTTTCGCGTCTCGCTGCTTTCATAGATTGTGCGGTCGCCTAAGCTCGCAAGAGATCAAGGCGACCGTCTCCTGCGCTATGGAAAGGCGACCGGCCCCTGCGGTTGATGGTTGTCGAGATGTGCACGAATCGTCGGATAGACATCCACGGCCGCATTTTTGCCGAAGATGCAGTCGATGTGCCCATACCCGTCGATCAAATGATGTTCGTAATGCTTGGGTCCGTAAGCATCGACCAGCATCTGGAACGTCGTCAGTGTGCTCTTTGGCAGATAGCAACGATTCTTCGCGCCGTGTATGAATGCGATCGGCAACTTCATACCTTTCAGGTTCGGCAAGTAGACGTCGGCGCCGTCTGCGCGCAACACGTGTCCCGCGCGTACCATCAGGGACAGATGTTCGAAAAGACGGATATCGTGCACGCCGAACAGTTCCTGCAGGTTCTCGTGCAGCGTTTCGTTGAGTTGCGTGTGCTCGTACACGGGGCCGTAAAGGAACGTCGCGCGATGGCAGATCGCATTACTGCACTCATCGTCTTGCTCAACCGGATAGAGACGCAGTGCTTCGTCGAGCAGGTTCTTCGGCCATTTCTCATGCTCCGTCAGCACGGACAGGTCTTCCACACCGAGGTGTTCGAGCATTTGGGGCACATGCAGGCCCGCTTTGATCCGCCCTAACAATGCCGGTATCGGGTGGGCCGACACCTGCGACAGGACCACCGAACGCACGCCCTCCAATCCCGACAGCAACGACATGGTGAACGCCAGCGCCCCGAGACAATGGGCGACGACCTGGATCGTATCGGCATGTGCGAGCTCGCGAACCTTGGCGACCGCACAAGGGATGTCGTATTCGGCGACCGCGTCGGCGGTGGTCTGTTCGGGAGCGCTCGGCAGGTCGATGCTCACGCGCAGGTCGATCAGCCACACGTCGTACTGCGCGGCGCACAGGAATTCGACAAGATTGGTCTCGATCAGATCGGTCGAGAAAATGCGGCTCGATACGCCCGATCCGTGGATCAGTAGCACGGGCCCTTTGTTACCGCCTTGATAGCGCGTAAGCCGCAGCGTCTTGCCGTCCGGCGTCTGGAAATAAGAGGCCTGCGGCGTCGGAGCGCGCAACGGCCGACGCTCGCGCGCAGGTGCCTTCGGATCGAAGTACTCGAGTGGCGCGAAGACGCCGCCGTATTCGATGAGCAGCACGTCTGCGAAGAACTTCCCGAACTTGAGGGTCCATGCGATGCGCGCTGCCATGTCGGGCGCGTTGGTCACTCCGGTCGTCGTCTGCTGCTTGAGGAAGTTCTCCGGCGTGATGATGAGCGTGGCATGGCCGAGCACGGGCGCGTCGTCGGTAGTGGAATCACGAATCTGGACGTAGAGCGTGTTCGTCTGCTTCCATAGTTCAAGCGGCGACGTACGCGTGATGATCTTGCGGCCGACGAATCCAAAGCGCTTGCCTTCCACCGAGTCGAGTGTCATCCGGTAGACCATATTGCGCCGGTCCACGTGCGTTTCGTCGATGACGAACAAGTTGAAGCGGCCGTCCTCGATGGTCATGGGTTCGCGCGACAGCGCAGGGCACCTCAGCGTGCCGACCATCGTCGCCTCATGTTCGGGACTGGCAAGCATGGCTTCGAGATCGCTCGAGTCGACGGTGAGCGTGAAGCTCATCGGGACCTCGGCGCTTCCCTCGGGCGCAACCGGCGTATAGCTGCCGACCATCGTTTCGGTGAAGCGCAGGCCGATCTTCTCGGTGGGGGGCGCGGCGGCGGTGCCGGCCGCCGTGTAGTCTATTTTCCAGCCATTGGACGCGGCAATCTGCACGCAGTTGCGTTCGGCGAACGCAGATATGGTGAGAAGCGGATTCACGCCGAGCGACATTGGCATCACGGCGCCATCCATCACGTATAAGCCCGGATGCACCTCTTTGCCTGTCGTGCCCGAGTACACACGCCCCGCATGATCGACAACGCCGTGCTGCGCATCGTCCGCCATCGCACAGCCGCCTAGCGGGTGTACGGTCACGAGGCGGTCCTTGAAGAGTTCCGTTGTAAGCGGATTGCGGATGAATACGCCGCTAAGCGCCTGTGTGGCCTGTTCGAGCGTATCGTTGACCGTCTTGAAGATGGGCTGCTTGCTGGGGTCGTCCCATTCGATGCGCGGGCGGCCGTTTTCAACAACAATCTGGCCTGCTTCGTCGTCATGTGCCATCACAAGGTAAGTCTGCGTGTTGTGCATCGCGCCGCGGTATGGGTCAGCCGCTCCTGCGAGAAGGCGCTCCGCGGCGCGCAGCGCGTGTTCGCCTTCGGGGCCCGCTTCCTCTACGCCTTCCGCGGGCGTGGCTGCGCTGAGCAGGCCCATCATTGCTTCACCGATTGGCGCGGCGAAAGACCCTTCTTCGATCACGAAGCCGTCTTTCACGTCCGGCGTGTCGCGATGATCGATGATGCCGGTAATCGTCGGGCCGACCTTGGGAATCTCGCCATGATCGTGTTTGCCCCAGCCGACGCCGTTGATCTCGCGATCGGTGTTGAAGCCGAACGCAAGCACGTCGCCGTTACCAGTGAAGCGCTTGCCCAGTTGATCCGAGACCGTCAGACGCCCCGCCTGACGCGAGCGAAGTAGGATCGCGGTCGAGCCGATCGTACCCGCCGACAGGATCACGTGGTCCGCGGTCATGAAAAGCTCGTCTGCACAATAGATCTCGCGCCCGATGTCGATCAACTGATAGTAGATGCGCCAGGTGTTGTTTTCGTCGTCGCGCTCGACGGAATGCACATCGACACCCGTGAAGATCTGCGCGCCGTGCGCGACGGCGTCCGGCAGGTAGTTCATATGCGTTGAGTTCTTGGCGCCGTGATTGCAGCCGGAATTGCAGTCGCCACAGCCGATGCAGCGATTCTGTTCAACGCCTGCTGCATTGAGTCCGTCCTTGAAGGTGACGGTAACGGGAGGCCGATAGAACGACTTGTCCATGCCGAGCGTGTGCGCGGACTCTGAAAGCGCTTCGAGTTTTGGCAAAGGGCCAAAATCGGCCGGCACGGGTGACGGCTGAAGCATCGCGATCGCGCGTGCGTAGCCGGCTTCGATGCCGGCCTTGTCCGCCTGAATGGCGGCGGGCCAGCGCGAATCTGTCCAAAGGCGTGTGTCTGGATGGAGCGCGACGTTCGCATTGATGAGCGACGTACCGCCGAGCCCGCACCCGACGACCGCGTTCATCTGTTCGTTCACGTGAATCTCGATCAGCGCCAGCGGCGAGTCGACGCGCATAGCGTCGAGGTTATACTGAATCTCCTTGAGGCCGTCACCCTTCGTCGCAGGGAAGTCGCCCGCCATATATTCGCGCCCGCGCTCCAGCAGGCAGACCTTCCGTTTCGCTCGCGCCATGCGGCTCGCGGCGATCGCGCCGCCATATCCGGACCCGACGACAACGACCTCGTAATGCTGTTCTTTCGCCTTGATGGCGCTTGACAAGCGGTTCATTCGATCACCTCGCATTCGAACGGGATACGGCGCGGAAGACCCGGCGTATGCGTTAAATGGGACAGCCGGGAGTCTGTGGTTTCTTTATCTTAGACGGTGTCCGTCGTCAGAAAATCATTTCTTTGTAGTGCGAATGGATCGACACGTGTACGCCGAAAAAAATAAAACCGCACGACGCGGGTCGATCCGGGTTTGCGTGCGATTGGCTCAGGACTTCGATCGGTCAATTGGAGTCGTCTGCGCCATCAAGCGACCAAAATATCGAACTTCGGTAGCAGGTCGCGTAGGACATAATCGCGGTGCCGGGTCGCCGCCCGATAAAAGCCAAACGCCGGATGGGCTTGCAATTCCTCGAATGAGAGATGACCTGTCCGGCTCACCAGATCATCGAGCCAGTCGTTTCGTGCCTGGTAGTCGCGACAGACTTCGATACCGTACACCCCCCAATCGCGCAAAGCGGTCTTCCACTGTTCAACGCGATCGGGTGCCTCCGCCGCGTAGGCAAGGACTGCGCGAATCCGCTCCTCGATCTGCGAAAACGAGACGGCTGGCGCTGTGTCCTGGCCATATCGAGCTTTCGCAAAAGACATGAAATACTCGTACAGGCGCGAACAAGCCTGGAAGTACGTCTGCTGATTTTTACGCGATTCTTTTGTGCCGTTCACGTAAGTAAAAGACCACTCCAGATATGGCTGATCCGGATACGTCAGGACAGCGCCATGTCCAAGCTCCGGTGCCGCGCCGAATCTTGCTTCGAACGCAGACCATTTCTCTTTCAGGACGCCGATCACCGTCGCGTGGTGGGCCAGCTCAGTCACAATGGAGTCCGGATCGACACAGTTAAGTCTGGATTCGATGCCGCTGAAGCCATAATGCGAGAACGTGTCAGCGTATGTATGCGCGGCAACGCCGATCGACTGGAGAGCGAATGGACCTGCGGCGCTCTGGATAAAGTGGTCCATCATTTCCTGAGCTACCTGGCTGTCCTGTCGCGCCACAACCCGTTCCTTGAACGTGACTCCCTGGTTTCCGGGAAGAAAGTGAAAGGGCACCCAGACGAGGCGGCAATCGTCTTCATCCCGCCTCGCGAAGCGGGATAGTGACCTTTCCGCCGTGGCGAGTGGATGGTGTGCGGTGGCGATGCCGTACACGCCCTCTCCGGTCTCTGCAGCTAGCAGGTCTTCGAAGTTCTGGTCGTCAACGGTCTGCGCGGAGTACGCGATGATTTCGGCGTCTGCCTTCGGAATGCCGGCCGCGGCGGCCATCGCATAGGTGCCGTAATAGTGCATGTCGTATTGCATACTGGCCTCGTGCGGTTATGACAGATTTGGGGGCGACCCACCTACATGAACGGTTAAGCATTTAAACCTTAAACGGACGGATAATTTCCGTTTAGCGCCTTCGGCGCGGGTGATCACCGGTCGGCCAGCGGGCTGCTTAAGATGAGCCGACGCTGGCCGATGACGGACAACTCGCTGGGCAAGCGAGTCAGTTGTAGCGTCTGAAGTGTCAGATCGGTACCCGGAGGGCTGCGAGGTTATGCCATTATCACTATAGGCGGTTCCGCTCGACCTTTGAGCCCAAAGGTTTGTCAATTACCGACAATTCGTACATCGCCGGGATGCGTTTCGTTAGGAAATGCGGCGTGAGAAATGGCCGCGCCGCCGAAATGTCGAAACGCTGCGTTACCGTATATCTGCGGCAACTGTCCACGAAGTCTTTGTTGATAGAAATCGGGTTGAACCGAAGCGAAGATATTCATCACCATTAGCTGCACGAAAAAGAAGAACGCAGCGAGGCCAACCGCTTCTGCGATGCGTAGCCATTTTGGAACCGGCGACGCCACGAACACATGGTTGTCGGCGGTCCACGCAATATACAGCGTCGTGAAGAACGTCGTCAGCAACCATGGCCACCGAAGCCAGGTCTCGATCAGGACATAGCCGGATTTTGCAACCCAGTAGCGGGCGAACGTGGTTGTTGTTCGCGTCAGCTCAGGGTTTTCAAACCGGTCGCTTGCGTACAAAACGGTCACAGCGCTTCCGATCAGCCATTGCAGCATGACCCCAGCATGAGCGTTAATCATTTAGATCACCGCCGCTTCAAAACGGTCCTCAGTATTGGCGAGAGAACCGTTCGCCTACGCTCGCGCGTCGCACCGCGTTCAGTCTGACGACGGATGCCAGGGAGTGAATTTCATCGGGTAAGCGTGCACATTGGCCGGTATTCCGTCCATGCCGATCGATCGGCGCGTCATGGGTCGCCGCATGCAGCGCGACGAGCTACGTTTTCTCGAGCCCTTTTAGCCGTCGTCATCGAGAAGACGAGCGGCGCGCGCGTAAATTTAACAGTTTTCAGTGCATCGACTGGTTGCGCTCGACCAGTCTGTCGGTTGCCATGGGAGACGTTTAAATCGTCGACGGCATGATCATCTGACCTCGGAACGGGTGGTTCAGTCAATGCCTGAACCGCCTCCGATTTTTCTGGACACGAATTTGGGGTAAAACCTGTGTCTGGAAACGGAGTTGAAGAGGCATGGGCAGATGACCCGCCGAGGCAGGGTCAGGGCACTCTCGGCAACGCGACCGCCAACCACACATGTTGCGACGGCACCGCGCCAGGTGTGGTGCTGGGACATGACCTATTTGCCGGCAACCGTGACCGGTCGATGGTTCCACCTGTACCTGATCCTCGACCTGTACAGCCGCAAGATCGTAGGCTGGGAGGTGCACGACAGCGACGCTGCCGAACATTTGGCTCACCTGGTGCGCCGCACGGCGCTCGCTGAAGGCATTGCCGCCTTTGAGACCAGACCGGTGCTGCACGGCGATAACGGCGCCACGCTCAAGGCCGCCACCGTGCTGGCGGTGCTGCACTGGCTGGGCATCAAGCCGTCGTACTCGCGCCCCCGGGTCAGCGACGACAATGCCTACGCCGAGGCGCTGTTCCGCACCTCGAGATACCGGCCAGAATTCCTGGCCACGGGCTTCGACGACCTGGACGGCGCCCGTGACTGGGCTGCCGCTTTCGTGCACTGGTACAACCTGGAGCATCGCCATAGCGGCACCCGCTGCGTGACGCCCGCGCAGCGTCATGCCGGCGGCGACCGTGTGCACGGCCGGCTTCTCGCGCCGGCCATCGTGAAGCGCGACTTTCCATTTGGCCGCCGCCAGTTCCAGCGACACTGCCAGCACCGGTACGTCACCACTACCGGTGTATGCCTGATCGGTACGCATGATGTTCTCCTTTGAGCATACCTCAGCAAGCTGATTTTAGGCGTCAGCTTGTCGAGGGCCTCGCTCATAGACAGTATGACTTACGCTGCGCCCGAGGCTGACCGCCGCGCGGAGATTGAACGCGGGTTAGCAACGAGTGCCCGAGCCGCAAGAGTATGGTCTAAGCCCAATACTGTTCACTTGATAACCACTTTGGGCGCTATTCGCTGATTCAGCGGCTCCCATCGTCGCCGGATCCGGAAATTCGACATCTTTCGCTTCACGCCGCGGGGATTGCGCTTGCCGCGGCTT
>NZ_WOEZ01000300.1 GCF_013177735.1 Paraburkholderia elongata | reverse complement strand
GTGGGGTCGTGCACCGCCGTTTGACGACAGTCAAAGCGGCCGCTCACCAAGATTGCTCACTGTCGTCGGGTTAGGAACCTATACCGGTCGTTGACGCGTTGATGGACCAACGACCGCATTGGCCGAACTCCGGTCTCCCAATGCGCTTCGACGAGTGGCCGTTGCGCCCAGAAAACCGACCTAGATGTCGCACCGCGTCGGCGACCCGCAAAGGCTCGATCAGCGTCATTTACTTGGTTCGATCCACAATTGACATAAAACCTGATGGAGCTAACGTGCAGTCGGGCCCTATTTTTAGGTGAGTTTTGCCTGAAGACGGCATGCATGGTGCGCCGGCCGATCTCTAGAACCGATGCTGGATACCTAGTTGTATGCCTCTAGGGTTGGCACCGGGGTACGCAACCGGGATCCCCACCGGAGCACCGTTAATCGTGAAAGTTGCGTGATTGTGATTGTCCAAAAATGCTGCGCTTGCGTACAGGGTGGTACGCTTTGAGACGAAATACCAGTACATCAGCCCAACTTGGTCACCTCCATTGCCCATGCCAGACCTGTCGTGGGCGTGAGCGCCACCGAAGGAAAGCATTGTTGAAACGCTGAATTGATAGCTAGCTGATAGCGAATAAACGTCCCTATCAACTAGACCTGTGATTTTTGCGTTGTGATATGCAGCAAAAACTTTAAGCGGCCCGAATGCGTAGTTGGCTCCGGCGAACAGCGCGTTGAGGGTGGAACTACCTTTGAAGTTGGTAACCCGTTGATAACCTATTGCAGAATTTAACGGGCCGCGACTGTATTCAACGGCGAGGTTATAGGCGGCAATACCGTTGTCCGGTTTTGTACTTGAATCACGCAAACTTACCATGACCTGGCCGGATAGTCCGTGGAAGTCCGGACTCAGATACGTAATTGCATCATTTTGTCTTGGCGAGATACTTAAAAAACTGTCCAGGCCGGATGCCAACGTGTTGACGGTGAATGCATCAAGCACACCAGTCACCGTTACGTACACGGGCGAGTTCTGTAGTCCGACTCGTACCTCACCCCAAGGAGCAGCCATTCCGACCCAAGCCTGACGGCTGAATGCGAGCGCGGGATTAGATGCGGCGCCAGTGGTAGATGAAATCCCCTGTTCAAGGGTAAATTTTATTTTGTAACCAGCCCCGATGTCTTCCGTACCTTTCAAGCCATACCTAGACCCGTTCACTCCCCCGGAATCCATTCTTGCCGTCGCGCCATTTCCAACATTTGTGACTTCCAAGCTGGTATCGAGGATTCCATATAGAGTAAGGTCACTTTGTGCCCGAACCTGAGTAGAAGCTAGAGGCAGAGCAATCAACAAACCAGGTAAGTATCTCCTCACGGTCATCTCCTTAGTGTGTATTACTAATTATTTAATATTGTCTTAAAGTCGTAACGGACATCCAGCCACTGATGCAAGGGACAGGGCTAGGAAAGTTGTGACATCAATCGGTATCGTGATGCAGCGGAAGCATCGACCCACATGTTGTACGGCCGCACCGCTTGACAGCCATCCACGGCCATGAGCGCAAGACTAGCAACGCACAGCGACCCAAACGTACAGACAATTGCAAACGGATACGCAGAGGAGAAGCTCGTTTGGGTATTCACGTCTTATTATGGGAATAAAGTCTCACGAAGGCATATCGGTGGATACCCGCGGCTTGGCCGCATAGCCCTCGACATGTCTCCCACCGTCGAGAGTGACTACTTGAACGTCGCATAAAAAGGCAACGACGACTGCCCCGGAGACTCGACACGACTGCAATGTGATGATCACGTCGATCACTGCCGAGATGGGCTACGCCGGCTAGACGCGGCGCAACTGGATGCGTCAGGAAAAACGGAATCAGTGCCTACGGATCGAGGGCAACGCCTCGGAGCGGAACGCCTGAAAGGGCTGGAGCGAGGAAACCTTGAACTGCGCCAGGTCAATGCGATTCTGTGCAAGGCGTTGGTGTAGTTCGCACAGGCGAGGCTCGACCGTTATCACCGTTGATAGCGGCATACTTCGAACTGAGGTCGGTCGGAATGCGTGGACGCCGACGGGTTAAGCAGCGACCCGATTCAGATAGTATCGCTGCGTGAATGCTACAGGTGACCGGTAATTAAGACGAGCCTGCGTGCGTTGCCTGTTATAGCAGATCTCAATGTATTCGCTGATGGCTCGCCTGGCCTCTTCGCGTGTGGCAAAGCGTCGATGATAGACCAGCTCGCCTGTCGGAGTGCCCCAAAACGATTCGATCGGTGCGTTGTAAAAGCAGTTTTCTCGCCGGCTCATTGACGCCTGCACGCGGAACTTGTCGACGAGCTTCCGGTGCGCTTGAGCACAGTATTGAGATCCGCGATCCGTATGATGGATCAGACCAGGCGCTGGACGCTGTGATGCGACCGCACGGAACAGCGCTTGCATCACCAGATGCTTCGTCATGCGCTTGCTCATGGCGTAGCCGACCAGTTCGCCGCTGAACAAATCCGTCTCAGTCCGGCGACGTACAGCCAGCCATCGTCGGTCGCGATATGCGTGATATCGCCACACCGGGCCTAATTTGGCGCGGTTGCGCTGAAATCTTGGATCAGTAGGTTCGGTGCCACTGGCAGGTCGTGCTTCGAATTGGTCGTCGCCTTGAACTTGCGTTTCCGCCTGCAACGCAGACCAAGCTTTTGACGCGGCCTTTTTATACTATGAACGCCGAGCTGCACGCCATGCTCGCTGAGGTGCTTCTGCAAGCGTTCGGGCCCAAAGCTTTCACGCGTGCGCTGATGCGCAGCGAGCTCCTCGGCTTCCAGTCGGGCATCCTGCCGCGCGCGCAACGATGGCGAGCGCTTGCGCCACGCTTAATAGCCGCTCACGGAAACGCCCAGCAGCGGGCATATCGGCGGCACCGGATAGTCCTGTCGCATCTGCTCGATCACGCCGTACTTCACCGCGACTCCTTCGCAAAGTACGTCGGGGATTTTTTGCAAGTCGCGCTCCATCTTTACTTCGGCCAGTTCCCGCTTGACTCGCCCGAACTCAGCTTCGATCTCCGTCAACGGCTTTTGATGCTGACCCACACGCTCCAGCTTGCCGGTTTTCACAGGGCGCACCCAGTTTGCCACGGTCTTCATTGATATCGACAGCCGACGCGCAGCCCCGACACACCAACACCCACGGTCATCGCAAGCTTCACCGCCTCTTCACGGAATTGCTTCGTGTAGACAGCTTTGGGGATTCGGTTCATGTACGCCACCATTCCTAAATTTTGCGGAATCTTGGCTTCCACTTTTTCCGGCCGGCCTCACAGATTCGCGTTCAATTTGTGGTGTAACGCAATGGCGGCGAGCGACACCTCCGGCGCCTGGCAAGCCGCTACCACCTCGGCTTTGAACTCCACGCTATATCGCCGGCGTCGGCGCCGGCCAAGCAGCACTTCTTCTTCGATAGTATTCACGTGTCCACCTATTTAAGTGGACACGTTGTTTCCAAGTCGGTCAGCGCAATTCAAGACGGGATGGTCACGCGCTTACGAGAACTCGACGAACGCCAGTGTCGTAACGTTATGATTTCGTCCCTAATACCGCGACGCTAGGTGCCGCGATGTCAACCGACTCCACTTCATCAATTGAGTCGTCGGCAGCCGTAATCAACTTCGCATACCGGCGCCATGCGAGGCCAAGAATGATTGCGCCAGTCAACGCGGCTGTGGGTGTCACGATAGCCATCGCAATCCCGACTTTGGCGCGGTCATGAAATAGATGCTGTGTCAGCATCGCGACGATCAGCGGACCGAGGCCGGCCCCGAACATATTAGTGCAGAAAAGATACAGACCGGACAGACGCCCCCTCAAAGCAGGCGGAGTAAGCAACTGAAGTGAGGTGGCGCCCATGTTGAGTGCGACCGCTGCCGCAAAATACACCACGAAAATTCCCGCAAGGAAAATCCAGGGACTGGGTGAGAGAAAGGCGACGACGCCGAATGGAGAGGAGACGGATAAAGCTGATGCGGCGAGTATGTAATGGCTGCCCTTTATGCCGCGTGCCCACATGCGATCCGCGAGGCATCCACTGCCAAGAGTGGCGATAGCGCCACTTAGGCCGAGAGCAAGCGCGAGCGCTGGACCGATCTCACCCGGTCTCCAGCCGTAGCTCCGGCTCATGAATGCTGGTGCCCACGCCATCAGGGTGTATCCCATCAATGCATTCATAGAGAATCCCGCGAACTGGGCGGCCATGATGCCTCGACGCCGACGAAGCACGGTGAGTAGCGGAGTCGCAGCAGGCGGATGCCCGAAGGCCCGTTTTTTCCGAGTGGGTTCAGGCAATGTCAGCGCGAGCAGGCCGAAGACAAGTGGAGGACACCCCGCTATAACAAACGCTGCTTGCCACGGGTCAAGGTGGCCCAAGGGCGTTTCTATCCCACGAGAGCGAGCAAACAGCGCCAGTAGATAGCCACCGAGACCGAGAGAAATTGCGATACCAAACGTGGCGCCAAACGAAAAAACTCCCAGTGCAGTGGCTAGCCGCCGCCGTGGGAATGTGTCGCTCAGGAGAGCATATGCCGCCGGCATCAACGTTGCTTCGCCGATGCCAACACCCATGCGAGCGACGAAGAGCCATCCGAACGACGTGGTGAGGCCACAGCCGATGCAACTCAGGGCCCAGACAATTGTGCCGACGAAGATAATCAGCTTTCGTGGAAAGGTGTCGACGAACCATCCAAACGCTATTCCGCCAATGGCGTAAACCAGCGTGAACGAGAAGCCAATCAGGAGCCCGATCTGGACCTCGGTCAAGCCCAAGTCCTTCTCGAGGGGCTCCACCAAAAGCGAAATGATTTGTCGACCGAAGAAAGACAGGATGTATAGACATAGCAGCAGACCGACGGCATACCACGCACGTGCGCCTGCACGTGGCTCAGCGGATTGCTGTGTGTCGTTTAAGGAAGGGTGATGGGCCAAGGTAATGGACCTCGATCAGTTTGCAGGTTTGTGTTCTCATCTCGCGGCGCCGATATCGGCTAGTCGAGACTGTCTCCTATCCCACGTTGCGCTCGGTGCGCAATAAGGAAACCGAGTTCCGGAATGGGATTTGAGTACAATAAGCGTCGACTTCGATGTCGTCAAGGTAAAAGTGAGAACGTTCCGCACTTCGCTCCTTGGAGGCCGTCGATGGAGATCGGCGAAACGCATGGACAACCATGCAGCGCTAAAAAGTGGCTGATTCCCAGCGAATGAAACGAATACTTAGCGATTAAAACCGAGAGACGTTGAGCAAGTAATCGTCAGACGTGAGTGTGCCGCTGCAAACAACATGGGCGAATCCCTGCCCGAACCGACGACGCATTACGGGCAGTTCAGAGAAGGACGGCCTGGAGATGAATCGGACGTCCTCTTTTCATGCAACCGCACATACCCCGACACGGTCTTCGCCGTACCGCACCTATACATAGTCCTGCCTGCAATCGCATTGAGTGTTCGAATATTTTTATGGTGCTGTAGTACAACAACGGGTATCAATACCCAAAATGGGGGGATCGAATTGAGGGATGCGATCAACACCGCCTGAGGTCGCCCTTGATGTTGTGACATGAGGAGATGAGCATGGAGATAGCTGGACTCGCCGTGATAGTCACGGGCGGAGCTTCTGGTCTGGGTGGGGCAACCGCACGTCACTTGGCCGCGCTGGGGGCCAAGGTAACGATCTTCGATCTGAACGAAGAATCTGGCCGTGCACAGGCCCAAGCGATCGGAGGGCGGTTCGTAAAGGTAGATATTTCTCGAGAGGACAACGTTATAGCCGCTCTCGACGAGGCGGAGCGCTTTCACGGCGTTGCACGCGTATTCGTTGGCTGTGCCGGCGTGGCGCTTGGTGCAAAAACGGTAGGTCGCGATGCAGCGCCGCACAGTTTGCGTCAGTTCCGAGACACGATAGAGGTGAACCTGATCGGTAACTTCATTGTGAGTTCCCGATTCGCGGCACGGCTGAGCGAGATCGAGCCGCTTGCAGAAGAGCGCGGCGTGATCATCAATACAGCGAGCGTCGCTGCTTACGAAGGGCAGATCGGACAGGTCGCATACGCAGCGTCAAAAGGCGGCGTGGTCGCCATGACACTTCCGATGGCTCGAGACCTGGCGTCACTATCAATCCGGGTTGTGACGATTGCGCCGGGATTGTTCTGGACGCCGATGTTGGCTGCTTTGCCTCAAGAAGCTCAAGATTCACTCGGAAGTCAGGTCCCGTTTCCCGCGCGCTTAGGCAAACCGCAGGAGTATGCGCACCTAGTAGAAAGTATCGTGCGCAATCCAATGCTTAACGGCGAAACGATTCGACTGGATGGTGCGATCAGGATGGCGCCGCGATGAACGATTTTTCTACTACTCCAAATCTTGACCGAGGCCGTCGGCTAGCTGAGCTCGTCGAGATCTTTGTCCGCGAACACGTCGTGCCTTTTGAGCGTGATCCTCGCCAGGGTCCGCACGGTCCCAGTGACGACCTCGTACAGCAAATGAGGGACATGGCGCGCGCCGAAAGGCTGCTGACGCCCAATGTACTTCCTGATGGCAGTCATCTGACCCATGGAGAAACCGCTTTGGTTTTGCGTGCGGCGGGTTTATCACCCCTTGGACCGCTCGCGCTCAATGTCGCCGCACCCGACGAAGGGAACATGTACCTCTTGGGAAGAGTGGCGTCGCCCGCGCAAAAAGATCGATTTTTAACGCCGCTCATCGAAGGTCGGGTTCGATCCGCCTTTTTCATGACCGAGCCGGCCGAAGACAACGGTGCTGGCTCCGATCCGTCAATGATGCTGACTACCGCTCGACGGGATGGCGATTTTTGGGTGATCGACGGTCGCAAAGCATTTATCACGGGAGCTGACGGCGCCGGCATGGGCATCGTTATGGCTCGCTCCGAACAGGGCGCGACGATGTTCTTGGTTGCATTGCCGGATCCAGCGATTCGCATCGAGCGTGTTCTCGATACGCTTGACGATTCGATGCCTGGAGGTCACGCCATCGTGCGGATTGATGGTCTTCGTGTCCCGGAGAGCCAGATACTCGGAGCGAGTGGAGAAGGTTTCAAGTATGCCCAGATTCGGCTGGCACCTGCTCGACTCACTCACTGCATGCGTTGGCTTGGCGCGTGCATCCGGGCTCAAGAGATTGCAACCGCGTACGCAGTAAAGCGTCGTGCGTTTGGTCAACTACTCATTGAGCACGAGGGCGTAGGCTTCATGCTCGCGGAGAATCAAATTGACCTGAAGCAGGCCGAGTTGATGATCGACTGGTGCGCAGGGGTGCTGGACAGCGGCGCGAAGGGTATTGGCGAATCTTCCATGACTAAGGTTGCTGTATCCGAAGCACTATTCCGTGTCGCAGACCGTTGCGTTCAGGTAATGGGCGGGACAGGCTTGACGGGCGACACGATAGTCGAAAAAGTTTTCCGGGAGATACGCGCATTTCGAGTGTACGACGGGCCCACAGAAGTGCACAAATGGTCGCTCGCCAACAGGATCAGAAATAATGCTCTGGATAGGATGGCTCGATGAAAGAAGCTATTTCATTCAATGGGACTTCGGAGGTCCGAAGTGAACATCGCTTCGACATCGCCGGCCTGACGCAATGGATGTCTGAGAACGTTCGAGGATTTCGAGGACCAGTAACGGTCGAACAATTCAGGGGCGGACAGTCGAATCCCACCTACAAGGTGAACACGCCCGACAAGGCATACGTAGTGCGGCGCAAGCCACCGGGCGATCTTTTGCGCGGCGCGCACGCTGTGGAGCGCGAGGCGCGAGTGTTGCAGGCGCTTGAAAGGGTAGATTTCCCTGTCCCTCATCTGCACGGCATGTGCATGGACGATGCGGTGATTGGCACGTGGTTTTACGTGATGGACTTCGTACAGGGGCGAGTCCTCTGGGACGCGACGTTCCCGGATGTTATCCGTGACGAACGACCGCGCTACTTCTACGCGATCAACGAAACGCTCGCGAAGTTGCACAGCATCGACTACCGGTCGGTGGGCTTGACCGATTTCGGGCACCCCGGTAACTACTTCGAGCGGCAGATTGCGCGTTGGTCCAAACAATACACAGGTGACGTTGAGGCCGGTCGGGATCCGCATTTCGAGAAGTTGATGGAATGGCTACCCGCACACATTCCGGCTGGCGATGAAACTACTATCGTGCATGGTGACTTCCGCGTCGACAACATGATATTCCATCCTACGGAGCCCCGCGTTCTGGCCGTCCTGGACTGGGAATTGTCGACGTTAGGCCATCCACTTGCCGACTTTGCGTACAACGTGATGATGTACCGTATGCCACCGCTGATCATCGCGGGCCTTGAAGGCGCAAATCTAAGTGAGCTGAACATCCCAAGCGAAGATGAATACGTGGCTGCCTACTGTGCTCATACGGGACGTGACGGTATCGCGAACCTGAACTTCTACGTCGCCTTCAATATGTTTCGACTCGCAGCGATCTTTCATGGCATCAAAGCACGTTGGAAGCGTGGCTCGGCGGCTTCGCCCCATGCGAAGGAGTTGGTCGCCGCGTTGCCGCTTGTGGCACAGCGAGCCTGGGAACAGTCGCAAGGAGCACGCTCATGAACTCATCAGCTACTTTGCTCTTTGAGCGCGATGGGTCCATTGCGAAGTTGACACTGAACCGGCCCGACGTAGGCAATGCAATCGACCTCTCATTGGCGAAGGGGTTGATGAAGGCCGCTATCGATTGCGACGAAGATGATTCGATAGGCTGCGTCGTGCTCACGGGTGCAGGACGCTTCTTTTGTACAGGAGGCGATGTGGGAGGATTCGTGTCTGCGGGCGATGCGTTGCCTTCTTTGTTGAAAGAGCTGACTGCGTACTTGCATATGGCCATAGCGCGGCTCGCAAGGATGCAGAAGCCGTTGATTACCGCTATAAACGGTCCGGCGGCTGGCGCTGGGCTCAGCTTGGCGGTTCTCGGAGACATCGCTCTGTCCGCTAGTTCGGCGCACTTTACGCCGGCCTATACGGGCATTGGTCTTTCCCCGGATGGTGGTTCAACGTGGCTCCTTCCTCGTCTTGTCGGCCTGCGCCGGGCTCAAGAAATTATCTTGACGAACAAGCGGCTAGGTGCAGACGATGCGGCCGAGTTAGGTCTGGTTACACGCGCAGTGGATGACGAACTTCTGGCTGATGAGGTTAGGGCGATAGTTGCACAACTCGGGAAATCGACCACCGCCGCAATCGGAAGAACACGGAATCTGCTGCTTTCAAGTCTGGAGTCGAGTTTCGAGACGCAGATGGAAGACGAAGCGAGGGCGATCGCTGAACTCAGCCGAACGTCGCAAACTCGTGACCGTATCCAGGCATTTGTTTCTAAGCGCAACGCCAGTCCAAGTCATCGGGAAAGCACGGGTTGAACGCATACATTGTCGAGGCGGTCCGGACTGCCGGTGGTCGCCGCGCCGGCAAACTCGCCGATTGGCATCCGGCTGATATGGCAGGAGAAGTGCTGAATGCGCTGGTCGATCGTTGTGGAATTGATCCCGGCGCCATAGAAGACGTCATCTTTGGCTGCGTGAGCCAGGTTGGTGAGCAGAGCTTCCATATTGGGCGTAACGCCGTCTTGGCATCCAGGCTACCAGATAGCGTTCCGGCCGTTTCAATCGACCGGCAGTGCGGCTCATCCCAGCAGGCTCTCCATTTCGCAGCGCAGGCGGTCATGTCGGGCACACAAGACGTCGTGATTGCGGCTGGCGTCGAGAGCATGAGTCGCGTTCCAATGGGTACGCCGACAAGCCTCGCATTGAATGCAGGATTAGGTGGCCCCTGGACTGAACGAATCCGAAGACGCTACGGAGTGGATGGTTTTAGCCAGTTCACTGGAGCCCAATTAATTGCTGAGAAATACGGGTTTAGTCGTGAACAGCTCGACTGGTACGCCTTGAAGAGCCATCAGCGGGCCGCAGCTGCCACCAATGCAGGGGCCTTTCGAGCCGAGATTGTGCCACTTGAGGTGAATGGGGAGTCACACGTTGTCGACGAAGGTATCCGGTTCGATGCGACAGCAGAGTCGATTGGATCGGTAAAGCTATTGCGGGACGGCGGCGTATTAAGTGCAGCAAACGCAAGTCAGATCTGCGACGGTTCCGCCGGCGTTCTGGTGGCCAATGAGCATGGATTGAAGGCGCATGGACTGACGCCCCTTGCCAGGATTCACAATCTTACGGTTACTGCAGGGGACCCGATTGTCATGCTCGAAGAGCCAATTCCGGCCACGCGAAGAGCACTGAAGCGAGCAGGCCTATCAATCGATCAAATCGACCTCTACGAAGTCAATGAGGCGTTTGCGCCGATACCGCTCGCCTGGCTACAGGCCGTTGATGCGGATCCAGATCGCCTCAATGTGAATGGAGGGGGGATTGCCCTAGGGCATCCGCTCGGCGCCTCCGGGGCGAAGCTTACAGCAACGCTAGTACATGCGCTGCGAGCGCGTGGAAAGCGGTATGGCTTGCAGACAATGTGCGAAGGCGGCGGCATCGCGAATGTCACCATCATCGAAGCCATCTGATGCACGCTCAAGGCTTGCACCTCATCGCTAGTTGATCTAAAATGGTATTTAAATCCCATAAAGAAACACGACACCTATCTCAAGGCCGTGTATTGGAGAAGGCAACCAGACAACCCTTGCCAACTAGCGGACTCCGACGCAAAGGAAGTCTCATGCCGTCTGTCACCGATCAGGGCGTTAAGCGAAGCGACGCACTTTTCCTGCTGCGGTTTTCGTACGTCTTCTCATGGACCGGCAGATCATCGCGTTGATGGTCACCGACTGCGGCGCGGTTTGGGATTAGGCGATGTTCAGGTGGGCTTGCTCGAGGGTTCTGAAATAGGAGACAAACTCTTTAGCTCGTTGGTGAACTCGTGCAGTTTACGGGCACATTTCGTAAAGGCGTAGTTGAGCCGCAGGCTGAGGCGGCCGGTTCGCTGCAGCCTGGAAGGAGACGTCGATGAAAAGCGCAGAAATCTGTTTGCGGTCAGTTGTTGAGAAGTGGTTTGCAGCCGCACCCGTCCGGGTAACCCGATTCAAATGGAGCGGCGTAGGTCACAGCCGCTCTGTTCGAGTTGAGGCTCGCTCCTCAAGTAGGGCTCTTTCCATCTTCTTTTTCAAACACGAGGATGGTGCATGGCGAGTCTTTCCACCAGACGGGCGGCGTCCTGCCATGCGCTTTTACATGAATTTTGAATTACCCAAATCATAATCTCATTCGTGCAATTGATATCGATGATGACCGGGTCTTGAGATAAACAAAGTCAGTCTCCCGAGAAAGAGAGGTAACGGTTGGGCAAGCTGGTGACCCTCATGAAGATTCGAAAAGATACCTCCTTTACGGCACGCAGGATGTGCGAAGAGGAGCACGTCCCACTTGTCATGCAGCTCATGTCAATCATCAAGGACAACCGTCGTAGCGACCTCAGCGGATCAAGAGCGTAGATTCGAGGCGCCGTGGAGTTGCCCGATTTCAATGGCGTTACCGAGCTTTGGTTTGATAGCGAGCAGGAACTCGATGAGTTTCTCAGCCAGATGCTCAATGGGGTGCAGGGAGTTTCGCTTACGGGAAGACTCCAGCCGCTTTCTCGCCAAGGAAACCACTCGCATGTTTGCAGTTGATGAGGCGATCACGCTGTGTGTCGTTGATAAAGCCTAACGGTTCCAGCTGCATCGCTGCGAACCGCCAGCGCAATACATCTTACTTAGCTGCGGCCTCAAATCTTTGAAGAGATCGAACCATGACAGACGATAGCAGTACATTGCCCCTTGCGGTCATTACCGGCGGTGCCGGTCATATTGGACTCTCCTGTGCGCGGCGGTTTCGCGACCACCGAATTCTGGTTTCGGATCTTCGACCGGATGCGGTCAATTCGACAGTGAGTACGCTCCAGGCCGAAGGAGTGGATGCTGTTGCGATGCCCGCGGACATCACGCGTGAGGCAGACGCGCATGCTCTGGCGGCGGCCGCAAACGAAATGGGGGGATTTGCGGTACTGATTCATGCCGCTGGCGTCGCGCCACCTACGCCCCCCGAGATCATTTATGCAGTAAATCTGTATGGAACTATCAATATACTGGAAGCCTTCGAACCCCTGGTAAAACCCGGAGTGGTGGGGGTCTGTGTGGCCTCGGTGGCAGGACATAGAACGCTTGGGCATCGGTTCGACTCCTTATTGTTAGAACCCACACAGGGGCCGGCCGACCTGGCACGAGTCATCGAAGCCGAGGCTCCCACAGCGCCGAAACATCGCCTGGCCTATGCAACTTCCAAGCGTGGAACGATTCTGCAGGTGCAGCGTCGAGCTTACGCTTGGGGCCAGCGGCAGGGGAGATTGCTTTCAGTGTCTCCTGGTGTACTCGGCGACACAGCGATGGGGGCGCAAAGACAGGCCGGTCTTGACCATCGCGGGAACGATTTACCACTTGGAAGGCTCGGATCGTCGTCAGAGATTGCCGAGGTTATTAGATTCGTAACTTCTCCAGCCGCTAGTTTGATGACGGGTGTCGATATTTTGGTTGACGGCGGTTACCTTGCAACTGCAGATCACCAGTTCTCGGCCGATCGTCGTGAGAAGTGGCACGCCCTCGAATTTTAGAGGAAGCGGTGCCATCTGAGGTAACAGTGCGGGTGGTCCTTCGGGAGAAGGAAGGGCCCCTGGATAGTCCGCGTCGGATTGTCCTTGGCTACACGGCCTTGCATATCGGGCGGAGATATGGACTTGACCACTACAGGCATCAGCGAGGTGGCGACGGCATAAGCGCCGGCTCGATGGCACCCTCGCAAGGGAGCCATCGTGAAGTCGATGATCGTCGGTGTCACTGCGGCAGGCGGACTAGCTCTGTCGGCAAACTGTCGAGGATCCGGTCGCTAACAAAGTAGTCTGCGGTCAATGGTGCGAGTGGGTGCCGTGCGTAAGATGAGAAGTCGGTCACTCCCTCCTCGCGCAGCACCTGTTCATCCAAAAAGAAGTTGCCCGTCACTTCTGTTGCCTGCTTTGTAAGAATTGCGTACGCAGCATCGGCCATGATCTCGGGATTCCGACTGGAGTTGGCCATATCGCCGAGTTTGTTGCGGACGGCGGCTGTGTCGATAGTGGTAACGGGCCAGAGCGAGTTGACGGCGATGCCTAGTGACTTGAATTCACGTGCCTGTCCTAACGTGCAAAGGCTCATGCCGAATTTCGCAATACTGTAGGCGACATGTGGGCCGAACCACTTCGGATCGAGGTCCAGTGGAGGAGCGAGGTTCAATACATGTGGATTCGCTGCGCGGCTTAAATACGGTAGTGCCGTTCGAGTGCAGAGATAAGTGCCTCGGACGTTGATCTGCTGCATCAGGTCGTACCGTTTCATATCCGTCGACGGCGTGTCGGTGAGCGAAAGGGCGCTTGCATTGTTTACCAATATATCGATACCACCAAAACGCTGTACGGCCTCGTCAAATGCGCGGACAACGCTCCCTTCATCACGGACGTCCACGACAAGAGGAAGAGCCTTACCGCCGGCGCGCTCGATTTCTTCCGCGGCGGTATAAATCGTCCCAGGTAGGTTTGGGTGTGACTCGACAGTTTTGGCGGCGATAACGATGTTGGCGCCGTCTCGCGCCGCTCGGAGGGCGATTGCGAGACCAATACCGCGACTTGCACCAGTGATAAACAGAGTTTTCGATTGTAGGGTCATTGCCATGGCCAAGAAAAGAATGTTGGTTATGAGGCTGTCATATGTGGCCGGAACGTGACTCCGTTGTCCGGCGTTCAACATCAAGGATGTACATCTCCTTCATGGTGCGAATTTCCTTTGTGGGACTAAAGTACCATAAAAATGTGTAGGTGTCGATTTCATGGCGAGTAGAAACAAATAGCTCGTCAGAGTGCAATGCCTCAAAGGCCTAGAGGTCGGCGGCTGTTGCCGTCCAGGCGCGAACACATCGACGATGACCACCACGAAGCCTCGTTCCGTGCTTGACACGCGCTTTTTCTCAATGGTACAACAGTCCCATTATGAAAATTTGTCCCGAGGAAGGGGTTGGGTCCTGGGGCACGATAAACAGGAGCGAAAATGGGTTGTCCAGTGCATGGAAGGTTGAATGATGTTCCGGCGGACCGGGTTGTGTCCTTTAACTATCGGACTGGCGAAGCGATGGTCGCCGATCCGTGGACCGAGTTACACGACTTGGGAACCGGTCCGGGCTTTTTCTACTCGCCGGAGCTCGGCGGCCATTGGTGTGCCGCGAAGCGTGAGACTGTCATCGACATCCTGCGCAATTGCGAACTTTTCTCCAGCCGAAATATTCGGGTACCTCGTGTTGAACGTACGGTTCCGTCGATTCCGCACCACATGGACCCTCCTGAGCACGGTAAGTATCGGATTAGTGTCGTGGAACTTTTCGGCCATCGGATCCTGGACGAACTCACTCCAGCAATTCGCGCCACTGCCCGCGGGTTGGCGAACGAGTTGGCCACACGCAACGAAGCTGAGTTTGTACGCGACTTCGCCATGCGTATGCCGGTTGAGATTTTCATGCGAATGTGCGGTCTGCCGCTTGAACGACGCGACGAAATGATCGGCTGGGTGCAGAGCTATTTTCATGGCGCGTCGCAACAAGAATCTAACGACGCGCATGAGAAGTCGATTGCCTATCTCAGTGGTTGGCTCGATGAACAATTGGTAGATCCGGAAAAAAGCGGTGGTCACATCATGCCTTCGTTGCTGAGGACGCGAGTCGACGGAAGACCGCTTAGTCGCGAGGAGATGCTGTCGATCCTCATTACGCTTTTCAATGGAGGACTCGACACGGTGGCTGCTCAGATGACGCACATCATGCGTTATCTGGCCGAGCATGAGAATCAGCGTCAGAAGCTACTGAATAACCCCGACAAAATCCCTGACGCCGTCGAGGAGTTGCTCCGCCGTTTCAGCATCATAAGCATCGGTCGTGAAGTCACGCGTGACGCAACGTACGCAGGAGTAGAGCTTCGTAAAGGCGACATGGTGCTTTGCCTTATCTCTGCCGCAGGCTTGGACGAAGAGATATTCCCCCAGGCGCTTGAGGTTGATTTTGATCGCTCAAACCGGCGGCAGCATTGCGCGTTTGGTTCCGGACCGCACATGTGCGTTGGCGCTCCTCTTGCCCGGTTGGAGTTGCGCATCATGCTCGAAGAACTGCTCCCCAGATTACCAGAGCTGCGGGTAAGGCCTGGAGCATCGCTCTCCTACCACACGGGTGTAACGCTCGGTCTGGTTGAGTTGCCGTTGCAATGGGGTGAGTCAGTCAACGTCTCTTGAAGAGAGAACGCCATGTTGGAGACAAGTATCAACTCATTGCAGTCACCTGGCACGGTGATTATTGGTGCAGGCCATGCTGGGGGATCGGTCGCAGCGTTTCTACGCCAGAATGGTTTTGCCGGATCAATCACCTTGATTGGGGAGGAGCCGCTGGAGCCGTATCAGCGACCACCTCTCTCTAAGGCATGGCTCAAAGGCGAAGCAAACGAAGAAGGTCTTCGGTTGAGGCCCGCAGAGTTCTATCTCGAGAACTGCATACAGCTATACCTCAACACGCGTGTCGACGCCATCGACCGCTTGGCTCGGCTAGTATGTATGGCGGATGGCAAAACAGTGAATTACGACAATCTCATCCTGGCCACTGGAGCCCGAGCCCGTACTGCGCCTTTCGAAGGAACATCGCTGCCTGTCGTGCTTGAGCTACGCACTGCGGCCGATGCGGAAAAATTGAAGCTCGCACTTAAACCCGGCGCGCGAGTGGTGATTGTTGGTGGCGGGTATGTGGGTTTGGAGGTAGCTGCGTCGGCGCGTGCTCTCGGCGCCGAAGTCGTGGTAGTTGAGAGGGAGGCGCGTCCTTTGGCTCGGGTTGCTTGCTCGCAACTCTCGAGCTTCTTTCTTCGCTATCACAGTCAACGCGGCGTTACTTTTCGCTTGGGCCGGTCAGTTACATCCGTGCAGATGCTGGATGGAGCGGCAAGCGTGTGCTTGGACGACGGTGAGCAATTGCCGGCCGATCTGGTCCTCGTAGGAGTTGGTGCGGTTCCAAATGAGGAATTGGCGCGTCATGCTGGATTGCGATGCGATGACGGCGTGCTCGTCGATCTCTCAGCGCGCACAGACGATCCGAACATCTACGCAATTGGAGATTGCACGCGTAGACCGCTTCCACTGTACAACCGAAAGGTGCGTCTCGAGAGTGTGCCCAACGCGCTTGAACAGGCGAAGCAGGCGGCGGCCTCTATCTGCAACTTGCCGGCGCCAAAACCCGAGACTCCTTGGTTCTGGTCAGATCAGTTCGATGTGAAGTTGCAGATTGCCGGTTTGCCCATGGATGTTGCCGAGATAGTAATTCGGGGCGACCCCGACGAAGACAGGTTTGCGGTCTTTCACGTCAGCGCCGATCAACGCATCCAAGCGGTTGAAGCCGTAAACGCGGTGCCTGAATTCATGATGGGTCGTCAACTCATCGGTGCCAGGACCGAAATCAACATCGAGCGTCTGCGCAATCCAAATATTTCAATGAAGGAGGTCGCGATCTGATCGCGAAGAGTCTATGCCCCAGATCACTTTTATTACGGCTGATGGTACGCATCGAACCGTGGATGCTCGAAATGGCGACAGCGTGATGCAGACCGCCATCAAGAACGGGATACCTGGAATCGATGCGGATTGCGGTGGTGCATGTGCATGCGCAACGTGCCATGTCTATGTTGACGAGTCCTGGAAAGACAGGGTAAACAAGGTGGGCGACATGGAAGCCAGCATGCTGGATTTCGCGCAGGTTGTTCTCCCGAATTCCCGGCTTTCTTGCCAATTGCAGGTTGTTGAGGCGCTAGACGGTCTGGTCGTGGCCATTCCTGAGAGCCAACATTGACCAATGGACACAGATAACTCGGTTGAGTTAAATGATCCGGCTGGAACGGTCGCGCCACGGGAGGGTGTCGCAGGGGAGGATTGTCGGCACGAAGGTCTTCCCACCCCGCGGCGCCATCTTGCGCTAGCCGGGGTTTGGTTAGCCTTGATTGTCAGCATACTTGACAGCTCAATTGCTAACGTTGCGCTCCCGACGATTGCGCGTGATTTAGGGGCTTCGCCTGCTGATTCGATTGCGATCGTAAGCGCGTTTCAACTGGGTGTCGTGATCTCGCTGTTGCCGATGTCAGCGCTCGGGGAAATCATTACCTATCGTCGAGTCTTTATCGGCGGTCTGTGTATTTTTACGCTAGCCTCCCTGGGTTGCGTAACGTCGCACGATCTCACTGAACTGGTCGTCGCGCGGGCGATTCAGGGAATCGGCGGCGCGGGCATTATGAGTGTGAATGGTGCACTCGCTCGTTTTATGTATCCACCGCGGCTCCTCGGTGCGGCGCTCGGTGCGAACGCTTTAATCATCGCCGCGTTTGGCGCATTAGGGCCTACGATTGCCTCGGTCATGCTCGCGCTGGGTCCCTGGCAATGGCTATTCGCTATTAATCTTCCAGTTGGCGCACTGGCCTTAGCCTTGGCTTGGCGAACATTGCCAGAGAGCCCGAAGGCAGATAGGCAGCTGGATGTATTGAGCATTGTTTTGAACATCATCGCTTTTGCGATGATGTTGAGTGGGATCGATCTGGTCACGCGAAATCCTTCCGAGTTGCGGGGTGGCGCGGTCTTGATCGGTGGCGTCATTGTGGCGGTAGTGCTGGTGAATCGTTGTTTGTCTCAGAGTCGACCGCTTGTACCGATCGACCTTCTCAGGATACGCTTGGTACGTTTGGCTGCGCTAACGTCAGTGTCCACATTTACCGCACAGACGCTGACCCAGGTTGCTCTTCCTTTCTACCTTCAGGACGGTTTGCATTTCAATCTCGTGCAAATCGGTTTGCTTATGACGCCATGGCCTGCCGGCGTGGCGCTTGCCGCGCCCCTCGCTGGCAGGCTCGCGGATCGCGTGTCGGTCGAGGTGCTGATTGGGTGCGGCCTTTTCGTGATGGCAGCTGGGTTGAGCTCACTTCTGTGGCTTTCACCTGGAATGGAGTTGACCGCTATTGCCATTCGCATGGGCGTCTGCGGTATAGGCTTCGGCTTCTTCCAATCGCCGAACAATCGTACGCTATTGTCTTCCGCTCCAATGCACAGGAGTGGTGCGGCGGCTGGACTAATTGCGATTTCGCGTACCACGGGTCAGATCCTTGGCGCGATGCTGGTAGCGATATTTTTCCGATTGTTTGGTCACGTAGGCCAAGCCGCCATAGGTGTCTCAGCCATCATGGCAGTGCTAGCTGCTCTACTGGGTTTTGCACGCAAGTCCTCGGGGTCACGTACAGTCAACTGAGGGGCTTTCGCATCCTTCGATTTGCAGCTGCGCTTCACATCGACGTTCGGCTCCAGAAAGGCTCAACTCGGTTGTTCTGTCTCGCCATGGGGATGGTGTACCATTCAGCAGATATACGTTGAGGACTTCCTTGTCGGCGGGCCGTGCCCGATTGGAGAATCATGTCGAACCTTGTTGGTGGGAGAAGCAATCAGAAAATGCGCACGCATATGGCACTAGTCGAATGCGCCGCACAATTTGTACGTGAGGGCAAAACCTTCACCGTTGCCGAGGTGGCAGATAGCGCTAGAGTGGGTCGCACGACAGCGTATCGCTACTTTCCGTCCGTCGAGACGCTCGTGGTGCACGCCACGCTCTACGCGTCAACGGAGGTTGAGAAACGAAGTATTGACGCGGCGCTCGAGAGCAAGCAAACGGTCGAAGATCGTCTCCGCTCGGTGGTTGAGGCCAGTGACATTACGATTACCGACCACAATTACCTTTATCGCACGATGCTGAAGCTCTCGTTGAACAATGAGGGCTCAGATGACGAGTTGCTCCCGCATCGTAGAGGGGCACGGAAGGAAGTGCTTGAGTCGGCAATCGGTATGCTGCGTACTCAGCTTGGTACGAAGCGTTACGAGAAGTTAATCGGGGCGCTCAGCCTGTTTATCGGTATCGAGTCGGTCGTTGTATTGCATGACGTCTGCTTTCTCTCCACAGAAAAGGCTCGGGAAATCAAGATCTGGGGGGCTCTCGCCATTCTTAAGGCTGCGTTGGCCGAACTGGACCAAGCCGGTGGGTCAAAATCTGCCAAAAGCGAAGATGAACCCCGCGCCATCAAGCAAATCGTTCGGAAGCCGGCGCCTCGGAAGCCGGCTCAACGGTGATGAAATGCCGCATGAACGTCGTCAGTAATACGACACTACACCGCCCCCAAGCGGAATGACGAAACGCGATGTCGGGAAATCCTTGAACAGGACCGAGGACAGGCGCCCACGGACGCGGACGTATCCGCGTTCATTTTGTCCGCGCGCGTGTTATCGAAATACGCGCTGCGACTCGTGCTGATGTGCTATTCGTCGGAGTGTTGTACTCGGTGATCATTTCGTAGATCGGGTACCCGTCCAGCCATCACCGAGATCTTCATTGCCGGGAAAGCCGAGCTTGTTCGAACTGTAGTAGCCGTTCGAATTCATCGTGAACACGGTGCCGCCGTCGTTCGCCGCGTTGGTCTGATAACGGACCCCACCGTCCGCGCCTTCACCTCCCCCTCTCCCCTGTCAGTACCAAGTTGAGTTTGGTAGCACCGGTGTACGAGCGCCTCGGGCGCTCGGCTCTGGCACGCATAGACGCATTCCCGACAGTGAATCCAACGATTGCCGACAAAAGTTGCTTGACGCCTCACGGACAAGGTTATATTGTTTCTACATGGAACTTAAATCCCATAAAGGGTAACAGATTCCGAATGGTTTCCTGGTCCAATGAACGAATCGCAGCTTCGGAGCTATCGCATGATCATCGACAGTCACGCCCATGTTGTTATGACCGACGAACTGTATAGGTACATGAGCGAACTGGTAGCCAGCCGTGCCAATCCGGCCGCGCCGTTCTCCGGAATCAAGGAGGAGGCGCTGCATGCTGTTTCGAATCGACTGATCGAAATTATGGATGGCGTGGGAACTGACGTGCAGTTTCTCTCTCCGCGCCCGTACATGATGCTGCACTCGATCAAGCCGGCCAAAGTAACCGCGTTGTGGACTCGTGCAGTCAATGATGCCATCCATGCCCAATGCCAGTTGCACCCGGACCGTTTCAGGGCAGTCGCCGGCCTTCCGCAGTTTCGTGCGGAGAGCCCTGCAAACTGCTTGGCCGAGCTGGAGCGATGTGTGAAGGAGTTGGGCTTCGTCGGCTGCCTGTTGAATCCGGATCCCACGGAGGGTGAAGAAACAGCGCCGCCCGGCCTTGGCGATCGCTTCTGGTATCCCCTGTACGAAAAACTTGTCGAGCTCGATGTGCCGGCGCTCATTCACTCAGCGAGTTGCTGCAATCCGCGAGAATCCTACACGCTGAAATTCATCAACGAAGAGAGTATTTCGATCATCTCCTTGCTGGAGAGCCGCGTGTTCGAAGACTTCCCGACATTGAAGATTGTTGTCGCGCACGGCGGGGGGGCTATTCCGTATCAAATGGGGCGCTTTCGCGCATGGACCGAGCGACGGGGCGGTGAAACGTTCGACGAGAAGGTTCGCAAACTCTATTACGACACCTGCAACTATTCGCCCGAGGCGCTGGAATTTCAATTCCGGGTGCTTGGCGTAGACAACTGCCTTTTTGGCACGGAACGACCAGGGACGGGCACCATCGCGTGTAGGCATACGGGGCGCGACTTCGACGACCTAAAGCCTGCGATTGAAGCCATCCCATGGCTGACGGCTGAGGATAAGTACAAGATTTTCGAAGGGAACTGCCGAAAGGTTTACCCGCGCGCGTTCAAAGACTAGCGAGCGAACGATCTCGCAACCGGTCCCGCAGATCGGGCGGGACGGCTCGACTAACAATGGAGATACCCCATGCTGTCAAAGGCTGACAATGAATTGATGTGCCGTGTAGAGGGAGACCAGCCCATGGGCATCTTCCTGCGGCGGTTCTGGATGCCGGCATGTTTGCTGGATGAGATTCCGTCACCCGGCGAAGGGCCGGTTCGCGTCAATCTGGTGGGTGAGCGACTCGTGGCTTGGCGAAATGCCGAAGGCCGGGTAGGTTTGATGTCCGAGGTGTGTCCCCATCGCGGTGTATCGCTCATGCTAGCGCGTGATGAAGGTGACGGACTGCGCTGCATTTATCACGGCTGGAAGATTGATGTGGCCGGCCATGTATGTGAAATGCCTGGCGAGCCGAAAGATAGCCGGATGTGCGGACGGGTGAATAACACGACCTACCCGTGTGTCGAAGCGGGCGGACTGTTGTGGGCTTACTTGGGACCCGGAGAGCCACCCCCACTTCCACGCTTTCCATGGATGGACTTGCCGCCGACTCATTACGTTGTGAGAAAAACGCTCTATAACGTCAACTTTGTGCAGTCGCTCGAGGGTTCACTCGATTCGGCACACAGTGATTTTCTGCATAGCGCAGAGACAAGTGCGTCGGGCGATTACGATCAGGATCAAGTTCACAGCGATGGCCGACGTTCGCGGCCTTCAACCGATACTTCACCCGAGATCGACGTCAGAGAGACCGAGTTCGGCTTTATCTATGGCGCAATCCGCAAGGCAGTGGCCGATCCGGAGAAACTCGCATACGTGAGGGCTACGGCTTATGCCTTGCCGTTCTACAGCATGATCCCTCCCGTGTACATGCAAGCGTCAGTGCCGCTAGATAGCGAAAACACGGCAATGTACCTTGTCTGGTACGACAACGAGCATCCACTCTCGCCGGTCGAAGTGAAGGCGCATGAAACTTTCCTCGGCTTGCGGATGGGTGAGGATCTGCTGCCCGACTATCGCCGTCCAGGACGTGCCGACAACCGATGGTTCCAGGATCGCGAAGGCATCAAGGCGGGAAAGACCTACACCGGACTGTATGGCACGACCATGCAAGATATTGCTGTGCAGGAGTCGATGGGGCCCATCCAGGATCGCACCATCGAGCATCTGGGGATGACCGACAAGGCAATTGTTCACATGCGACGCATGCTCCTCGCAACAGCTCGTCAGATTAGAGACGGCAAGGAACCTGAAATTCCTGCACTTAATAGCGACTACAGCCAGGTACGAAGCGCTGCGGCGACGATCAATCGCGACGACGATTGGTGGGAAAAGCTTTACGGCGCCGCGGCAACGGCGTCACTGGGAAAGGCTGTTTGATGCGAGGCCTCGTTCACGTCGGAGACGGCAAGCTGGAGTTGCGCGATCTCCCAGTGGTATCAGCGGGTGAGAGTGGAGCGGTTCTCCGGGTGGAAGGGAGTGCTGTTTGTATCGGAGATGCCGAAACACTCCATGGATATGGTCCGGTGATGACTACGCCTTTGGTACTCGGGCACGAGATCGTGGGGCGCGTCGAGGATGTTGGGCCCACCGCCCCGCGTGCGCTACAGGAGTTGCTCGGTGCAAGGGTCATGATCGATGACGCACGGCCTTGCGGGAAGTGCGATTGGTGTTTGCGCGATCAAAAGCGATTCTGCAAATCACCGCGATATGGACACATTGTTCAAGACTCATCTTCCAGTAACTGGGGAGGATATGCGGAGACTGTGACGCTCGACGAACAATCAGTACTTGTCCCGATACCTGAAGATTTGCCCATCGAGCTCGCGACCTTCGCGTTTCCCGTAGCTTCGGGCGTTGAATGGCTCCACCTTGGCGCAGAGATCAAGGCAGGGGAATCAGTGGCGATCCTCGGCACGAGCCGGATGGGCGCGGCAACAGCTTTGGTGGCTCTACACGCGGGAGCGTCGAAAGTCGTTGTGTACGGCGATTCACGTGGTGTAGACGCGATCAAAACCTGTTGGGCAATGGGAGCCAACGTGCGCAGCTTTCCCGCTGCACCGAAAATCGAAGGACCCTACGACGTGATCGTGGTCGTGACAGAGGCTCCGGTGGAGTACGTTGCGGCTTCGGTTGAAATGGCTGGTCCACTTGGGCGAGTGATATTGGCATGCACTTCAACCAAACCGTCCGGGATGGAGCCGGAGACGATTCGTCGCAAGGGACTCACCCTTAAAGGCGGACGTGGTGCATCGGCTCAGTCTCTGAAAAAGGCGGTAGAGATTGTCTCGGCCGAGCGAAAGAGGCTTCGAGGGTTTGCAGGGGAGGTCCACGGATTTGAGGCTGCGGAAGCTGTTCTCAAAGGATTGCTCGATGGTGGTGTAGTTCGTGGAGCTCATGTCGTCATTCAGGATGCAGCCTCGTCAAGGAGCAACGTCGATGCGTAAGCGCCGTTTAGGACGTACCGGGTTTGAAGTTTCTGAGATTTCATTCGGCTGTGGCGGGACCGCGGGGCTCATGGTCCGCGGCAGCGAGCACGAACAGTGCGCTGTCATCGGCAACGCGCTGGAGCGAGGGATTAATATCTTCGACACGTCTCCGACGTACGGCGGCGGCCACTCGGAAGTTAATCTGGGAAAAACGCTCAAGACCCTCGGCGCATCGCCGATCATCAGTACCAAGATCGACATTGCCCCTGGCGACCTTGATGACCTGGAAGGTGCAATCGTCCGTTCCGTCCAGCGCAGCCAGGAACGGCTGAACCGAGAACGCCTGGACATCCTGTACCTGCATAGTCGTGTGGGACGTCAACGGGATCTGGCCGGTCGCGTTCTCTCCGTAGACGACATATTGCAGCCCGGCGGGGTAGCTGACGTCATGGAAGGATTGAAAAGCAGAGGCATCGTCGGTGCCATTGGTTTCACAGGTCTAGGTCATACCGACTCGATTCTTGACGTCATCGAAGCCGACCGCTTCGACCTTTTTCAAGCCTACTACAACCTCATCAACCCGAGCGCGGTCGTTCCGACCGTTGCAGCGTGGCGTGCTCAGGACTACGGAGAGATAATCTCGAAGGCGTCGAACCGCGATGTTGGCGTGGTCGGTATTCGCGTTCTCGCGGCGGGTGCGCTTAGCGAAAGCGGTGAGCTTCATCGTTTTGCGAAGTCCTATTCGTCACTGTCTCGAGCCGAAGTGGATGCGGACCGCGTGAAGGCGGATGCATTTCGCGCCTTCGTGCCAGAAGGCGCGTCAATGACCCGTCTCGCGCTGCGTTTCGCCTTGAGTGAACCTATGATCGACACAGTTCTGGTGGGTATCTCCGAGCGTTCACATCTCGACGAAGCAATCGCTGCCGCACAGGCGGGACCCCTGGAGCTCGAACGGCTCCAGCAGATCGCCGCCCGTTTTCGTGAACTATATGAAATGGCATGACTATGTCTGAGATCCGCCTCTCCGATGGAGTCTCGAGTGATGAAGGGTCAACCGACGATCGCCGGTGGGTCCGCCTCTACGCTCCCGGTATCGGCCCGCACGCCGCTATCGAGCCAGCATTGCCACTTGACGCTTTTGAGGTCAACGTGGCGACGCGCCCCGATGCGATTGCACTCTGGTATTTCGATACCGCGCTTAGCTTCCGTCAGCTCGGCCAAAAGGTCGACGCCCTGGTTACAGCGTGGGCCGACCGGGTAAAGAAGGGCGACCGGGTCGTAATCTTGAATCAAAACACTCCGGCAACGGTAATCGGAGTGCTGGCGGTCTGGCGTCTGGGTGCAATCGTTGTGCCGCTCAATCCCATGCTCAAACGGCGAGAACTGGTTCACTATCTGCACGACGCTGAACCGTGTGCTGCGATCGTCGGGGCAGAGCAGGCCATGGCACTTCATGGTGCGACTTTGGACTGGGGAGGAAGCCTTTCCGTCGCGGTCTCGTTTGCCAATGAGTTTCTTCGTGAGGGCGACACGCCCAACCTTCTCGGGAAAGTCAGTGAGGACATTGAGATGCCCGATGGATGGAGCCATCTGTCGACGCTTCTCGACAAGCCAGGCACATCGTCTGGATGGTCGATTGATCGGAGTGATATCGCCTTCCTGACATACACGTCAGGAACCACGGGTGAGCCCAAGGCTGCACTTATCTCTCACGCAAATGTGGCGTCCAGCGCGGAGGTCTATCGTCAATGGCTGGAACTTACCTCCGATGATGTCCTCTTTGCGGCCGCGCCTTTTTCGCACGTAACAGGGTTGGTCGCCCATATCGCGGCAGGGTTGGTCGCGGGAGCTGCCGTAGTCATGTGCTATCGGTTCGAAGCAGCCACCGTACTCGATTTGTTGGCGCGCCATCGCTGCACGACGACGGTGGCGGCCATTACTGCTTACATCGCGCTTCTTGACCAGCCCGCGTTCGACCCCTCGCGCCTATCCCATTTTCGCAAGTTGTTTAGCGGGGGCGCACCCGTGGCGCCGGCGACCGTCGAGCGATGGGAGGCAGCGACGGGCGTGTATATCCACAACGCCTATGGTCTGACGGAGACGACGTCGCCCTCGCACCTGGTGCCTTTGGGACGCCGAGCTCCGGTGGATGAATTGACTGGCTCGCTGTCGATAGGTGTACCAGTCCCCGGAACACGTTGCCGGATAGTCGATTTGCAGTCGCGTGCGACGTTGCCCTTCGGCGGAGACGTTGGCGAGGTGATGACCTTGGGTCCGCAGGTCGTCGCGGGGTATTGGCGGAAGCCGGACGCATCAGCGGCTGCATTTGAAGACGGCTGGTTGCGCACGGGGGACATCGGGCGTGCCGACACAGAAGGCTGGTTTTATGTCGTAGACCGGTCAAAGGACATGATCGTCGCATCCGGTTTCAAGGTGTGGCCACGCGAGGTCGAGGACGTGTTGCTGGAGCATCCAGCGATTAGCGAGGCCGCGGTGATAGGAGTGCCTGATAGTTACCGTGGCGAAGCACCGAAAGCGTTCGTCGTCTTGCGTCCATCGGCGACGATTACGCAAGAGGAGTTGACGCTGTTTTGCCGGGAGCGACTGGCGTCGTACAAGGTGCCGCGCCTGATCGAGGTCCTCGACGAGTTGCCTAAGAACAATTCGGGCAAGGTGCTACGACGTGTTCTGCGGGAGAAAGCGGTATGAGCAATGGCGCAGGCGTGCCATTTGATTTATCCGGACGGGTCGCCGTTGTGACCGGGGGATCGAGAGGACTGGGCGCAGCGGCAGCTGCCGCCTTGGCCAATGCAGGAGCTCATGTGGTGTTGGTAGCACGTAACCAACAATCGCTTGATGAACGGGCCGAAATTCTGGCAGGCGCTGGTGCGAAGGTTTCCTGCGTCGTCGGAGATTTGTCGCAACCGGGAACGGCGGACAAGGTGGTGGAAGCGACGATCAGATACGCCGGGAGCGTCGATATTCTCGTGAATTCTGCTGGCGCGATTGCTCGTGGAACGTTGCAGGCCACGTCGGATGCCGACTTCGAGCAGGTCATGCGTGCTAACGCATACGGCGTATGGTCGGTTTGTCGCGCCGCTGTTGCGCACATGAAACCCGGCAGTGCGATCGTAAATGTTGCATCCACTGCAGGGCTGATCGGAATGAGCGAGCGCTCGGCATATGCGGCCTCCAAGGGCGCAGTGGTGCAGATGACAAAAGCGCTTGCTGTCGAACTGGCGCCACGTGGTATTCGCGTCAATGCGGTTGCACCCGGTCCATTTGCTACAGACATGTCGCAACAGAGCCAGGTAAGCGAGCGCTGGCGCATGCTCATCCAGCACAGGGTGCCGCTCGGTCGCGCCGCCCATCCAGACGAGATAGGTCCGCCGATTCTATTTCTGGCGTCTCCGGGCGCGAGCTTCATAACCGGCGTGATTCTCCCGGTGGACGGCGGATGGACCGCGAGCTGACTTTCACGAGCACGCGTACACATTGATGCGCACAGCGCGCATCTTCAAACGAGGAATGAGGAGTTTTATGGCCGAGATCGTGCTGGGACTGGCTATGTCGCACAGTCCTCAAGTTAGCCAGGAGCCGGAGTGGTGGAGCGAGCAGGCGCGGATTGACCAGAATCGCACACCCTATGAAGAGCTCCTGAAGCGCAAGCCTGACTGGATTGCCCAGGAACTCAGTCCAGAGGTTTGGGAAAAAAAGCATAGCGCGGTCCAGAGCGCAATCGCCGATCTCGCTCAGACACTCAACGATGTCGCCCCCGACGTCGTCGTGTTGATCGGTGATGACCAGGAGGAACTATTTCTCGACGACTGCATGCCGACGTTCTCAGTCTTCTGGGGGGACAAGAGCTGGGACAGACCGGAATTTATCCATGGTGATATGAGCGTTCCTTCCAGAGCGTCAGTGCTGTGGGCATTTCATGGTGAGAGGCAGGAAGGCTATCCGGGTCATCCGGAGTTCGGTCGCCACATCATTGAAAATCTGATGGAGCAAAACTTTGATGTGGCTCAGTACTCACGCCAGCACGAACAACGCTCTCTGGGACATGCCTTTACGTTCGTGCGTCGCCGCATCATGCGCGAGGACAAGATCATCCCGATGATCCCCGTGCTTATCAACACCTATGTTCCTCCGAACCAACCCACTGCGGCGCGTTGCTACGCGTTTGGACAGGCAATCCGCAAGGCGATCGAATCGTGGCCCGGCGCGGAACGCGTAGCGGTGATTGCCTCTGGTGGGCTCAGTCACTTCGTTATCGACAGCGAGTTTGATCGCCAGATACTGGAGGGGCTCGCCAAGGGCGATGGCGAGGCGCTCTCCTCAGTCCCGAGAAGTAAGTTGCAGTCCGGATCTTCGGAGGTTCTGAACTGGATTGCGGCGGGCGGGGCGCTCGAGGGATTGCGCATGAAGCTCGTTGACTACATCCCCGGATATCGCTCGGAAGCTGGGACCGGCGTAGGCATGGCGTTCGCAAAATGGCTATGAACCCAGACCGACCACACCGCGAATCTTTTGATCTAGAAGGGATTTCGCATGCCGTGCCGATTCCTTTTGGCACCCGAGTCGGAGACATGCTGTTCTCCTCCGGAATCATGGGAGTAGACCCATCGACTGGTAGTCTGGCCGAGGGTCTCTCTGCGCAGGTCCGATTCGCTTTCGCAAACATGGAAAGGTTGTTGAAAGAGGCTGGAGGCGATTTGGGTGATGTCGGCCATGTCCGAGTGCTCGTTAGCGAGGAGGGATATCGCGCTGCTGTTAACGAAGAATGGCTGCGCGCTTTCCCTGATGCGCATGACCGTCCCGCTCGCCATACAGTCGTGTCCGCGCTCCGAGGCGGCATGCTTGTTCAACTCGAAATCATAGCCGTACTGAAATGACCAACGTGAACGATTCAACGATCCTGGAGCGGCTTGGCCGGCTCGACACCTGTGCCGTTTCTGACAGCCTGGACAAGCTCTCTCTCAAAGGCACAGTCACAGGACTCTCACCGCTATCGTGTCTGGCGAAAGTATACGGACGCGTTATGACCGTGAAACTGGTGAAGGCCGATGAGGTTTCGAGCAGAGGAACGCCCGCTCCGCACCTCGGTGCGCGGGCCATCGAAATGGCGCAGAAGGGAGACGTCATCGTAGTCGAACAGCGTACCGGAATCGTCGCTGGATCCTGGGGCGGAATTCTGTCGACTGGCGCAAAAGTTCGCGGGATCGCAGGTGTTATCTCTGACGGGCTAGTGCGTGACGTTGACGAGGCGCGTGGATTGGGATTCCCGATCTATGCGCGTGGCTCGACAGCCCTCACAGCGCGTGGCCGAGTTGCGGAACTAGAGACGGGCGGAACAGTTCAGATCGCGGACGCGACTGTGCAAACGGGCGATTACGTGATTGCAGATGGAACCGCCGTCGTGTTCGTTTCAGCCTCACGCATCGCCGCTGTCCTCGATACCGCGGAACAGATAGCAGCTCGCGAAAGCATCATGAGCAAGGCTTTGATGGAGGGGATGTCGATTACGCATGTCATGGGTGCCGACTACGAGGAGATGCTGAAGCGATGAATCAGGACCGAAATGTTGAACGTGCAGCCTCGCTCGACTGCGCAACTTTGAGCGATGCATTGGATCGCCTTGGAATCCACGGGCAATGTGCCTGGATCAAGGCTCGTGCTGACGAGTTCCGGTTGACGGGACGAGCCTTCACGCTTCTTTACGGGCCGGCCTCCAAGCCCGCTGGTACGGTAGGCGACTATATCGATGACGTTCCTCCCGGATCGGTTGTCGTCCTCGACAACGGGGGCCGTGAAGATGTAACAGTGTGGGGAGACATCTTGACGGAGATCGCTCATCGTAGAGGGATTGCCGGAACAGTCATAGACGGAATCTGTCGCGACGTCGCGCTCTGTCGCAAGCTCGGATACCCGGTGTTTTCTCGCGGACATTGGATGCGAACTGGCAAGGATCGTGTGCAGGTGGAGGCCACTGGAGTCGTGGTTTCAATTGGATCGGTTCGCGTCGCGCCAGGTGACCTCGTGCGCGGCGATGCGGACGGTGTAGTGGTCCTACCCAGCGCCCATGAGGACGCCATCCTTGATGCGGCTGAGGAGATTTCGCGTGCCGAAGACGCAATTCGCGCTCTCGCACGAGAGGGTACTCGGCTAGACGAGGCTCGCCGTCAGTTTGGGTACCACCGCCTTCAATCTTTGAAGGACTCAGCATGAGTGGCGAACACGATCCGTTCGCCGATACGTCAATCTCGGTGCGCAAAACGGTAGCGCTACCTGCAGACCAGATCAAACGAGCCGCCAGGCTCGGCTCGGCGACACTTCACGAAGCTGGAGGCCGGATCGGGGCGTTACCGTCGTCGATCAAGCCGACAGCCGCCAGTTTCAGGCTGGCAGGGCCGGCTTTTACTGTGCACTGCCCGCCGAACGACAATCTGTGGATTCATCGAGCCATCAAGGCGGCCAGCCCGGGCGATATCCTGGTCGTCTATGCAAGCGGCCACTATGAAGCAGGATATTGGGGCGAGGTCATGTCGACTGCAGGAATGGTCGCCCGACTGGGTGGCCTGGTCATAGATGCGGGCGTGAGAGATGGCGCTCTGCTTGAGGAAGTTGGGTTTCCTGTTTTCTCAAGAGGCTTATGCATCCGCGGTACCGGGAAAGATTTTGGTGCGACGGGATGGCTTAACAAGCCTGTGCTGATGGGTGACATCTTCGTGAGTCCTGGCGACCTGATCGTGGGTGACATTGACGGAGTGGTCTCTATCCCCAATGAGCGGATTGGTGAGGTGCTTCTCGCCGCCGAGAAACGTGAGGCGGCGGAGAGGGAAATTCTGACGAGGCTGCGCGCTGGAGAGTCGACCTTGCAAGTATTTGGTCTAGACCGTTGAGGAGGAGCGCGAAATGACGGTTAAACCGCTTCGTGTGGGCGTGACTGGTGCTAACTGAGCCCAGCGACGAAGGAGATTGGCATTGATGCCGTTGGCCATCGCGACGGAGGCCATCGAAACCCCAGGCTGTCTGCACGCCTCGACGGCCTGGGCCCTGAACTTCTCGCAGGGGAATCGCCCCCCGCGCCCTGGCGTTGCCTGATCCATAGTGCCTACGTACCTACCAATCACTGATGGATACGAGCATCCTGGGCTGTGCTCCGGGGATCAACATGACTTGCTTGGACGCTTACTTCGCTGCGGCATATCGCGCTAGACGTTCGACAAACGTAGCGATGTCGCCATCGCTGGCGTCACCTTTACCGGCGCGTCGTTCGAGGCGCGTAGAGCCGACGACGGTTGCGATCTCGACGGCCAGCAGTGAGGCCGCTTGCGAGCGTGAAGCCGCCCGCGACCACGGCTCTTCGCCATGGCTTCACGACACCCCCAGCAACGTCTTTGCCTCCAGGTACGATTCCAGACCAAGCACGCCGTACTCGCGCCCGACGCCCGACTGCTTAAATCCGCCGAACGGCGCCAAAGGATCGTGCTGTAGCGTGTTGATCATCACTCGACCGGCCTCCAGCCTTGTCGCCACAGCCTTTGCCCGTGCCGGATCGGACGACATGACGTAGGCGTGCAGGCCAAACACCGTATCGTTGGCCATGTCGATCGCTTCCTCCTCGCTGCCATATGTCAGGATGGATAGAACGGGGCCGAAGATTTCCTCACGTGCGATGATCATCTCGCTGCGCACATCGGCAAATACCGTCGGCTTGACGAAATAGCCTTGCTCTAGCCCCGCCGGACGCCCCTCGCCACCCGTGATAAGCGTTGCGCCCTCGGCGAGACCGAGCCTGATGTAGTTCTGAATGCGTTCGTACTGGTTGCGATTGGCCAGGGGGCCAATGACGGTCGTTGGGTCGGCCGGGGCGCCCACCTTCATCTGCGCCACCGTCTCTTTCACCACCATGATCGCTTCTGCCAAGCGCCGCTCAGGTACCAGCAATCGGCTCCCCGAGATGCATGCCTGCCCGTTGTTCATGAACGCCGCATTGAGCGCGAGCGGAACCGCCTTCGTCAGGTCCGCATCGTCAAGGATGATGGACGGGGATTTCCCGCCCAAGGCGAGGTGGACACGCTTCATGGTGTCGGTCGCCGCGCGCTGGATGATCTTGCCCACCGCAGTGGAGCCAGTAAAGGAAATCTTGGCGACATCCGGGTGCGTGCTCAATTCTGCGCCCACGACGTCGCCGCGTCCGGTGACGATATTGACGATGCCTGCCGGCAACCCTGCCGCATGAATTGCTTCCGTCACGATCCTGTTTTGTATCGGGCTCAGCTCGCTTGGCTTGATCACGGACGTGCAACCTGCGGCGATGGCCATCGCCAATTTGCTACAGATCGAACCGGCAGTGCTGTTCCACGGAGTGATGAGGGCAGCAACGCCCACAGGTTCCATCACTACGGTTGAGGTACCCATCACGCGGGTGAAGTCATAGGCCTCCAGCGTCACTGCGGCGTCAAGAAATGATTGCGCCGCGAAGTGGGAGATCCAGGTGGCCCGTGAAACAGGCGCGCCATATTCTTCAATCGTCGCATCGCGCAGTGCATCGCTGCATTCCAGGACGGCAGCGTGCAGCCGCTTCAGCATGGCGACGCGCTCGCCGACTGTTGTTTGCGCAAATGCCGGCAACGCCCTTTTTGCCGCAGCGATGGCGCGACGCGTGTCCTGGGCATCGGCGAGGGTCGCGCGTGCGAGAGGCCTTTCGGTGGTCGGGTTGATGATTTCAACGGTCTCGGTGCCGTGCGGTGTCACGAAGGTGCCGTCGATGTAGGTCTGGTGGATGGTTTGCATGATCGCTCCTGTGTTTCCCCGGACTATCGGGAGGTGGTGCACGCAGCATACGCCGGCCCAATTATTCTGATAAGATGGATAAAGTTTGATATCTTGGTTCGAAAATCGGGATAATGCAGAAATCTGGCTTAGTCGGCCTGGAGGCCGCACTTGCTGTTGCCCGCTGCCAGAGCTTTCGCCGCGCAGCGAATGAACTCGGCATCTCGACCACGGCCTTGAGCAACGCTGTTGCGGGACTGGAAACGCGACTCGGCGTTCGCCTGTTTCATCGGACCACCCGTAGTGTCTCGCTGACCGAGGCTGGCGAGCACTTCGTCGCCCGGATCGGGCCGGCCTTGTCGGAGATTCGCGGCGCCATGGAGGAAACTACCCTCCATCGCCTTTCGCCTATTGGCACGCTCCGCATCAACGCCTCGCTGGGCGCAGTCCGCATGGTGTTTGCGCCCATCGTACTGGTGTACCTGAGCCGCTACCCCGATATGAAGGTGGAGATCGTGACCGAGGGGCAAATGGTCGACATCGTGGCCGAGGGCTTCGATGCCGGGATTCGCCTGAGTGAGACGGTGCCGCAAAACATGGTCCGCATCCCGATCGACGGTGATCTCCGGATGGCGGTGGTGGGTTCGCCTGAGCACTTCTCACGGTTCCCGACCCCAACTTCACCGGCCGAGCTTGCCGGGCACCCCTGTGTACGGGCCAGGTTTCCCAGTGGTGCGCCGTCGCGCTGGGAGTTCTCCCGTCATGGCGAACCAATGAATATCGAAGTAAGCGGACCACTCACGCTCGACGACCCGGGCCTCATGCGTGAAGCCGCCTTGGCCGGTACGGGCCTGGCCTATCTGGCCGATTGGTATGTGCGTGACGACCTGGCGGCTGGACGGCTTGTGCGCGTGCTGCAGGACTGGATGCCCAGCTACCGTGGTCTGGCGCTCTACTATCCCCCTGGGCGGCAGCTACCAGCGGGACTCCGCGCTTTTGTTGATCTCATTCATGAACTTGGCCAACGATAGTGCGCTTGGCATTGTTCGCGTTCTTCCCGCCACCCGGCATGAAATGAAGTACGGCGACGCCCGGTCGGTCGCGGTAGGGACGGGAATTGCTCCTCGCTCCCCGCAGAAATCCGTACGTGCAGAATTACTCAACGCTTGATGTGTGGTAACGGCGAGGGTCATTGGAGATCGGCCGTCAACTTCTGCCCTTAACGCACGGACTATGCCTAATCGCGACAACTGGAATGCGCTCTTCGAGCGCTTGGGCTGTCACGCCTCCAGCGTGAACTTTCTATTCGATTCGGCATAGCGTGGGATTCGGCATAAACCTGCAGGGCCAACGGCATCGATCCGTACCGCTAACTGAACTGGCTGTTCCAGCGTCTCCCGCGTGCGAACACCGTAGATGACTACGACGCGCTGCGGTGATCCACTCTCCGACTTGCTGTGCGTGCAACAACGATTCGTCGGCCTGCTTACGTAGTCAGGATCTGATCGGAATCCGCCGAATCCGAAGACGAGGAACGAATAGTGCGTATACACGAGTGCCTACTTTGAAGTGTGAGGCATGTACGACGAAATCCGCCGTTTGAAATTGGATCGTGAGCCCTTTGGATCACTGAAGCGGGTCGAGAGTACGCATCCGCTGAGGATCCGGTCTTCGCCGGCGCGATGCTCCGAACGACAGGAAAGGAAAATTAAGCTGCCTCGTGAACCGCGACACCTGAACGTCAGCAATGGCCGAACTGCTGTCTGCGAGAGGTCAGCTTGAGTGACCGGACCACTCGGTTTACCGCCGTTGAATCCCTGACATCACGACCGGCGGCAATGGGCCAATCTGCGACCTTAATGGATGGGAGGAGGCAGGTCCGAGTCGTCAGGTCATCGCGGCAAAGCATGTCGTCGCATAATTGCCGCGATAACACCGGTTATCGCGGCTACCGGCGTCGTGTTTGACGAGGTCATCGACCGACATTGGCTCGTAGGGCCCGACGTTCGCACAGGGTTATCGCTCCTGTCGTCATCGGGACATCTTAGCTTTAGCTTCGGTTGAAATGTTCGGAGATAAAAAGCGTAGCCGCGTGCGTTGTTGCGGATGGGCGTGAATGCAGGTGGGCGGCCTGCGTCAAGGCTCGGGTGGCTGTCCTCGCCTTTGGCGGGTGCAAATCCATGCAATACGTGTCGGCTACATATCCAATTCGCAATGGTGCGTCCCTATTTGATGCGGCGCAGCATGATTTTGATGCATCCCTTTTTTGTCGTTGTTTCGTAAGCGTTATTGGTGGGCGATCCTGCAAACTTTGCGGAGCTGGAATCGATGCAGCCTCAGAGATCGCAATTGCTGCTGCGAACTTTGACCCTGTCTCATGCCTGAAACTTCAACAGTGGTACCGGCCTTCCAATCAAATTTCCCCGCAGACTTTGATGTTTCTCCATAGCGCCGCAGGTCGCCGGGAGAGACTTTGCATGTCACTAAGTCATTAACCGAATGGCATTCATGCTCCCGTGAAATTGCTGGGAAGCACCGAGAATCTTGCTCGGCGAGGCACCGGCCGTATTCAAGGAGCGACGAGCTTGTATGCAATTACCGGTGTGACAGGGCAGGTGGGTGGTGCGGACGCGCACGCAGCGGTGGCGGTGTTGAAAGAGGCACTGATGAAGGCGAGGCCGGAGCGCGTCGCGGCGCTCTCGTCGCTAGTGCGCTAGGCGCATATTCCTACCGATTGCCAACTCGTACCAATTTTGGTACGATCGAGGTATTCAATTGATGTCAATTTTTCCGCCCAGTCGCGATGTCAAAGACGGTTCAAGTTGTACTTGCTGTTAAATTTTTTCGAACGGATGCCGGTAACGAGCCAGTTCGGGAATGGCTTAAAAGCCTCGGCGCAGAGGATCGCAGGACCGTTGGCGAAGACATAAAAACCGTACAGATCGGCTGGCCTATTGGGACGCCGCTGGTGCGCAAGATGGGCAAGGATCTCTGGGAAATTCGTATTCACCTTCACCGGCGGATTGCCCGAGTGCTGTTCACTGTGGTGGGTGGCGATATTGCCTTGCTGCATGGATTCATCAAAAAAGTTTCAGGCTATGCCTCAGGAAGATCTGGATTTGGCAAAGGATCGATTGCGCCAGTTGAGGAACGTCAGGTAAATTTTAGGATGGATCATGGCCAAGGAATTGAACATGGCAAACAGGCATATCGGCAGTGATTTTGATGACTTCCTGGCCGAAGAGGCGATGCTGGAAGAAGCCACTGCTACGGCGATGAAGCGTGTCATTGCCTGGCAGATCGAGCAGGAAATGAAAGCTCAGCATCTGTCAAAGACGGCAATGGCAGCGAAGATGAAGACGAGTCGTGCGGCACTCAATCGATTGCTGGATGAAACTGATACGAGCCTGACGCTGACTACGTTGGCGAGTGCGGCCGCGGCGCTCGGGAAAAAATTTCGATTCGAACTTGCAGCTTAAACGAACGGCACTCGAGAGTGCCGTTCAGCTAGTTTCTTGATGTGCAAGGCGGCGCCGAGTGCTCGTTCCTCGATTCTCTTGAACTCGCCCGGGAGAAACTGATCCCTCACTGAATCGACTTCGTTACTTCGCTTTCCGACTACCTGTCAGATCAAGTCCAGGCTAATACAGTTGACATTCAGGGCGGAGTCTCCGCTGTTTCCCTTCTTTCTAACTAGCCACCTTCAGCAGGACTTTTCCGCCCTTCTCGGCATGGACGATCGCAGCACCGATTTCCTCGAGTCCATATTCCGCCGCGATGGGAATCGATATCTCGCCCGATGCCACCATCTCCGCCGCCGACACAATGGCACCGGCGATCTGATTGGCGAAGTGTGGGTTTCCTATCGAGAAACCACGAATAGTCAGGTCGTTGAAGATGACGTCGAAAGGGCTCGTCACCATCGACGAGAAGCTCTGGCCAGCGTAAGACACGAGCGTGCCTGCAGGTCCCAGCAACCTGACGAGACGCCCCGAAGATTCGCCGCCGATGGCATCCAGTGCGAGACGAATGCGTGCCGGCCGCTGTTTATCGGCAAACTGTTCGGGTGCACTGTCCACGTCCAGCAAAACGAGGTCACAACCCGCTTCCATTGCGGCGCTTACCGCTTCCGCACGACGGACGAGCCCGAGCACGTTGGCTCCCTTGCGCTTTGCGAATCCGACGAGCCAGCGGGAGATGGCCGAGTTTGCCGCGTTCAGCGCGATCCAGTCTCCACGCTTCAGATCGACATACGCATTGATGAGCAGATAGGCTGACGGTGCGTTAATGGCAAGCATTGCCGCTTGTCTGGGATCGATCGCCTGGGGCACTGCGATCAGGTCATGCGCGCGGGCGATCATCCGTTCGCGCCAGGTAAAGCTGCCCATCGGAAGAATCACGCGATCGCCCACCCGCAGGTTCGTGACGCCCTCGCCGAGTTCGAGCACGCGACCCACTCCTTCATTTCCAATAACGGAAGGCAACTCGGGACGAATCGCGTAGCGTCCCCGGGCAACGAGCATGTCGCTGAAATTGATCGGGGCATAGTCGACTGCTACAAGCGCCTCGCCAGCACCCGGCTTTTCAGGTTCTGGAAGTTCGCGGAATTCAAGAACCGTTGACGGTTCACCTAATGCTTTAAGAACAACGGCTTTCATCGCCGGGACTCCTATTAATGGTGCATGGACGTTTCAGCCAGAGCAAACCACTCGTGCCTTTGGGATTCGAAGGGGTAGTACGCGCCACAATGCGACAAGACTGTTCAGAACACCGGCTCAGTCCGTGCGCCATGCAATCGAACGAAAATCGATGGACACGAGGAGCGGGTCATCGATCTTTTGTCCTGCAGTGTCGTAGGCATAGACGCGACGCGACATCGGGACCATGATGCCGCCAACGTTCTGATAGTTCGATGCGTAGTTGGCGCCGGGTGCGCCGCCCATCACATCCACCGTGTAATCGTGGCGGCGCAGCAGGCCATCTTCGCCGAAATAGGAGATCTGCTCCCGGCTATGGCTCGCAATCGAGTCCGGAAACGTCACCTTCAGCCGTTGCCACACCTCTCCGTTTTCTTCCCATTCCGGTAACGCCTCCGTATGGAAGCCGGGGTACGTATAGAGAAACGGTATGGTCAGGTAGCTCCAGAGGGCATAGCTGCAAAAGTACAACGCATGCAAGCGGTCCCATTGGGTCTGCTGGGTATGGTCTTCATACGACGCCCGTGGCGCGTGGCGCTCTTCGACGGAATCTCCATCCAACGATTCGATCCGCACGAGGTCCGGCGTGAAATGGCCTTTCCAACCTGCAGTCTGCGACGTCATCTCAAGACGTTGCGTTCGTAGGTCCGCCTGCAGTTCGACCTCTCTGAACATATCGGGTTGGCCCTTGACGTGCCATATGGCGCCGCCGATATCGAGTCTGGCGGAAACGGCACGAAGCTTTTTCCAGTTTGCGATCCCTCCGTGGGCCTCGACTGCTTGCTCAAGTAATGCGCTCATCATCTACTCTCCTGCTGCTGATATTCCTTGCCGCCATGTCACACGGCTCACCCTGTCCGGCGGAGCTATAATGTGCCGGTCAACTGTGCTGCAGAAACAGTATTACGACCGTACTGCAGATTGTCAAGTAACTGTTTGTTGGAACTATTGAAACAATGGGACATTCACGGGCAGAAAAGGCGGCCAGCCGCGAGCGCATCCTGGAAGCGGCCGCACGTCAGATAGGCGAGCGAGGGCTTGATAGCGTTGCTGTCGCGGAGTTGATGCAGAACGCCGGCCTCACTAAAGGCGCCTTCTACGGACATTTTGAGTCGCGCGACGCGATGGTTGCCGAGGCGGCCAGGCGCACCATGGAAAAAGGTCAGGCGAAGCTCGACGCGCTTTTCTCGCGCAAGAAGAAACCCACTCTTGAGCAAGTGGTGGACGCGTGGCTCGACCCAGCGCATGTAGCCGATCCGACGAGCGGCTGCGGCATTTGCACGCTCGCCGGAGAAGCCCGCTACGCAGGCCCGCAGGTCCAGCAGGTCATTGCCGAACAGTTCAACAGGAACGTGCAGCAGATCGCGCAGACCATCGGTACCGGCGAGGCGGCGACCGCCCGCGCAACGGCAATTCTCACCGCCATCGTCGGCGCAGTGAGTATGTCGCGCGCGGTGGGTGACGCCGGCCTTGCACAGCAGATTCTCGCAAACGCGAAGGCGTTGGTGATGCAGGTCAGCCCTGCTGCGATTTGAAGCAAGCGCATCGTTGCGAATGCTTGGGCGGCGACCGTCTCGTTCAAGCCAACAGAAGCCGCCGCAGCCACGTCGTGCGTGACTATTTTGTGTGGGTTGTGTGATCTTCGAACGCGGAGACGATGCCGTCAATCATTGCTGCGATGCGCGCGGTATGCCGAAGGTCTTGATGCGTGACGAGCCAGATTTCGTAGACCGCCCCACGTGCGGGTTCCGGCCATATCTGCACGAGGCCGTCGTGTTCAGCCAGATGTATCGGAAGCTCACCGATGCCAATGCCAGCCTTTACCGCGGTACGCAGCATGAGACTGGAATTGAAGGTCGATACGATGCGCCCCGCGTGTATCGGTTCGCCAGCAAGAGTCGGTGATCGATTGCCGGTCCAGTTTCCCTGATAGACGACAAGATCGTGGCCCGCGAATGCGGAGCCAGCGGCGGGCTTGCCGTGCTGCTCAAGATAAGCATTCGATGCAAAGAGCGCCATGGGCCAGCGAGCCAAGCGCCGCGCGACAAGATCGGGATTATCCGGCCTGACTGACCGGACCGCGATATCCGCTTCACGCTTTGCCAGATTTAGCATGCGCGTCGACGTGTCCAGCAGGACGCGCACTTCGGGATGCGCAGCATGCAGGCGTTCGATGGCGGGAAGCAGGAAGTCGAGCGCGATCGAGTCGGTGCTGGTGACTCTAACGTCCCCCGCAAGCCGTGTATCCGTGCCTTGAGTTCGTCTGACGAGTTCGTGTGCGGAGTGTTCCATTTTCTCCGCCGATCTCAGCGCGGCCTCGCCTGCGGCAGTCAACGCGTAACCCTCAGAGGTGCGCAGGAAGAGCGTTGCACGTAGGGCGTGCTCTAGCGCCGCAATCCGTCTGCCGACCGTCGCCTGATCGAGATTGAGCGTTCTGGCCGCTCCACGGAGCGTTTTTTCGCGCTCCACCGCGAGAAACACTCGCGCGTCGTCCCAGTTCATCGTGCCGCCCTCCTGATGCAAATTTGCATCTCACCACGTGAATAATGCTGCGCTTATTCATCAATGTCGATGCCTATACTGAACGCAAGAGTTCCTCGTTCAACGATCCGCCCGGATCAATCGAGCCTCATCAATAGAAGGAGTGGTATCCATGTCTGCTTCAACTTATCGTGTGCCGTCGTCCATGGTGGCCATTGAGATCAAACAGCCCGGCGGTCCTGAGGTCCTGGTGCCGACTACGCGCCCTGTGCCGATGCCGGCCGCCGATCAGGTTCTGATCCGCATCCACGCGGCTGCCGTGAACGGTCCAGACGTTTTCCAGCGCAAAGGACTATATGATCCGCCCCCCGGCGCTTCGGACATTCCAGGGCTGGAAGTGGCAGGTCAAGTGGTTGCCGTCGGCTCCGACGTGTCCCAATTCCGGATCGGCGAACTGGTGTGTGCATTGATTCCCGGCGGTGGCTACGCAGAATATGCAGTCGCGCATGCCTGCAACACGATGCATATCCCCAAAGGCCTGACGTTGGTGGAAGCGGGGGCGATGCCCGAAACGTTTATGACGGTATGGCTGAACCTGTTCCAGCGCGGCAAGCTGGTTGCCGGCGAATCGGTGTTGATCCATGGCGGCGCGTCAGGTATCGGTACCACGGCGACCATGCTGGCGAAGGCATTCGGCGCTGCGAAAATCATCACGACCGTTGGCTCGCAGGCACACCGGGAGGCCAGCCTGGCGCTAGGCGCAGACCTCGCGATAGATTACCGCGAGGAAGATTTCGTCGTCGAAACGAAGCGGTCCACCGATGGAAGAGGCGTCGACGTGATCCTCGACATTATTGCCGGCGACTACGTGGCTAGAAACTATGACGCCGCAGCCATGGATGGACGGATCCTCCAGGTGGGCGTAATCAAGGGGCCGGCGAAGGATCTCAACGTCTTGCCGATGCTGACGAAACGTCTAACGCATATGGGCTCAACATTGCGATCGCGCACATCCGCGGACAAGGCGACCATCGTCAATGAACTGGAGCGGCAGGTCTGGCCGCACATCGAGAGCGGCAAAGTCAAGCCGGTTGTCTACAAGACCTTTGCGCTTGCCGACGCTCGCGGCGCTCACGAGCTGATCGATTCCGGCACACACTTTGGAAAGATTGTCCTTACGACAGGTGCCGATCTCATTGGCTGAAGCCAGGCTTGCCGCCAAAGCGGAGGTGGCAAGCCTCTTGCCGCTTTCGTGATGGACGTCAAGAAAAAGCGTTACTTTTAAAGGTCACGGTCTGTCTCACGATCTGCTCGACGATCGGCCGAAGTCGGTTCGAAAGCGGACGGAGGTGGATCGAGCCTGAATGACTCCGATGGGTCGCCTACTGCCGAAGGAAAAATTCGGCATCAGCCACGCTTCTGCTCGATAGAAATACGCCCTGAAATTATCCGCACCGGCGGCGTCAAAAGATCGACTGCCCGGTAAGTGTGGTCAGCCATTCCAATGCCTTCACCCCCGCCAGCGAATTGCCATTGCTGTCGAGCCCTGGCGACCACACGCACACGGCCATCTCGCCCGGCAGCACCGCAACAATCCCGCCGCCCACGCCGCTTTTCGCCGGCAAGCCGACCCGGTAGACGAAATCGCCCGCCGCGTCATAAGTGCCGCAGGTCAGCATCAGCGCGGAAAGCCGCTTGGCGGAACTCGTGTCGAGAATCCGCTCGCCAGTGGCGGGCACCCCCCCCCGATTTGCCAGAAACAGCGCCGCCTTCGCCAGCTCGACACAGCTCATCGAAATCGCGCACTGCCGGCAATAAGCGTCGACGACCACTTCCGGCGGCATCTCCAGGTTGCCGAAGCTCGCCATGAAATGCGCCATCGCGCGGTTGCGGTGGGCGTGCTGCAACTCCGACAGCGCGACGCGCGAATCGTAGTCGATGCTGGGTTCGCCCGTCAGCCGCCGCATGAATTCGACCAGCGCGGTTTCGGCCTGCACGAAACGGCGGCACAACACGTCGGTGACGACCAGCGCGCCCGCGTTGATGAACGGATTGCGCGGCTTGCCGTGTTCGGCCTCGAGCTGGACCAGCGAATTGAAGGCATTGCCGGACGGCTCGCGCCCCACGCGCTGCCAGAGCTCGTCGCCGAGCAGCCGGAACGCCATGGTGCAGGCGAACAGCTTGGAGATACTCTGAATGGAAAAGCGCGTGTCGGCGGCGCCGGTGCGGAACACTTCGCCCGAGGCCGTGACGATTGCCATGCCGAAACTGTCGGCAGGGACTTTCGCGAGTTCGGGAATGTAGTCGGCGACCTTGCCGGTGCCCAGATAAGGCTGAAGATCGCGATGAATCTGTTCGAGGATGGATGCGTAGTTCATTGGGCTCGGACCGTTGAAGTCGCGATTCTACTGGCAACCTGGCGCGAATTGTTTATGCGGAGAGGCACGGCGGGGTTCGAGCAGCGTTTCGCAAAGGCTATGCTAATCTTGCTGTGTTTATTAAGGCGACCGGGCAAAACGGACATTCATGATGCAAGCCTTCGATCCGGACGGCGTCGCGCGTCCGGTATTCGTGGTCGAAGAGCGTTACAACGCGTTGGACGAGCCGTGGCGCGCCTATCGCCGCGCGCGGTTGATTCACGTGAGCGTAGGCGTGCTGACCGTGCGCACTGAAACTGGACGATGGGTCGTGCCGCCGGGTCACGCGCTCTGGCTGATGGCGAACGTGCAGCATTACCTGTCGGCCGCCGAGCCGGTGAGATTCCATTCGCTGTATGCCGATGTGGATGCCGCGCCGTTACCGGCGCAAAACGTTGCGCTGGCGCTCGACCGTCTGGGGGAAGCTTTGCTGAGCGCCGCGGCCGATCTGCCGCACGACAAACCGTTCGACGAACCCGCCGAACGCCTCCTGCAAGTCTTGCTGGACCGCCTGTCCGGGTTGCCCACCGCGCCTCTCGCGCTGCACTGGCCGCGCGATCCACGGATCCAGCGGATCGCCGAAGCGCTGAACGCCAACCCGGCGGAACCGGCGGTGCTCGACGATCTGGCCGCAGCCGCCGGCGTGACCGCTCGCACGGCGGCGCGCCTTTTCGTCAAGGAGACCGGGCAGACCTTCGGCCAGTGGCGGCAGCAACTGCGGCTGCTAGTTGCACTGGAGCGCCTCGGCGCCGGGGCTAGCGTCACGCAGGTGGCGCTCGAAGTGGGTTACAACGACGTGTCGTCGTTTATCGCGGTGTTTCGCGACGCGTTCGGCGACACGCCCGCTCGCTATTTCCGCTGACGCAGCGCCCCAAAAAACACCGCGAACACCGCGATCAGTGCGCGCCCGCCGCACTCGCTCCGCCGCCACCCTTGGCCGGCTTCGTAATCCAGATCAGCGGAATGATCAGAATGAAAATGATCGCCGATACATAGAAGATGTCGTTCAGGCCCATCATCGCGGCCTGCGTGTTCACCGTGAAATCGAACAGCGCTTGCGCCGAATTTGTATTCAGGTGCAGCAGCGATTGGGTCGAATCGATCTGCTGGCTGAACAGCGGGTTGTTGACGGTGGCCTGCTCGGTGAGCCGTTCGTGGTGCAGCACCGTGCGGTTATTCCACTCGTTGCCGGCGATCGACGTGCCCACCGCGCCGCAAAACACCCGCACGAAATTCGACAAGCCAGCGGCCGCCGGAATCTTGTTCGGCGGCTGACCGGACAGAATGATCGCCGTCAGCGGCACGAAGAACAGCGCCATCGGAATGCCTTGCAGCAGCGTGGGGAGCACGAGGTGCCACGTGTCGATTTCGATCAAGTACTTCGAGCGCATATAAAACACGATCGCGAAGCCGATAAACGCGAGGGTCGCAATGATGCGTGCGTCCGAACGCGGCAGCACGCGGCCCATCACCGGCGCGAGCAGTACCGCGAAGACGCCGAGCGGCGCGGTAACGAGACCGGCATCCACGGAGCGGTAGTTCAGATACTCCTGCATCCATTGCGGCAGCAGCACCAGGTTGCCGAAGAACACGCCGTACGCCACCGAAATCGCAATCGTGCCGCCGAGAAAATTGCGTTGCTGGAAGAGCCGCAAATCGACGATCGGATTCTCCTCGGACAGCTCCCACACGAGGAAAAACGCGAAACTGATCAGCGCTGTGACGCCGAGAATCACGATCACCGGCGACGAGAACCAGTCGAGGTCCTTACCCTTGTCGAGCATGATCTGCAGCGAGGCGACCCAAGTAACCAGCAGGCCCAGCCCGACCACGTCGATGGGTGGCTTGCGGGTTGCCGACTCACGGGTGCGATAGATCATCCACGTGACGCCGGCCGCGAAAATGCCGACCGGAATGTTGATGTAGAAGATCCACGACCAGCTATAACTATCCGTGATCCAGCCGCCGAGCGCGGGGCCCGCAATTGGGCCGACGGTCGCCGTCATGGCCCATAGCGAGAGTGCGGTCGACGACTTCTCCTTGGGATACGAGCCGAGCAGAATCGCTTGCGAGAGCGGAATCAGCGGACCGGCCACCGCGCCCTGGAACACCCGCGCGACCAGCAGGATCGGCAGCGTGGGCGCAATGCCGCATAACCACGAAGCCAGCACGAACATCAGAATCGCACCGACGAACAGCTTGACCTGGCCGATGCGTTGCGTGAGCCAGCCGGTCAGGGGAATCGAGACGGCATTGGCCGCGGCGAACACCGTGATGACCCACGTGCCTTCATCGACCGAGACGCCGAGGTTGCCCGAAATGGTTGGGATCGCAACGTTCGCGATCGACGTGTCGAGCACGTTCATGAAGGTGGCGAGCGCGACGGCGATGGTCGCCAGAACCAGTTTGCCGCCTTGCAATGGCGGCGGTGGTGCGGGCGGCGTGGCAGCAGGCGCGGAAGACGGCTGGCTCAAACGATTCTCCGGATTGCGATGCTACGGGTGTTCTGCACGGCGTGTTATTCACTGCCCGGGCAATGAGCCGGGCGGCCGGTCGAGTGCTCGCAAAAGCATACCTGTATTCACGTTTTGACGTCGTCGGCCCACGCAGATTCGACGACAGAAACCAGTCCGGCAGCGTATGCTCCCGGCTTAGGCTGCATGGCGCTTCGCGAAGCGATGTGCGGCCACCTGAGGCCACGTGCAGCCACTTGAGGCATCGCGAGAGTTACGCGAGCGAAGCCAAGTAAGGCGCTACGGAGGGCAGCGCATTGCCAGCGTGGCTGGCGGCGCGTGCGGAAACAAGAACCGAGAATACAAGCGAGTACAGAGAGAGGAGTTGAATATGGCCTGGGAACAATTCGAACACGGCTGGCGGCGCGCGCCGGCGACAACGCCGGCCAAGGCATTGGTGGTGCTGATGCACGGCGTGGGCAGCAATGCGCGCGATCTGATGCCGCTCGCGGACATCTGGAGCGAGAACCTCCCGGACGTGGCGTTCACCTCGCTCGACGGCACCGAGCCCTTCGACGGCGGCTTCGGCGGACGCCAGTGGTTCAGCCTGCGCGATGTCAACGAGGGCAATCGCGAGGTGCGTGTCGCTGCCGCCTATCCGGCGTTGCGACGCATGCTCGAGGCGGAACTTGCGCACTGGCAGCTTCCTTTCGACCGCCTTGCATTGGTCGGCTTCTCGCAGGGATCGATCATGGCGATGCATCACGTGGCGACGAGCGCGGAAGGCGCTGCCGCTGTTGTCGCGTATTCGGGGCGGCTCGGCTCGGTGATCGTCGCGCAGAACGGCACACCGCTTACGCTCGTGCATGGCGAAGAGGACGAAGTGATCCCGGTACAGGAACTGGAATACGCTGCGGACGCATTCAGCAACGCCGGCTACACGGTCGATGCCTACGCGTTGCCCGGCATTGGTCACACGATTAACGCGGACGGTGTCGAGCTCGGCAAGCAGGCGTTGGAGCACGCGCTCGGCGCTTTGTCGCGCGACTGACACGGTCCTGATTGAAAAGTGGCCCTAAAGATTCTGATCTGCTTGCCGTTAACTGCTCATTAGCATGAAAATCACCCCCGCCGCGCGGACCGCGCAACGCCCATCTGGGCGTGCCAAGCGGCTCGGGTGACCGGGGGCGCATTTTCCAGACTGCCCGACAAGGGCGGATAACGACACATCAGAGCCTTCCTATGGCCAGACCAACGCCGCATTACCCGCTTTTCGATCGACTGTTCCGTCATTCTGTCGCGGTGGACCTCGGCACGGCCAATACCCTTATCTATACCGACAACGGCGGCATCGTGCTGAACGAGCCGTCCGTCGTGGCGTTCCAGAAAGAGTCCGCCGCCGGGCAAAAACGCGTGGCGGCAGTGGGCGCCGAAGCGCGCCAGCTGCTCGGCCGCGCGCCGAGCAACGTCGAAGCCATACGGCCGATGCGGCACGGCGTCATCGCCAATTTTTCCGCTGCCGAACAGATGATCCGGCAATTCGTCGACATGGCTCGCCCGCGCCCGCTGTTCAGCCGACGCGCCGCGTTCACCCTGTGCGTGCCGGCGGGCGCCACCCAGGTCGAGCGTCGCGCGATCAAGGAAGCCGCGGTGGCGGCCGGCGCGTGGAAGGTCAGTCTGATCGGCGAATCGCTGGCGTCGGCGGTCGGTGCGGGCCTGCCGGTATCGGCGGCGACCGGCTCGATGGTGGTCGACATTGGCGGCGGCACGACCGAAGTCGGCGTGATCTCGCTCGGCGGCCTCGCGTATAGCGGCTCGGTTCGCGTGGGCGGTGACAGTTTCGACCTGGCGATCGTCAGTTACGTGCGCAACCTGTATGGCGTGCTGCTTGGCGAGCAAACCGCCGAACACGTCAAGAAGGGCATCGGTTCGGCCGTGCGCGACGTGCCGGTCGAACATATGAACGCGACGGGGCGCAGCGTCGACGACGGCTTGCCGCGCACCGTTCAGTTGAGCAACCACGACATCGCCGATGCGATCGAGGGCCCGCTGCGTCAGGTGATCGGCGCCGTGAAACGCGCGCTTGAAACGGCACCGGCCGAACTGGTCACCGATATCGCGCACAGCGGCATCGTGCTGACCGGCGGCGGCGCGCTGCTCGGCAATCTGGGCCGTCGCCTGACCAACGAACTCGGGCTCGAGGTCCGCGTCGCTGATGAACCGTTGACTTGCGCAGTGCGTGGCGCGGGCGCGGCGGCTGGCGCCGGTTTGCTCGACGACAGCGCTTACGAATGATTTGATGCGGGACGTCCCGCGTTGCAGCCTCGGCGCATATTGAATGGCTGTGTGACAATACGCTCCGCGTCCCAATTTCAGGGACGCCAACACGCTTTCTTCTTCGAATCCATTTCTAGCCGGCGCCGCTGATCTATTCAGCAGTCGCCGCGCCGTCCGTGAACCCCCTGTGAATCAATCCGTTTCCGCTTCGTCCTCTGCCGCATCCCCGTCATTTATCGCGCTGCACAGCGGCTTACGCATGCCCTATGTGGAAGCCGGGGAGGGTGAACTGCTGTTGTTCGTGCATGGATCGCTGTGCGACTACCGCTATTGGCAGCCGCAACTCACGGGTCTGTCGAAGCAATACCGCTGCGTCACGGTGAGTCTCACGCATTACTGGCCGGTGACGGATACCGAGCCGGACCTGCCGTTCAGCTGGAGCGAACATGCGGACGACGTGGCCGAATTCATCGGTCGTTTCGGCGCCGGGCCGGCGCACGTGGTGGGTCATTCGCGCGGCGGCTGCGTGACATTCCATTTTGCGCGGCGCCATCCGCAGTATGTGCGCACGTTGACGCTTGCTGACCCGGGCGGCTCGTTGCAGATTGCCGGGCGACCGCCCGCGACTTTGCCGGAGACTGTCAACGCATTGCGCGCGAAAGCCGCGCAGCTGATCGAAACCGGCGAGGTGGAAGCGGGCTTGCAGCTCTTCGTCGATTCGGTGAGCCGCCCCGGATTCTGGGCGATGAGCACGCCGGGATTTCGCAGGATGGCGACCGACAACGCACACACGCTCGCGCGTCAATTCCGTGACCCGTTACCCGCTTACGTACCCGAGCAGGCGGCCGAGGTGCGCTGCCCGGTGCTACTGATCGACGGCGAAAAGAGTCCCGACATGTTTCGCCGCACTGCGACAGCGCTGCAAACATGGCTGGCGGATTCACGCCGTGAAACGGTGCGCGGCGCCTCGCACGGGATGAATCTCGCGCATCCTGCAGCGTTCAATCGCTACGTCGACGAGTTCATTCGCTCAGTGGACGTTTGAATCACCCGCGTGGTTCAGGCCTTGCGATGCGCGTCTTTATCGAGCGCGCGTTCCGCGGCTTCGCCGACGAGGCCGTGGTAATACAGATGCACGCCGATCGCGAGCGAGTCGTTGCGAATTTCGTGGAAGGCTTTCCATGCCTTCACGGGGTCTTTGAACAGCAGATAGTGCGCTTCTTGCGCGATCAGATCCGCGACTTCATGCAGGCCATGGCCGTGCAGGACATCCACGAGGGTATCGAGACTGCGATGGGTGCGCGCGTCGGTACGCGGGTAAAGCATATGCAGCACCGCCACGTCTTGCGTCTTTAGCGCCGCCGACAACGCCACGACGATGTCCTGGTGATTCAGTGCGGTGACGATGTTGTCTTCGTTGTGGACGTGATCCGGAAACAGCGTTTCGAGAGATGCGTTCATGTGGTCCTTCCTGTTCTTCTGGCTGATTAAAAAGGCCCGCCGTTGGACGGCGGGCCAAAGACAGCGATGTGTTCGCAGGGGAAGCAAAACACGGATTCAGTATCGCAGAGCGGCGCTGCTTGTGCAGCTTGACTGCCGCAAAACATTGTTGCAGTAAGCGCGCTAACTTTCATTTGGCCGGTAATGCCGCTCTGCGGGCACGGCGCTTTTCCGTGCTGCGTACTTCCGCTTGCATCCACGTGTTTCAGGCGATGACGTCCATCTTTCAGACAACGAATGTTGCGCCAGTCGAGATGGATTGTTGCGATCAATCGCCCCAATCGAAGCCCCTGCGGACCGTAGAATGCGAAGCGGAGCCTGAGCATGCCAAGCGGTGATCCGACGATCGAGCATGCCGGCACGTGTGCGATGTGAAAGTAAAAGGAACGTGTAGATGAACTCGAAGACACACGCGACGCTGAGCTTTTCCGACAGCGATCAGACGATTGATTTGCCCATTTATCAGGGCACGCTCGGTCCGGATGTCATCGACATTCGCAAGCTGTACGGGCAGACCGGCAAGTTCACGTACGACCCGGGTTTCATGTCCACGGCGGCATGCAATTCCGAAATCACGTATATCGACGGTGACAAAGGCGAGCTGCTGTATCGCGGTTATCCGATCGACAATCTGGCGCAAAACGCCGACTTCCTTGAAACGTGCTACCTGCTGCTGAAGGGCGAGTTGCCGAATGCGCAGCAGAAGGAAGAGTTCGTCACCACGGTTACGCAGCATACGATGGTGCATGAACAGATGCATTTCTTCTTCCGCGGTTTCCGCCGTGACGCGCATCCGATGGCGATTCTGGTGGCGGCGGTCGGTGCGCTATCGGCGTTCTATCACGACTCGCTTGACATCAGCAATCCGCAGCACCGCGACGTATCCGCGATTCGCATGATCGCGAAGCTGCCGACTCTGGTCGCGATGGCGTACAAGTACACCGTCGGCCAGCCGTTCGTTTATCCGAAGAACGACCTGTCGTACAGCGCGAATTTCATGCGGATGATGTTCGCCAATCCGGCGGAAGAGTACGAGGTCAACGACGTGCTGGTGCGCGCGCTGGACCGCATTCTGATTTTGCATGCGGATCACGAGCAGAATGCGTCGACGTCGACGGTGCGTCTGGCGGGTTCGTCGGGCGCTAATCCGTTCGCGTGTATTGCGGCGGGCATTGCTTGTTTGTGGGGTCCGGCTCATGGCGGCGCGAATGAAGCTGCACTCAACATGCTGGAGGAGATCGGCTCGGTCGACAATATCCCTGAGTTCATCGCGAAGGTGAAGGATAAGAACTCCGGCGTGAAGTTGATGGGTTTTGGTCACCGTGTGTACAAGAATTACGATCCGCGCGCGAAGCTGATGCGTGAGACTTGTCATGAAGTGCTGGAAGAGCTGGGGCTGCATGATGATCCGCTGTTCAAGCTCGCTATGGCGCTCGAGAAGATTGCCCTTGAGGACGAATACTTCGTTTCGCGAAAGCTCTATCCGAATGTCGATTTTTATTCGGGGATCGTGCAGCGTGCGTTGGGTATTCCGACGGCGATGTTCACGTGTATCTTCGCGATGGCTCGGACGGTCGGCTGGATTGCGCAGTGGAACGAAATGATCGCCGATCCGGAACAGAAGATTGGGCGGCCGCGGCAATTGTTCGTGGGGGAGACTCAGCGTGAGGCTCGGCCGCTTGCCAAGCGGTAAAGGTTTGGGTTTTTGCCTGCTCGGCGGTTGTTCTTCTGTATGCCTGCGGCGTTGGCCTTTCCTTGATCTGGCTTTTTGGCCTTTCCTTGATTTGATATTGGATTATTAGCGTCGCCCCTGTGCGGGGCGGGCACCTACTTTTCTTTGCCTGCCGCAAAGAAAAGTAGGCAAAAGAAAGCGGCTCGAACCCCCTGCTAAGCGGGCCCCTCGCGCAGTTGCGGTAGTGGAGCATCTGGAATCTGTGTTTTCGCACACTCGGCCCTGGTGACAAGGCAGTCATTCTTCCGGCGGCGCTACGCGCGCCGACGCGCACTTCTTAAGCCCGCCCGCTGCGTTTCGTACTTACGCTTCATTCGGCGCCTCGCCGAGGCGAAGCCGACGGCCCCAACCACGCCGAAACGAAGCCCCTGGTTTCCCATGCATACCCATCCGCGACGCACGCAGTGCGGAGTGGGAGCTGATGAGCCCTTTGTCACTCACGCCGAATGTGCGATAGCACGGATTCCAGATGCACCACTACCCACTCCAAGCCAGGGGACCCACTTAAGAATTAGCCCGACTTTCGCTATTCGCGCCTGAAAGCCACCGTTTTTCGCCATTTTCTGACCCGACCGCAGTCGTAAGTCCTTGATTTGTTGTGTGGTGGTGCGCGGGGGACGGCGAAAATCGCTTGTAGT
>NZ_WOEZ01000299.1 GCF_013177735.1 Paraburkholderia elongata | reverse complement strand
TTGCTGCGTCGCCACGACTACACCGTCGAAATCTCTGGCGGATTCTCCGCTGCACAATACGTCTCCGATTTCGTGGAGGTCGAAGGACTGTATTTCCCCACTAGGCGCCGGGCTTATTTACGTGGGCCTGACATGAACCCGGTCCACGACATGCTGCTTGTGTCGATCGACCTCAGTAACTTTCGATTCAACTAATCACTCTCGAGGCCCGACGCGACGTTCGTTACAGTGAATGCGCCGTTCCGGTCGATATGACGCGACTCTGCGTCCCTCGTGCCCCAGTGAGGATGCGGCGTTGTCCAAGCCGCATCAGAACACACCCCACGGGCACAGACACAACCGACCTACACTGGGCGCCTCGAATATAGCCAACCTGAAGGTAGGCCGAGTGGCTTCATCGGCGTTGTCCCGGCCGACGGGAGTGCTTGACTTCGAAGATTATTCTTATAATCTATATCTCAACTGTTTCGCGAAGGAGCAAACGGGATGTCCAAGAAACCAACGGTGCTCATTACGGGCGCTTCAGTCGGTATCGGCGCCATGTATGCGGATCGATTTGCGAAGCGCGGCCACGACCTTGTCCTGGTCGCACGCAACGATGCTCGCATGAAAGAGCTCGCGGCAAAGCTGAAATCCGAAAGCGGAGTCGATGTCGAAGTCATCAAGGCTGATCTGGCGAACGTCTCAGAACTCAAGCAGGTAGAAGATCGACTGCGCAACGATTCGCGTATTGGTGTGTTGATCAATAATGCCGGGACAGCCATTCCAGGCACTTTCCTCGAACAAACGCCTGACGTCGTCGCCTCGCTTGTCGATCTGAACACGACTGCCGTGGCGCGCCTCGCCGCGGCAGTCGCGCCGCGCTTTTCACAGGACGGTGCCGGTGCTATCGTCAATATCGCCTCTGTGGTTGCCCTCGCTCCCGAAATGGGGATGAGTGTTTATGGCGCGACCAAGGCGTTCGTTCTCTACCTGTCCCTAGCTCTGGATCTCGAGCTGAGGCCTAAAGGCGTTTACGTCCAGGCGGTACTACCAGCGGCCACGCGCACGGAAATCTGGACTCATGTTGGGAGGGATGTCGATACTGTTTCCGGAGTAATGAACGTGGACGAACTCGTCGATGCGGCTCTGGTTGGTTTTGATCGCCGCGAAACCGTCACGATTCCACCACTCCCCGACGATGCCCAGTGGGATGCGTATGAAGCGGCTCGGCAGGCCATGCTGCCGAATTTCGCGCAGACGCATGCAGCCGCTCGCTATCACGACTGACAATAGACTAAACGCAAGCAACTCGCGAAATGATATCGCCGCGAACGAGACACCGGACATTGACGATAAGTGGATTTGAACGACGGTGAGGTTCACACAATGGACATCCTGAAGACCTTACGGCCGGCTCTGCAGCGAAAGCAAATTGACCATCTATAGTGCAATCGTCCCTATATTCCTTTCCGATTCCTTCATCTCATTGGAAAACCCATGAACCTGAACGTGAACGGGACCGAGTATTCTCTCGACGGTCTTGATCCCGATACGCCGTTGCTCTGGGCGTTGCGAGACGCGCTTAGCCTCAAAGGAACCAAGTTCGGATGCGGGGCGGGCCTTTGTGGCGCGTGCACCGTCCACATTGACGGTCAGCCGGTCCGATCCTGTGTAACCCCTGCAGCGGCCGTTAGCGGTCGCAAAGTCATAACCATCGAGGCGGTTGCCGGCAAAGTGGCGGAAGCCGTCAAGGCAGCGTGGATCAAGAACAATGTTCCGCAATGCGGCTACTGTCAATCGGGACAGATCATGTCGGCGGTTGCATTGCTTACAGCCGACGCAAATCCGTCGCGTGAACTTGTAGATAGATCGATGAGCGGGAATATATGTCGATGCGGGACCTATCCTCGAATCCGCGCTGCCATCGCGGAAGCATCCAAAGCCCTCGCCTGACGTTGGAGAAAAAATATGGGAAAGATGTCTTTTGAGGATGATGGTCAGCATAGCGTCGGTCCATTGCTAAGTCGTCGCAGTCTTTTGAAGAGTGCCGGAAGCGCCGCCTTCTTGCTTGCGTTCAATATGCCCGTTCGTGCTGCTCTGGCAGCGGGAGACGTTGCACCGAAGCAGTTAGCCAACTCGTTCCTATCCATTGGAACGGACAACCTAGTAACTGCGATCATCGCGCAAACTGAAGGTGGCCAGGGAAACTCGACCGGGATACCCCAGGTCATCGCTGCTGAGCTCGGTGCTGACTGGGCTCTAATGCGGTATCGATTTACCACCGAACGACGCCCCGAGTACATCAACCCGATGCTCTACGAGGGGCTGGTGCTGACCGCCGGAAGTTCTTCCATATCAGGTTTTTACGACACGTTGCGGTTGGCTGCCGCGACGACTCGAGAAATGCTGGTCTCGGCGGCGGCCGATCATCTGAAAGTGTCGAAATCGGAATGCACGGTCAGTAATTCTTTTGTTTCTCACGCCGCTTCGGGTCGGAGGATGTCCTTCGGTCAACTTGCTGCGTCGGCCGCGAAGCAAGCTGTGCCTACAAAACCTGCCCTCAGGTCCCGTGCAGATATGCCTTTAATTGGCCAGCCGCTTGCCCGCCTGGACGTACCGACGAAATGCGACGGGTCGGCACGTTTTGGCCTTGATGCCGAAGTTCCTGGAATGTTGTACGCGGCGGTCCGGCATGGCCCGGCATACCGTTCAACAATCGCTTCGATTGACGATGCCGTCGCGAAGGCTATGCCAGGCGTGAAGCTCGTTATGGCGATCCCGCAGGGGGTTGCGGTGGTGGCTGATCAATACTGGCAAGCCGTAAAAGCGTTGGCTACCGTGCATGAGACTTATGCTCCGCATCCCAATGCATCCGCGTCTTCCGCGACGCTCGATGCGTCGCTAAGAAAATCACTGGGTCAGCCCGGCGTTCCGACCCCCGGCAGCCATGGCAACGTTCAAGCCGCGATGAAGGGTGCAACGACAATTATCGAGGCCGAATTCACTTTGCCGATCATATCCCACGCCTGCATGGAGCCAGTCTCGTGCACGGCGTCGGTCGAAGGGGACAAGTGTGAAATCTGGCTATCAACGAAGTCGCCTACCATCGATTCGAGGTTTGCGGCGGAGCCGCTTGGAATAGACCCAATGACCGTGGTGGTTCACAACCACTTTCAGGGTGGCGACTTTGGCCGGCGCTCCGGGCGTGAGCATACGATCGAAGCGGTTCTCATATCAAAAGCTGCGGGCCGTCCAGTGAAGGTCATTTGGACACGGGCTGAAGATTTGCGCGTCGATCAGCACCGCACCGCTGTTATTGGCCGGGTTCGGATGGGTCTGGACGCTGCCGGGATGCCTGTTGCTTACGAGGCAAAGATTGCGAGTGACGGCGTTTGGCGCTCGATGTTCCCTTGGTGGTATGCGAAGAAAAAACCACTTGATCTGCCGCTATTTACTTTGGTTGGCAGCTCCTATGGGATTCCCAACGAATCGGGTACCTATGTGCTCACGCCTCATCCTGTTCGAATCGGCGCATTCCGTGGAAACAATGAAACGCACAACGGATTCCTACTTGAAACAATCATCGATGAAGCGGCCCACGTCAGCAAATCTGATCCGCTTAAGTATCGGCAAAAACTGCTGAAGAAGGATCCGCGCAGCACAGCGGTCATTGACCGAGCTGCGGAACTGGCCGATTGGGGAAATGCCGCGCCAGGGCGATATCAGGGCGTCGCTTTCTATCAGTCGGAATTTTATCGATGCAGGTTAGCGGTGATCGTCGAAGTGTCAACGTCCGAGAAAGGAATAAAGGTCGAGCGTATGGTCGGGGTCTGTGATTCGGGGCTTGTGATCAATCCGCTTCTGGCCGAACGATGCATCGAAGGGGGCATGGTATTCGGGTTGAGCAACACGCTATACGAGCGGATCACTCTTTCAGGGGGCGCACCGGAGCAACGCAATTTCAACGACTACCGCGTGCTTAGATTTGACGAAACGCCGGAAATCAAAGTGGAGGTGATAAGCGTGGGCGAACAACCGGGGAGTTTCGGCGAAATTGGCGTGATCCCGGTCGGCGCAGCACTGGGAAACGCAATATTCGCAGCAACTGGCGACCGCCTTAGATCGCAGCCATTCAGTGCTTATGGAGCGAAATTCGCGTGATCTCCCATCAACACGAAACACATCGCCCAAACCCCATTCGATCTGAATCAGCTTCACCACGCGGGGAGGCAATATGAATGCTTCTAAGCGGCTCGTCATTATTGGCGCGGGGTTCGCGTGCGCGTTGGCGATCGTCGGGGTGTCCGTCCTAGGATGGTATGCAACGCGCCCGGGCCCTATGGACTTTGTAGCAAGGGGGGGCGTTGCATCAACCCCTAACATGAATAGCGCTACCGGCACCCCGGCCGACTTCAAAGATCAAGACATCATTTCCCGTGGCCGATATCTGACAGCCGCCGCTGATTGTCAGGCATGCCATACCGTTCAGGGCGGAAAGCCGTTTGCCGGCGGTCGTCCTTTTGCAACTCCTTTTGGAACGCTTTACTCACCGAACATCACGTCCGATGCTTCGACCGGAATCGGCCACTGGAGTGATTCGGACTTCCTTACGGCGTTACATAGAGGGGTGGGGCGAGGAGGCAAGCGACTTTATCCCGCCTTTCCGTACGCGTCATACACCTATCTGTCCGACGCGGATTCCCTAGCAATAAAAGCATACTTGTTTTCGCTCACGCCCGCGGTTGGCACGGCTCCTGAGAACACGTTGCGCTTTCCATTCAATCAGCGTTGGCTGATGTCGTTCTGGTCCCTCCTATTTAATCCCAGCAGGAGGTTCGAACCGGTAACTACACAAAGCGTCGAATGGAATCGCGGCGCCTATCTGGTCGAAGGCCTCGGGCACTGCGGGGAATGTCACACGTCGAGAAATAAATTTCAGGGACTTGATAACAAGTTGAAATTTAGTGGCAGTCTGGTGGATGGGTGGAATGCGTACAACATTACCGCAGACCCGCAATCAGGTCTTGGCGCTTGGTCTGACGTTCAACTCGAGCAGTATCTTGCTACAGGGCACGCGCAAGGACGCGGCACAGCCGGAGGACCCATGGCCGAGGTTGTAGAACTCAGTCTGTCGCATCTGACGCCGAGCGACATACATGCGACCGCCACCTATTTACGAAGTGTCCCACCGATCAAATCGGCAAATTCCCCCCCGGTGCGTGACACCACGGCGGCAGCGCAACCCGTATTAAAAGTGTCGGTCGGTGATCAGCGAGACTTGGGACAAAAGATCTTCGGTCAAGCGTGCGTAGGCTGCCACACCTGGTCGGGACACAATACGTTGCTCATTCGCTCGCAGTTGACCGGCAGTCGAGCCGTGAACGATCCCAGCGGACTAAACGCGGCGCAGATGGTGATGTATGGCACGGCATCACAAAATTCGGACGGCACACTCGTGATGCCTGGATTCGCGTCTACGTATAGCAACGAAGAAATCGCAGCAGTCGTTAACTATGCTACCGAGCGTTTTGGTGTTGCGCGTTCCACATTGGCGCCGTCCCAAATTCAATCGATGCGACTCTCTCGCTGAAGGAGTGCTAGGCGCGCACGCAGAGCTACCAACTCATTAGTCGGTCTTGCAGAAGTTCGTGAGGCCCCGCCTGGCTTGGCGATGCAGTTAGTTGGCGGATAAGAGAACTCCCAGAACGAATATCGATCTGATAAAGATTCTCGGATTTTCGGAGTGGTCGCCAATGAGCACGCCTGATTTCTTTCGTAGCCGTCTGGACGCGATGATTGATCTGCGTCACCCGCTTGCCGTGTTGGCAACGAAGATGTCGTGGGCTTCAATCGAAACGACGCTTGCTCCCCTGTTCGAGCGACGCTCACGCGATGGGCGGGTGAGCGAAGCGGTTGACCTGTTTGGCTCGAACTCACTGGAACTTGCCGGTGGCGTCAGTGCGGCTGGACGTCCGCGCTTGCCTATGCGGCTGATGGTGGGTCTGCTGTACCTGAAGCACGCCTACAACGAGAGTGACGAAACGGTGTGCGAGCGCTGGGCGCAGGACGTGTACTTCCAGTTCTTCTGCGGCGAGGAGTATTTCCAGCCGCGTCTGCCGTGCGACCCGACCAACCTGGTGCGCTTTCGACAGGCGCTGGGCGAAGCCGGTGTCGAGGGAGCTGCTCGCGGCGACGATCGCGGCTGCGGTGCAGATGAAGGCGGTGACGCCGGTCGAATTCGAGCGCGTGATTGTCGACACCACGGTGCAGGAGAAGGCGATTGCGTATCCGACCGACAGCCGTCTGCTGGAGGTGGCGCGGGCCAGACTCGTTCAGTTGGCGCAACGCGCAGGGTTGGGGCTGAAGCAAACGTACGAGCGCGAAGGCAAGCGGCTGCGTCGCCGCGCGGGCGGCTATGCCCATGCGAAGCAGTTCAAGCGCCTGCGTCGTGTACTCAAGCGTCAGCGCACAGGATTGGGACGGTTGCTGCGCGATATCGAACGCAAGCTCTCCGGAGCTTCGGACGAACGGCAGGCACAACTGCGCGTCTGGCTTGAGCGGGTCTGGCGCATTTGCCGCCAACGTCCAAAGGACAAAAACAAGCTCTACGCACTGCATGCGCCTGAAGTTGAATGCATTGGGAAAGGAAAGGCACGCCAGCCCTACGAGTTCGGCGTCAAGGTGAGCCTCGCGATCACGGAGAAACAAGGGTTGATCGTCGGTGCCCGGGCGTTCCCCGGCAACCCCTATGACGGCCATACGCTGGCCGAGCAACTCGAACAGAGCACCATTCTGTTGCAGGACCTGCCCGGTACACCGCAGCCGAAGACCATATTGGTCGATCTCGGGTTTCGCGGCGTGGACGTGGAGGTATCATCAGTACACCAGATTTATCGCGGAAAACACAAGACACTGACTAGCACGCAGCGACGTTGGCTCAAGCGACGGCAGGCGATCGAACCGATCATCGGCCATGTGAAGCACGACCACGGTATGCGTCGTTGCTGGCTCAAAGGGCAAACCGGCGATGCACTCCATGCCGTGCTGTGCGCCACGGGCTACAACCTGCGCTGGCTGTTGCGGGCGATTGTTCGCCTGGGTCTGGGGCCCATCTTTTTTATCCTCGCCTGGCTGCATTGGATCGTCAATGTCCCGTCGCATCCGCTGCTTGCGCACCGGAAACGCTTCCGGCGGCCTAACCTTCCCGGTCCCACAAGTTGCCCGATCGGCGTCGTGCGTCAAGCAAACTGAATTTTGCAGGGCCGACGTAAGCGCCTCGCGACGACCGTTCAGTTTTTTGTGGACGTCACAGGCGCAAGCGGGACAAGCTATCTGCTTTGGGACGTTTCGTTATCCGGTAACGATCAGCAAGATATCGTTACCGGGTAACGACGGCATGGAGAAGCGGGATGGCACAGACGAATGCGGAAAGGCAGGCCGCCTACCGTGCAAGACGGGCGACGGCCGGAACCGATGGCAACGGCGAACGACGGTTTGACATGTGGGTGACCACTGAAGCAGAACTCGCGCTCGCGCGGCTGGCACGCCGTTACTCGGTAACGAAGCGGGAGATGCTTGAGCGGCTGGTGGTGCGGGCGGATGCGGCGATCGTGCGCAGGCTTGATCCGGATTCGGCAGAATGGGATGCCTACTTCCAGGTTCCCCGGTAGCTCATCAACGTTACCGGGTAACCGATATTCCGGCGAACGTGACCGCGAATTCCGGGAACGTGACCGGCCGTTCCGTTTCATCGTGACCGATCTGCCGCGCATTCCGGAGTCAGCGGTCACGATACTGGAACCGTCGGTCACGTTGGACCGGAATACCCAACCGATCGCTGCCTTCGCACAACGGGAGTTCCGGCTCAGGGCGTGTGAGACGTTTCGGGCAATCGGGGCATGCGGTCCTGTCGTTCAACCACACGGAGCCGCGGGTTGGGGCGCGTTTCGCAGTTGTCCGGCGACGCGCCAGGGCAGCAGTTCATCAACGCGGTTGATCGGGTGATCGGCGATGCAGGCCAGCACATGACACAGATACGCGCGCGGATCGATATCGTTGAGTCGGCAGGTCTGGATCAGTGAATACATTGCCGCTGCCCGCTCACCCCCGCTGTCAGAGCCGGCGAACATGAAGTTTTTTCGTCCCAGTGAAAGTTCGCGATCATTCTGCCCATATCGGGCAGGAAGTTGAAGTCCATTACCGTTGGCATCCCTTGTATGGGCGTCGCGTCAAGGTACGAGACGTCGAGGAGCGAAGCGGGGGGCGCGTGGTGCACGTCGAGGCCAGCCCAGGCGTAGTGAGGGTGGTGTCGGCGTGGATGCTGGATCGCGTCGTGTGTTCTGCCATGGCGTTGGGCGAGCCGCGCGTCACAGTTGCGGTGCTGAGCGAACTCGACCGGCTGCTGGTTGACTGGCGCTTGCGAGCACACTCTTCGGACGGTTCCACTACCGTCCGGGAGAAACGCAATGGACAAGCTGCCAAGGGGCGTACTGCTACGCCCACAACCGCCTGCACTGACGCTGTCTCAGATGAGTCTGAGGTTCGACACCGCCGAGCTTCAGGGAATGAGCGCGGCACAGCGCGCAAGGGCAATCACACACCTTGCGAACCTGCTGCTCCAGGCCGCAGGCGTCGCAATCGGTAAGGAGTCTGACGATGACGAACGCTGATCGTCTGCCAGCGCCTCTGCTCCAGCGCAAAGCAGTAGTTTATGTCCGACATAATTCCGTGTAAAAAAATATGGCCGAGTAATTTCATTTTTGTCCGCAATTAGTAACGTTTTCGTTCCAATGTAGTCGGCATTATCCTGACTCCTCTCAAGGTAATCTTGATTGGGAGGAGATCATCATGGAGCCGTCATACAGTCGTTCGTGGTCGTTGAGGTGTGCGCAAGAAGGGCCGCTCGCGCCCTACATCAGTTCCTTTACCAAATCGCTGGACGACCAAGGATTTGCTCCAGAGTCGAGCCGTGGGCAAACCCGATTGGTTGCTGATTTTAGCCGTTGGCTCAAGCAAGCACATGCTGTTTTACCAGCGATTACGGACGAGCATATACCGCGCTATTTACGTTATCGGGCTCGTCATCGACGTCCCAGATCAAGCGACACCTACGTATTGAAACGGATGCTGGATTTTCTGCACCAGCAGGGTGCCATCGCAGAGTTGCCGACCGTTGCCGTCGAGGTCACGCCCGATCGGCAGTTATTGGACGAGTACACGGTGTACTTGCAGCAGGAACGGGGACTTTCGGCCGAGACGATCGACATCTATGTGCCTTTTGCCCGAGTCTTTTTGACGGCCTGTTTCCGTGACCGTAAAAAAATACAACTCGCTTCGCTGCGCGCCGCTAATGTCATCGCATTTGTACAGGAGCAGGTAAAATGCCTGCATCTGGCGCGGGCAAAAATGATGGTCACTGCGCTGCGATCTTTCCTCCGATATTTGCTTTACTGCGGCGCCGTCAAGCGTGATCTGGCTGCCGCTGTACCTACCGTTGCCAACTGGTCGATGGCATCAATCCCTCGTGCGATCTCGGTGGAGCATGCGCAAGCAGCGCTCGCATCTTGCAACCGTCAAAGGGCCGTGGGCTCCCGGGATTATGCAATTTTATTGCTGCTGGCCCGACTGGGTTTGCGCGCGGGCGAAATCGTCGCGCTCAAACTGGATGACATCGACTGGGATAGTGGAAGTCTGTATGTGCACGGTAAGAGCGCAAGGGGATGCCCCATGCCGCTACCGGCCGATGTGGGTGAGGCGATCGCCGACTACCTGCAGAAGGGGCGACCGCACAGTACCAGCCGCTCTGTATTTTTGCGTAGCGTAGCGCCGATGGGGGAGTTTCAGGGACAGGAAGCCATCGGATCTATCGTTGAGCGCGCGCTGGAACGAGCAGGTATTGATACGCCGCACAAGGGTGCCCATCAGTTTCGACATCGGCTGGCCTGCGATCTATTGCGCCAGGGTGCTTCCCTGGCAGAGATTGGCGAGCTGTTACGCCATCGTCATCCAGAAACAACGGCGATCTATGCGAAGACCGACCTTGCCGCCTTGCGCACACTGGGCTTGCCTTGGCCGGGAGGTATGCAATGAACACACTGCGCGAAGCGGTTCAGAGCTATTTAGCGTTGCGCCGCGGCCTGGGATTCAAGCTGCTTCTTGCCGGCAACGCTTTGCAGGACTTCGTCACCTTTATGGAAAAGCGGCGGGCTGTTCACATCACCCTATGCCGCGTGCTCCAGTGGGCACAGCAACCGAAGTACGCTCAACTGGCAACGTGGGCAGCACGAGTAGGTTATGTCCGTGGATTTGCCCAGTACTACAGTGCGATCGATCCACACACGGAGATTCCACCGTGCGCCTTGATGCCGTACCGGCCGCGCCGCGCGAAGCCCTACCTTTACAGCAGTGCAGAAATTGAGGCCCTACTTCAAGCCGCATTGACTCTCTCTGGCGGAATGGGCCTGCGTCCGTGGACATATTATTGTTTCTTGGGTCTGCTGAGTGTGTCGGGATTACGCCTCGGTGAAGCACTCGATTTGAAACGGGAGGATGTTGATCTGAATGAAGGCATTGTGACGGTTCGGGGGAAATTCGGAAAAATACGGATGGTGCCTCTGCATGCGTCAACCCGGCAAGTGCTTGCTGATTACGTCACACGTCGTGAGCGTTTTCTTGCTGGACGATCCGCGCTCCACCTGTTTGTGTCCAGCACGCTCAATCCATTGCATCGCGCGGACGTGTACAGAACGTTCCATGCGTTGTCGCGCCAAATCGGTTTGCGCAGCCCCACCGCCACCCACGGACCGCGTTTACATGATTTTCGCCATTATTCCGAGTCCCGGATTATTCCGCATACCGATCTCCGGGGCCTGCAATCCCTGGAGAATACGCGGCCTGGGGGGCGCGCCAATACGGAATAATCAGAGGGTCTTCAAGAAGGCCAGCAGGCGATCATTGGGACGGAAACGCGGTGCTCGCACATCGGTGGTCGCGGCCTTCGCCCGCGCCTGTTCTTTTAGTTGCATCCGCCTGGAAATAAATGGCAGTAGTTTCCACCGATTCGTGACCGAGCCAGAGGGCGATCACGACGCGATCTGCGCCATGGTGCAGCAAATTCATCGCCAGCGAATGTCTCAAACTGTGCGGCGTCACTTTCTTACCGATGAGTGAGGGGCAGTGAAGGCGCGCTACCGCGAGATGCTTGTCCAGCAGATATTGCAGACTGTCATGGCTTAACGCCGTACCACGCAGCGATTGAAAGATCGGGTTGGACGGTGGGTAGTGGCATTCGCGCAGCCAACTGCGCAGCACGGCCACGGTATTTTTGCGCAGCGGCGTACAGCGTTCCTTTCGGCCCTTCCCCATACAGCGTACATGCGCACCGGTGCCCAGTACAAAGTCTTGACCGCGCAGGCCGAGGAGTTCCGATGCGCGCAGCCCTGTTCGCAAGGCCAATAGTAGCAGGGCTCTATCCCGCCGCCCGAGCCACGTCGTGAGGTCAGGCGCGGCGAGTAGCGCGTCTGCTTCATCCGGCGTCAGGTAAGCAATCGGTCGGCGCACATAGCGTTTGCTCGGCATGGCGAGAACGCATTGCGCCACGGCGCTGTACTCCGGTGCGTGCAGGGCGACATAGCGGAAGAAGGAATGAATGGCGGCCAGGCGCACATTACGGCTGCGGGCACTGTTGTCACGGTCCTGCTCGAGATGATCGAGGAACATACCGATAAACGCCGCATTCAAGTCGGGCACCGCCAGCGCTGAGGGTGATTTGCGCAGGCGCTGCTGCGCAAACTGCAGGAGCAAGCGAAAGGTATCGCGGTAGCTTGCGACGGTGTGTGAACTGACCTGTCGCTGGCGCAGGAGTCGATTCAGGAAGAACGACTCCAGAAGCGAGGAGAAAGTGCTGACACCATTTTGAGTTGTGTTCATGACCGCATTCCTCGCTCGGAGCGTGCTACCCGGCGCATTACGTAGTGCATCAGCTGCGGCGTCGCGGTGAGATACCAGTAGGTGTCGGTAATGTGGGCATGTCCGAGATAGGTGGAAAGTTCTGGCAGGTGCCGTTCGACATCGACGCCGCGGCGGTGCCACCCGGTCAGTGTGTTGATAGCCAGTCGATGCCGAAAGTCCAGCAGACGAGGTCCGCGTGAATCATCCGGGCCGCGCAGGCCGAGTTGGCGAGACAATTTGACGAAAGTCCACCGTACCGCCCATTCCGTCAGGCGAGTGCCACGCTCAGAGAGGAAGAAGCTCGCACTATCAGGGTATCGGCACAAACGATCCCGACGCTTTGCATAGCGTTGCAACGCAGATTGCGTGGTGGGATGCACCGGTACATAGCGCGACTTACCGAATTTGCTCTCGCGAATCGTCAACACGCCATTGACGAGATCGACATCATCGCGATCCAGATGCAAGGCTTCATTGGTCCGCAGACCGGTGGCAACATATAAGCCGAATAGCGTGGCATATGTATGCGGTCGCAGACCGGTCGCCGATGGTAGCTGCCGTGCCAGCTCAAGCAAGTGGTCGATGTCTTCGTCGCGATAAATGTAGGGTTCCGGACGTTGTAACTGATACGGCAGCAAGTCCGGTGATGGTACGAGAGTGCGTGGATCGCTCGCGCTGCAGTATTGCGCAAACCGACGCACCATGCCTAAGCGGTTCGCCCATTGCGCCGGCTGCACATTGGCAGGTTGGGTCGCCCACGCCAGAGCGAGATCGGTGGTGATGTACGTGGCGCCCGCGGCATCGGCGAAGTCGACGAAGCGTTGCAGCAAGCGTCCGGGCAACCGCAACTTGACGCCGAGGGCACGACGGAGCGCCAGATACTGATCGAGGGAAACCTGTAACGACGGGGTGACGGGTGATTTCCTCATGATGCACTCCCCGGCCACGGCGGGGCGATGCGCCGTAGCGCAGCGATATCCACCTTGGCGTAAATCTGCGTCGTCGTCGGTTGCTGATGCCGGAGCAATTGACCAATCTCATCGAGGGAGGCGCCCCGACGCAGCAGTTCGGTGGCCAGCGAATGCCGCAGCAAATGCGCCCCTTTGAACTCGGGGTTCAACCCGGCGCGTTGCAGTGCGCGGCGCACGACATCGCAAACGGCGACAGGGCTGGCAAAGCCGCGCTGCGGAGCTCGCGAGCGGATAAACACGCGACGCGTCGAGCACATGGGACGAACGTGACGCAGATAGTGCGCCACGGCGGCACCGACTTCCCTGGGCAGTGGCAATCGTGCCAGGCGTTGGCCCTTGCCGCGCACGAGAATCTCGCCGGCCTCCCAGTCCAGATCCTCCAAATTCATCTCGACCACTTCTCCGGCACGCAACCCCAGCCGCGCCAGGAGCAGCAAGATCGCATAATCCCGTTGGCCTGCTGGCGTATCGCGGTCGCAGGACTCGAGCAGTCGCTCCACCTGTTCGGGTGGCAGCGACTTGGGCAGGTGAGATAAGCGCCCGTGCGCAACGCCCGGCACGGCGGCGGCCAGATTCGTGTTGATCGCTCCGCGTTGGAGCAGAAAACGCAGGAACGAGCGCAGCGCCGTGACGGTCAGTTTGGCGTAAGTACGGCTGACCCGCTGGACTTGACCAAGAATGAAGTGATGGAGGTCTTGCGGGCACAATTGCTCAACACGTAGCGCCTTGCCGGGGAACCGCTCAGTCAAAAAACGTCGCACGATAGGCAGATAGTTGATCAACGTCGACGGCGAGAGGCCGCGTTCCGACCTGAGGAATTGCTCAAAATCTCGCGTGAGCTTGCCCACCGCGCTCCGATCGAGCGGTGGTGACACTACCCGAGCGCAGCCGATGCCGCGTAAGAACGTGAGCAGTTGTTGCGTCGTCGCGACGTCTCCGCGTTGCGCGACACCGCGACGGCGGCGACCCACGTGAAATTGCCGGAGCCCCTGGTCATCCAGCTTTGCCAGTGGAACCTTGTGCCGCTTGAGCCAGAGACTGAGTTCCGCCACCAGCGTACATTTGACGTGAACAGTCGTCGCGGCGTAACCCTCGCTGGCGAGGAACGTTGCAAATCTGTCGAGGTGGGATACCAGCGGGCCACCACCGGAGCAACCGGGGAGTGCCGTCACGGCACCGTTGCGAGTGATCTTCATCGTGAGTCTCCCTGAATCGGGGGGAATCCCCAGGAAGACGACACTCCAATAACGTCGAAAACTCAAGCGCCCCCATAGCGCAGATCACTTACACAAAATCTGTATTGATTCACCGCCCCGTAACGACGCTGGCGAAGGCCGCGACCACCGATGTGCGAGCACCGCGTTTCCGTCCCAATGATCGCCTGCTGGCCTTCTTGAAGACCCTCTGATTATTCCGTATTGGCGCGCCCCCCAGGCCGCGTATTCTCCAGGGATTGCAGGCCCCGGAGATCGGTATGCGGAATAATCCGGGACTCGGAATAATGCCTCATATCGTGCAAGCGTGGGCCGTGACTGTCGGATTCGTCGCGCAGACCAATCTGGCGGGACAGTCGATAAAAAGTTCGATGAATCTCGCTGTTGTCCAGCCGGTTGCCCCGGCTTGAAACGAACAAATAGGAGGAGACCGGCCGTTCAGCCCAATGTCGTTCGCGCCGTCCGATATAGTCGGCAAGCACCTTGCAGGTCGAAGCATGTAAAGGCACGAGTCGGGACTTGCCAAACTTGGCGCCGCGGATCGTCAATACCGCCGCGGTCAAATCGACGTCCTTGAGCTCGAGGTTGCGCACTTCGCCCAGACGCATGCCGGATACGCTCAGCAGGCCGAACAGGCAATGATAGGTCCACGGTAGCAGTGCGCCTCTTTCATAGCGGTGTGGCATCTGAAGTGCAGCTTGCAACAGCCTGCGAATCTCACCATCCGAATACAGGTACGGCCGGGCGCGCTTCGGTCTGAATGGCAGCAAGCCCTGCGCGGGGATCTGGGTGCGTGGATCGGTGGCACTGCGATAACGTGCGAATGCCCGCACGAAGCTCAGTCGTTGTGCCCACCCTGCCGGTTGCAGGTTTGAGCGCTGCTGGGCCCATTCGAGAGCCAGCGACTGGGTGATATAAGGCGCGCGGCTCTGCTCCATGAAGGTGACAAAGTCGTGCAACCCCTTGTCCGCTTCGTTCAGCTTGAATCCCAAGGCCCGCCTCAAAGTAAGGTACTCCTGAACGGCCTGCCGAAGTGTGTTCATCGCACACCTCCTGGCCATGGTACGGCCAACGTACGAAGTGCCTTGATATCGACCTTCGTATATATCTTTGTCGTCTGCGGATGACGATGTCCCAATAGTTCGCCTATCTCGCCGAGCGACGCACCGCGGAATAACATCTCAGTAGCCAATCCGTGGCGGAACTGGTGTGCGCCCATAGTCGGTGCATCGATGCCAGCACGCTGCAGCGAGTGCCGAACGATAGAACTAACTCCACCTGACCCGCGAAACCCTGTGAGCGGAGCCCTGACGCGCAAAAATATCCGACGGCAGGTGCTAACCGGTCGCCCGTGGCGCAGGTATGCGGCGATCGCCTTGCCGACGTCTACTGGCAAGGGCAATTCGTTACGCTGACCACCGCTGCCACGAACCGTCAGGCGTCCCGCGTTCCAGTCGATATCCCCGAGCTCGAGGAATGCGACTTCCCCCGAACGCAGTCCCAGTCGTGCAAGCAGAAGCAAAATGGCGTAGTCGCGGCGACCGATTCCGCTGCGCCGATCAATGCTGGCCAGCAGTTCCCGTGTTTGTTCGGGGCTGATTGCGCGAGGAATTGCCGGCATCGACCAGTTGGCGACAATCGGAACCGCAGCAGCGAGATCGAGTGCCGTGTCGCCGCGATAGCATGCATAGCGTAAAAAGGATCGCAGTGCGGTGGTCATGAGCTTCGCATGCTTCGGATGCAAATGCGGCGCCTGACGCTGAACGAATCTCACGATATCGCCGGCACACAGGCGCGAGAGCGTGACGCGCCCATTGCCGAAACAGTCGTCCAGGAATCGGCGCACGAACGGCACGTAATTGGCGATCGTCGCTTCCGTCAAGGCACGTGCCTCGCGTAAGTATTGTGCGTATGCCTGCACACAGCATTCCGCGGACGACGGTCGGCGCGGCGGGACCTTCTCGGCGGCAATCAATCGTTCACGACGCAGAAAGTCGATAAGGTGCCTGAGTGCAGCGCGGTCTTCTCGGTGGGGTCGAAGATATCGAGCGCGATATTGCAGATATCGTCGCGTGTCGTCAGCGCAGATGCGCCGTATTCCAACACGCCTCTGGTTAAGCCACCGGCTAAAGTCCGCTGCGATACGCACTTGGACATGTAGGGAATACGCACTGTATCCCTGTTCGCTGAGTGCTCTCGCAAATAAGGCGATAGAAGCCGCAAGCGGCCCTTCAGGTGGTCGCGCAAGTACAGCCTGATCATTGACGACGTACTTCACGATGAACTCCTCCCCCGGTGTCGGGGTGCAGCTGGAAGGAGCCCAGACTATCTCTATCTGGTTTCGACTATTTGCCTCAAAAAGCGGAACATTCTGGACTTACAAGACATAGTCCGGAAGGGAAGATAGTGGCGCCTATGTCTTCAAAGACATAGGAGGCATAGTTTCGCGACTCACCTGCTCGAACAGAAGGAGGATATCCGCGTGATCCAGGTCCTGCTCGGGCACAGGCAGCTCGAGACCACCTCACTCTATACCCAGGTGGCCACCGACCTGCTGCGCAAGGTGACCAGCCCGCTGGACCGCCTGCCTTCCGAGTAGGCCAGCACCGCGCGGAGCGCCCCGTGCTGGAGGTC
>NZ_WOEZ01000298.1 GCF_013177735.1 Paraburkholderia elongata | reverse complement strand
GGATCCTCCGGTTTGGCCTGGAAACTTCGTATTTTCCACGTGGACACATCGATGCCGTTGGCCCGTAAGGATCCACCTCCCTTTGCGCTCACATTCACGGGTGGGACGCGTTCATTTCATTCCCTGCTGCACGTGCTGCCCAGCGGCTTCCATCGCATCCGTCACTACGGACTGCTGGCCAACCCGGTACGCCGCGCCAGTCTCACCAAGGTGCGTGAACTGCTGGACGTCGTGCCTGAGGCCGGCACCCAGCCCGACGATCCCAGGGGTGCTGCCCCTCCGGTCTTCGTCTGCCGGCACTGCGGTGCGCCGATGATCGTCATCGATATCCTCCAGCGGACTGCGCCCATTCGCGCACCACCCGTGCCGCGAGGCGAGACATGAGCGCAACGCTTCCTGGACGTGCAACCCGACCGTCGGCTCTGCGGCAACGCGGCCCACGAGCGGACGCTTGCGCCTGCCGCTTCGCGCAGCCCCTCACACGTCCGCTTCATCATCACGATTGCGCGACTGCACTGCCTCGTCACTGCTCCAGGCCCCATCCAGCATCCCGTCTGACCGTCCATCCTCCAACACCGCCGGGCACCCCGGCCCATCAATCGCCATAGCGTCCAGGAATCCGGCCGCATCGGGGCACTCCGCGGTTTCCTCCATCGAGGCTCGTTCGACGCCTGCCAGCAACGCGCAGTGGCGCACTCACACTCTTGCGGACAATGGCAGGCATCGAACAACCAAACGACAAGCGACGGCACGCTTTTTTGCAAGCGCTGCTCAATTGCCGACAATAAGATGCCTGGCACCTCTGGCAACCCGTCGGCTCAAATGCCCAGCGACTGCGGTGACAGGTTTCCCCCTTTATCGGCAAATCTTTCCGACCCAGAAAACAACCGATCGCGAATAACCAGGTCCGTTGGCTCAGGTATGCTGAGCGCTTTTGCGTAGGTTCCATTCAAGGGGAGAACATGCGGCGCGTCGTATTCAATCAGAAAGGTGGCGTAGGCAAATCGACCATTGTTTGTAACCTGGCGGCAATCAGCGCCGCCGAAGGTCTCCGCACACTGGTCATCGACCTGGATGCTCAGGCGAATTCAAGCCAATACCTGCTCGGCTCGCAGGTTGGCGAGGCCACCCCCACCGTCGCCGGCTTCTTTGAAACCGCGCTCACGTTCAGCTTCAGGCCTGTAGAAGTCACTTCGTTCATTCATCCGACGCCATTTGAGAACCTCGACGTCATGCCAGCTCATCCTGATCTGGACACGTTGCATGGCAAACTGGAATCCCGTTACAAGATCTACAAGTTGCGTGACGCGCTGAACGAGCTCGACATGTACGACGCGATTTATATCGACACGCCGCCTGCGTTGAACTTCTACACACGCTCCGCGCTGATCGCCGCCGAGCGTTGCCTGATTCCGTTCGACTGTGATGACTTCTCCCGTCGCGCGCTTTATACGTTGTTGGAAAACGTGAAGGAGATCCAGCAGGATCACAACGTCGCGCTGGAGGTGGAAGGGATTGTCATCAACCAGTTTCAGCCCCGCGCGAGCCTGCCCCAGAAACTGGTCGATGAGCTTGTCAGTGAGGGCTTGCCGGTGCTGGCTTCACGGCTGTCTTCGTCCGTGAAGATCCGCGAATCGCATCAGCAGGCAATGCCGCTCATTCACCTCGATCCGGGACACAAACTTTCGCAGGAATATCGGGCCTTGCATCGTGAATTGGTCGAATGAGGGGAAACCAGCGGACGGCCGCCCTCGGACTGCTACGGACTTTGGCCCACGCTTTCAAACGGGCGGTGCGATCGGCACACGGTGCCAGGTGTGGGAGGCGCAGATGGACTGTCTGACTGTCTGTTTCGGCGGGCAGGGATTAGACGAACCCTGCGCCGCAGGGTCTCGTCCTTGTTTTCCGTTCGTAGCGAATTAGTGGCCGGTTTTCAGCTGGGCCCACAGGCGGTTTTCCGTAAGCGCGCAATCCAGCGCACGGAATTGATATGCCTTCGCGGTGAGGGATCATGTCTCGCGGCAGCGCGCCGATCGGCGAAGTTCGCGTCAGGGCGCCGGTTGGATCAAGCGGGGTTACGTGCTGCAGCCGCGAGCTTCGCGAAGTTGAAGGGCAGCAGGTCGGTGACATCGGCATCCGGTGCATGCTGCGCAGACGAATACGCCGACGGAAATTGTTCAGCAACTTGTCGCAAGACTCCAGGAAGCACGCGAAGCTAACGCAGAGCGAGACCGTTTGAAGGAAGGCCTTCGTATTGTCGAATCACAGGCAGCCGAAGCGATGCAAGCGAAGCAGCAGGCTGAGGCAACGGTGAAGCCACTGATGGCGAGAGCCGGCGCCGTATCCCACGAACTACTGGCGCAAGCAATAGCTAAATCAGATGAGCGGCGACGCCTTCTCACTGAGGCAAACAACGCTACTACCGCGCTCACAGACGGTGGTGACGGGCTGACACGGCAACAAATCGAGGCCGAAATCAGTTCGGTCGATTTGGCCCAACGACCAGCGCGCGCGAGCTGGACTGGAAGCGCTGGCCACCTTGTCCGAAAAAACACAGGTCGTGTTTCTCAGCCACCACGACCACCTAACGTCCATTGTCCGAGAAGTCTTTGGAAATGCTGTGAATGTGGTCCATCTCGATTCGCACTAACGAAAGCTGTCGACTCAAGCTGCGGCGAATGCGACCTCGCCAAGCGTGGGCATCAGGCGACAGTAACGGTGAGGTATCATCGTCCTCATCACTCACCAAAGGACACCAAATCTGATGTCTGTAGATTCCAGCTGGTTGGGCCAAATTGAACGCGAGTGGGCACAACTTCGCCAGTGCGACCCGTCACTCGACGTGGAAAGGTTCTTCCGGCACGTCGTGTCGGCAAACAAGGTTGGATTTCTTTCACTTGAATCTATCGCGGCTATCGCGAATGGCCTGCTCACAAGCCCGGTGCCGGGCGCGCCTTACCTCGGACGGCGTCTGCTTGAACGGGTTGGCCCTGACCGGCACCCTTCCCTTCGGGTCGCGCTTGCACTGTCTCTTGTCACGGAGACAGGTGGGCCTGCGGATTATGAGGGCGGTCACGTCATTCTGGGCGACGTGCTGAAGGACGATACGGCGAGCGACCCGCTGCGAGGTATGGCGGCAGCAGCTCTCGCAGACAGTGCGCGGCTTGGTCGCGGCATGGACCCCGACCTCGAGATGGCCAAGGATATGTATGCCACGGCCCTGGAGCTTGGACACCGGTCGGCCGCGTACAACCTTGGCTTGTACTGGGAGGGGCACTGGGACAGGAGCGCTCCCGGCGACGTCGTCCCGAACCGCGCAAAGGCGACGCAGGCCTACAAGCGCGGTGGTCCGAATGCAAAATGCGCCGCCCGTCTCGGCGCATTGCGAGCCCGTTAGCGGTCAACCACGCCAATCGCGCATGCCGACGCAACGAAAAGCGAGCTCCGGGGTAGCTCGTTTTAAAACCGAGTAGCTGAGGCCTTCACAGAAAGAGACATGCCATGAATGTGCTTTGCGGGAACACTGGCTAACCAAGACCAGCACCGCCAAAGCTCCATGGCCAAATCCAACTCCGCGTCGCAACGCTCATCGCCAGCACTTCTTGCGCTCAGGGGCCACCCATACCTCTCATCAAACCCGCCCGTCTAGTTAGAAGCCGCTTTGGTCCTGACGGCGCTGGGTTCGCCGGTTTGCTTGAACATCTCGTCCATCAGGTCCTTGACGACGCCATCAGCGTTGGGAAACTGGTGCAAGACGGAGTTCTTCCAGTGTCCGGATGCGATAAGACCGCCGCTTGGCGCCTTGTAAAAGCGGATGTCCATCGAACGCAGGTACATGACGATGTCCCAGAACCAGCTGTCGGTGTAGGTGACGTTCATGTCGGCTTTGTCGCACGCGGGGGCAATCAGCACCGACACGCCGTGGTTTTCCAGGTTGCGCTGGATTGCCGCGTCCATATCAGCCGACCTGCCGCCATGTGCGGTAAAGCACGCCGTAGTCAACGGCGAGCCTTTCAGTTGGGGACCTGCGGTGACGTTTTGTGTCGTAGAACATCCAGACAGGATGACCAGTGCCGCGACGGCGGCGACAGCGGCGACCGGAGTGCGCATTTCATTTTTCCTGTTTGAATGCAAAGACGACACTCTGAATATCGGCAGCTACGTCGCGAACTTGAGCGAACTGGAGGCCTGTCCCGCTCGATGTATCACCGCAGCCTAGAGTCGCTGCAAAAGACGTGAGGTTGCGGCCCGACGCTTATCCAAAACCGGGCTGAGATACCAGGCTATTTGGGTATATTGAACGTCCACGAGCTTCTCGATGCCCATGACCGTTAACCTGAAAGTCCCCTTTGCGACGGATGAGTGCGGGCGCGTTGTGGACATCCGGGACCTTTCGGATAAATGCGCCGGTCCGTTTTCCTGTGCGAGTTGTAAAGGCCGGGTCATTTCGCGAAGAGGGCCTGAGCGGATATGGCATTTCTCGCACACCGCGCAGTCGCACTGCTCGGACTCTGCCGCTTTCGAGAGCGCGCTCCACTTGCTTGCGAAGCAGATTTTGCTCAACTCACGGCTCCTGCGCACCCCAGCTCTTGTCTGTCGGTACTGGCCATCGGCCAGCACGTCCGACATCGTCGTCGCCGAGGAACACGTAAATCGCCGGGACTCTCCCGGACAGCTCGAGCAATGGTTTCAGGGCGTACGACCAGACTTTACGGTT
>NZ_WOEZ01000297.1 GCF_013177735.1 Paraburkholderia elongata | reverse complement strand
ACTACAAGCGATTTTCGCCGTCCCCCGCGCACCACCACACAACAAATCAAGGACTTACGACTGCGGTCGGGTCAGGAAATGGCGAAAAACGGTGGCTTTCAGGCGCGAATAGCGAAAGTCGGGCTAATTCGAAGACAGGGGCCGAAATCCCCTGCCTTTTTTATACAAAACGGCGCTTTTGTTTAAGAAAAGTAGAGAATTTCCTGCGGGTCCACCGGTCGCGTCGCCAAACCCAACCGCATCGCCGGCGTTTTCTTGTCTTTCCCTTTCACGCAGAAGTTGTAATACACCCGACAAACCTCAAGCTCCTTAGCCAGCATGGCGGGATTATATGCGGCATATCCGTACCACATGGCGCGCTTACGGCGCACACTCATAACCGGCCTTTCCTCCTTCGTGAGCCGACGACGCGTAATCATGAAAAATCGGTCGACAGCATGAAGTGACGCCTTCAACAGCAAACGTGCCTCATGATTTTCATCGTAGTCACCTAGGTTAGTTTGCCAGCTAATCTCCTTTCCCGGTTCAGCAGCAGACGGTAAGGGATGGGTTACCCAGCTATCGCTCCACCGGCCAAGCTTAACAGCAGCCTTTACGTTTAACTTCATCATTTCGACCTTCGCCGAATATTCGTCGGTGATTCGATGTTTGGCCATAAATTCAATCAAATCCCGTTTCGCATTGGCCGAAGCATTCTTCTTCTCCCAAGCCGAGGCATCTTTTTTCATTTTCACAAAAAAGCCATCAGCAGTACGCGCCTTAATTCTTCCGGCATAGGCAGCCATAAAGGCAGCACGAAACCCTGAATCTTGGTCCATAAAAACGCGAACCTTGGGGGCGTTTTGCAGAAGCCGTGCCAAAAAACGAAAATGCGCGTACATCGTGTAGGTTTCCCGCACTTGCATTCCCTGCTTCGGTAACTGGACCTTATTATCCTTAAAATCAGATTCTTCGATATCGGCTCGTGCATCCGCGTCGACGTATTCTGCTGCAATCTGATGTCGGAGGGCATTATTGAGATTGACTGGTGGCGCCATAATCGACGCCACCACGCGCTTCTGGGCGTCCGTCAGCGCCTCATCGTAGTCTCGCTTCACCCATAGCCGAGCAAAACGACGAAATGGCGGGGAGAGACTGGAGTCGCCTGCCGCAGCTGCCTCTTTCTCAATAACGTCCGAAATTACGGAGCCATCGAAGTTCAAATGCATGCCGAATACATAGCCGCTTTTTAAATCAGCGGTCGCGATTGCATTAAGCTGTATCTCGCGTCGGTCCGCATGGTCATACCAATTAACTGCGTAGTACTGGCGGTCCACCGAAACATACATTTTCGGCAAGACAAATGCGGGCTCCAGCATTTGAGATTCGCGACTTCCCACAAACAAACGGCATTGTTTATGAATAAATTCGAGTTTGTCGTAGACAGCCTTCACCGACAAGGTCGTCGCCTCGACTATGCGAGAAATCGGAACTCGATTGGTAATGAGCGTGAACACGTCCCTATTTTTCTCGGAGCGTCGCTGCCGAATAATCGCCTTCTGTTTTCCTATAAAAGTTTTTTTGCAAGACTGACAACGGTATCGAGGAGTCCCAGCTGATGTCTTTCCAAACGAAACATATCGGCCTCCAGCCTTCGATACTGGAATTCCGAACATCGAACAGTTTTCGTTCTTGCACGAACCCTCAATCGCAGGCTTGACCAGATGGGAACTCAGGCGGTTATATTCCTCTGATATTGCGAGATTACTCCTGAGGGGTGATTTTTCACCGCAAAATGCGCATTTGATTTGCGGTAAGCCGCCCATCGCGGCATTCATTGTGTAATCCCCGGGCGATGCAGGTGTGCCTTTTCGCCGATATGGCCGTATTGGCAACGCAGGGTGTCCAAAATTCGGGCATTGAGGAGACTTGCAATGGTTCACCTGAATCCCGGCCACCTCTTCGGGGATGCGGGGCGGTGATGGAGGCTGTGAGCCAGTTTCAGCAGGCTCCTCGCCAGAAATTTTTTCAGACATAGCAATGCCCCACAAGTCCTTGACCTGTGGGGCATCATAGTGAATCAGGCCCCTTCCATCAACACGCTAAGTAAGGGGCAGGGGTCTATGACCGGCAGGGGCTTTGTCATTGTGGGCACGATATTGACTCAATGCGTTACATCCGTGTCTGAAAAACGGGTTCTTGCCCTATGCCATCCGACAGTCTCGCCTCATGGCAGTTGCCGCTCTAGTATCGACGTCTGGCAACGGGTTTGTTATCGCACTTAATTGGGATAACGAAGGGTGTGAGATGGATTCGATTACGGTTGCGTGCGCGCATGGTTGTCACTTGACAACCATGCGCGCACGCACTAAATTGGAGGGTATAGATGGTTCGTGGAATCCATTCCAAGAAAGAGGTTGAGGCCGCGCTGGCTTACGCGGAAACAAACGGCTGGCGTGTCCAGGGTGGTGGCAAAGGTCACGCTTGGGGAAAGATGTACTGTCCCTACAACGACGCGGAATGTCGTTGCGGCGAATTTTGCATATCAAGTGTGTGGAGTACGCCGAAGAATCCCGGCAATCATGCAAAGCACCTCAGGCGTATCGTCGACAACTGCACGACGCGTCAGCAGTAAAAGTGTTCGAAGGGCAAAAACCCGAGGCTGAATGAAGGCAGGAGTAGCTTATGGAATATGTGTTCACCTTGAAGTACCGGCTCGCTGCGGAAGATTGCGATCTTGACGAGATCGTCGAGCGCCTGGGCGAAGCCGGATGCGACGACGCTACTGTCGGCGTGGGGCAACCGGGGCGCATTGCGCTGTTTTTTGCTCGCGAAGGCGCGTCGGCGTTCGAAGCGCTTGTCAGCGCACTCAAAGATATCAAACAGGCAGTGCCGTCCGCGCGCCTTGTCGAGGCGGCGCCGGATTTCGTCGGCCTCACGGATGTCGCAGAGGTCGCGGGCGTGTCACGGCAAAACATGCGTAAGCTGATGTTGAGCCACGCAATCGACTTTCCGCCGCCGGTTCACGAGGGCAGTGCATCGGTATGGCATCTGTCGGACATCCTTGGCTGGCTGACCGCGCGTGGCGGGTACGACATCAAGGCGGACGTATTCGATGTCGCGAAATCGGCCAAGCAGATCAACCTCGCCAAGGAAGCGCTTCAACTTGAGCCGCGGCTTAATCGCCGACTCGAATTTCTTGTGGCTTAAAAGGTGTGCGGCGGGTGCGCGGCTGCCAGCGCGCGAATCTATGAGCGCCCTACGATCAGCGCGCCTTTTCATCTACGGGTTTTCAGTGTGCCGTTCGTCAGTTGATTCACCTTCGGCAGCCCGTTGCGCAAAGCGTTAAAATCGCCCACCGCGTTCGATTTGTCGGCGACGCCTGGCGTCAACGCGCCGTCCGTAAAAATTTACGAACGACCGTTCACAAATTTCCATTTTGCGCTAAACTGGCACGCAAGCCCTGATTCCACATGAAGGTCCTCGATTTACAGTGTCCGCATGGCCATCGGTTCGAAGGCTGGTTTGCTTCGGCTGATGACTTCGAGTCGCAGCAGTCCCGCAAGCTCGTCGAATGTCCGATCTGCGGAGCGAACGAAGTGCACCGCTTGCCGTCGGCCCCCCGACTGAATCTATCGGGAGCGACTGACACGAAAGTCCCTGCAGACGCGGGGGACATGCAGGCGCGTGTGATGCGCGCATTGCGCGAGGTACTGGAAAAGACTGAGAACGTGGGCGACCGCTTCGCTGAGGAAGCACGGCGCATTCACTACAATGAAGCGCCCGCACGCAATATTCGCGGTGTCACGACACCGGAAGACGCGAAAGCCTTGGTCGAAGAAGGCATCGAAGTGATGCCGCTGCCGGTCCCGGCTGCCTTGAAGGAACCGCTGCAATAGTGCAGTGGCTCACTGGCAGCGGGCGGTTGCGGCCAGGAGACACTACGCATGAATCTGGATTATTCCCCCGCTGACAACGCGTTCCGCGCCGACATCCGCGCTTGGCTCGAAGCGAATCTGCCTCGCGAGCTGAGCGACAAAGTACTCAACCACAAGCGTTTGAACCGCGAAGACTTCGCAAGCTGGCACAAGCTGCTCGGCACGCGCGGCTGGTCGGTCGTCGCGTGGCCGAAAGAATACGGCGGCCCAGGCTGGGACGCTACTCAGCGGCATATCTGGGACGAAGAGTGTGCGCGTGTCGGCGCGCCGTCCGTGCTGCCGTTCGGCGTCGCGATGGTAGCGCCCGTGCTGATGAAGTACGGCAATGAGGCGCAGAAGCGCCACTATTTGCCACGCATTCTCGACGGTACGGACTGGTGGTGTCAGGGCTACTCCGAACCGGGCTCCGGGTCCGACCTGGCCTCACTGCGCACGCGTGCTGAGCGCGTTGGCGATCACTATGTGGTCAATGGTCAGAAAACCTGGACCACGCTGGGCCAGTATGCCGACATGATGTTCTGCCTCGTGCGCACCGACAGCGGCGCGAAAAAGCAGGAGGGTATCTCGTTCCTGCTGATCGACATGAAAACGCCCGGTATTACCGTGCGCCCGATCATCACGCTCGACGAAGATCACGAAGTCAACGAAGTCTTTTTCGAAGACGTGAAGGTGCCAGTCGACAATCTGGTCGGCGAAGAGAATCGTGGCTGGACCTATGCGAAGTACCTGCTCGGGCACGAGCGCACCGGTATTGCACGCGTCGGGCAATCGAAGCGCGAACTCGTATTCCTGAAGCGCCTCGCGCTGGATCAGAAGAAGAACGGCAAGCCGTTGCTGCAAGATCCGGTGTTCGCCGCGAAAGTCGCGAGCCTCGAGATCGAACTGATGGCGCTCGAAGTTACCGTGCAACGCGTGGTCGCCAATGAAACGGGCGGACGTGGGCCGGGGCCGGAGGCCTCGATGCTCAAGATCAAGGGCACGGAAGTGCAGCAGGCGCTGACCGAACTGATGTTCGAAGCAATTGGACCGCTTGCCGCACCGTTCGACGTGCCATTCCTCGAAGGCGAACGCGAACATAGCCTCGCCGGTGACGATGACGCCGCGCCGCTTGCCGCGTACTACTTCAACTTCCGCAAGACGTCGATTTACGGCGGCTCGAACGAAATTCAAAAGAACATCATCGCGCAGATGATTCTGGGACTTTGAGGAGCGGCGCATGGACTTCACTTTCAACGACGAACAACAGCAATTTGCTGACGCGCTGCGCCGCTATCTGGACAAGAGCTACGGCTTCGAAGCGCGCCAGGCGATCGTGCGATCGGAAACCGGCGTGTCGGATGCTCACTGGGCAGCTTTTACCGAACTGGGTCTGACTGCGTTGCCGGTGCCGGAAGCCCAGGGTGGTTTCAATGGCAGCCCGATCGACATGCTGGTGGTCATGCAGGAGCTCGGCCGTGCTTTGGTGGTCGAGCCGTATTGGGCGACCGCGGTGGGTGTCGAAGCACTACGGCTGGCGGGCACCGGGCAGGGCGAAGACGCATCGCTGCTCGAACGCGCGGCCCAGGGCGAGATCAAGCTCGCAGTGGCATTTCACGAGCCGCATGCGCGCTACGATCTGTTCGAGGTCGAGACAGCGGTGAACGGCCAGGGCGATCAGCTGACGTTGACCGGTACAAAATCGGTTGTGTTGCACGGCGCACAAGCAGATTACTGGATCGTGCCGGCTCGGCTGAATGGCGAGATCGCGCTCTTTGTTGTTGCCCGCGATGCGGCCGGCGTCAAAGTCACCGACTACCGCACAATCGATGGCCAGCGCGCCGCGACACTCAAGTTCGATGGCACGCCTGCACGCCAGCTCACCGGCAAACACGCAGGTGCCGCGGCGCTCGAGCACATCGCAGATTACGGTACGGTATTGCTCTGTGCGGAAGCGGTCGGCGCGCTCGACGCGCTGAACCATGCAACGGTCGAGTACACCAAAACGCGCCAGCAGTTCGGTCAGCCGATCGCGCGTTTTCAGGCGTTACAGCATCGCATGGTCGAGATGTTGATTCACGCCGAGCAGGCGCGTTCGGTCACTTATCTTGCGGCCGTGCGTTACACGAGCGCAGACGCCGACGAACGTCGCCGTGCGGTCTCCGCAGCGAAGGCGCGGGTCGGTCAGGCCGCCCATTTCGTTGGTCAGCAGGCGGTCCAATTGCACGGTGGCATGGGCGTCACGAACGAAGTCGCGGCGGCGCATCTGTTCAAACGTCTTGCTATCATCGAAACCACATTGGGCGATGTTGATCACCATCTCGCGCGGTTCGCCGCGCTGCCCGGTTTTGTCACCGCCGAAGCCTGATCAACCGCTCGAATCCGATAGGAGGTGTCACGATGGATCTGAGTTTCGAGGACATGGTAGTCGGCACGACTACCGAAATCGGCAAGCATACGTTCACGCGTGAAGAGATCGTCGAGTTCGCGGAGAAGTTCGATCCGCAACCTTTTCACCTGGACGAAGCTGCAGCCGCAGAGTCGCCGTTTCGCGGATTGGTTGCAAGCGGCTGGCACACCTGTTCGGTCATGATGGGCATGCTCGTGCGCAACGCGATCGCGGGTTCCACGTCGATGGGCTCGCCCGGAATCGACGAGATCCGCTGGTTGAAGCCGGTTCGCGTCGGTGACACGATCACGATGATGAACGCTGTACTCGACAAGCGCGTTTCGGAGAGTAAGCCGGATCGCGGCATCGTTTCGACGCAGTGGGAAGGCATCAACCAGCATGGCGAAACGGTGATCACTGTGCGCTCCAAGGGATTGTTCGGACTGCGCAATCCGGGAGCCGCGTCATGACGGGCAGCAGCGCAGTACCTGTCGCAACGTTTGGCGATGCAGCGGCGTTGCGTGCGCTGGTTGGCGCTGAACCGCTCGTGAGCGACTGGCTGACAGTCGATCAGGCGAGCGTCGATCGTTTTGCCGAAGCCACCGACGATCGTCAATGGATTCACGTCGACCCCGAGCGGGCGCGGCGTGAGTCGCCGTTCGGTGGTCCGGTCGCGCACGGGTTCATGACGCTGTCGTTGATTCCGGCGTTGCTCGGCAAGACGGTGGCGCTCGAGCAGCGCATGGGTGTCAATTACGGATTGAATCGCGTGCGGTTCACGTCGCCGGTGCTGGTCGGCTCGCAACTGCGCGCACGGTTTGCGGTGGGATCCGTCACCGACGTTGACAACGCCGGCGTGCAGGTTGAGTGGAATGTGACGCTGGAGCGGCAGGGCAGTGAGCGGCCGGTATGTGTCGCGGGGTTCATCACGCGGCATTACTTCTAACCGTCCATTGCCAGCCGGTTGGCAAAAAAGCGCGAGTGGCAGCGATGCCGTCTCGCGCTTTTTTATGTCGACGCTTCTGCGGATGGCAATGCTGCGAATGCTGTCACGGTCAATGCGAACGAGCGCCGATGCCACGGATCGGCGGCACGACTAGTGCTTGGCGTACTGCGTCGCACCGAACAGCATCTCTTTGGCCTTGTCGTCCATGAGTGGCTTGCGGGCCGACGCCAGCACGTCGACGCCGCGTACCACGGCCGGACGTGCGGCAATTTCTTCGTGCCACCGCTTCACATGCGGAAACGTATCCAGTTCGACACCCTGGTTTTGCCACGAGCGTGTCCACGGAAATGCGGCGATGTCAGCGATCGTGTAGTCATTGCCGGCCAGGTACCGCGTCTTGCCGAGCTGCGTGTCCATCACGCCATACAGACGCCGTGTTTCGTTCGTGTAACGGTTGATCGCATATTCGATCGGCTCCGGCGCATAAACGCGGAAATGATGTGTTTGCCCAAACATCGGGCCGAGGCCGCCCATCTGGAACATCAGCCATTGCAGCGTCGCATAGCGTGCGGCCGGATCAGTCGGCAGAAACTTGCCGGTTTTCTCCGCGAGGTAAATCAGAATCGCGCCCGATTCGAACAGTGCGAACGGCTTGCCGTCGGCGTCTTTAGGACCTTCCGAATCGACGATCGCGGGAATCTTGTTGTTCGGGCTGATGGCAAGGAATTCGGGTTTGAACTGATCGCCCGCGCCGATATCGACGCCATGCACCGTGTACTCGAGGCCCGTTTCCTCGAGCATGATGTGAACCTTATGGCCGTTCGGGGTTGCCCAGCTATAGACGTCGATCATCCTGACTCCTTGGTTTCGTGAAAGCGGCGCCGCAAAGGGCGCCGCAATTGACAAAAATTAGAGCACAGATCGAGCGATGCTGCTGGCCGTGCCACCATGAGCCAGGTCTCGACTTCGCGGCGCAATCAGCCGCCGTGAAGCTAACCTCGAACGCCCTTTCAAGCGATCAAACGCTCAAACCCGGGTAATTAGCGTCTCCACGCGAGCCGCGGCACCCGCATCCATATAGCGCGCCAGTTCGAGCTTTGCGATCGCGTTGCGGTGCACTTCGTCGGGACCATCGGCGAAGCGTAACGTCCGTGCGGATGCATACGCATACGCCAACGGAAAATCGTCGCTGACGCCGCCACCGCCGTGCGCCTGGATCGCCCAGTCGATCACCTGGCATGCCATATTCGGCGCGACCACCTTGATCATGGCGATCTCGCCGCGTGCGCCCTTGTTGCCGACCGTGTCCATCATGTACGCGGTCTTCAGCGTCAGTAGACGCGCTTGTTCGATCATGCAACGCGCTTCGGCCATGCGCTCCTGTGTGACGCCTTGCGCGGCAACCGGCTTACCGAAAGCGACGCGTTGCATGGAGCGTTTCGCCATGAGTTCGAGCGCGCGCTCGGCGAGGCCGATCAAACGCATGCAGTGGTGGATGCGTCCCGGTCCGAGGCGCCCTTGAGCGATTTCGAAGCCGCGTCCTTCGCCGAGCAGCATGTTGGTGGCCGGTACGCGCACATTTTTGAGCGTGATTTCCATGTGGCCGTGCGGCGCGTCGTCGTAGCCGAATACGGTGAGAGGGCGGTGCACGGTGATACCGGCAGCATCGGCGGGGACCAGAATCATCGACTGCTGCGCATGGCGTGGCGCCTCAGGGTCGGTCTTGCCCATCACAATGTAGATTTTGCAGCGCGGGTCCCCCGCACCGGACGACCACCACTTGTGGCCGTTGATTACGTAGGAGTCGCCATCACGCACGATGCTCGTCTGGATATTGGTCGCGTCCGACGACGCCACTTCCGGCTCGGTCATCAGAAATGCCGAGCGGATGTGCCCTTGCAGCAGCGGTTCGAGCCACTCGCGCTTATTGTCGTCGCTGCCATAGCGCTCGATCGTTTCCATGTTGCCGGTGTCGGGCGCGTTGCAGTTGAACACTTCGGGCGCCCAAGGCACACGGCCCATGATTTCGCACAGCGGCGCGTATTCAAGATTCGTCAGACCGGCGCCGCGTACCGATTCGGGCAGGAACAGGTTCCACAAGCCGGCGTCGCGCGCTTTCTGTTTCAGTTGCTCGATCAGTTCGGTCGGCAGCCATGCGTTGCCGTTCTGACGATTACGCGCGATCTCGGCATAGAACGCCTGCTCGTTCGGATAGATGTGCTCGTCGAAGAAGGCGAGCAGTTTCTCGCGCAACGCCTGAACCTTCGGGGTGTAATCGAAATTCATGTATGACCTCGCGGATGACGAATGACGTTTGTTCGAGAGCGCAACATGGAGCGCCGATGTGCTTAACGTACCTTCTGTGCGTAGCGCCAGGCGAGTTCGGCCATCGGCTTCGCGCGACGGCCGGCGTCGAGCGCCTGAGCGCTGGCCGCAGTGCCGTCGACCACGCGTTTCATGATCCCTTGCAGGATTGCGGCGATGCGGAACATGTTGTACGCCAGATAGAAATTCCAGTCGCCGTGGATCTCGAAGCCCGTGCGCTTGCAATAGCGCTCGACGTACTGCGCTTCGTCAGGAATGCCGAGGGCCGCCCAGTCGAGGCCCGCAATGCCGCGAAATTGCGCCGGATCGACGTGCCACGCCATGCAGTGATAGGCGAAGTCGGCGAGCGGGTCCCCGAGCGTTGACAGTTCCCAGTCGAGTACGGCAAGTACGCGCGGCTCGGTGGGATGGAAGATCAGATTGTCGAGCCGGTAGTCGCCATGCACGACCGAGGCGCGCTCGCTCGTTTCCGCCGGCAGATGCTGCGGCAGCCATTCGATCAGGCGCTGCATGGCGTCGATCGGTTCGGTTTCGGACGCGATGTACTGCTTGCTCCAGCGGCCGATCTGGCGTGCGAAGTAGTTGCCCGGTTTGCCGTAATCGGCAAGACCGATTGCTGTGACGTCGACGCTATGCAGCGCGGCGATCACGCGATTCATTTCGTCGTAAATCGCTGTGCGCTCCGCAGGCGTCATGCCGGGCAAGGACTGGTCCCACAGCACGCGGCCTTCAACGAACTCCATCACATAGAACGCCCGGCCGATCACGCTTTCGTCTTCGCACAAGGCGAGCATATTCGCGACCGGCACGTCGGTGTCGGCAAGCGCATGCATCACGCGGTATTCGCGTTCGACGGCGTGCGCTGAGGGCAGTAACTTCGCAGCCGGCCCGGGCTTGGCGCGCATCACATACGAGCGCGACGGCGTGACCAGTTTGAAGGTGGGATTCGATTGGCCGCCGGCGAATTGCTCCAACGTGAGCGGACCGGCAAATCCGTCGACATGCTGGGCTAGCCACGCGGCGAGCGCGTCGCTGTCGAAGCGTTGTCGCTCGTTGACCGGACGCGTGCCCTCGAAGGCCGAGTAATCGGGTTTGTGTTCTGGTTCGCCGGTCTGTGTGGCTTGTACCATATGTCTCCTCCAGTTCGGGTTCAGCTACGCTTGTATTGAATGAATTGTGCGTAGAGCATTTCCATGGTGGTATTGCGAACGTCGCGATAGAGCGGCGACGGCGGGGAATAGTTGATCGCGCGCAGCACCCAGTCGCGCGGTGCGGCACCGACGTCGAGCGCGTTGATGCAACCGGTGGCCTGCGCCAGATGGCCGAAAAAAGTACGGCCGCCGGCGGTGAGCGCATGCGACAGAATTGCGCGATTCACTCCGCCGTGCAGCACCAGCAGCACGGTGTCCCATGACGTGTCCTCGCGCAATGCCGCCACTGCGGGCAACACGCGGTCGAACAACGCGCCGATGGTTTCGCCATCGAGAAAGCGTGTGCTTTCCGGCACGATGCCGTCGAACACGCCGAGAAATGCCGCTTCGATATCCTGCGGCGGAATGTTGCTGAGCTTGCCGCCGCGAATTTCCTGCCATGCAGGCTCGATGTCGAGGTCGATCCGCTGACCGGTCTCGGCCAGCACACGTTGCGCGGTTTCGACTGTGCGCGGCAAACCGCTCACGATCACCCGATCGAACCGGACCTGCTGCTCGGCGAACACGCGGCCTGCCGCGCTTGCCTGCTCGCGGCCGTTCGCGTTCAACGGCACGGTTTCAGGGTCGATCGCGCGGCCGGAGTCGTCGAAGTAGGTCACGTCGCCGTGACGCATCAGGAAGATGCGCCGGCGCTTGGGGAGTTGATAGTCAGGCATCGTCTCTTCGTTCACTGATGTTCACTTGTAGACCGGAGCGCGTTTTTCGAGGAACGCGGAAATCCCTTCGAGACCGTCGCGATGATGCAGTGAGGCGACAAAGCTGTCGCGTTCGGCAACCAGATGTTCAGCGAGCGGCTGTGCACCGGCCGCGCCGATGAGCCCCTTGATGCGCGCGACCGAATTCGGCGAAATCTTGCCGAGCTCGTCGGCCCAGGCGACGGCGGTGTCACGCACGGCGCCGGTCTTCGCCAGTTTGTTGACGACGCCGAGATCGTGCAGACGCGTCGCGCCGATCGGTTTGCCTTCGATCAGCACTTCGGTCGCCAGCTGGCGTGGCAAGGCTTGCGCAAGAAACCACGACCCGCCGCCATCAGGCGTGAGACCGACGCGCGCATACGACATCACGAATTTGGCGTCTTCCGCGGCGACGATCAGATCGCACGCGAGCGCTAGCGAAAACCCTGCACCGGCGGCGGCTCCGTCAACGGCGGCGATTATCGGCTTCGACGATAATCGCAGCGCCGAAATCCATTCGCCGAGCAGATCGATGCTCTCCGCCTGCACCGACGGATCTTTCGCGCGGTTTTCCAGCAAGCGGTTCAGATTGCCGCCAGCACAAAAGAAATTGTCCGCGCCGGTGATCACGACGGCGCGTATGGAAGGATCGCGCTCGACCGACTCGAGCGCTTCGATGCCCGCGGCATACATGTCCGGATGCAGGGCGTTGCGTGCGCCGGGGTTCGACAGCGTGAGGACCAGCGTCGATTCGCTTTCGGTCGGGCGCGAGGTCAGCAGTTCGGCGCTCATTGTTGGGTCTCCGTTTGAATGTCGGCAGCGTCGCGTTGCGTCAGCGACAGGGCAAGTTGCGCGCGCCGTGCAAGCCAGGGCGACGGGCGATAGCGCGGATCGCCGAGCACGCTGAAGATATTGCGCAAGATGGTGAGGATCGTTTTCGCGCCGAGTGCATCGCCGAGTGTGAGCGGCCCGCGCGGGTAGCCGAGGCCTAGTGTCACGGCGAGGTCGATATCGTCCGGTGTCGCGATCTGTTTTTGCGCGATGTCGCAGCCGATGTTGACGATGGTCGCCACGACGCGTTGCGCGACGAAGCCGGTCGAGTCGCGGATCACGGTGACGGGAACGCCGTCGGCGGCAAATAGTGCGTGGGCGGTCTCGCGTGCGGTGCGGCTGGTGGCGGGTGTCGTCATCAGCGTGCGGCGCTGCGCGGCGGCCAGCGGGAATAGGGCATCGATAGCGACAACGCGAGTTGCATCGAGTGCTTCGTCGACGGCGGCGGTGGTCGCGTCATGACCGAAGGGTGTCACGACGATCAGCGAGTCCGCTGCGGGCGTGGCGCCTTCGTCGAGCTTTACGCCTGATTTGGCGATGAGTTGCACGACGGCGTCATGCGCTTGCGGATAGCGCTTGCTGACCCACACGCTTTGCGGCAGTTCAGTCGGCGCGGGCGCTTCTGCGGGCACTTGCTGCTTGCCGTCTTCATAGCGGTAAAAGCCTTCGCCCGTTTTGCGGCCGATCAGTCCGCCCGCGAGCCGCGTGCCGGTGATCGGCGAGGGCGTGAAGCGCGGCTCTTCATAGAACTGGTGATAGATCGATTCCATCACCGGATGCGATACGTCGAGCGCAGTCAGGTCGAGCAGTTCGAATGGCCCGAGGCGAAAGCCTGCCTGCTCGCGCATGATGCGGTCGATGTCGGCGAAGCTCGCAACGCCTTCGCCCGCTACGCGCAGGCCCTCGGTATTCATGCCGCGGCCGGCGTGATTGACAATGAAGCCGGGCATGTCTTTCGCACGCACTGGCGTGTGGCCCATGCGGCGCGTGAGATCCATCAACGCGTCGCCAGTGGCGGGATCGCTGCGCAGGCCGTCGATCACTTCGACGACCTTCATCAACGGAACCGGATTGAAGAAGTGATAACCGGCCACCCGTGACGGATTCGTGCAGCCCGCTGCAATTGCGGTAATCGACAACGATGAGGTGTTAGACGCCAGCACGCAACGGCCGCTCACCACCGTTTCGAGCTCGCGAAAGAGGGCCTGCTTCACATCGAGCTTTTCGACGATCGCCTCGACGACCAGGTCGCAATCGGCCAGATCGCCGATGACCTGCGCGCCGCTCACGTTTGCCAGCGCGGCGAGCGAGCGGGCCTGGTCGAGCTTGCCTTTGGCGGTCAATTTGGCGAAAGTCTCGGCAAGGTAGTCGCGCGCGGCGCCGATCGCGGCGGGATTCGTGTCGTAAAGACGCACGGTGAGGCCCGCCAGCGCGGCAATCTGGGCAATGCCACGGCCCATTGCACCGGTTCCGACAATGCCGATAGTCTCGATGCTGAAATTGCGAGAGGTCATTGTGATGCTCGACTCCATGGTTATTTTAGAATAGCACGATCGTGCAATTTACTGGATGATTGATCGAAGACCGCTGCTTTGATTTTGACGAGCGGCCTCAAACAACCCGAAGGAAGGAGACACCCGATGATCAAGCTGTGCGGTTTCGCGCTTTCTAACTATTACAACAAGGTGAAGTTCGTGCTTCTCGAACACGGCATTCCGTTCGAGGAGGTGTTCGTGCTGCCGAGCCAGGAAGAGACGATGCTCGAGCATTCTCCGCTCGGCAAGGTGCCCTATATCCAGACCGAACGCGGCGATCTGTGCGAATCGCAAAGCATCGTCGAATATCTGGCCGCGCGGTTTCCCGACAAGGCGATTTTCTCCACTGATCCGTGGGAAGCAGCCAAGGAGCGCGAGTTGATCACGTTCGTGGATGTGCATCTCGAACTGACCGCGCGCAATCTCTACAAGGAAGCGTTCTTCGGCGGCACCGTGACTGACGCGACCAAGGGGCGCGTCGAGAAGCTGCTCGCGCATCACATCGTCGGCTTCAAGCGGATTGCGAAATTCGGGCCGTATTTGCGCGGCGAGCGTTTCAGTGTCGCCGACGCAGCAGGTTATGTGAGCTTGCCGCTGGTCGGCATGGCGACGCAGACTATCTATGGCCGCGATTTCCTGCTCGACGCCGGCGTGGACTGGAAAAGCTATGTGAAGGCGATCAACGCCCGGCCGGCCGCGCAGCGCGTGACAGAAGATCGCAAGGCGCATATCGCAGCTTCGCGTCCGGCCTGAGGCGTGACGGTGTTGCAGGTGAAATGAGCCCGGGCGTGCAACGCACACGCGGGCCGCTGCGCGCGATGGCGAGGAACGTGGGTTCGTTCGCAGCATCGCGCGGGGCGCCCTAGAGCCGCGCCAGCCGGTCGAGCGCGGTGGCGAGTGTGGCTTCCTGCTTGGCAAAGCAGAAGCGCACCACGCCCGATTCATGCGCCTCGTGATAGAACGCCGATACCGGAATCGCCGCGACACCGATCTCGCCGGTCAGCCATTGGGCGAATTCGGCTTCGGGCAGATCGCTGATCGCCGAATAGTCGACGCACTGAAAGTATGTGCCCGTGCAAGGCAGCAGCTTGAAGCGTGAATTCGCGAGGCCGGCGCGGAAGAAGTCGCGTTTCTTCTGATAAAACGCGGGCAGATCCAAATACGGTGCCGGATCCTTCATATATTCCGCGAGGCCGACCTGCATCGGCGTGTTGACCGTGAACACGTTGAACTGGTGCACTTTGCGAAATTCAGCGGTGAGCGCGGCGGGTGCGGCTACGTAGCCGACTTTCCAGCCGGTGACGTGATAGGTCTTGCCGAAGCTCGACACCACGAAACTGCGCTGCGCCAGTTCCGGATAGCGCGCAACGCTTTCGTGCGGCGCGCCGTCGTACACCACGTGCTCGTACACTTCGTCCGACAAAATCAGCACATTGGTGCCGCGCACGATTTCTTCGAGCTTGCGCATGTCTTCCGCACGCCAGACCGTGCCGGTCGGATTGTGCGGCGTGTTGATCAGCAGGAGCCGCGTTTTCGGCGTGATTGCGGCGGCGAGCTTGTCGAACGGGATCGCGTAGTCGGGCGCGTCGAGCGTGACGAATACCGGTTTGCCGCCGGCCAGCTCGATCGACGGCAGATAGCTGTCGTAGGTCGGCTCGACCACGATCACTTCGTCGCCCGGATGCACAGTGCAGAGAATTGCCGTCAGCAGCGCCTGCGTGGCGCCTGCCGTCACGGTGATCTCGCTGGTGGCGTCGTAGCGGCGGCCGTACAGGTTCGCGAGCTTGTCCGAAATCGCCTGACGCAGCGGCGCGGCGCCGGCCATCGGCGGGTATTGGTTGTGGCCGTCACGCATCGCGTTCGCGACCGCGTCGACAATGCGGGGATCGCAGCCGAAGTCGGGAAAGCCCTGGCCGAGGTTCACCGCACCTTTCTCGGTGGCGAGCGCGCTCATCACGGTAAAAATCGTCGTGCCGACGTCCGGCAGGCGAGACGGAAACGAGGGACTCATGGGCGTGTCGTGCGGTGCATTCATGGCGCTGTCCGGAGCGTGGTCGAGTGAGTTGGCGAATTGACAGGGGGCGTCGTTCAAAAGGACGAAGCCCGATTGTAGGGAATCGCGGCGCTATGTGCGCGCGGTCGGCCCGACGTTGGCCATTCGGCCAGGGGTCATACGGGCGCTGGCCCGTCTGTCATACAGGAGCCGACAAACGGCGCCGGCTGCGCAATCTGGAAGCCGAAGTCACGCGCAATCCGCTTGGCGAGTTTCAACACCGCGCGGTCTTTCGACACCAGCCAGTCCGCCCGCGCGGCGTGCGCGAGTTCGAGGAATTTCTGGTCGTCGCGGTCTTTGCATTTGGGCAACGGCCTCGCATCTTCCGCGGGTGCAGCGGGTTCGACCAGCTGAGCCAGGCGTGCCACGACGGCAAGCGCCGCCGCCTTGTCGACATTGCGATGCACGAATTGCGGGTAGTCGAGCACGTAGGTGAGTTCGGCGAGGCAGCGCGCGTCGATCAGCGCGGCCAGCGCGCCACTTTCGAGCGCGGCGCGGATCGGCCGCGTGTGCGGATCGTCGAACACGAGAATATCGATCCAGACATTGGAATCGAGGACGACGCGCAAAGCGCCGTGTGAGGCGTGGGAACCGGGCATTCGTTACAATCTGGCTTTCGTCTTTGACCGCCAGGCACGGCGTGCCTGCAAGGCCTCTATGATAATCGTTCTGTCGCCGGCGAAATCGCTCGACTACGAAACCCCTCCGCATGTCAAAAAGCACACGATCCCCAATTTCGTCGACGATGCAGCCGAATTGATCGGTGGATTGCGCCTTTTGTCGCCGCAGCAGATCGGCTCGCTGATGAGCATTTCCGATCAGCTTGCACACCTCAATTTCCAGCGTTACGCGGAATGGTCGCCCAGTTTCGGCACGCACAACGCCAAGCAGGCCATGCTCGCGTTCAACGGTGATGTGTACGAAGGCTTCAACGCCAGGACGTTGTCGTCGGCAGATCTGGATTACGCGCAGAATCACGTGCGAGTGCTTTCCGGCCTGTACGGATTGCTGCGCCCGCTCGATCTGCTGCAACCGTATCGCCTCGAAATGGGCACGCGCTTTGCCAACACGCGCGGCAAGGATCTGTACGCGTTCTGGGGCGAACGGATCACGCAGGCTTTGAACGTGCAACTGAAGAAGCGCGCTGCCGCCTCGCGCGTGCTGGTCAACTGCGCTTCCGGTGAGTATTTCAAGTCAGTCAAGCCCAAGCTGCTCGAAGCGCCGATCGTCACACCGGTGTTTGAAGACTGGAAGGGCGGCCGCTACAAGATCATCAGTTTCCACGCAAAGCGCGCGCGGGGTCTGATGGCGCGCTACGCGGTCGAAAACCGTCTCGACAAGCCCGAGCAGTTGAAGGACTTCGACTCCGAAGGCTACGCGTTCAATGCCGAGGCCTCGAACGATTCCACTTACGTATTCCGCCGCCGTATCGCTGACTAAGCGATCGCGGCGCGCACAAGCAGGGAAGAACATCATGACGTTATCGATTACGAGCAACTTCGATGCGGGCGCGATCGAAGTGCTGGCCTGCGAAGACGCCGGCAACATCCGTCTGCGCGTGCGGCCCGACAGTCACGCCGAGTTCGCGCAGTGGTTTTACTTCCGTTTGTCCGGCGCGGCCGGCGAGCGCTGCGTGATGACCTTTGAAAATGCCGCAGCGTGCGCTTTCGCCGAAGGCTGGCGCGACTATCAGGCAGTGGCAAGCTATGACCGGGTGAACTGGTTTCGTGTGCCGACTTCCTACGACGGCCGTGTGATGACGATCGACCACACGCCGGATTTCGACAGCATTTATTACGCGTATTTCGAACCGTATAGCGAGGAACGTCACTCGGAGTTTCTCGGCGCGGTCCAGCAGATGCCGCAGGCCACGCTTACGGAGTTGGGCAAGACCGTCGAAGGCCGGCCGATGTCTCTGCTGACGCTTGGCACGCTGCAAACCGGCGATACGCCCAAGAAGAAAATCTGGCTGATCGCGCGCCAGCATCCTGGCGAGACGATGGCGGAATGGTTTATCGAAGGTCTCGTCAAGCGTCTCGCGGGTTGGGGCGATTGGGCGGGCGATCCGGTAGCGCGCAAGCTCTACGATCACGCGGTGTTCTACATCGTGCCGAATATGAATCCGGATGGCAGCGTGCACGGCAATCTGCGCACCAACGCGACGGGCGCGAACCTGAACCGCGAATGGATGGAGCCGGACGCCGCGCGCAGTCCTGAGGTGCTGGTGGTGCGTGACGCAATTCGCGCGATCGGTTGTGACCTCTTTTTCGATATCCACGGCGACGAGGCGCTGCCGTACGTGTTCGTGGCTGGCTCCGAAATGCTGCCGGGTTTCACGGAGCGGCAGGCAGAGGAGCAGAAAGCGTTCATCGAAGCATTCAAGCATGCGAGTCCGGATTTTCAGGATAAGTACGGCTACGCAGCGAGCAAGTATCGTGAGGACGCGCTCAAGCTGGCTTCAAAGTACATCGGTAACGAATTCGGCTGTCTGTCGTTGACCTTGGAGATGCCGTTCAAGGACAACGCCAATCTGCCTGACGAGAGGGTGGGTTGGAACGGGGAGCGTAGCGCGTCGCTGGGCGCCGCCATGCTGCAGGCGATTTTGCGGCATGTGGAGACATTCGCCTGACCGGATGCCGTACAAAAAACGGGGCACACACTTTGGAAGTGTGTGCCCCGTTTCTTTGGAGGGTGCCAGCACGACCCGCAGCGTGAGTCAGTTGAAACGGCCGCGGGTCATGTTCGTTATTGAGTCTTTTTCGCCGTGGACTTCTTGGCGGTCGATTTGCCCGAAGACTTGCTGGAAGCTACTCGCGAAGATTTCCCCGAGCTTGCCTTCGAGGACTTTCCGGTCGCTTTCTTCGTAGTTTTGCCACTAGCAGAGTGGTTGCCCTTCACACTCTTATGCTTGCCCGAGGACGCCCGCGATCCCGTAGAGCCGGAGCTATGCGCGCGGGCTGGCGGCACCGGATCGTTCCAACTGAACGCCAGCATCTGATTGCCCACGTAGCCGCAGCGGAATTTGAGATCGGCTGGATCTCCGCTGCCGCTCTGGCGGATACCGAGGCCCTCGACGGTAACGATGTTGTCCACCTTGACGCGCTGCTTGCCCTCGTCGAACGAATCGTTCCAGGGCGTGACCGACGCATGTGCGCTATCGAAGGAGCTGGGTGGAAATTCGACATGGTCGAAGGCGGTTGATGTGCTTGCAACAAAATTGCCATGAGCAGCGCAGTCCGCGACTAGCGGGTCTGCATGCATGTCATTGACAAATTTGTTGACGAGATCGTTGTGCTGTTCGAGTTGATCGGCGTATGCGGGAGCAGCGCAAAGGAGCGAGAGACCCGCTGCAAATGTTGCTAACCCGCCGACCAACTGCAGCAATCGGCGCGGTACGTTGGTGCGATCCATCTAGTTCGTTAGACGCTAATGAGACATGAGGCACGTAAGATGCCCGGCGAGAGGGATGAGTTCAATCCTGACACAAATATTTTGTCCTGTCGTGGTGCATGGACTCAGGCGCTTTATGTGCCGAGATGGCCGATTGCTGCAGATACGTGCTCGATGCCGCGCCCGTGTCAGGTGCGTGGGCCGCCCAATCGATATCGACGCACATCATAAGTGGTAACCCACGCCGGGCGGTAGACCGCGATCAATGCCGTCGACATGCCCGTGAACCAGGCCTCGCCGGTAGCTAGCAGAAGCACACTGAACGCGTAGCCGGCCGGCACCACGGTCATCGAGCCGTCGGCGAGCGCGATGTGAACGCCGAGTGCCGCGGCCGCCGTGAGCGATACGGCAATGGCGGGTGAGACAAAACCCTGGCCGAAGATAAACATGAAGAGGTTACGCGGCAGCCAGGCGATGCTGGCGCGCTGGATCAAGGTCGAGATGCCGACAGGCAGCGCTCCGAACACGAGGAAAGTCAGCGCGATGCCCTGCCAGGGGGCGTCGAAGACGACGGCGGCAAGACCCGTGACTATCGCCATGGCGATCAGCGCGAGCGCCCAATCGAATAATGTGACGACCAGCGTGGCGCCGAGCAGATGCATGACAGTGCCGTCGTCGAGCCACGCGTTGCTCGCCCACAGCACCGACACCGCGACGATGATCGCGAGCCAGACATGCTGGAGTGTGCCGTCCTGAAGTCGTTTGAAAGGATTTTTCCACAGCGCGAGCGCGACCACTATCGCAGTGGCGATCCAGCCACCGACAGCGACCCAGAACGGAAGCGGTGTGTAGAGGAAACCCATGTATCTCATATTACTCGTTGGACGAGAAAAGGTGTGAGCGGATTCCATGCCAGCCGGCGCGAACGCTGCCAGAAAGGGCGCGTTCCGATTCTGGCGCGAGCGCCGGCTGACGTTACGCCGAACCTTGCGTGACCTGTTCCGTTGTCGGCCCGGCGGGCGCATCGCCGTATGGCGTGCTCGGTTCGGCCGCCATTGGCAGCGTGTCGCCCGTGTCGTTCGCGGGCAACGGATACTGGAAGCGCCGCAGTATGCGGCGCCGCAATGGCACCACGCCGGCTTGCCCCATTACCGGACGAGAAGGACCTCCGTCATCGTTGCGCAGTACTTGCAAATGAGCCGACAGCCAGCCGTTATAGAGCGCGACCGCGGCGGCACGATTAGGCGCTCCGAGTTGTTGAAATATGCTGGTCAGGTGGATCTTGACGGTGCCTTCACTAATGCCGAGCGTGCGCGCGATCATCTTGTTGGTGCTGCCCATGTGGACGCAGCGCATGATTTGCTCCTGGCGGGGCGATAGGCCGTTGGAGAGTTTGGTCCGGCGCGGTGGCGGATTCTTTTCATCGAACAGCCGGATGGCGGCATCCGGCGGTAACGGAGGATTGAGCGCCAACGCGCCCGGCGGCACATAGTGACCACCCAGCAGAACCATCTCGAAAGCGCGCACGATCAGGCACGGGTCGGTTTCGCGCGGAACCACGCCGAGTACACCTTCGTCCATGAGGTCCCGTACGACGGTTGGAGAGACCTCGTCGGTCAGCACTGCAATGCGCAGGTCAGGGTAATGGCTGAGCAGATGACGGGTATCGTCAACCGACATCCAGTCCTGCCAATCGATCACGAGCAGGTCGGGCCGCAGGCGCTTGAGCGTACGCTCAACCTGACGCCAATCCTGTGCTTCGTTAAAGCGCGCCAGCCGGTCGATTTGCCGCAGCAGTGCTTTGAGTCCATCGCGTCGTTCCGCGTCTGAGTTGAGTATTGAGAATCGCATGCCATGTCTCCAGATGAATCGGGCGAGGTGGCGCGATGCGTGCGGGCCGGCGAGGGTGCCGGGCGCATTACGATGCACCACCGGCACTATGATGACAAATTCCCTTCGTTTTGACCGCCTGTCCAAAAGGCATAGGAGGAATGACATAAAAAAAGCCCCGCGCGCGGCGGGGCTTCCTGATGGCAACGGTGCGGCGCAATGACGCCGGCACCGGTGGGTCAGTGGAAATGCGGTTGCGCGGGCTCCGCGTCCTCCGGCATTTCGGCGTGGACGATTTCGCCGAGCGGGTCCGCATAGAGCGGGACACCACAGTCATCGCAATATTCTGGCTCGAAGCGGCCCGCGTGGCGGCGCACGTCTGTCACACCGGTTTCCTTGAGCAATGCGACGATTTCTTCGAGAGGATCGTCCGACGCAGCGGTCTCTTGCGGTTCTTCATCGATGCCAGGCTCGCCGTTCTCGCGGCCGTAAAGTGGCCAGACGACGCCGTAGATCACATCATTGCTGCCCCGGCGCGTGAAGCCGACGCGGTATTCGTCGATGCGGCGCTCGCCGAAGCCCGCGACAACCGCGCGCAACTCCTGTGGTGCCGCGCCGATTGTGTCGAACAGATAACGCACGGCGGTACGTACCGTGTGAGGGCGCACGCTTTCGTCGGCGTCGCGGCAGGCTGAATAATAGGCATCCGGCAGCAGACATTCGAATTCACATCCGGGCAGCACCAACGACAGATTGGCGCCCCCTTGCGTTGCCCATTGTTCGAGGCATTGGCCGCGCTCGATCCGGCTGCCGTTCTCTTCTTCCTGCCAGCGAAACGCCGGCTCGCCCACCGGCGCCGCGACCACAGCCAGCAGAAAGCGCGGGTCGGCGAGGATTGGCGAAGTTTCCGGCAGTTCGCCAAAATTGAGTTTGACGTTGCCGCCAGCCATCGCTGCTTGAGCAAGTTGCTGGGCAATACGCCAGGTTTCGACGTGGTGACGCGGCAGTTGGTCGATGCTGTAAAGGAACGGCACCATGGCGACACGCGTATTGGCCGCGAGCACGTGCGCCTGCAGATGTGCGCGCAGGGCGTCGGCCGCGTCCGCTTTGAGCGGACCGGAAGGAATCATGTAGCGAGTCCAGGCCAGCACCGGCGCGGCAATCAGCAACGCTTCATAAGGAGCGCCTTCATGTTCGACGATGAACGACTCGCTGTGCGTTTCCGCCATGTCGGCGAGTGCACCGTAAGCATCAGGATGATTCTGCTGCAGATGGTCGAGCGCGGCGTCCAGCGTTGTCTGGTTGGCGTTGCGGACGATCTTGGCCAGCAACGCATCGAGCTTCGCTTCCCAGAAGCGGTCTTCGGTGCGGCTGCCCGACGCGAAAAGCGCGAGCGAAAGACCGACAAGCTTGTCGGCATCGGGGGGGAGACGTTTGGCGATTCGCGAGCGCATAAATCCGGAAATTGGGGGGCACAGAACCTTATATTCTAGTCTTTTCTATGCCGCCATATTATTTGGCTGACTATGCCGGATGGATCGGGGCATTTCCACATCAAAAATAAGCCCGTTGCGAGCGCCGTCAGATGCGTTGCGTGGCGTCCTGGCCGGATGATATAAGACATGCCCGGAGGCGTGACTCGCTTCTATACTGACTGCCTTCAGTGGGCGCCTGGCAAGCGTATGTCTATTCGTCGCTGTGGTCTGGCACAACAGGAGATTCATAGTGAAATCGGACCAACTGATTGAGCGTCTCGCCGCAGTGTTCGCGTTGATCGTATTGGTGGGCGGCTCCCTGCTGGTGCTTGCGCCTTTTACGACCGCGCTGCTGTGGGGCGCCATCCTCAGTTATAGCTCGTGGGGCTTGTACCGGCGGCTCACTGCGGCAGTCGGGGGGCGGCGGAAGCTGGCCGCGACGTTGATCGTGCTCATCATTCTGGTTGTGGTTCTTGGCCCGTTCGTCTACGCGGGCTTTGCTTTTGGTGCGCACGTTCACGACATCGTCGCATTGGTACAAAGGCTCTTCGAGGCTGGCTTGCCGGATTTGCCGCCGTGGGTGGGGCGAATCCCGCTGATTGGCTCGAACATCGAGGCGTTTTGGGCAAATGTAACGAGTAGCAACTCTGAACTGATCGCACAAATGCGTGCGCTTGCGGCGCCGGCCGGCAAGTGGATCCTGGCGGCTGCGATTGCCGTTACGCACGGTCTGGGATTGTTGGCGCTGAGTATCGTGCTCGCGTTCTTCTTTTATACCGGAGGGGAGGGCGCGGCGGCCTGGCTGAGAGCGGGCATGCGGCGTATCGCCGGCGAACGCGCCGATTACTTGCTGACGCTGGCGGGCAGCACGGTGAAGGGCGTGGTCTACGGAATTCTCGGCACCGCGCTTGTGCAAGGCATTCTTGCCGGCTTCGGTTGCTGGATTGCGGGCGTCCCGGCGCCGGCGCTGCTTGGGCTGGCGACGTTCTTCCTGTCAGTTATACCGGGCGGCCCGGTTGTCGTCTGGTTGCCCGCGGCGATCTGGCTGTATCACGGCGGCGCAACGGGTTGGGCAATCTTTCTTGTTGTGTGGGGCGTGTTGGTCGTCAGCATGTCTGACAATGTCATCAAGCCGATCCTGATCGGCAAGAGTAGTGACATGCCGCTGATCCTGGTGATGCTGGGTATCCTGGGCGGAGCGTTTGCTTTCGGCTTCCTTGGTGTTTTCATCGGCCCAACGTTGCTGGCGGTTGCCTATACGGTGCTGCACGATTGGACGATCGGCGCCCCGGCGGCGCAAGCTCTGGCGTCCGACGTGGAAGTGCCGGTTGCCGATGAACCGGGGCGCATAGAAAAGACGCCTTGAAATAAATTCCAGATACCGCTTGCAAGGGGCCGTTCGGCTCGCTAGAATCTCGCTCTTTCGTGCCTCGGACACCGGGGCGCGGGAGGCGGGAGAGCCAGCAGTGGCAAGGCTTTCAGCGAAGTGAACGGGTTGAGAAAGTTAGAAAAACCTGTTGACGGCGTAGCGAAAGTTCTTCATAATCTCGTTTCTCTGCTGCTGATGCAGCGACGCAGAACGAAGCGGTGCCGGGTGGTTGGAAGTTCGGTGCTGGTTC
>NZ_WOEZ01000030.1 GCF_013177735.1 Paraburkholderia elongata | reverse complement strand
TGTCGGGTAGCCGGACGCGGTTGCCCGCGCCCAGCCCCCTAAGAACCGTGCGTGCTCCTTTCGGTCGCACACGGCTCAAGCCTCTGCCAAGGCACCTTTCGATACCCGCGTTCACAACTTACTTCCCGGCATATTGACTTCCATGGCAATCGGGATGGTGCAGTTGAATGTTGCTCGCCGCGTCTGATCCGCCTTCGGTTCTTTTCACAATGAACCGGGTCGCCCAAGTGCTACCCGGCGCGATCGGTTCCTGACAGGTCGGACACAGGCCATCCTGCCGTAGCCAGACGCGGTAGAGTTTTACCCTGCCCCTTGGCGAGTTCATCATCTTCATGCCCCAGCGGGCTTCAAAGTATGGTTCCCACTTCGGGTCGTGCGGGTTTGCTCCGGCCTTGATCTTGATGTGCCGCCGTATTGGCGTGTCGGCTTCCTTCAGCAAGGCGAGCTCTACTCGACTTCCATCCTTCTGTTTTTCGGTTGCGGAAAATACCCAATTCCGGGAGCCTTGGGTTTTGAAGTATTTCTCTTTCACCCAGCGGGCTCCTTTCTCCGGATGTCGCCGAACCGCCCACTGCCACAGCATTGCCCAGACATGTGAATCAATCTTGCCAAAGGTTTCCTTGGCGACCACATGGCGGTGATAGTTCGCCCAACCACGAAGAATCGGATTGAGCAGCCGTATCAGATTTGCCTGTTTAGCCGTCTTGTTGCCTTTGATGACTTCCCGGATCGTGTCAAGATGGGCCTTGACATTCGCTTTCGACGGCTTGATCAACAGCTTGCCGTTGTACTTGCGGAAATTCCATCCGAGGAAGTCGAACCCTTCGTCGATGTGCGTTACCTTGGTCTTTTCCGGCGACAGAACAAGTCCGCGTTCTGCCAGGAATGCGACCACTGTGGGCTTGACTTCGTTTTCCAGCCATTCTTTCGAGTTGCCTGTAATGATGAAGTCGTCCGCGTAACGCACCATGTGCATCTTCAGCCTAGTCTGCTCCGCTTTTGGAAATTTCTTCGCAAGCATCGCCTCCAGACCATCCAGGCTCATGTTTGCCGCGACCGGTGAAATAATTCCGCCTTGCGGCACACCAGCCTCGGTCGGGAAGAGTTCGTCCTGATACACATATCCCGCCTTGAGCCACTTCTGCAGGATCACCTTGTCCGTGGGGATGTTGGCGACCATCCATGCGTGGCTGATCTCGTCGTAACAGGCCTTAATGTCGGCTTCCAGTACCCACTGTGCGTTGGCCTTTTTTGCGAGGACAATGAAGCACTGCGCCCCCGCGTCGGCTGTCGCGCGTTCCGGCCTGAACCCATATGAGTTCGGGTCGGCAGTGGTTTCCGCAATGGGTTCGAGCGCTAGCAAATGTAAAGCTTGCATTGCCCTGCACCGCATCACGGGTATACCGAGCGCCCTCATTTTCCCGTTCTTCTTCGGTATCATTACCCGTCGAAGCGGCAGAGCCGAATAACCCCGTCTCTTCAACGACGCAATCGCGTTGGTCTTTGCCCTCGGTGTTTTCCAGATGACCTTGTCGACACCGGGGGTGTTCTTGCCTTTATTTTCAGTCACCCGCTTGACGGCTAATGCCTTGCCGCTGAACGAGTGGGTCAGCAGCCATTGCAAGGCTTTCACCTTGTTATGCTTGCCGGCCTGTGTCCACTTCACAATACGCGCTTGCAGCCGTCTTACCTGACGCTGGACATCGGCCCAACTGATGCCGTCCCATGCCACGCCGGAAGGCGCACACGCTGGTGTTGCTGCGTCCATTTGCTTCCCCTCCGTTAAGATGGTTCTACCTACTCTCTTGTGACGAGAGACCATGAGGAAGTCTGCCCGCTTTCGCGTGGGATGATGTTGCAACCCCTATCCATCCGATTACAAGATGGCGTTCGCTTTGTCCTCAATCCTTCGCCCGCATCGCCATGGGCAAGCCTTGCGGCTTGCTGTCCCCGAGGGGAGCGATACGGGATTTCCACGTTCCACTCGTAAAAGTACGTCGACTTAGGCGCCTGCTATGGGCCGGGAAGCATATGGGTCACGACCGCGTAGCCTGAAAACGCTAGTCCCACTTCCATTACCTTTTGGTTCAAGCGTAAAAGCCATTTCCGCTTGTTTCTAGTAACGACCTTTATCGCAGATTCACATGTGTTCGCCATATCGACTACCTGGCACTCATCCGGCTTATGGCTGCCAGAAGGGTACGCCTCTCGCGATTGATACCCCGCACCTCGCGGTGCTTCGTTACGTTGTCCGGTTCGCACTTGATTCAGAACCGTAGGTTCATCCAGTGACATGGATGGTCCCTTCCTGTTGAAGTAGGGACAACTTCTACAAGCGACCTCGTGTCGCACTCAGACGACTAAATTCATCCGCGGGATGTACGTCCCCCAGCGACATCTTGAGCAGTTCGGCTTCCTGATACCCAAAGGTCCGCTGCGCGGCACCATTGACTGCGACAATGCTCAGCGACTCATTGTCGTATATCCAGATTGGCAGCGGATGCTCATCAAAGAACCGCTGATACCGGGCGCGTGCTCCGTCAGCCAGACGTAGCGCAGCTCGAAGCCGCCTCGCTATGCGCGCGTTCCAACGCATCAGGGCGAGCAGCAGAGCCGCAGCCGTCAAGCCGCTCGCGAGCAGTGCGGCAGACACCCACTTGGCGTCCGATGAGGACTGACTGACAACGGAGTCGAGCGTGGCATCCGCTTCCATCCGGACATCGACGACATGTTCGAGGACGCTATAAAAGTACGCATCAATCTCGCTCAACGCCGGGTCCCCGAGGCCAACGCTTCCAGGTCTCGAGTCGACCCGTCGCGCCAACGCATTGCTGCGTTCGCCGAGCTTGCGCATCATTTCATCGAGTTCGTTCAGGCGCGAGAGGCAATCTTCACGCCCCCGACATCCGAGGCGTGCATCCCCCGTCAATTCGAGAAGCGCCGACATCGGAAAGTTGTAGGCGGTGCGCTTGTAAAACGGTCGGGTGCTAATCAGCGTGTAGAGTTGGCCACGTTCGTCAAGCATCATCTGCTGGACCTGGTCGAGGTCGTGTTTCAGTCGACCTGATTCCCGCAGCGTGCTGAGTGAATTCTCCTGCTCATGCGTCTGACGGCGTGCCAGAAACGTGTTCATGCCGATCGCCAGAAGAATGAAAGCGACTGAAATTATAGTGAAAGCTTTGCGGGCGAGATCCCGATTGAACGTCAACCCTGCGAGCGTTATGGTTTCCCGTTGCCGCGGCGTCCCGCTGTTCGAGCGATTGGGGTGCGGTTTTGCCATACATGGCCTCGAGTCCGTCAGACCCCCAAGATAACGGCCAGTACTGTGAAATTCTTAAGCGCGGCAGGCGCGAAAATTCGAACGCTGAGCAAAACGGCAAAGAGCGCCGGAGCCAAACACTATTGACTCCACGCAAACATCAGCGACGTTAGCGCCACTCAGTGGTCAGGAGCGCAGCACACCTTTCAGGCGTCCTAACTCGGCCGGCCGGGTATATGACCGATACAGTTCGCCGACTGTACCGAATGCCAGCGCCGGCTTGAGAGTCGCACCGGGAAGTGCGTCTGTAATCCAAACGAAGGCATTCATTTCGCGTTGAGCAGCATGCACTGCTGCAGTGAGTAGTGTGAGCGCCCGTTCTGCTGAGTGCCCACCAAGGTCGACGAAGCAGCTCTCAAATGGATGCTTCGTTGCACTCTCGACGCGTAACGCTGACTTTCGAACGTCCAAATCAATCTCCCACGAGGATTGCCCGTTCTGTATACCACCTGAATATGACAATCCGTCATGTCCCTCGATCAACAATCGTCGAAGTAGCCGAACGTCGATACTTTTCAGTAACGCTCAATCTGCTCTCGTGGCGCGTGGCGAATGTCGGTACCCTTAACAACGTAGATGACAAACTCAGCAATGTTGGTGGCATGGTCGCCGATACGCTCGATGGCCTTCGCTATGAACAGGTAGTCGAGCCCCATTGTGATTGTCACGGGGTCTTCCATCATGGACGTTATGAGCTTGCGCACGAAGGCCCCGAACTCGTTATCGATGGCTGCGTCGTCCTGCACAATCTGCGCTGCCGCAACGGTATCCATCCGCGCAAATGCATCGAGCGCGTGACGAAGAATATTTGCGGCCATCTCGCCCGAGGCTTTGATTTCAGCGATGTTGACGGTCCGCGTGGTGGTCACCATGGCAATGCGGCGCGTTCGCTTCGCAATCTTCCGGGCCTCGTCGCCAGTACGCTCGAGGTTGGTGATGCACTTCGAGGCGGCCATCAGAAGCCGCAGGTCACGAGCGGTGGGTTGCCGGCGAACGATGATGTTGCTAACTTCTTCGTCGATTTCTATTTCCATCGCGTTGAGCCGGCGTTCACTCTCCAGGACCTGCTCGACAAGCGCCAGATCAAACGTGTTCAGCGCCTCCATCGCGCGCGCGATCTGCGCCTCCACCAAGCCGCCCATTTCGAGCAGCCGGGTTAAAAGCAGGTCGAGGTCGACGTCGAACCTGCTGGAAAGATGCTTATCCGACATCTTCGTTCCTCGGACAAACTTGCCTGTGACGCAATGCTCAGTGACACGATGCCGTGGCTCGTCCGAGCAAGCGGCGGCGCGACTACGTCGCGTTGCTCAGGCAGATGCACGCATGGCGGTATGCGTTCCTGGGGAAGTGAAAGGCTTTCCTGGTCGGCTTCCTGACGCTGGCCTCGATCATGGTCATTCCCCGGTTGACAAACGATATAAACAGTATATACCGTTTTCTTGAGCGCTTCTGAATTGCATCGGCGACGTCACTCCACGAATATGATCCGCAGGTTGTCCACACAATCTGTTTGCAAGGTTGTGGGCGATTCGCGAGCGATCGAGCGGAGCCAAGCCACTGAAACGATTGGATTTGTTCCGTGCGCGCTCGACCCGTGCATTTGACGGGTCACCCGTGACCGGTACGGAATTGTGGAGCAAGAGCACACCACTGTTCAGGGATACGAAAGAATCTGCGCAGACAAAACGATGACAACTGACCCGCTCTCAACGATAGGCCGATTCAATTTGCATACGGGTCGACAACATCGTTTAATCGCCTTTCCGCAGGCGCGTTCGTCCCCTACTCTTCGAAAGCCAGGAGAACATCATGGCCCTACCCAACTTTGAAAATGTCGTCAACGCAGTCGCCTCTGACACGAATACGCCGACTGAGACGGTGTCGAAAATGTATGCGGACACATGGGCCGAGTACAGCGACGGTGCGCGAATCCTGGACTACCTGACCGTCCTGGTCGCCAAACGCGTTCGTGAAAATCTGCGCGGTATTCGGCAAGACCGGCACTAGGCGAGCGCCACAAAGTTCATCAAGTCGGCGCGAAGTCGTTGCAAGGTGGTTGCTCACCGACATGTCGCGCCGCGCGGAAACGAAGAAGCGGAAATTAGCCAGGAGGTGAGTCACACTGGGGGTTGGGGCGAGGCGGCGGCTGAACGGCTACCAGGCCGTGCGCAATGCCTCGTGCGCGTGCTGCATGTGGTGCCTCTTCTGGTCCTGCAGATACCCGACGGCCTCTTTGACCACCTTTGGCTCACCGAGCTGGACCGAATACTCCCGAAGCAACGTTTCACTCGTGACGAGGTCATTGAGCTTCCCGAGTTCGTCCTGCACCGACGTCAACCGCTCAATCGTGGCCTGATGACTGCCATCGAGGACCGGCGAAAAGAACTCCAGCAGATATCGCAGCTTCTTCCCTGCGATGCGCACTTCATGAAGCGCAACGTACCCTGAATGTTTATCCGATACCGCTCGCTTCACCCGCTTCCTCAACGCGTTCTCGGCTGATTCCACACGGTCCTCGGCAAACCAGGCAAGCGTAGGACTGGTGGCTCGCGAATCCAGTTGCTGTCGGGCACCTGTCACTGCGCGCTGGAGTATCTGCTCGACACCAGCGTTCCCGATTGTTCTTCGACTGAACGACAGAGCGTCAGCACGATGCTCGTCCACAGACTCGAGCAGTGCGGCGAACGTGTGCTGCATCGACCGGTCAGTTGCAAGCAGGCCGCGCAGGATATCCCAGTCGCGAGTTTTGCCTGCAGCGTCGGAGAGAGATTTGAACTCGCCACGCTGCAGCTTCGAGTCTTTCCGGTCGAGTAGTGGCTCGTACGCCCACCAGAGTGAACGCAAACGGCGCAGCGCGACTCGAAGCTTGTGCAGTACTTCAGGGTCTGCTTTCAAATGCAATGCGTGAGCACGCCGGGCGGCATCTGCAGAAATTGACGTCGCCATACATACGAACCCGTCTGCCGTCGACATGGACAGCGTTATCGAATCCGCTTTCCCGCTGTCGCCGTCGGCAATCGAGGGGGACGCTGCTGCTCCAGGTGTTGCCGACACGAGAATCTGGGAATTCATTTCCGGGACGCCCTCGAATACGACAGGATGAGCAGCGGCAGTAAGTGACGAATACCCGCTCGCCAGGGGGATTCCATGACGTGCCATGATTGCGGATGCTATCTAGCCACTCATTCGAATCCTACAACGACGAATTCCCGAATGCCAATGCGCCCCCTTGGTCGCACCTATCTATGTGCCGCGGGAAAGTCCGCCATGCCTGTAAATGCTTAACGACGATACGGCTCGTAGGTCAGCGAGGATGACAGTTGCTCAACGCCGCGCGGCGAGTTGTCACGTGACCTGACCCGCACAGCATGAGCCTGACTGCTGCATTGGAGGACACCTGCTGGTGCCGTATGAGCAGTACACACAACAATCCCCGGGTTTTGGCTTGAGCACTGCCTTGCAATGCTCGCATTCGTAAAACCATACGCAGGCGTTGGTGGGCATCGTCTCGTCTTTCCTGTGCCCGCACACCGGGCACGTGATGGTGGAATCTAGCACGACCGAAATCATCATTGCACCTGCTTTACGTAGGACGAATAGGCGGCATCAGTTGTGGCGTTCTTCAACGCCAACACCAACGCTAACGCCAATCCATACTACTAGAAGCGTTTTGAAAAGCCCACGCTGAGCCCGTGTGGAAGTAGCTGAACGAATATCGGCGTATCCCGCGTGGTGCTCCAGTAGCCGACTGCCGTGCCCAGTGCCCAACTGGCAAGCACATCCGTCTGCCAATGTGCTTGACTCTTCATCCGCGCGACGCCGTCATAGAGAGGAAGGATTTCCAGCGCCCAGACCCAAGGATCCCGGCGGCCATAGTTGACGATGAATGGCGTGACGAAGCTCGCCTGAAGGGCGACCTCCCCGCTGGGGAAGCTTTGGCAGCAGCTACCCTGGAACCATTTGTTCGGCCCCAGCCCGCTACTCGGACGGGCGCGGCCAAATGCGTATTTCATGCCCTCCGCCGCGACTGCGGATATCGCCGACGCGTCCATCGCTTGCCAGAACGTGTGGCCGAGTTCGTTGTCGTTGCCTAACCATAGCGCGCCGCCCAGTTCGACGGCCACCACAGCGTACTCCAGCCCTAGCTGGTAGTTGCGGCCCCAAATGCCGCTCTGGTCGAACGCCAGTTCATGGTCGATTCCGAGCGGGCCGCCGCCGGCCTGCGCGCTCGCCGATGCGACTCCCAGCGCGGCGGCAGCAATGCAGCGCCTGACTCCGGGAGCGGCAAGTCGGCGCAAGAGAGTGGTTCGAAGGTAGCGCATGACACCTCCTGACAGACAATGGACAACTGCGCATGTCTGACCTGAGCAGGGTAGCCGCGCGGCAAAGGTGCGGCGTTGCTGGTCGTGCTACAAGAATAGACAGATGTCGGCGAGGTGCACCGCATTACCTACTTCTGGAGTGTTGCTATCGAGCGAGCGGTTGTTGCGGCGACGAAGCTGCAAAGAAATCCAGACACCGCACAAAGCATCTGAAGCGGAGCGAGGCGCGGCGAATGTCGATCCTTTGGCGCGCCTCGCTCGTTTACTTTTAGATAGATCCAGACAACCCGCTAGCTTAGAATGAATCAAACAAACAGATCAACTGCTAGCGTCATTTTTAAACTAATGCCCATGCAGACTTGACCGTGCTCTGCCGACAAATGCGCGACAAGTGCGTGAAATTTCGATCTGAGCCGATTGGGTAGCCAGCATCACTAGCCGACAGGAGAAATGCCATGTCACAGACAAGCCGTGATACCCGTAAGACGTATCGTCACGGTCTGCTATGGTTCGTTGCGTTATGGCTGCTCGGCGTCACCGGGACAGCATTGCTCGTGCTGCCGTTTCATCTTCTAGTCACCGCGGCAATGCATCACTAGCATGGACACCTTCCCCGGCGCCCATGCGTCCGGGCGCAACTCAATGCTATTCAAGCGTTGTCGGTAACTGTCCAAGTTGCCGGAACACCGATAGCCAGTCCTCAAGGTGCCATGTTTTCGCAACTAAACTTCCGCGCATCTGGTGGAAAGAGTGAATCGCGAAACTAATGTGTTTTGAACTTGCAGCAATGCCAAGTAGTTTCCCGGTTTGAGTGCCACTGATCTCCGCGCGAACGCCCACCCGGTCCCCATGTACCAGCAAGTCGAGAATGGTGACTTTCATATCGGGCAGAGCTATAGCGATGTCGGCGAACACCTGAACCATCTGCTCAGGTCCCGGCGCCGCCCCGAGGGGCTCGGGAATATATTCCCAATCAGAGGTAACGACCTTTCGTAACAGCGCGACGCTTTTCTGCTCGAAGGCGCGATAGAACCCTTCAATCGCTTCACGCGTGGCACCTTCGTCGGTAGGTAGGGTCATGTCCGGTTACTCCTGATCAGGCAAGGGGTTTGCGAAAAACGCTTCCGCCATAACCTAGCACGATATTGTCGACTTCAAACGGTGACGCCTCCTGCGCCTCGAGGATGAATGCAACGTGGCTGGGGGTCAGTTTTCTGGATATCGATTCGACCAGTTCGTCATCGAGCGTGTCCTTGATCGCATGCTCAGCCAGTCCACCACTCGCCCCTATTGTGAAGCCAAGTACCGCCCCTACCGGTCCGCCAAGTATCCCGATCAACCCGCCCGTTAGCGCACCGATTACTGTCCCCCAAAACGGCCGGGTTTGCTCGTCGAGCAAGGTCAGTTTGCCTGTGGCGTCCTTTTGAACCAGCACGCCGCTCTCGATTTTGAAACCAAGATCTTTTTCCTCAAAATTCCTGAAATCTCGACCCGCTCTTTCGGCGACGTCAACGCTGTCGAAAACCGCGACGATCAACTGTTGTGCCATTTGATAGCTCCTCGTATCGCTAACGTTATCTATCAAAGATAGTGATTTTCGCAGCGCGCGCCATTTGTTTGTTTCCGATGCATGGTATCGGTCGAAGTGAGCATTGACCGCCGCGCGCGCCCTACCGAGAATTACCGGCGTGCAATTGTTTAGCAGCGTCAAAATCAGCCGTACCCGTGTGGGTACCTGGCGTTGTGTCTGGCTCAAGAGATTCAGTTCTAATGGCGGCAGGTCGAAACCCGGCAGTATGCGGACCAGCCGGCCGTCTGCGAGCGCATCGACGCACGCCGGCTCTTCCAGCACCCCGATGCCGGCACCCGAAAGGATCATTTCATACATGGGCCGCCAATGACTGGTCTTGATCGCGGTGCGGATCGGCGCGCTCTCCACGACGGTCGCTACGTGCCTGAGCGGCAACTGGTCCGTGCCGAACATGCCCTGAACCCGAATGAAGGGATGTTTTACCAGGCCAGACGGCTCAGTAATGGGACCGTGCTGGTTCAGATAGCCAGGCGCGGCAACGAGAACGCGCCCAACCTGCCCCAGTTGACGGGCAATGAACGCCCCCTCTCCGAGCGGCCCAAGACGAAATGAAATATCTACCCCTTCTGTCACGAGGTCGACGATCCTGTCGTTCAGGACCAGTTCCAGATCCAGTTGTGGATAGGTTGCGCGCACCAGCGTCAACGCCTCCGGCACGATCGTCTCGCCAAAGCAGTGAGGGGCCGCGATGCGAATCGTTCCCTTGAGCTCCTGCTCATCGTTCGACACCTCAGCGACCGCCTGTTCCACGGCGTGCAGAATCCTCTTGCTACGCTCGTAGAAGGTGACACCTTCCGGCGTGCAATTGAAAGCGCGTGCGCTACGCAGCAGGAGCCGGCAGCCAAGGTACTTCTCGAGCCGCTCGATGCGTTCGCTTGCGGCCGGCTGCCCGATATTGAGGTCCCTTGCCGCGCCGGAGATACTCCCACGCTCAACCACCCTGACGTAGATGCGCATGGCTTCGAGCAGATTCACAGTACCCAACCTCCATTCGCAATGCGAATTATTTTCGGATGGTAACGATATGACAGGAGAATAAAAGGCCGCCAGGCCCGATATGAAGTATCGAAGGAGAAGCAGAGAATTGCGACAAAACAATGTCGAACTCTATCGGCACACGATCTCGCCTGACGCCGTTTGACACGTTGTCGGCCGGCGAGCATGCGAAACGCAATCTGGCCGCCAATCCGGCTTAGGGATGCCGCATTCGAACTCACTCAAAGCCTTTGCACTGTTTCCATAAAATGCCTAGGCGGTATAACATCTCTGAGCGTATAGCGAACCTCAACAATGTCACATGTATTGGCGCTCCTCTTGATGGCGAGGCAACGCTTCACGGGTGCCTGGGGCGGCCGCAGCAGCAAACGTGTTTCAGTCATTCGGACGAAAAATTTGCGCGCGCCTTAGACAGGTGATCACGAAGGCGGAAAACTTTCGCTCCATTCCCGGAATCACTAACGGTTCATCAATATTCAATCCGATGCCCAAAGACATCCCAGAATCGCAAGCCGTTTGTAATAACATCACTCGCAGCGCGATCTTCATCGTCGCAACCCTCGCGAGTGGCCAAGACCCCGCTGAACAAGTGCGCGCGTGGTGCGCGGACGTTGCCGCCCTGGTGCGCGCGGTCGGCAAGCGCGTCCCGTCCGGCAACCTGTCGTGCGTTGTCGGCTTCGGCTCCAACGTGTGGGACACGCTGTTCGGCGCCCCGCGCCCCGCGTGCCTGCACCTGTTTCGCGAATTCGGCGAAGGCGAACGCCGCGCCGTGAGCACGCCGGGGGATATTCTGCTGCACATCCGCGCGGACCAGATGGATCTCTGCTTCGAGCTCGCCACACAACTGACAGGACGGCTCGGCGATGCGGTCTCGGTGGTCGACGAAGTACACGGTTTTCGCAACTTCGATCTGCGCAGCATGGTGGGCTTCGTCGACGGCACCGAGAATCCGGCGGGGCGTAAGGCCGTCGATTCCACCCTCATCGGTGACGAGGATCCGGAGTTCGAGGCCGGCAGTTATGTCATCGTGCAGAAGTACCTGCACGACATGACCGGCTGGAACGCGCTTTCCGTCGAGACTCAGGAGCGCATTATCGGTCGCACGAAATTGTCCGACATCGAGCTCGACGCAGCGGTCAAACCGTCGTGTTCACACAGTTCGCTCACAACGCTCACCGAGAACGGCGAGGAAGTGAAAATCCTCCGCGACAACATGCCATTCGGCCGCCCCGGTATGGGCGAGTTCGGCACCTACTTCATCGGTTATGCCCGTTCGCCCGAGCCTATCGAGCAGATGATGGAGAACATGTTCGTCGGGCGGCCACCGGGCAATTACGACCGGCTGCTCGACTACAGCCGCGCGGTCACGGGCGACCTCTTCTTCGTCCCGTCGGCCACCTTGCTCGAGGCGCTCGCCGATCGCGATCCGCACGCTGCTGCAGCCGCTGTCGAACAGCTGCCGGAACCGTCTTCATCCGCCGAGCCGCGTCACGATGGCTCGCTGAATATTGGCTCTCTCAAGGGAATCTCCCAACATGAATAACCTGCATCGCGAGCTTGCCCCAATCTCCCACGCCGCCTGGTCGCAGATCGAGGACGAAGTGGCTCGTACGTTCAAGCGCAGCGTCGCCGGCCGTCGTGTAGTCGACGTCAAGGGTCCCGGCGGGACAGAACTGTCCGGCGTCGGCACGGGGCATCAGATTGCGATCACCGCGCCGCAGCAGGGCGTCGTGGCAAAACTGTCCGAGGTAAAGAGCCTCGTCCAGTTGACCGTGCCGTTCGAGCTGCAGCGCGAAGCGATCGACAGCGTCTTGCGCGGCGCGAAAGATGCAGACTGGCAGCCGGCGAAAGAAGCAGCAAAAGAACTCGCCTATGCCGAAGATCGCGCGATCTTCGATGGATACAAGGCTGCGGGCATAGGCGGGATTCGCGAAGGCTCGTCGAATCCGCCGCTCGTGCTGCCGGCCGACATTGCCGCTTATCCGAACACGATTAGCAACGCGCTCGAACAGCTGCGGCTTGCCGGTGTCGACGGGCCCTATTCCGTGCTGCTTGGCGCCGATGCGTACACGGCGCTCGGCGAGGCACGCGATCAAGGTTATCCGGTTATGGAGCACATCAAGCGGATCGTGAATGGCGACATCATCTGGGCGCCGGCGCTCGCGGGCGGCAGCGTGGTATCCATGCGCGGCGGCGACTTCGAGTTACACCTTGGCGAAGAGTTGTCGATCGGTTATGTGAGCCACACCGATGCGGTAGTGCGCCTTTATCTGCGTGAGACGCTGACCTTCCTGATGCTGACGAGCGAAGCGTCGGTGTCGTTAACGCAAGCAGAGTAGGCGCGGGCTCAGGCTCGCAACGATGGTTTCAGAAGCGCGGCCACTTCATCGCCGGGAAGTACTTCAAAGCGACTCGTCACTTCGCCGCAGTCGCCGTGCACTCTTTCCAGGATTTCCGCCGTGCACTTTCTTAACATCGTCACCATCATCCGTACCCGTGGCGGCACAGGACGTTGCGCCTGGATCAGTACATTCAGATCGAAAGGCAGCACCTCGAATTCCGGCAGTATGCGGACCAGCCGGCCGTCTGCGAGCGCATCGACGCACGCCGGCTCTTCCAGCACCCCGATGCCGGCACCCGAAAGGATCATTTCATACATGGGCCGCCAATGACTGGTCTTGATTGCGGTGCGGATCGGCGCGCTCTCCACGACGGTCGCTACGTGCCTGAGCGGCAACTGGTCCGTGCCGAACATGCCCTGGACCCGAATGAACGGATGTTTTACCAGGTCAGAAGGCTCAGTAATCGGACCGTGCTGGCTCAGATAGCCAGGCGCGGCAACGAGAACGCGCCCAACCTGCCCCAGTTGACGGGCAATGAACGCCCCCTCTCCGAGCGGCCCAAGACGAAATGAAATATCTACCCCTTCTGTCACGAGGTCGACGATCCTGTCGTTCAGGACCAGTTCCAGATCCAGTTGTGGATAGGTTGCGCGCACCAGCGTCAACGCCTCCGGCACGATCGTCTCGCCAAAGCAGTGAGGGGCCGCGATGCGAATCGTTCCCTTGAGCTCCTGCTCATCGTTCGACACCTCAGCGACCGCCTGTTCCACGGCGTGCAGAATCCTCTTGCTACGCTCGTAGAAGGTGACACCTTCCGGCGTGCAATTGAAAGCGCGTGCGCTACGCAGCAGGAGCCGGCAGCCAAGGAATTTCTCGAGCCGCTCGATGCGCTCGCTTGCTGCCGGCTGCCCGATATTGAGATCCCTTGCCGCGCCGGAGATACTCTCTCGTTCAACCACCCTGACGTAAATCCGCATGGCTTCTAGCAGATTCATGGTGCCCACCCTCCCTTTGTACCGATTTCGCATAGTTCGAACCAATCCTTGCGCATCGAAAGACCCCTGCATGGGGACTTGGCAATGTGCATTCAATGGAGAACAGAGTAAGGCCGGGCCATCAGTCGCAGAGTGCACACATCGGACCGGCTCGCGTCAGTACAGTTCTGCTACGATCTGTGCACCAGGCGATACCAGGCGGCGGCATGGCGATGCGAGCGCGTGTAAGCCGGGGGCGGACACCGGTACAACTTGCCGCAGCGAAACGCTAAGGGAATCGTCCGATGAATCTCTATGAGAAGCTTGCCGACGATATCGAGAAACTGATCCGGCAAGGCGTCTACGGTCATGGCGAACGCCTTCCGTCGGTACGGCAGACCAGCCAGCAGCATCGGCTCAGCGTGACGACCGTCATCCGCGCCTATTTGCTGCTCGAAAGCCGTGGCTTTCTAACGGCCAGGCCCCAGTCGGGCTATTTCGTCAACTTCCGGGGCGACGGGGGCGAACGCAAGACGCTTGAACTCCGGCCATCGAAACCGATTCCAATTTCGTCGCCGGTTGACGTCAGCCGGTTGGTGCTTTCCACCTTGCGCTCGATCGGCGTCGACGACGCCGTGCCACTCGGTTCGCCCTATCCCGACCCCGGTCTGTTTCCGTTCGAAAAGCTCAATCGCTACGCTTACGACGCGGGCCGCGGCAAAACGCGGTGGGGCGTGACGGATGCGCTGCCGCCCGGCAATGCGGCGCTCGTGCGCCAGATCGCGCGTCGCTACCTCGAGAACGGCATGGCCGTCGATCCGAACGAGATCATCATCACGGTCGGCGCGACTGAGGCAATCAATCTGTGCCTGCAGGCGGTCGCGAAGCCCGGCGACGTGATCGCGGTCGAGTCACCGACGTTCTACGCGATGCTCCATGCAATCGAACGGATGGGCATGAAAGCGATTGAGGTGTCGACCCATCCGGAACACGGCATCGATATTGAGGCGCTTGCCGCGATTGTGGCGTCGCAGACCATCACAGCCTGCATGGTCATGCCGAACTTCCAGAATCCGCTGGGTTTTCTGATGCCCGACGAGCGCAAGCGCGAACTCGTGCAATTCCTGACGAAGCACGATATTCCGGTCATCGAGAACGGTGTTTACAACGAGCTTCACTATGACAGCACGCATCCAAGCTCGTTGAAGTCGTTCGACACGAAGGGGCTGGTGCTTCACTGCGGTTCATTCTCGAAGACCCTCACGGCAGCCTACCGGATTGGTTGGGCGCTGCCGGGCCGATATCGCGATCAGGTCGAGAAACTCAAGTTTTTGAATACGCTGACCTCGCCATCGATTCCGCAAATGGCGATTGCAGAATTCCTTGAGCGCGATGGTTACGAGCATCACTTGCGAAGGGTTCGGCGAACGTACGCGCAGCAGGCCAATCTGATGAAGGCGACCGTCTCGCGGTTCTTTCCCGAAGGTACGCGCATGTCCAACCCGGCGGGCGGATACGTGCTGTGGATCGAACTGCCACCAAAGGTCGACGCCATGCGGCTCTATAACCTCGCGCTCGACCAGGGGATCACCATCGGACCAGGCTACATGTTCTCAGTCTCGGAGACGACCTATCGGAACTTCATCCGCCTCAATTACAGCAGCCCCTGGTCGAGCGAAATCGAACAGGCGGTGATTACCGTCGGCAAGCTCGTCGCGATGTGCGCCCGCTAACGGCAAGGTGGCACGGTGGCCGCTGCCTGAGCGCGTGTGAGCATGGGTGAACCCGGTGCGGCTCGAGCTGGATCGTCAGGGAAGCCTCACCCCCCCGTGACAGGCGGAAAGAACGCGATTTCGCTGTCCTCGCGCACGACAAACGTGTCGGCGACCATCTCATGGTTGACGGCTGTACGGAGCGGCCGGCCCGCGCGTAGTGCCTCGGCCCTCCGCTCATCTCTCGATGCGAGCCTGACCCGCAGGCAGTCAACGGGGAGTTCGGTCGCGTCAATGTGCACGATCTCCTGCGAGATGCCAAGTTGTTCACGAACGCTAGCGAAATATCGGATGGTGAGTTTCATTCGTCTGTTCCTCTTGCCGGCACGATGCGGGCGAATGGCGTATCAACCCCAGCGCAGCATCGACTGTTCATCGCGCGCCCTGGCCTCGACCCATCTGACCGCACCGTCGCGGCGGATCTCCTTCTTCCAGAGCGGCGCATGGGCCTTCAGGAAGTCCATCAGGAATTCGCACGCGTCGAATGCCGCGGCACGATGCGGCGCGGCGACCACGACGAGTACCACCGCATCGCCGAGCGCGACACGGCCGACCCGATGCACGATCTTCACCGCATCCAGACGCCATCGTGCGATCGCCTCTTCGACGATGCTGCTGAACGACTCCTCGGTCATCCCCGGGTAGTGCTCGAGTTCGAGCGCGACCACGTCGTCGAAATCGCCGCAATGACGCACTACGCCGAGGAAGTTCACGATGGCGCCCACGTTGGGATTGCGCGTGACCGGCATGATCTCCGACTGGATATCGATCGGCTGCTGCTGGACACGCACTTCGAAGCCCGCCGCGATGGCGGCCTGGGCAAGCGCTTGATCGCTCGCACGTTCGTCGACATGCGGTGCGTCAGGCTGTCCGCGATCACTGGGCGACGGTGTTGTCATGGCAGCTCTCCGGTCGGTGTCTGCTTCGCAAGGACTAGCCAGGCGTCAACCGCCGACCAGCGACATGCGGACTGTGGGATAGGCTTTTCCCGATCCCGGCCTGCGCGGCGTCGAGCGAAGCTCGGAGTAGCGGTCGTCGCGCTGGATCCACCGGTTGCGAACGGCCCCGGCAAGTTGCTCGACTGAGGCGGTATCAGCAAGCCAAGGCCTGAGGTCCGTGCCATGTGTGGCGAAAAGGCAGGAATAGAGTTGGCCGTCGGCCGATACGCGGGCGCGCGAGCATGAGCCGCAGAACGGTTGCGATACGCTCGCGATGAATCCGACTTCCCCTGCGCCGTCGGCATGGCGATAGTTGACGGCGGTGCCCGTCTGTTCATGCCCGATGACGGGGATCAGGGGGAACACCGATTCGACGATGTCGCGCGTCTCGCGCGCCGTGATCACCTTGGTGCTCGACCACCCGCCCGCGCCGCCAACGTCCATGAATTCAATGAAGCGCACGGCCACGCCGGTGCCCTTGAACAGCCGCACGAGCGGCAGGATCTGGCTGTCGTTGACGCCTCGCTCGATCACCGTGTTGACCTTGATCGGCGCGAGTCCCACCGCGCGCGCCGCCTCGATCCCGTCCAGGATCCGCGACACGGGCATGTCGACGTCACTCATCCGGCGGAATACCGTGTCTTCCACGGCGTCGAGGCTCACTGTCACGCGGCCGAGGCCGGCGTCGCGCAGCGAGCGCGCCTTCGCGGCGAGCAGGGAGCCGTTTGTCGTCAGCGCGAGCTCCATCGGTTTGCCGCTTTCAGTGGTCAGTTTCGCGAGCTGTTCGATCAGCGATTCGAGCCCGCGCCGCAGGAGCGGCTCACCGCCGGTGATGCGTATCTTCTCCACCCCGAGCAGAGCGAACGCTTTTGCGACCTTAAGGATCTGCTCGAACGACAGGCGCTCCGAAGACGGCAGGAACCGGTAGTCTGCGCCGAAGGTGTCACGCGGCATGCAGTACGTACAGCGGAAATTGCATTGATCGATGACGGACAGACGTAAATCCCGCAGCGGACGATTGAGCTTGTCGAGCGTGGTCGTGACACCGCCGGCGGATACGCCATGGCGGGACGCCGTATCGGCGGGTATGGGCTGGTCGATGATGTTCACGATCTATCCGAAGGTGGGCAGCGTGCAGCGGGATACAGAACGTCGGCAGTCGATCTTTCTGACCGGCAACGCCACCGGCCTGTGCACACGCTTCTGGCAGGATAGTGCGTCGGCCCTGCGCAGGAGACGCACAGTCTGCGTCGAATTGCAGGAGTACAGTTTGTGCGCCGTATCGGGTGTCGCGGCGAGGCAGACGCGCATCCCGACGGGCAGGCCGACCGGATGCGTCGAAGAACGCCCCTAAGTCAGTTGGTACTCCCGCACTGGTACGACCGCCTCGGGAAGTTCACAGCCACACAGTTCGAGAATCGATCGTTCGATGTTGCGGGTCATGGCGTCAAGCGCCAACGCATTCGGCACGAGCGTAAAAGGCTCGGCGACTTCGCTGGCGATCGCTTCGAGCGCAATGAGCGTATAAGAAATGAAAACGCAGAGAAGCGGCGTGAAGAACTCCGTCGAATCGACCAGACCGAACGGCAGCAAAACGCAATAAGCATAGACCGTGCGGTGAAGCAACACACTGTAGGAAAACGGAATGGGCGTGGAGGCGATCCGTTCGCATCCTCCCACGGCCCTTCCCAATTCGTTGAGCTGCGCGTCGACCATCCAGAGCTTGGTATCCGACATCAATGCCCGAACTTGCAGATCGGCGAAGTCGCGACGAAGGTCATTGAGCAGCGCCGTCGGTTTGTAGCAGGTGTGCTGCAACGCCTCGGTTCGCGTGCGTCCGATTAAGCGAACGAGATCGGGCATCGGGTCGGTCCTACGCAGTTCGTGCTTCAACGCGTACACAGCCGCAATCAGTGTATGGGCCGTCCGAACGTTGTGATCGCCCCGCGGGACGTAACACAGCATCTGTGAGGTCAACGCACGCGCTGAGATCAGGATAACGCCCCAGAGATGGCGCGCCTCATTGAAGCGCTCGTAGCTTGCGTTATTGCGGAACGCAAGGAAGATCGCAAGCGCCAAGCCGAATAATGTGAACGGTGCCGTATTGAGCGGGATCTTCTCGCCGAAAATGCGCCCTTGCGTCAGGACAGCGAGACAACTGACGGCCCCCATGAAAACCAGTTGGGGAATAATCGACTGCAACACGGAACCGTTCCAGACAAACAGCAGCCGGAACCAGTTTTGCCCTGGCCTTACGATCATGATGTGCTCTTGTAATGGTCTGACTGCGCCGTCACCCTCAGTGGTAGCCGGCGTCCCCTTCCCGCACCTTGCCCCGGAACACGCGATACTGCATGACGTTGTAGACGAGAATAATCGGCAGCACGATCACCGTGCCAACCAGTGCAAATAGCTGGCTCGAGTGGCTCGACGAGGCTTGCCAGATCGTCAGGGACGGCGGAATGATGTTCGGCCAGATGCTGATGAGCAAGCCGCTATAGCCGAGAAAGCACAGCGCGAGCGTGAGAAGGAACGGGGTCGCTTCGTGCTTCAGGCGAAGCGAACGGAAGACGCCCCACACGCAGGCAATGACAAGGATCGGCACCGGTAGGAACCAGCCGAGATTGCCGCTTCCGAACCAGCGATGTGCAACCGCCGGCAATCCGATCACGGTCCAGAGACTCACGACGATCATCGCCCCGAGCAGGACGCTCACGAGTGGCCGCATCACCTCGCGCATCTTGCGCTGCAATTCGCCGTCCGTCTTCAGGATGAGCCAACCGCAGCCGAGCGTCGCATACGTGGTGAGCACGCCGATTCCGCAGAACAGGCTGAACGGCGAGAGCCAGTCGAACGGCGCGCCGGCGAAACGGCCATCGACGATCTTGATGCCTTGCAGCAGCGACCCCAGCACGATGCCCTGGCAGAGCCCCGCGAGCGCGGAGCCGCCAATGAAAGCGAGGTCCCACGCATGCTGGGTCCTGACGGCTTTTGCACGCAGTTCGAACGCCGCCCCGCGGAAGATCAGGCCCACGACCATCAGGATCAGCGGCATATAGTTCGCCGGCAGCAGCGTCGAATACGCCACCGGGAACGCCCCGTAAAGCCCGGCGCCACCGAGCACGAGGAACGTCTCGTTACCGTCCCAGACCGGGGCGATGGTATTGAGCATCACTTCGCGATCGCCTTTCTCCTCGAAAAACGGAAACAGCAGGCCGATGCCGAGATCGAATCCGTCGAGCATCACGTAGATGAAAACGCCGAGTCCGATGATCGCGGCCCACACAACAGGAAGATCGATTTGCATGGTGTCACTCTCCTTCCAGTGCGTCGAGCGGGCGATTGCGCAAGACCGGATGCTTGCGGGACTCGCGGCGGTCGATATGCTCCTCCGGTCCCTGTTTCATCATCTTCATCATGTAGTAGAAACCCATGCCGAACACCAGGAAATACACCAGCACAAAGATCAGCAAGGAAACGCCTGCTTGCTGGGAACCGATCGGCGAAACGGAGTCCGCGGTACGCAAGACACCGTAGACCGTCCAGGGTTGGCGGCCAACCTCGGTCGTTATCCACCCCGCCAACAGCGCCACAATTCCAGAAGGCCCCATGCACAGCACGAAACCCTGAAACCACCGCGTCTCGTAGAGGCGGCCGCGCACTCTGAGCAGCAGGCCGAGCAGCGCTGTCAATAGCATCAACATGCCGAGACCCGCCATGACCCGGAATGTCCAGAACACGATCGGCGAATACGGACGGTCTTGCGGAGGAAACTCCTTCAGACCGCGGATTTCTCCGCTCCAGCTATGGGTCAGGATGAGACTGCCCAAATGCGGTATCTGGATCGCGTAGCGCGTCACCTCTGCATTCATGTCAGGCAAGCCGATCAGATTGAGCGCCGTGCCGCCTTTCTCGGTTTGCCATAGCCCTTCGATCGCAGCGATCTTGGCCGGCTGATATTCGCGTGTGTTGAGGCCGTGCGCATCGCCAACGAAAATCTGTATCGGCGTCAGGATAAGCAGCATCCACAGCGCCATCGAAAAACTACGCTTGACCGGTTTGTCGCGCCGGCCTTGCAACAGATGCCACGCGCCGCAAGCGGCGACGATGAAGGCCGCCACGATGAACGCCGCGATGGTCATATGCGCAAGGCGAAACGGGAACGACGGGTTGAAAATCACCTTCATCCAGTCGACCGGCACGATCCGGCCATTCTCGATCGCGAACCCCTGCGGCGTCTGCATGAAGCTATTCGACGCGAGAATCCAGAACGTGGAAATGAGCGTGCCCACCGCCACCATGAGCGTGGCGAAGAAGTGCGCGCGTGGACTGACCCGTTGCCAGCCGAACAGCATGACGCCGAGAAAGCCGGCCTCGAGAAAGAACGCCGTCAGCACTTCATAGGTAAGGAGCGGCCCCGTAACGTTGCCGGCGACGCTGGAAAATCCGCTCCAGTTGGTACCGAACTCGTAGGCCATCACCACACCCGAGACCACCCCCATTCCGAAGCCGACCGCGAAGATCTTCGACCAGAACAGGAACATGTCTTTGTAGGCAACGTCGCCGGTCAGCAACCAGCGCCATTCCAGCACGGCGAGGAAACTGGCCATGCCGATGCTGATTGCGGGAAAAATAATATGAAATGAAACCGTGAACGCAAACTGCAACCTGGCAAGGTGGAATGCATCGAAGATTTCCATGATTGATCAATGGCTCCAGGTGATAACGTCATTTGCGCCCGGTATCCTGCAGGTCGATCAACCGAACGCGCACGTCCGGTTGATCGAGCCGTCAAGCTCGCGCCAAGTCAGGCTTCTGCCGAGCGCACAATATGAACAGGAACAGACTTGTACGAAGGCGTGCCACTCTCCTTGTCGATGTAGTCGAGCGGCACCAGAACGTTCGCTTCCGGGTAGTACGCCCCGACTGAGCCCTTCGCGATGTTGTAGGCGATCGCCGTGATGTTCTTCAGGCGAAGCTCTCTGCCCGACGACGTAATCGTCTGGATGTCAACCAGATCACCATGTTCAAGTCCTTGCTCGGCAAGATCGTCTTCGTTCATGAACAGCACGTCGCGCCGGCCGAACACGCCTCGGTAACGATCGTCCAAGGCATAGATGGTGGTGTTGTACTGGTCGTGGCTGCGCAGCGTGATAAGACGGAACACGTTTTCAGCGTCGCGGACGTCGGCGTCTTCCTTCACTCCACCGTACACCGAGAACATCGCTTTTCCTGACGGCGTGGGCCACACGCGTTCGGTCGGAGGAAGTGGCATGCGGAATCCGCCCGGAACTCTGATTCGCTCATTGAATGCCTCGAATCCCGGCACGGTTTGCTCGATCAGATCCCGGATCTTGTCGTAGTCGGCAACCAGGTCCGACCATGCCACCTTGCTGTTCGGCAACGTCGCCCTTGCGATACCGGCGACGATCGCAGGCTCCGATAGCAAATGTTCGGACGCGGGCGTCAGCTTGCCCGAAGAAGCGTGGACCATCGACATGGAATCCTCGACCGTAATGGACTGCCGGCCGGTCGCCTGGATATCGAGTTCCGTGCGGCCCACAACCGGCAGCACGTAGGTTTCTTTTGCCACTAGCAGGTGCGAACGATTGAGCTTGGTGCCGAGGTGGACGCTCAGATCGAGCTTGCCCATTGCGGGAAAGGACTGCTCGGAATCGGGCAATGCAACCGCAAAGTTTCCGCCGAGGCAAATCAGGGCCTTGGCTGTGCCGGCGATCATCGCCTGCATCGCCTGGACCGCATCGTGCCCGTGCGCCACGGGCGGCTCGAACCCGAATACATCTCCGATCTGCTTGAGGAAGGTAGCGGACGGTTTTTCCGTGATGCCAACGGTGCGGTTCCCCTGCACGTTGGAATGTCCGCGCAAAGGACAGATGCCTGCGCCGGGTTTGCCGATGTTGCCGCGCAGCAGTAACAGATCCGCAATCAGACGGACATTGGCGGTGCCCCTGTTATGCTGGGTAACGCCCATTCCGTAAGTGACAATCGTCGCGTTCGATTTTGCATAGGCAATCGCAACCTCCTCGAGATCTTCACGGGTGAGTCCGCTTGCCCTTTCGATATCGTCCCATGACGTCGCTTCCAGATCGGCGGCAAACGCGTCGAAACCCTGGGTATGCGTCGCGATAAACTCGTGGTCCAGCACGGTGTTGCCCTGTTCTGCGTCCATCTGCAGCAGCGCTTTCATGATGCCCTTGAGGGCGGCAGCGTCTCCGCAGGCGTCGACCTGGAAATAGGTCGACGCGATCCGGGTCGATCCGAAGGTCGCCATTTCAATGACGCTCTGCGGATCGGCGAAGCGCTCAAGCGCGCGCTCGCGCAGCGGATTGAACACGATGATCGGGACGTTGCGCCGCGAGCATTCGTGGAGTGTCCCCATCATCCGCGGGTGATTCGTGCCGGGATTGTGGCCGATCGAGAGAATGAGTTCGGTCTTATCGAAATCCTCCAGCGAGACCGTGCCTTTGCCGATCCCGATCGATTGCGGCAGGCCAACGCTGGTCGGCTCGTGGCACATGTTCGAGCAATCGGGGAAATTGTTCGTACCATATTCGCGGGCGAACAGCTGGTACAGGTACGCGGCTTCGTTCGAGGCGCGGCCCGACGTATAAAACTCGACCTGATCCGGTGATAACGCACGCAGAATCTCGCCGATGCGCGCAAACGCATCCTCCCATTCGACGGCGCGAAACGTATCGGTTGCGCGGTCGTAGACGAGTGGATGCGTGAGCCGGCCCATGCCCTCCAGCTCATAGTCGGTCTTTTGCAGAAGCGACGTTACGGTGTTGCCAGCGAAAAACTCCGGCGTCACCCGCTTGGTCGTCGCTTCCCACGTGACCGCTTTTGCGCCGTTTTCGCAGAACTGGAATGTAGACTTGTGCTCCTTGTCCGGCCAGGCGCAACCCGGACAATCAAAGCCGTCGGGCTGATTGGTCCGCATCAACGTAATCGGCGCCTCAATGCTTTCCATTTGTGTTCGGACGGCTTGAGCGGTCGCTCGAAGCGCCCCCCAGCCTCCAGCGGGGCCGTCATATGGCCGGATTCCAGGAACTTCGCGTCGCGTGGTCATAGAGACTCCATCGGCTGCCTCAGGAGACCTGAAGGCAGTCTTGCTTGGGGTTACGCCGCATCACGGCGTAAGGCTTGGATTGGGTTCAGTCTAGTTGGGTTGATGCGCCGCGAAGGGCACAGATCGACCCGTGGCGGGCGTGCACAGTACGAGTGCAGTGACGCCGCCTGTCTTGACCGGGCTGGGAACCCGCGCACCGTCGGCAATGATGCCGCGGCCTCTCCCAGCCGGTTACGCGCCTCATTCCTTCGAGTGGGCGCTTGCAGTTGGTTCGGGGCTGCCGACCTCTTTGGACGGTTTTTTCTTCGCACGTGCGCTACCCGCCTTCCCGCCCGTCGCCTTGGGCGCAGGAGGCGCCGCCTCGCTCTTGTTGAACTTCACTTCGTCGCTGTCCTTGTCATAACTGACCTCGACGCTGTCGCCCGACTTCAAGGCGCCGCCGAGAATCTGCTTCGCGAGCCGCGTTTCCAGTTCCTGGCGAATCTGGCGTTTCAACTCGCGTGCGCCGAACTCCGGCCGATAGCCGGCCTCGGCGAGGTGATCAATAACCGATTCGTCTATCTTGAGAGTAATGTCCTGCGCGGCGGCGGTGCGCACCACCCGTTCGAGCTGGATCTGCACGATCGCGCGGATGTTTTCGCGCGAGAGCCCGTGGAAGACGATGATTTCGTCGATCCGGTTCAGGAATTCGGGGCGGAAGTGGCCCTTGAGCACCCCCATCAATTCCTCGCGAATCGCTTTCTCGGCCTGGCGATCCCCCTCGGGTTTTTCGAGGTTGTCCATGATGATCGATGCACCGAGGTTGCTCGTCGCAATGATGATCGTGTTGCTGAAGTCCACCACGCGACCCTTGCCGTCGGTCAGCCGCCCGTCGTCGAACACCTGCAGCAGCACGTTGTACACGTCGGGGTGGGCCTTCTCGATCTCATCGAGCAGGATCACGCTGTACGGGCGCCGCCGGACGCGCTCGGTCAGTTGCCCGCCCTCCTCGTACCCGACGTAGCCCGGAGGCGCGCCGATCAGCCGAGCGACCGCGTGACGCTCCATGTATTCGGACATGTCGATGCGGATGACCGCCTGCTCGTCGCCGAACACCGTTTCTGCCAGCGCCTTCGCGAGTTCGGTCTTGCCGACACCGGTGGGCCCGAGGAACAGGAACGTCGCAATAGGCCGGTTCGCCTGGCCGAGTCCCGCCCGTGACAGGCGCACGGCGTCGCTCACGGCAATCACCGCGTCGTCCTGGCCGATCACGCGCTCGCGCAGCTTATTCTCCATATCCAGAAGCTTCTGGCGCTCTTCCTGCGTGAGCTCCGTGACCGGAATGCCGGTGAGACGCGACACCACTTCGGCAATTGAGGCGACCGTCACTTCGAGCGTTTCCGATCCGGTCTTGCGCTGCCATGCTTCCATCTGCTCGTCGAGTTTCTCCTGCTTTTCACCGATCCGTGCCTCGAAAGCTTTCGCCTCATCGAAGCGCTTGCGCGAGGACGCATAATCCTGCTCGCGCTTGAGCTGGACCATCTCGGCTTCGAGCTCCTGGATGGCCGCGGGACGCGAGGTCGCGCCGATACGCACGCGTGCCGCCGCCTGGTCAATCAGGTCGATGGCTTTGTCTGGCAAAAAGCGCGACGTAATGTAGCGATCCGAGAGTTCGGCGGCAGCAACAAACGCATCGTCGGCAAAGGTCACCTGGTGGTGCGCCTCGAGCTTGTCGCGAAGGCCACGCAGGATGACGATGGTCTGCTCGACCGTCGGTTCCGGCACCAACACCGGCTGGAAGCGCCGCTCGAGCGCGGCATCCTTTTCGATGTACTTCTGATATTCGTTGAGGGTCGTCGCGCCGATCAGACTGAGCTCGCCACGGGCAAGCGCGGGCTTCAGCACATTCGCGATATCGAGGCCGCCTTCGCCCCCGCCTTGTCCCGCCCCCACGATCGTGTGCAGTTCATCGATGAACAGGATCAGTTCGTCCTTCTTGGCCGTGACTTCATCGATCAGCTGCTTTGCACGCTCTTCGAATTCGCCGCGATACTTCGCACCGGCCACCATCGAGTTGATGTTCACCTCGACGAGCCGCTTGCCGCGCAGAACTTCAGGCACGTCGCCGTTGATGATGCGCTGGGCCAGCCCTTCGACGATCGCGGTCTTGCCGACACCCGGCTCGCCGATCAGTACGGGATTGTTCTTCTTGCGCCGCGCGAGCACCTCGATCGTGCTCTCGATTTCCTGCGCACGACCCAGCACGGGGTCGAGCTTGCCCTCACGCGCCATGGCCGTGAGGTCGCGTCCGAACTTATCAAGGTTGGGCGTGCCGGTTGGCGTGTCGACACGGCCGTCCTCCGCGCCTTTACCCACGACTTTCACGACCTTCTGACGCAACGCTTCCGGCGTCACGCCATATTTCTTCAGCAGCGTGCCCGCAATGCTGTCCGGCACGGCCGCAAGCCCGATCAGCAGATGCTCCGGGCCAACATAAGAGTGCCCAAGATCGCGCGACGCCTGGAACGCATATTGGAACGCCTTTTTCAAACGAGGCGAGACGGTCATCTTCTCGATCGGCGCGTCGGGATCGACGGTTCCCTTTTGCGCATGCTGATCGATATATCCCTTGATGTCCTGCGGCGAGAGCTTGAGCTCCTTCAGGAGCGCCGCGCACACGTCGGTGTCCGCAAGCACGTACAGCAGGTGTTCGGTGTCGAGTTCGCTGCGGCCAAGCTCATGTGCCTTCTCCGCGGCGCGCTGCAGCAATTCGAGCGTCTGCTCACTGAAAGCATCGGTTGCGTCGACCGATTCACGCGGCACCTCGGCGGCGAACCCAGCGTCTTCATGATCCTCGGCCCCATCCCCCATGCCGCCGAAGAAGCGCGACAAGCCGCCGCCTCCCAGCAGTGAATCGAACGGGTTGAGCATGCTTTGGTGCCGCATCAATTGACGGTAGTCGTAGTCGCAGATCGACATGGATTTACGCTCGCCGTTTTGCACAACGGTCACACGGGCAACCGCGGGACGGGCGTTACAGATTTCGCAGAGGGCTGGCATCGTAGAGTCACCTTTTCAGTTAATGCTTCCGTCTATTTCAAAGGTTATAAGCTTCGCCAACATGTCATTCGGAGTCGCCGTCCACGGTCCGTTTGCTTTGTTCAATAACCGGAGAACCGTGATAGCGATGACTCATTGAGCGCGGTGTATGCATCGACGCGCAGCAGCATGATTAGCATAACGAGACCCCGAATCCGCCCTTGGATTCTATGAGTGGCGCGTGAATAAGGGAATATTGGTTTTTCCGATGATAGGCATTGGCGGCATCTGCCCGAGGGGATTTAGGCAGAAAATCTGCCGCCAGAAAACTTCAAGACCACATTAACCCGATACCGACGTCAAAGAGGCGTTGGGGCTCTCATTTCCGGGCCTCGCGGCGACTCTGCTCTTCGACGGTGAAGATAGCCTCCGGCACGGATTCGAGCCGCGCTTTCGGTATCGGGTCACCACTAGCATCGGAGAGGCCGTAGGTACCCTCGTCGATCTTCTGCAGCGCGCGCTCGATATCGCTGATACGCCGATCGTTCGCGTCATGCAGCGCCTGGTTGACCTCGTTCTGTGCCATTCCCTGCGCCTCGTCCTCGATCTCTTCGGCCTCGTCGCCATGCTGCTCCTGGGCCGCCCGCTCGCCTGCGATTGTGTTCTCCTCGCCGCCCAACAGTTCCCGGCGTAACGCCTCGAGGCGCGCGCGCTGCTGCGCGATGAACTCGTCACTCAATGCGCCCTGCTGCTTCGACATGGTTCTCTCCCTCGCCATAGCCGACGCGTGATTCGGCAAGGCAGTGAAGCGCAGATGCAAAGGGCCCGGTTCGCGACCTGTTTGTTCGGGTTTCCACGATCAGGCGGCGCGGGTCATCATGCGCCTTCGCACAACACGCAGCGGTAGCTTGCGTCCGCCGAATGACTGTCATGCGACAGTGCGCTTTCATCCAGCCTAAGGCTAGGATAGTACGAACATCAAATTCACGCACCTAACTCCTGAAATGCGTGGCCATTGGCCTCGAGCCCCTTCAGGATGTCTGGCGTGAGTTCGCTTTGCCAAACATGTCCGTCGAATTGCCACTGACTTGTGTCAACGAGGTCGGGGAGGCCCGCCCCCTTGCGCACATAGAGCCCGAGTGTCGGCTTCTTCAGGTTGATATAGAAATCAAATTCGGCTATTTCAAAAGTGGAGTGGGTAATGCGGCTTACGAGGCATGTGGGTTGAAGGCTGAGAAGTCGAGCTTTCCGGCGATGAGGAACAGCACAGTCCGCATGGTTTTGAAGCTGGCGTACCCGCGC
>NZ_WOEZ01000003.1 GCF_013177735.1 Paraburkholderia elongata | reverse complement strand
CTTCACTACAAGCGATTTTCGCCGTCCCCCGCGCACCACCACACAACAAATCAAGGACTTACGACTGCGGTCGGGTCAGGAAATGGCGAAAAACGGTGGCTTTCAGGCGCGAATAGCGAAAGTCGGGTTAGGCTCACTAGCCTCATGTCCACGGTAAGATGGATTGGCTTCTTCATCGGCATATTGCTCTTTCTTGAAGTTCTCGAGAGGCTCTGATTCATCCGCCGCCCACGCATCTATTGCCTTAGGAGTGGCGTGACGACACGCTGCAAGCGCTCAGTTGTCCAAACGGGATATTTGTCGTCCCACCCGTTGTCCGCGAGAAGGCCCGTTCGTCCGATCGTGAAGCTCACCGGAATGCGCCACATGCGCCCGTAGTCGCCTGCCCAGGCGCAGCCCAGCATCCCCACCGGAAAGCTCAAGTCAGCGGCCACCTCGCGTACCGTTGACAGATCGTCTGCTCCATCCAGACTGAACCCGAGTACTTGCAGCCCTCGATCTGCGTTGCGCGCGGCGTAGGCGGACAAAAGAGGCAGCTCGTCACGGCACGGCTCGCACCAGGTCGCCCAGAACGTCAGAATAACCACTTTGCCGAGCAGATCAGCGCTGTTTATGCTCCGGCCATCCAGTGTATGGAGGACTAGAGGCGGAGCAGGTTGACCAACAGCCAGCGTGGCAGCGCGAGTCGCCGATGTGCGGCCCAACCCGCCCACACCTAGAGACACTGCAAGCACGGCACGCAACCACGCGCGCCGCGCAGCCGATATTGTGGATGCAGGGTCCGTCTGCGCCAGTGGCTCTCGCGATATGTCAGAACGCATAGCTCATCCCCAAGTTGCCGGTCCAGCGTGGAAACAACTGATAACCGTCGAGCTTGCTGTATATCGCACGCTGCACGAAGCCATACACCTCGAGGTTTTTCCATACGTTAACGGTGATGCCGGGGCTGACATAAACGACCGTTCCCGCTGTGTTCGCAGTATCCGCGAGCGTGCCCTGGTCACGGCTCTTGCGGGTGACGTTGATCTGCAACTGCGGAACCCACTTCGGGTTCGCCTCATAGCGTAGGCCGAGGCTCACACTGGCCAGATTTCCAGGGCGGTATGTCGCGCCCGCATGATCGAGGTTTTCCACGATTGCGGACTGGAATTGCCCGTTAATGAACGCGTCGAAATTCTGGCTGATCGCCTGGTAATAGTAGGCCCCTACGATCAGGTCAGTACTGCCGGTGCCCGGCTGCAAGCTGGTGTCGAGCGCCTGGCCTGCGGCCGCATTGGGGCCATTCGAGAAGAACACTGGATTGTGCCCAACGGTTGCGCCGGTGTTGACGTTCTGACCGCCATACCGCCCCGTGGGTAACTTGACGCCAAGCTGCAATCCAAGATTGTGCGTGGGCAGAAAACCCTGATAGCTGGCGATGAGCTTGATGTCTCCCAGGCCTTTGCTGGTTGCGCCGCTCACGTTGTCGGGAGTGAGCTGGTCCGTCGTCGCGTTGCCATAAGTCGTGTGGCTACGGTAAATGTAAGGAATGAGCGCACTGAAGTTCCAGCTCGCGCTGGGGCTATAGCTGATGCCGAGATTGATGTATCGATTGATCGTCTGGCGCTCTACCTCCTGGCTGCCACCGGCGTCATTGATACTGGCGGGCTGTGTATTCGACACTGAACCGGTTCCGCTGCGCAACTGGTTCTGGTTGATGAAGTCGTATTCGATGTTGATTCGCCAGCCTGGGGCGGCGGAATAGCCCATCGCTGCATCGGTGCTCAAGGAGCAGCCGCAAGTGGCGCATGCGTGAGCCGCAGCGGGAAAGATCGCGGCCATGACGAAAGGCAGCGTGCAGCGCAATAGCGCGTTCTGGTTGGTAGACATGGTTTCCTCTCCGCTCGATGCGGGCGCGCGTCAACCCCCTCCTCGGGTGGAAGGACGTGCGTGTTTTCCTGAGACGACAGACTGCCGCGACGGCCTGATTACGAAGCAGGCTGACGCTGCGGTTGACAGAAACAACGACTAGGAAAGGACGGGAGGATCGCGAGGCCGGCCAGATGGAAACGCGGCGGCGTGAGGGACAAACGGGGGCGGCGCCGATACTTGCGCATCCGCTACCAATAGCGTTGCAACGAGGCCGGCCGGAGGGACGCTCAGAGCGGCTACATGATGAGCGAGGAGATCGCAGTATCCACACGCCGCGAGCTTGTCCGGAGACGCATGGTGTGCGGCGGGAGCGTCACTGTCGACTGCCGAACAAATGGCACTGACCGGATCATCGGCGCGGGACGCAACGAGCAACTGACTCACGAGCGGCGCGAAAACGACGAGCCACATGGCGATGAGGCCAAGCCATGCGACAGAGTGTTTGTGGGCGCGGAGCTTCATGGGTAATCAAAAATTTTTCAGGATTCTATCCATCGGATAGCGAGCCTGTATAGCACTTTCCTTATGCGTGCCATCAGCCGGAAGGGGCCGGATCGACTGGACAGGTACTTCGTTAGGCAACTGAAAGTCAGCACCGTTTCGCGCGGAACAGAAAGCACCCACGGTGACATCGAAACGTTGATCGGCCGAAAGGGTTTGCGAGACCGGCGGTGCGAGCATTGCCATCGGGATTGCAAGCAATCTGAGAATGCCGCCAATCTTCGAATGGAAAAGGCGAGGCATGATCTTGACGGAACGACCGACCGGCTAGTGTGTTGTAGACGATTGTCGCGCACGCTTTTGACAGCGCCGATGGGTAGATATCCTACAAAAGAGTAGGGAAAGAACGGGGCATGACAGCGCCCAACCACAGCATCATTGGTCGAGTACAAGACCGGCGTCGGCGCCCAGGCCCCGCCAGATGTCGCGTGCTATGCTCGAACGAGCAACCTGTCTCCACGAAACAAACCCGTATCCGTGTCGACGACGAGGTAAGCGCCATCCAGAACGCTGCACTGGTCGGCACAAGACTGAGCCGGACACGACCGCAATCGCAGACCATGGACTACCGTCATCTGCAACAGCGCAAGAGCCTGCACGGCCGCATTGTGCAGGAGCTCGGCATGGATATCGTCGGCGGCAAGGTACAGCCGGGCCAGCGGTTGCCTGCCGAGGCTGTCCTGTGCGAGCGCTATGGCGTTAGCCGCCCCGTGCTGCGCGAGGCTACCCGTGTGCTCGTGGCAAAAGGGCTGGTCGTGTCGAAACCGCGTGTCGGCAGTGTTGTGAAGCCTCGCGCGGAATGGCACATGCTCGACCCCGATGTCCTGTACTGGACGATCACCAGTGTTCCGGAAGGCGAGTTCTTCAGTTCGCTCCTGACCGTGCGCCGCGTTATCGAACCCGCGGCGGCTGCACTCGCCGCCACGGCTGCGACAAGCGAGGATCTTGCGCGCATTGCATCTGCTTACGACCAGATGGAACGTGCGGAAACCGCAAGCGCGCTACTAGATCCGGATCTCGAGTTTCACCGCGCGATCATGGCGGCCACTCACAACGACCTGCTGGCCTATATTGGCAACATGCTGTCACTTGCCCTGTCGGAATCGATCAAGCTGACGAGTCGTCATCCCGACACGCATGCGCTTTCGTTGCCGCGTCACAAGGCGATTCTCACTGCGATCCAGAGCCGTGACCCGCTGGGCGCGCGACAAGCAAGTCTGGTCCAGCTCGACAACGCACGCGCGGACGCGGAGAGCGTTCTGGAAACCGGCAGCCAGTTTCAGACACAACCCTAATCCGAACGTGGCGGCTGAGCCGATCCCATGAGCAGAGCGTTGCGGACGCTTTACGTACTCCACACTCCTCTCTTTCCAGTCGCGAACTCTGATAGTCATACTATTAAGGCGGTGCATTGTGCAGATCATTTTGCCAACGCATGACCCGCGCCGAACGAGCCCAGCCTGTCCCGTCATCGTGTTGCGCTGCACTGCCGGATGCGAATATGGAAGACTGCGCTGCACCGCAAAAACTAATTAGTCCGACTAGTTAAGGGTATACATTGATTAGTAGGTAAAAGGGCGTGATATAGCATTTTCTGGTGGGTAGTCATGCGTACGCGCGTGCACGTGGGTTTCATGAAAGAAGTGATGCCCAAGCTCCGGTGTTTTTTTGCCGGGGCTTTTCCTGCTTGCGCCGTCATGGACAGTGAAGTGTTCAACATCTGAGAGACGGGAGATCGAGATGGCGCAAGCGAAAGAAGACAAGGACGAAGTGCAAGGCATGCGTCGGGGATTGCTGCAGGGCGCGGGCCTGTCTGCAGCACTGGCGCTAATGGGTGGAATGATCACGCCGGCCCAGGCAGCGGAAGCCGGTTCGTTCCCGGCACACAAGCGATGGAAGATCGTATTCGTCAACCACGTCACAACGAATCCGTTCTTCGTTCCGACGCAATACGGCATTCAGGATGCGACCGCTTTGCTGGGGATGGACTACCAATGGACCGGCTCGGCGAATGCCGACATCGGCGAAATGGTGAACGCGGTCAATGCGGCAATTGCCGGGAAAGCCGACGCAATCGCCGTACCGATCGTTGACCCGAAGGCGTTCGATAAACCCATTCAGGCCGCACTCGACGCCGGCATTCCCGTATTTGCCTATAACGCCGATGCGCCCTCCGGTTCGACGAATCCGCGCCTTGCCTATATCGGCCAGGATCTTTATCTGTCTGGCTATCAAATGGGCGAGCGAATCGCAAACCTCATCGATAGCGGCCTCGTCGCGCTTTTTATCGCAACGCCAGGCCAACTCAACATTCAGCCACGGCTTGACGGTGCAGCAGCCGCAATCAAGAAATCGGGCAAGAAGATCGACGTGCAGACCATCGCAACCGGCGCGACCGTCAACGAAGAGCTATCGAAGATCAAGTCCTTCTTTCTCGGCCACCAGGATCTCAAAGGCATGTTCGCGGTGGACGCGGGCAGCACCCAGGGCGTCGCCGAGGTGATGAAAGAATCCAACCTGCCGTCTAAAGGCGTCCACGGCGGTGGCTTCGATCTGTTGCCGCGCACGGTCGATCTGATTCACAAGGGCTTCCTCGACTTCACGATCGACCAGCAGCCGTACGTGCAGGGTTTTTATACGGTAGTGGAAGCATTCGTGTTTCTCGCCTCCGGTGGGCTCGTTGGGCCGGCCAATGTCAACACGGGCCTGAAGTTCGTCACCAAGGGCACCGTCGATCCATACCTGAACACGTCGACGCGCTATGAAGGCAAGAGCACGAAAGCCCAGATCGTGCCACGCACAGGTGCGATCAAAGGGTGACGTCTTCCGTGACGGCTGCTCAAAAAACCGCTATACGTCCGAGGCGCTGGTCGAGCGCGCTCGGGCGTTCCAGCGAGATTCGCATCTTTGCGGTTGCGCTGATCCTCAGCATCTACTTCGAGACAGTCAACCATGACTTCCTGCTGACCAGCGCGAGTCTTCAGAATCTTTCGCAGTTCATCGCCCCGGTGGCGATCATTGCCTTTGGTGAAATCATGCTGATGATCGGTGGGGAGATTGATCTCTCCGCCGGGATGGTCTTTGCGTTTGCGCCTTTCATCATGCATTTTGGCCTCGAGGCTGGCTTGCCGGCATGGCTTGCGATGTTCACCGGCGTGATTGCAGCGGGCCTCGTCGGGTTGATTAACGGCGCGGTGACGGTGTACTTGCGCATCCCGTCCTTCGTGACGACGCTCGGTACGTTGTTCTTCGTGAACGGCCTCACGCTGACGATCTCACGGGGCACACCGGTTTCGCCACCGGGGGATTCGGCGTTTGCGGCGTTCATGGGGGAATGGGGTTACAGCGAGATCATCTGGACGCTTGCCATTGCCGCTGTGATGCACGTGCTGCTTCGCCATACACGCTGGGGTTTGCATACGATCGCGTCGGGCGCGAATCCGCTGGGCGCGAGCGAAGCGGGGATACAGGTCAGGCGCCTGAAGCTCGGCAACTTCATTCTCGCCGCGCTGCTTGCCGGATTTACCGGGATCCTGGAAGGTTTTCGTATCACGTCGATCGATCCGCAAGCGGGCGGTAACCAGATCATGTTTCTGGCCGTTGCCGCAGCCGTGATTGGCGGCACGCCGCTCGCCGGTGGATCAGGCACGATCATTGGTGGGCTGATCGGCGCGGCGGTGCTTGGCATTCTCAACGACGGCTTCACGCTGATCGGCATCAACGCCTTCACCTTCAACATGATTCTCGGCGCCGCGATCCTCGGGGCGATGATCTTCAACATCCACGTGGTTCGTCTCGCGCGCAAGGGAGAGTTGTAATGTCCGAGGTGCTGGAGGTGCTGCGCGGCGAAGATATCGTCAAGCGTTTCGGCGCGGTCACCGCGCTCGATGGCGTCACGCTGACACTAAGACAGGGTGAGATCCTTGGCGTGCTTGGCGACAATGGCGCAGGCAAATCGACGTTGATCAAGATTCTGACTGGTTTTCATCAGCAGACCAGCGGCAAACTATTTGTAGGCGGCGAGGAAACGTTGCTTCGCTCCGTTGATCACGCCCGTTCGCTCGGCATTGAATGCGTCTACCAGGACCTGGCGCTTGCCAATTCGCTGAGCATCTATCACAACATGTTCCTGAACCGGGAAATCATACGTCGCGGGCCGTTTCGCCTGTTGAACAATCGCGCCATGCGTGAGCGCGCCGCCGAGTGTCTTGAGGAAATCGGCGTGCACGTGCCTTCGGTCGACCTGCCGGTCGAGCAACTTTCCGGCGGACAGCGGCAGGCTATCGCGGTCGCTCGCGCGGTCAATTCGGATGCAAGGATACTGCTGCTTGACGAACCGCTCGCCGCGATGGGCGCCCGCGAAGCTGGACTGATCATCGACCTGATCCTTCGGCTCAAGAGCAAAGGGGGTCTGTCTATCGTCATGATCATGCACAACTACGCGCAGACGCTCGACATCGCGGATCGTGTGATGCTGATGCAGCGCGGACGTGTCACTTACCAGCGGGAGGCAGCCAGCACGTCGGTCGAGGAACTGATGGATATCGTGCGGCGGGAGTATCGCGCGATGCGGACAACAACGAACTGACACGAGACTGTCACCTGTGTGAGCATTCGAGTTGGGAATAATCTACCCACGCTTTCAAATGCCGACGCCCGCGGCACATCGCTGTGCCAGCTGCAACCGTACCCCAGGATTTGCACTCCCTGCAATTTCCCCTCCTCCCCGCTATAAATCATATTAGACCGGGGTCGCGCATTGTCGTACCTGCGCATTCGATGCGCTCACCAGCCCTGGCATGACGACCGCCACGGAGGTGAACTGTGTTTCACCCGACTCCTGCTCGCACCTTGCTTCACGCTGCCCTGATAGCGGCTTTTCTCTCCGGCTATCCGTGCCTGCATCCGACGGCGAATGCCGCGGCCGTGGCTCCGCCACCTGTAAAGGAGAAGCGGGTTTCACCAGTCAACGCTTCGGCATCGGTCGACTTCCCTACCATCGTGGAGCGATACGGGCCCGCCGTCGTGAATATCACCGCGACTGCCTCTGAGCAGTCATCGTCGATACCCTCTCCCGCGGCAATCGATACTGACGATCCCCTCCTTGCCTTCGTCATGCATAGGGTGCCGCAATCACAGGCGTCTCAAGGAAGTCCGGCGCGCGCCATCACGGGTACGGGCTCCGGTTTTATCGTCAGCCCCGACGGCCTCATTCTGACCACCGCCCATGTGGTGGATCAAGCCGATCAATTGACGGTCAGACTCACCGATCGACGCGAGTTCAAGGCAAAGGTCGTGGCGGTCGACGCTCAGAGCGACGTGGCAGTCATTCAGATTGATGCCACGAAGCTTCCGACCGTCAAACTTGGCGATTCGTCGCGGGTGCGCGTCGGTGAATCGGTCCTCGCGATCGGCTCGCCCGACAGCTTCGCGAATACCGTTACCGCCGGCATTGTCAGTGCCACGTCTCGCACGCTCCAGGACGGGAGCAGTTTTCCCTTTTTCCAAACCGACATCGCCGCCAACCCGGACAATTCGGGCGGCCCACTGTTCAACCGTGCCGGCGAGGTGGTCGGCATCGACGTGCAGATTTACGTGGACTCAGACAGGTACCCCAGCCTGGCCTTTGCCATCCCGATCAACATGGCGGCCAAGGTGCGATCGCAGGTGCAAACCACGCAAGCGACATCTCCGGGCGGCCTGGGCGTGGAGGTACAGGACGTCGGCCCCGGCTTGGCGGTGGCCTTTGGCCTGCCGCGACCGGCAGGTGCGCTGGTCAATTCCGTCGCGCCCGGCACAACGGCCGCCGCGAGCGGCCTCAAACCAGGCGACGTGATCACCCGGATCGGCGACAAGCCGATTGATCGCTCGGCCGATCTAAGCGAGGATGCAGCTGCTTTGCCGCCTGGGACGAAAACCACACTCAGGCTGATCCGCAATCACAGGCCGATGACCATCACGGTCATGGTCGGCGCGTCTGCGGAAAGCCCCAAAGCTCGACCAAGCGAAGGCGGCTCAGGCGCAGGCGCAGGCTCAGGCTCAGGGGATCGCCTGGGCTTGAGCCTGCATCCGCTGACTGAAGACGAGCGGCGCGCGAGCGACCTGGCCGTTGGTCTGATGGTGGACGGAGTTGATGGGCCGGCGGCAAAAGCCGGCATCCAGCCTGGCGATATCGTCCTGTCGCTCAATGACACGCTGGTCGAAACGCAGGCGGACGTGACCGCGCTGGAAGCAAAGGCAGTCAAACAGGTAGCCGTGCTGATCCAGCGTAACCACGCGCGCAGTTTTGTTTCGGTCGAGGTTAGATGAACATCAGGGTTAACCCATTCGAAACGATGCGGTAAAGCACATACAGTTCTCACATGCCAGCTGGCTTCAGACGCGGTGGCATCTCCGCCCAGGCGTGTCCGGCGGTGTTTCCTTAGCTCCACGAGATCAAAGGAGATGACAGATGGAAATCCGCGATCCTTCCCCCGGCCTCTACAACGAAGATCTCGCGCCCGCAAGGCAGCGCAACTGGGGTGCCTTCAGCATCTTCAACGTCTGGACCTCGGACGTGCACAGCCTCTGGGGCTACTACCTCGCCGCCAGCCTGTTCCTGCTGTGTGGCAGCTTTATCAACTTCGTGCTGGCGATCGGGCTCGGCTCGCTGGTGATCTTCGCGCTCATGAATCTGATCGGCTTTGCCGGCGAGAAGACCGGCGTGCCTTATCCGGTGCTGGCGCGCGCCTCCTTTGGCGTGTGGGGCGCCAACCTGGCCGCAATGGTGCGCGCCGTGGTGGCCTGCTTCTGGTACGGCGCACAGACGGCAGCCGCGTCGGGTGCGGTGGTCGCGCTGCTGATCCGCAGTGACAGCCTGATGGCGTTCCACAAGGGCACGCATTTGCTCGGCCACTCAGGGCTGGAGGTGATCTGCTACGTGATCATCTGGGCGCTGCAGTTGCTCATCATCCAGAAGGGCATGGAGACGGTGCGCAAATTTCAGGACTGGGCCGGTCCGGCGGTATGGGTCGCGATGCTGATCCTGGCGATCGGGCTGTGCGTCAAGGCCGGCGGATTCTCTTTCACCAGTGGCATTCCGATGAATGTGCTGCTTGAGAAGACCAGTGATGCCGGCGTCAGCGGCGAGCCAGGCTCGTTCTGGGCGTTGATGGCAGTGGGTGCGACCTGGATCACCTACTTCGCGGCGCTATACCTGAACTTTTGCGACTTCTCGCGCTACGCGAAAAACCGCGACGCAGTGAAGAAAGGAAATCTGTGGGGCCTGCCGGTCAACCTGATCGCGTTCTCGCTGGTCGCCGGCGTCACCACCATCGCCGCCTTCAAGGTGTACGGCGAAGTGCTGCTCCACCCCGAACAGATCTCGGCCAAGTTCGACAGCTGGGTGCTGGCACTCATCGCGGCGCTGACCTTCGCAGTCGCCACACTGGGCATTAACGTGGTGGCCAATTTCGTCTCGGCCGCGTTCGACATCTCCAACACGTTCCCCAGGCGGATCAGCTTCAAGAGGGGTGGCTACATCGCCGCGGCCATCGCGCTGGTGCTCTATCCGTTCGCGCCGTGGGAAGGCAACGCCGCGCACTTCGTCAACGCCATCGGCGCCACGATGGGCCCGCTGCTGGGGATCATTCTGGTGGACTACTACCTGGTGGCCAAGCGCAACATCAACGTCGCGGCGCTCTACCAGGAGCACGGCGAGTACCGCTACGAAGGCGGCTGGAACGTCAACGCGCTGGTCTCCGCCGCGATCGGCAGTGTCTTTTCGACCTTCCTGCCTAACTTCACCAACCTGCTGCCGGTCTGGTGGAATACCTACGGGTGGTTCTTCGGCGTGGCGATCGGTGGCGGCATGTACCTGATCATGGCGACGCTGCGGCCGCGTGCCGCGATCGCACCGACCGGCGCTTGAGGGTTTTCCTGAGGAGCGGGTAGCGTGTAGCGGTGACGCTCGGCCTTTAGTGCGCCGAGCAGGCACGGCAACAATGCCGATGGTTGAGCGGCGGCGGTCATGCTAGGATTTCTCGCAAACAACTCCGGAGACTGCTATGCCGTTCATCTGCGAAAACGTTGAATGTCGCGCCGTACTGGCCCGCGGACAGGTCAGATCCATTCGCGAGAACGAGGGGTGGTGCTTCTACTGCCCGGACTGCAAGGCGAGGAACCCGTTGAACGATATCGGCGTGCCGGGCGGCCCTGTTGAGTTGGTTCAGCCGGAGAGATCAGATCTTCCGCACAAGGTGATTGCAACGGCTCGACCCTTGGAGGACGGCAAGTACGCGGCGCAATTGCGCGTACAAAGGGCACTCGGTATGAAGGGGACTTACGCGGTCGAAGAGCATTGGGAACAGCTCGGTGTATTCCCCGACGCGCACGAGGCCGTCGCGCATGCGAAGTCCATTGCGGCAGACTTGCTGGACCGAAAAGCATAGTCCCGATTGGAACGCTAGATTCAACCGTGCGCACCGTGTGCGGATCTTTACGGCCGGCTCGCGACCGTAGATCCGCACGACAACCGGGTGCTGCATGACACGCCGCTAGACACGATGTTACGGGTTTGAATTCATACGGCATCACTCACGAAGCGTCGGCGGGAGCGAGCTTGACAAATAGTTTGGCTGCTTCGTTGCCATGGGACAAAGCGCGCAGTGCAAGGGAGAGCGCTAGCTGCGCGTCGTGGGCGGCTGCGCTACGGTCCTGATCGAAGAGCTTGACGGCGTGACGCATATGCTGCGCCGCTTGCTCGTGAAGCTCCGTTGCCATTGCGTGATGTTTTGCTGCGTTTGCGTTGTCTGCGCCAGAGCCGGTCGAAGCAGGCATTACCGGCGGCGCATTGGTGCTGTGTGCACCCGCGTCGTGTGCCTCGTCGATCGCGTGCAGCGCGTGGCCATGGGCCATCATCGCCTGGTGCGCAGCGTGCGCATAGTCTTGACCGGCTTCGAAATACCGCGCCGCCGCGCGGTGATATCGCGCAGCCTGCTCGTGATGTGACGCCGCGGCTTCAAGATGTACTTTTTTGCTGTGCTTCGTGCTCATACCGTCTCCTGTGAAACTGTAGGACCGACCCCGATGACGATCGATTCGAAGACACCGTGGCGGGTCGGAAACCACTGCATCTGAATTTACACGCACTTGCGCTCTCGATGAAAACTTGTTCCCCGGTTGCCTATCGTCGCGCGACCGCGGCATAGCCCATACTCAGGGAACCGTGTTGGAGGATGTAAGCAATCCAGCTCTGTCTAGCCCCTTCGCGATGCGAGCCAGATCCTCCGGATTCCTGAATGGCATACGAGCGATGCGGTCGGCGAACGTGTAGACCGGGTTGATGGCGATGAGCTCCTCCCAGACACCACGCGCTTCGTCGAGATACCCAAGGTTCCCGAGTGCCGAAGCGAGATAAGCCCGGCTCATATCCGTCTGAGGGACAAGGAGGATGCGCTCCCGCAGGATGGCTACGGCTGTTTCATAGTCGCCGGCAACGATATGGGCCACGCCGAGATGGTGCAGATAGCCCTGGGTGAAATACGAATCCAGCCGCATGGCCCGCTCCAGATCGCGAATCGCCACCCGAGGATGCCCCGAATAGATGTTCAGCGTTGCCCGGAGAGATAGTGCTGGGGCGAAGTTCGGGTTGAGCGAGAGCGCTTCGTCGACTTCGAGAGCCCAGCGCTTAAAGTCTTTCCGGTACATCGCGACCAAGGCGGCCACACCGTGCGCGAACGGGTCGCTCGAATCGCGCTCGATCGCTTGGTCGACCAATTTTTCGGCTTCGGCGAGCGAGCGTTCGGGGTCGTCGGTCCAGCGGTTGTAATAGGCATAGGCGAGGGCCATGCCTAGCGCCGCATAGGGGGCCGGATAGTCGGGATCGAGAGCGATCGCCTGCCGGAACAGGTCGCTCGTTCGCTCGAAGACGGCAACATTCTGCGTCGCGCCCCGCTGCATCGCTCGGCCCCGTAGGAAGGACTGGTAGGCTTCCATATGCGTCGTTCCGCCGGATGCAACGCCGGGCCATTGGGCGCCCTCGACTGGACTCAACGCGGCGCTTAGCTCAGCGACAATCTTTCGAGCGACCTCGTCCTGTACCGCGAACATGTCATGGAGTTCCCGGTCGTATCGTTCGGCCCACAAATGGCAACCGCTTACCCCATCACTCAATTGAGCGACCACGCGGATGCGCTCGCCGCTCTTCCGAATGCTCCCTTCGACGATGTAGCGCGCGCCGAGCTCGCTTGCGATGCGTCGCACGTCCATGGGCATGCCCTTGTAGGCAAAGCTGGAGCTTCGCGCGATCACGACCAGGCCCGGGATCTTCGATAACGTTGTGATGATCTCGTCCGCCAGCCCGTCGGCGAAGAAGTCCTGATCGGTATCGTTGCTGAGATTGGCGAACGGGAGGATTGCCAGCGACGGCTTTGGTGAAGGCTCGTCGACAGCTTCTTCAGACGTCGTTTCAGACGTCGTAATAGAGCTCTTAAAACAATATCCAATGCGCGGAATGGTGGTGATCCACACCTCGCCATCGGGCGCGAGGCCAACCGCTTTTCGCAGCAGCGCGATCTGGACCGAAAGATTGCTCTCCTCGACGACGGCCCCAGGCCAGGCCGCGTCCATGAGCTCCGCTTTGGTGACAATCTCTCCCGGCCGTTTGAGCAATGCGGCCAAAAGCAAGATGCCCCGGCGCCCAACCGCCACACGCGCTCCCTTCCGCTGCAGCGTCCCGTTGTCGAGATTAAGTAAGAACGGACCGAAGATGAAACGCTGTCTCTGCATATGACTCCGTGCCGCAACGGTTTTGGGAATTATTCGGAGATTATTCGGCAGCCCTTCAATACGCCAGCGCTTGCAGTCTCAATACTGCTTCACGCTGCGGCCCTCTGGTCCATTTTGGTAACCGTAAAAAACGGCCGCCGCACAAAAAGGAGAGGCAGACGAAATGACAATCCTACCATCGCCCGCACCGTCAGTCGCGAGCCAGACGGCCACCGTGCTCATGGCCTGACGAGCACACACCTCCATCACACTTTATAAATGAGGTATCAGATGCGACCCAATTCTTTCCCCTCCTGGCGCACCATTCTTGGCATGCTGGGCTTTACGTCGCTGACCATCGGCGTCATAGCGCCAAGCCCTGCCGCCGCCGAGCGCGTCAACAACGTCGTGCTGGTCCACGGCGGCTTCGTCGACGGTGGTGGCTGGGAAGGGGTATACAAGCTGCTGAAGGCCAAGGGCTACAACGTCAGCATCGTTCAAAACCCCACGACGTCACTCGCGGCCGACGTGGCTACCACCAAAGCGGTGGTGGACGCTCAGGACGGCCCGGTGGTCCTGGTGGGTCATTCGTACGGGGGGGCGGTCATCACGGAGGCCGGCAACGACCCCAAAGTCTCGCGCCTGGTCTACATCGCGGCGTTCGCCCCGGACAAAGGCGAATCGGTTCAAAAACTTATCGGCAATCCCCCTCCCGGCGCTGCGGTGCCGCCCATCCTGCCGCCGGTCAACGGCTTCCTGATGCTGGACAAGGCGAAGTTCGCTGCGGCCTTCGCCGGCGACGTGAAGGCTGAACGCGCCTCCTTCCTTGCGAATGCCCAAGTGCCATGGGGTGTGGATGCCCTGGCGGGTGAAGTCACCTCGGCGGCCTGGCGTACGAAGCCGAGCTGGTACCTGGTCACCAAGGACGACAAGATGATTCCACCGGACGCTCAGCGCGCGATGTCCAAACGCGCCGGCGCCACGGTCGTTGAGACTCCGGGTAGCCATGCTGTGTACGAGTCGAAGCCTGCTGCTGTCGCGGCCCTCATCGAGCAGGCCGCTACTTCGAAAAACTAGGCACAGCGCAAAGCGGAATGCGCATGACGCCCTTCGAGTTGATTCTTGAAGGGCGTTTTGCCAAGCAGGCCTTGCAATTCACGTTCGCGCAAATCTTCGGCTGTCGGCATCTACCGATTACCTAGCACAGGTTCAACGTCGAGGTTGAGGTCGACCAAGAACGGACCTTCGCGATCTCTATCAATGACCGAAGTAGATCGAGTGAGTCATTCCGGTTGCCGTCGGCGCCCCCGCCTGCGATGAGCCATCCGGCGCTCCGCCTACGCCCGAGCTCCCCGGCGCCGTGACATCCTGCGCTTGAACACGCGCCTCCGCCGCCTGAATATCTTCTGGGTAGTGCACATCTTTGGCGGCCGGTCGGTACCCGGCTTGTTCTACTCGAATCAGATCCGCGCGTACTTCGGCACGCGTCAACGGACCAGTAGAAGCTTCCTGTGCGAAAGAAGCAACTGGGGTGGCAAGTACGCCGGCAATCAGCGCTGCATAGATAAGGGCCTTCATAGTGAAATACCTCCTGAACTTGAGTTTGGTCAGCTTCACGCCGCCGCGACTGAAGCCTCCGATCTCACTACCTCGTGGAAACAGGAGTGAGTGCTCCTTATTCTGTACAGCGAAGATGGATGCACGCTGACGCTCACATTACATTGATGTCATGTTCGCTTCGCCTTCAGGAGTGACGGGGCCACCTTGGAAGCGATCGTTCAGGTCTCACGGGTTCGAAGGGCTGCAACGGGCTGGGGTGTACCCGGCCCGTTGCAGCGTTAAATGCGCACGGCGTTGCCAAAACATATCGGACGCATCGCGCCTTCAATCACGCCGCGTTGATAAGTCCGAGTTGCTGCAGAGCGGTCACGCCGTCGTCCAGGCCGATTTCTTCAACGATCCTGCCGTTTTTAAGCTGGAGCACAGTCGTGCCAGTGAAGCGCATTTTCCGTCCGGTCGCAGCCGGCAACGATCCGATAAGGAAATCGCTGAATGCCGGACCGGTATGCGTGCCGCCACCCTCCCAACGGCCGACTACATAGTCCCCCTCGGCGATGAGATCAGCGGCGCCCCAGAAGTTGAGATCCGGGAATGCTTCGCGGAAATCGATCATGAATGCCTTGATGTCCTCGCGGCCACGGCGCGGCTCGTGCAGCGAGTAGCGCAGAAGCATGTCAGGAGCAGCAAGTTCGTCGACGATGTCGAGGTTGCAGGTCTTGCCCCAGAAATCGGTAAACCAGCGGCCCACGATGGCCTTGTTGTCATCTTCCTTGGACATGGTGAATTCCTCATTGACTGTGGTTGAAAGAGAGATGCACGATCGCCCCTCTCTGCCTGAACAATATTCACGCGAGCAGTCAGCAGCCCCCCGTTTCTTGCTGCAATACTCGACGAACCGCCATGCGGTTTGTGGTGACTATGGTCACTTTGGCATGCCGTTCGTAGGCAACCGCGCCAGCGGTCAAAGGCAACAAAACCGCATAACTGTGTGCGTTAAGCGCGGCTTCGCGTTCATCGGAATTGAACAGCAAGAAACGGAGTGCCTGTACCGATCTGCTGCGCTAGCTTGAGCATTCGATCCCGCAGTAGCCGAGGTCGGCGGACGACGCGCGGCGCGTCCGAACCACGCTTATCTCGCAGGCGCTCGACATGCCAATTTTTTTTTATCGTCGTCGCGCTCGCCTGTCTTTCATCGACTGGAGTTCCACCATGTTGCCATTTCTCTCGCTTCACGCTCTTGCAGCACAACGCGGCGACGGACTGCGCCCTGAACTTCTCGCCTTGTTCGAACGCCATGTCAGATTGGAGACGGGTCTCGCTGCCATCATCGAACCTGACGAAACAGAGCCCCCTTACCAAGCGGTAGACGTTGTTCCCAAGGTCCCCGTGGCGCCGTGCGGCGCCGATGAGTCTTCGCGAGAGCCTGTGCGGCGCTAGGCGGGCACCCGTGTCGGGCCTAAACTACCCGCACACCGCCAGCCGCCCTCGGAACTCATGCCCCCTCGAGAAGACCATAACGCCCAGCCGCTTTCCTCGCCCCCTGCACCGGTCGGCGCCGACGCATTGCAAGACCCGGCCTTGCTGCGCCGCCTGCTACGCGCCAAAGACCGGATGGACGCCGCCTCGCACGAGGCCTGGCCCGTCAAGCGCCTGGCGGAGGTCAGCGGCGTCTCCGAAGCCCATTTCGCGCGCTCCTTCAAGCGGGCTTTCGGCCTCCCACCGCACCGCTACCTGCTGACACGGCGCATCGAGCAGGCCACCACCCTGCTGCGCGACACCGAGCTCAGCATCACGGATATTGCCTTCGCCACCGGTTGGGAGAGCCTGGGCACCTTCGGCCGCACCTTCCACGACATCACCGGCCAAAGCCCCGGCGCCATGCGCCTTGAGGCCAAGGCCAACATGCTTCAACTCGACCGCGTGCCCGCCTGCGTCCTGAAGGCCGCGCAGCGCCCCGACCTCAACATCGCAGTTTTGGAGAAGCGCCGCCGCGTGGCTAAAGATACATTCCGGCCATCAACCAAGGAGGAACCATGAACCAAGGTATCAATGTCGTCGGTTTGTACGTCGATAACCAGGACGAAGCGCTCACGTTCTACGTCGAACAGCTCGGATTCCGCGTCCACACGGATGTGCGCAACGGTCCCTACCGTTGGCTCACGGTCCAACATCCGGATCAGCCTTCGTTCCAGCTCGGCCTGTTCACACCCGGCCCGCCCATCCACGACGAGGCCACCGCGCAAACCCTGCGCGCCATGGTCGCCAAGGGGGCCATGCCGCCCCTGGTCCTCTCTGTGACCGACTGTCGCGCGAGCTACGCCCAGTTGAAAGCCAGAGGCGTGGAATTCACCCAGGAGCCGGTAGACCGCTTCGGCAGCGTCGATGCCGGTTTCCGCGACTCCGCCGGTAACGGCTGGAAGATGATCCAGGCCCCGAGGAGCACGACATGAACACCAGCACCTGGATTCGTCGGTTTCACCGGTGGGTATCCATCGCCTTCACGCTGACGGTTATCGCCAACTTCGCCGCCATGACCCAGGGAAACGGCCACCCGCCGCCCTGGATCACCTACGCGCCGCTGCTGCCGCTGGCCCTTTTGTTGTTCACGGGGCTCTACCTGTTTGCGCTGCCCTACTTCAGCCGCGACCGCACCCGTCATAGCCCGCAGCGTTCTGTAGGCGACCAGGAGGCGCCACTCGCATGAAGAACTCCCCCATCGCGCACGCGGAACCCGCGTCCGAACTCATCGACGCCCGGATTCAGTCGCTCCCCGATTGGCGAGGCAGCCTGCTCTCCAGCCTGCGGAGCCTCATCCGAGCGGCCGACCCCACAATCGTCGAAGAATGGAAGTGGAACACGCCAGTCTGGTCCAGCCACGGCCTGGTCTGCACCGGCGAAACCTACAAACAGGTCGTCAAGCTCACCTTTGCTCGGGGTGCCTCCCTGCCAGATCCGGGCCGCCTCTTCAATTCCAGCCTGGACGGCAAGGTCCGCCGCGCCATCGACATCCGCGAAGGCGATGAGGTGGATCAGCCAGCGCTGACCCACCTGATTCAGGCAGCGGTGGAATTGAACAAACGTTCAGCGCGTTGATGACCACGCCGATTTCAGCGGGAAAGCAATCTGCTCGCTCGCTTCTCTACGGCTTTGACTCTGCGATCGGCTCCTCTTCACGTTAGCAGCGCTGCACCAGTACACTACCCGTCTAAGCAAAATCCGGATGATCCGGTCCGCGCATGTGCCGAGGTCTCGCGGGCAGAGCGTTGCGCGGGTACCGGTCCTCACTTCGTGAAGTCCCTTGCAGAACGCGCGATTCGCGTCAGAAAAGCCATGGATTATTTTGCCGCGGTACGGGCCTTCGTTAGCGCAGCCGAACTGCAAAGCTTCAGCAAGACGGCCCATGAAATGGCAGTCAAGACCTCGACCATCTCGCGCTATGTGAGCGAGCTGGAAAAGGATCTTGGCATTGCGCTGTTTAACCGATCGACGCGTGGCCTCGTCCTGACGGAGGGCGGCAGGCTATTTCGTGAACACGCCATGGTGGCCCTGCAGGCGCTCGATGACGCGCGCCAGGTTACGTCCTCACTGAATCGCACACCGCAAGGCGTGCTGCGCGTCACGATGCCGTCGGCATTCGGACGCCGGCATATCGTGCCGCATCTGCCGGCGTTCATGACGCGCTACCCTGCCATCGGCCTCGATATCGTGTCGACCGACGAAACGCTCAACATGATCGAAGCTGGCATTGACGTGGCGATCCGTATCGGCGTGCTGCCCGATTCGTCATTGATGGCCAAACGCCTTGCGCCACATCGTCGTATCGTCTGCGGCAGCCCGGCGTATTTCGAGCGGAGCGGGATGCCTCATGTCCCTGAAGATCTGGCCGCGCACGATGCGCTTCGCTTGTCCTTGCTGCCCGACGACAAATGGTCTTTCACCCGCGCCGCCGATGCACTGGCGTCGCCGGAACAGGTGCTGGTGGAATTGCGAGGGCGCTTGCGCGCAGACGACTCCGAAGCAGTGCTCGAACTCGCTGTGGCCGGTTGCGGCCTTGCTCTCCTGCCAACGTGGCTCGCGTCTACGGCCCTGCGCGAAGGGCGCCTGCAGCACGCGCTGCCTGAATGGGAGGCGCGCACGGGGCGAGCCGAACCAGCGGTCTGGGCGGTCTACCCACCGAAGAAAATCGTATCGTCCAAGGTGCGCGCGTTCGTGGATTTCTACGCCGAGGTGATTGGCGAGCCGCCGTACTGGGACGACGGACTCGCACTGGCGCTTCAGCCTTAACGGGCGAAGCGGATGTCGAGCGTGCGCAGCCAGGTCTGCAAGCCGGCATCCTGGATCGGAATCACATAAGCGTTTTCGTTCGTTTCATTGAAATGCGCATGCCAGTATCCCGGCGGCGTAACAAACGTCATCCCGGTTTCCCAATCCACACGGGTTGGATTCGCGATGTTGCCGTTCTCATCCAGTTCGGTCCCGACCAGCGTATAGACGCCTGGCTGGCCCCCAGCGATGAAGTCGAGTGCAATCGACTGGTGGCGGTGCGGCTTCTGCATCGAGTTGGGCGGCACAATGCCGAACATGGCCCACAACACATGCGTGACCGTTCGCGTCTGCGGGAAGTTGGCGTTGCCCATCAGCACGCTGATGCGGTTGCGGCGGCCCGCATTGGCTTGCTCCGAGACCTTGCGCAATTCCGCCTGCGCCTGGGCGGCCGGATAGAGCGTCGGCGCAAAGCGCGCCTCTACACCGGTCGTGCCGAGATAGGTAAGCAACGGCGCGTCGTTGACGTAATAGAGCGTGGCCGTCGCGTCAGCGGACAGCACTGCGACATCGCCGCCTGGCAGGGTGAAGAAATCGCCCTGCGCGAACGGGAAGCGGGTCTCGCCCTGCGTCACGCTGCCGGTCCCGCTGATGACGTAGCAAACCTGCGAGGTCGCGTTCGGGGCGAGCGTCAATGCGTCCCCCGCGTTGATGCGCAGGAAATTGGCGCTCAGGCCCGGACCAGTCGCGGGGCCGGGGCAACCCAACTCCGCGGAGAGGTCGAGCGGCACGACTCGGGTTGCGCCGTCCGCGTACAGCGAGGGCGGGAAATTGCGGAAAGGCACGCGCGAGATGAGCTTCGCGCCGATCGGATTGGCGGACGACGTGTACTCGAAGTATTGCGCGTCCAGGGTCGCGACAGCGGGTTCGGCGAGAAACGCCGGGGACGTCTTGGTCAACATGATCTGCTCCTTCAGGTTAGGGAAGCTTCGTGCGGGTCCCCTCATGAAGTAGGGGTTAGCGTCCGAAAGCTGACCTGACTATAGGAGCGTGGCGCTGGCCTCAGAAGTGCCGGGAATCGAAATCACCTTTGCGCAAAGGGGCACACCGCGCGCCTAGTGATGTATGCCAATCCGATACCGTGTCAACCCGCGTTGCGCGCCTGATCGCGCGTCTCCACGTTCTTCGCTGACGGCGCTGCGGCAACCGTGTGCGACGCCACCTCGTTCTGGGCAATGATCTTCGCGATCTCGGCGTCGGCCTGTGCGCCGTACTGCGCAAACACGTCCGTGTGATAGGCCGTATTGACTGCCGCGCCGAGCTGCGTGCCGGAATCGTCGCGGGTATCGGTGTCGACCTGCATCGACAGGCCGATACGCAACGGATGCGCTTCGAGTTCACGCTGGTCGAGCTGGATGCGCACCGGCAGACGCTGGACAATCTTGATCCAGTTGCCCGTGGCGTTCTGCGCCGGCAGCACGGCAAAGGCGCTGCCCGTGCCTGCTGAGAAGCCGACCACCCGGCCGTGGTATTTGACGCCGGAGCCGTACACATCCGCCGTCAGCTCGACCGGTTGACCGATGCGCATATGCCGGAGTTGCCCTTCCTTGAAGTTCGCATCGACCCACACGCCGTCGAGCGGCACGATCGCCATCAGCGCCGTACCCGGCGCGACGCGCTGGCCGACCTGCACCGAGCGGCGTGCCACGTAACCGGTGACGGGGGCCGGCAACGTGTTGCGTGCGTAGTTCAGGTAGGCGTCGCGCACCTTCGACGCAGCGGCCTGCACATTCGGATGCTGCTCGATTGTTGTGCGGTCGGTCAGTGCGTGATTGGCTTCGGCCTGCTGGCGCGCAGCGTCGAGCGCGGCCTGGGCAGCGTTCACCGCATCGCGGGCGTGGGCAATGTCTTCGGCAGACACCGCACCCGTGCCTGCAACAGCCTCACGCCGGTGCAGATCGTCGTTGGCGCGAGCGAGGTCCGACGCGCGTTCGGCCACCGTTGCTGCATAGAAATTGTTGTTCACGTAAAGGCCGCTGACCTGACGCACGGTCTGGCCAAGCGTCGCTTCGGCGTTCATCAGCGCAACTTTCGCATCGGCGCCGTCGAGCGTGACGACCGGGTCGCCTTGCTTGACGATCTGCGTGTCGTCAGCGTTGACAGCCACCACGGTGCCGGTGACCTGCGGCGTTAATTGCACGAGATTGCCGCTGACGTAGGCGTCGTCAGTCGACTCGTGATAACGCGCATACGTCATGTAGTACGCGCCGTACGCCGCGCCCGCTGCCACTACGGCCATGCCGAGGAGCGTGAGCAGCAGCTTGCGCTTGCGTGGCGGGGTCGCTTTCGGCGCGTTATCCGCGGGTGCGGCCGGTGCGCCGCTGGTGTTCTCGATGACTGCTTCGGTGTCCGCCGTCTTGCGGTCGGACGTGGTGGTATCGCTCATTTCAGTTCTCCTGATGGGTGTGCGAACGTGCCGTATCAACGTGCAGCGACGACGGGGTTGGATGGCGCGGCAGCGTCCGCGCGACGGGTTTCATCTTTCGAGGTATCGACATAACCGCCACCGAGTGCCGAAGCGAGCGCAATCTGCCGGTCGCGGCGGTCCATCTTCAGATCGGCAACGGCCTGATCGGCATTCAGCGCGTTCATGTCGGCGTTGAGCACGGTCAGCTGGTTGGTCAGGCCGGCCTTGTATTGCGTGATCGCCAGCTGGTCAGCGCTCTGCGCTGCCTCCTGGGCGGCTTGCGCATCGACGAGTTGCACGTCGCTCGAACGGATCTGCGCAAGCTGCGTGGCGACTTCGCTCAACGCGGTAATCAGCGTCTGGTTGTAGCCGGCCACTGCATAGTCGAATTCGGCGTAACGGCCTTTCAGTTGTGCGCGCAATTCACCGCCGTCGAAGATCGGCAGATGGATCGCGGCGCCCGCCGAGCCCGTGCGGCTCGCGGCGGTAAGGAGCCGGCCGAATCCGAATGCGTCGAGCCCCATGGCAGCGCTCAAGTTGATGTCCGGGTAGAACTCGGCCTTGGCTTCCTTCACCTCGTGCGTGAGCGCATCGACGCGCCAGCGGGCCGCAACGATGTCCGGGCGGCGGCTCACCAGATCCGCCGGAAGGTTGTCCGGCAGACGCACTTCGTCGCCCACGCCGAGCGCCGGGCGTTCGATCGACAGACCGCGATCCGGACCTGCGCCGAGCAGCGCGGCCAACTGGTAACGCGTGGTCAGAATGCTGCCGTCGAGGGCCGCGAGATTGGCACGGCTCGTGGCGAGATTCGCCTGCGCGGTTTTACGCTCCACTTCGGTATCGAGTCCGGTCGCGATGCGACCCGCCGTGATGCGGTCGATCTGTTCGCGGCGCGCAACCTCCTGCTGCGCGATGTCGCGCAGCGCATACAGTCGGGCGAACTGGTTGTAGGTGCGCGCAATCGACGTATTCAGCGTGAGCTTGACGACTTCGGCGTCAGCCTGGCTTGCCTCCACCTGCGACACGGCCGCCTTGAGTGCCTCCCGATTCTTGCCCCACAGGTCGAGGTCATAGGAAGCGGTCAACAGTCCCTTGTTCTCGGTCTGCCAGGAGCCACCAATCGGCTGCGGCACAAGCGCGGTGCCGCTGTACTGCTGGCGCGTGATGGAGTAATCCGCGTCGACGCGCGGCAGCGTGCTGGCCTTCGCGGTTTCGCTGAATGCCTGCGCCTGGGCGACCCGGGCACGAGCCTGCTCGAGCGTCGGGCTACCCTCGAGGGCTTCGGCGAGCAGCGCCTTCAGTTGCGCGTCACCGAACTGGTCGGCCCAGTCAGCGGACGGCCAGTGACCGCTTTCGGCCGGCACGCTCTGCGTAGTTTCGTACTGCTGCGGCTTGGCCATCTGCTTGTCGCTGTGAATGCCGGCATAGTTGGCACAGGCGGAGAGCACGGCGGCGAAGATCACGGACACGCCCAGTTTCATCACACGGGAGGCGCTGCCGGTTTGATAAGTCTGCTTATTCATTTTCTGACCTGTCAGATAATTGAACAAAAAAAATGCGGACCCGTGCCGCACGGCTCATTCGCCGATGAACTTGCGAAGAAGGCGACGCAGCTCTTCGAACTCGCCCTTGGTGAACTTCTTCAGGCGCTCGTTCAGCACTTGGGGCGCGATTTCCGGAATCTGGGCGGCGACTTCCTCGCCCTTGTCCGTCAGCGCCAAATTAACCACGCGGCGATCGTCGATGCTGCGCGAACGTTCCAGCAAACCCTTCGTTTCCAGCTTGTCCAGCATGCGCGTCATGAGCCCCGTGTCGATGCCAAGCAACTTCGACAGCTCGAACGGCGTAGTGGCGATACCACGCGTGAGCGCAAGCAGGATGCCCATCTGCTGGCTGCTGATGTCGAGGTCCTTGAGTGCCGCGTCCATCTCTGCCGTGATCATGTTGCGCGCCTTGGTCAGCATGAAGCCGACGCTTTGCGTAAGCATGAAACTCCCCTTCGTGTAGTGGTCCATCGAGCTCTCCTGTTTGTTGATTGTCACAATAGCTGCATAGTCAGATACTGTCAAGAATCTTTTGCTCCCGTTCTTCGCGACGGGGTTCTTGCCCGCACATCGATCAGTGCCCACCAGCACCCGTTGCGCCCGCGCTCGCGCCCTTGCCCGGCTTCGTCACCCAGATCAGCGGAATGATCGCAAGAAAGATGACCCCCGACAGCCAGAAGATATCGTTCAGGCCAAGCATCGTCGCCTGGGTGTTTAACGTCGCTTCGAAGAACGCCATGGCTTTGGCCGTGCTGGCGTCGAGCGTCGTCTGCAGGTTGGCGATGGCGTCGACAAAGGTCGGGTTGTTCACGCTCGCCAGTTCAGTCAGCCGCGCATGATGCAGGATCGTCCGGTTGTTCCAGTCGGTGCTCATCAGCGATGTCCCGACCGCGCCGGCGAAGATCCGCACGAAGTTCGACAGGCCCGCGGCGGCGGGAATCTTGTCGGGTGACAGCCCCGACAGGATGATCGCGGTGAGCGGCGTAAAAAAGAGTGCGGTGGGAATGCCTTGCAGCAGCGTCGGCAGCACCAGGGTATAGGGGTCGACGCCCGTCGTGTAATGCGAGCGCATGAAGAACACGCCGGCAAAGCCGAGGAACGCGAGCGTGGCGAGCACCCGCATATCCGACTTCGGCATGATCTTGCCCATCACCGGCGCGAGCATCACCGCGAAGATACCGAGTGGCGCCGTCACGAGCCCCGCGTCGACCGAGCGGTAGCCGAGAAATCCCTGAATCCACTGTGGCAGGATCACCAGATTCGCAAAGAACACCGCATACGCCACCGAAATCGCCACCGTTCCGCCCAGGAAATTGCGCCCGGCAAAGAGCCGGAGGTTGACGATCGGCTTTTCTTCAGTCAATTCCCAGATCAGGAAGAACACGAAGCTGATCACCGCGAACACGCCCAGCGCCCAGATGACCGGCGAATTGAACCAGTCGAGATCCTTGCCCTTGTCGAGCATGATCTGCAGCGACGCGACCCACGCGATCAGTGAGAGCAGCCCGACCTTGTCGATCGGCAGTTTGCGTGCAGGTGTTTCGCGGTCACGGTAGATCGCCCAAATCGTGCCGGCGGCGAACAGCCCCACCGGAATGTTGATGTAGAAGATCCACGACCAGCTATAGCTATCGGTGATCCAGCCACCTAAAGCCGGCCCCGCAATCGGACCGACCGTGGCCGTCATCGCCCACAGCGACAGCGCACTCGAACTCTTATCCTTCGGAAACGAGCCGAGCAGCATCGCCTGCGACAGGGGTACGAGCGGGCCCGCCACCGCGCCCTGTAGCACGCGGGCGGCGAGCAGCACCGGCAGGTTGGGCGCCAGGCCGCACAACCAGGACGAAAAGACGAACAGCAGGATCGCCCAGACGAAAAGCTTGACCTGGCCCACACGCTGCGTGAGCCACCCGGTCAGCGGAATCGATATCGCGTTGGCCGCGGCGAACAGCGTGATGACCCACGTGCCCTCGTCAATGGACACGCCCAGGTTGCCGGATATGGTCGGAATCGCGACGTTGGCGATCGACGAATCCAGCACGTTCATGAAAGTGGCGAGTGCCACGGCGAGCGTGCCAAGCGCGAACCTGGCACCGGTCAGTGGCGCCGGGGCGCCGGGGTGGGTCGACGGGTTCATCTTGCGTCCTGTAAGTTGATCCAGAGGTCAGCTACCCACTCGCCGGCAGCCACGTTATCTGACATGTCAGATATATAATCAAAAAAATACAAGTCCATTTCTCAGGGAATCTGCACGGCAGCCCGCGCAGGGTCCTGGACTCGAGTTGGGTGGATGGCGTTCACGGGTAGTTCGTTGCCGACTCACTTTCTGATACAACATTATCTGATAATGCAGATACACGCAAGAATTTTTGGGCGACGGGATGTCATGGGGGCGTTGCGCCCCCTCCCCCAATTTGCGGACTAGCTGAAATTGAACAGAGTTGGTCGTTTCGAAAAGCCAGCCAGACGCCTAGTCTTTCTCATGTGGCGCCGCCGTGGCGCCATCTAGCGGCGCAATGAGGAATCGATCACGGAACCCCGACGTACGCTGGCGTGCATTGGGCACCCAGTGTCGCAATGCGCGTGATACAGCGGCGCGTCAAGCCGTTGTCAGAGATCTTCGGCCGAAAGCGTTATCCGTTCGCCAGTGCCCGGCAACGCTTTCTGCTCTACAGCCTGCAAAAGCCGGCGCTTGCCAAGCTCGAACGCAAGCATCAATTGTTTCGGGGTCTCGTTCGCAGCGCCGAGTTTTTCGCAAACCGTTTCAGTAGGGAGCGCAAAGGCGCAGTACCCCCAACCGAAGCCGTAGGCTGAAAACCATATTGCCGAATCGACAGACAAAAGTGGTGCCGTAAGGTTCGTACGAGGCTGGTCCATGGCTGTCACTTTCCTGACCGTTAGGGGTGAGTTTTTATTCTCGCACGGCGAACTTACAAAAGTCCTATTCCCTCGGTGGCTTGCCGCCGGTCACCGTCGCCGCGGTCCAGGCCATCTTCCGCCATTCAATCGCGCTTCTAGAGCGCACGCTCAAGCGTAGGAATCCTACTGATATCAGCCGTTCACCCGAATGCTCGAAACAAAGGAAACGCCGTCGATCGTGCAACGTTGCTCAAACAAACGTGACCATGAGGACTTGCCCGAGGATGCAATACGTCGCTCACCGGCGCCTTGCCTTCGAGTGAGATGAGCTCAGAGGTGGAACCAGCCGCCAGGTCAGCAACACCACCAGACCGAAAGCGACGTACAGGAGCGTGAATACCCAGACCGGCAAATCGTAGTAGAGCAGCCGGCTCACCCAACGCTGGATGAAGCCTTGTGCGAATCCGTTTGTTTCCAGCGAACCCGTACGCACCCAGTCCTCCAGCGTCGTCAGCGGGCACGCGATACCAAGCAGCGACAGCGCCGAGACGATAACAATCAAACACAGGTGTGTGAGCCGGAAAAGCCGTTGGCGTATCCACTTCCAACCGAGGCCGGCACCCACCCAGATCGCGACGAGTCCGCACACGATGAAAACCGCAAGCAGCGCATGCACGATAAGCACCGCATCGGCTAGCCAGATCATGATCGGCTTTCTTGTGACCTGCTTCGCTGCGGGTCCGATTGATTCAAACAGGTTTGGACTCGTCCAGCGATCAGTCCGGCATCGCGTAGTCCGAATCCAGCGAGCGTTGAGCGGCGTCAGGCCAGGCTTCTCGCTCCACAAGCGCACGTGCGATTCGCCAATACTCGTCTGCGCAGCCTTCGAGGCTTCCGTCCAGTTGCCATAGCTGGAATGCGCGCTCACGGATTCGTTCTGCCAATGTCAGCTCGGGCATACCGCCGTCTCCATCTGCAAAGGAGTACACGCGAAATCCGCGTGAGTCACTTCATGTCGTGATCATTGAACGGATCCGGAAGCACACCTTCAGCGCCTGTGGCGCATCACTTCCCAACAATCGCGCGGATCCATCTGCTTGAGTTTTCGCCGCCGCGTCATTTCGCGCCAATAGTGAACGGCGACCAGCAGCACGGCGGCGCTCAGCCCACACAGACCCACGACGATTCCAGTCCACGATTCGGCCACGGAACACTCCTTGACTGTGAAACTGATCAAGCGATACGTGTCATTCGTCGTTCAGAATACGAGCGGCAGCCTTCAGAAATATCTGTCCATCATCGGTAATGAGAGGACGTTGCTGCCCGGAAGCGAGGTTTTCCAGCGTGACGAGCTGGCGGTCTAGAAGCGCTTCCAGATCAGCACGGTCCAGACTCAGCAGATCCGGTGCATCCTTGAGCAGCATGAGGGTCGCGAATTCATGTGGACTGAGCATCTCCGTCTCCTGGCTGAGCCTGTTGCTTCGCTGGGAACCCTGATCCGTTGGCCTCGCTTCGCGAGCAGGATCAATTCGGGGATGGCTGCTGCGGGGTGTCACCTCGCATTCGGATGACATGTCGCGCGCCAAGGCACCCATCTTAATGCTGAGGTGTCCAATAGATCAATATGTGGGAAAGTCTTTTTTCGATATTTTTACGGCACCACCGCGAAGCTGTCGCGGCGCAGCATGACCCGTAGGCCGGCGATCATGTGCCGCTTCGCGCCACGTGTTCGTCAGCGCACAGACTCGCTGCGTATCAGACCGTACCTGATGAATATCCTGGCAGCGCTTCCACACGCCAGCGCGCATACGCGAGGCGAGGCCCGAATGCGGGGCGCTGTGATCGAAACCTGAAGGAGGGAACTCTGAAGGAAACGACTGCTAACCACTTCCTTCTACGTAACGGCGCGCTTCTCGACCCTACCCCTCCTGATCTGCTAGAAGATTTCGAAGTCCTGATCGATGACGGCGTCACCTGCGAAGTTTCCCATAAGCCGATTGAAAGCAGCAACGCGCGCGGTTTTGGCGAACAGGCGTTCTTATGACATTATTTGCCAGCGCAGACGTTGTGAGCGTGTCACAACGTTCCCTCTTGATGAGGCTAACGAGGCGTTAGCTCACGCACGCCGACCAACTTGCAGAACTCGTCGGGCAGCCAATAGCGAATGTTTCAGCCTGGCAAGCCAGGAATCTCAACGCCGAACGTTTGCAGTATCAGCACGACATTGAAAGATAAGACGACGAATGCCGCCAGCGTGGAGATCACGGCGACGAACGCGCGATTTTTGTATGTGCCCATCACGTCTTTGCGGCAGGTGAACCATAGCAACGCGGCCATCGGCAGCGGCAATGCGAGGCTCAATACAACCTGACTGAGGACGAGCGCCTGAGTCGCATTGACCCCAAGCGCAACGACGACGAAACTCGGCACCATCGTGACGGCCCGGCGCAACCATAACGGAATGCGAAAGCCCACGAACCCTTGCATGATCATCTGCCCCGCCATCGTGCCGACCACCGAACTCGATATACCCGAAGCGATCAGCGACAACAGGAAAATCCCTGCCGCTCCAATGCCCAATAGCGGCGCCAGCGTGTGATAGGCCGTCTCGATCTCCGCTACCTCTGGGTACCCGTGGTGAAATGCACCCGCGGCCATGATAACCATCGCCATATTGATGAGACCGGCGATGGTCAGTGCGATAACGACCTCGATATTCGAGAATTTCAGCAACGTTGCCCGCTCGCGCTCCGTTCTCGCGGGTGCTCGCCGTTGCGTTAGCCCGGAGTGCAGGAAAAGCGCGTGCGGCATCACCGTCGCACCCACGATACCGACGGAAATCGTCAGCGCATTCGCGTCGGGCAATTGAGGGGAAAACGTATGGACGAAGACACTCGGCCACGCAATCGGCGTAATGAACAGCTCGGCAAGGTAGGACAACCCAATGATGCCGACGAGCGCCCCGATCGCCAGTTCAAGGGGACGGAAACCAGCGCTCTCAAACAACAGCAGGCCGTAGGTCACTACCGCCGTGACCACCATGCCGACGAGCAATGGCATATGAAACAGTAACGACAGTCCGATTGCTCCGCCGAGAAATTCGGCCAGATCGGTTGCCATCGCGGCGATTTCGCTTACGCCCCACATCATCAGCAGGACAGGTTTCGAAAACCGTTCGCGACATAGCTCCGCGAGGTTTCGCCCGGTGACGATGCCGAGCTTCGCCGAGAGCGCCTGAAACAGCATCGCCACGAGGTTTGCTAACAGCACCACCCAGAGCAACGTGTACCCGTATTTCGCGCCCGCCTGAATATTCGTCGCAAAGTTGCCCGGATCCATATATGCAACAGAGACCACCACCGCCGGCCCAGCAAAGGGCAGAAGCATCAGCGCACCGCGGCGGCGGCCTTCCAATACCTCTCTCACCGCAAGCGTTGTGCGCTCGGTTCTCGTCGCCGGTCTGGCTGCCTTATGAACGCGATCGTCCAAGCTCTCGCTCCTTGCTCATGAAAATGACAGGAGTGCCCGATTTACCAGGCAGGCATGGCATTCACGGCATCGCACTGCCGATTGTGCCGAAAACGCCTCGCAACAGAGGAGCGGTCGCGCCGCCCATATCGGACATAATAATCAATGTACCGCAGAGTGTTATTGTCCACCTCGATGTGAACTTGAGCAGGCGAGTCGAGGACATTGCACTAAGGTAATCTTCGCGGATGAGGGCAATACGGTCAGCCGACGGTATAACTTGAGGAGCCGGGCCAATGGGAAGCACCAATGCAGTTGCGGCGGCGGCAGTCGCCTTCGTGGGTAGTCACTTTCTCCTGTCCCATCCGCTGCGCGGGCGTTTGGTCCGCGCAATTGGCGAAGCGGGGTTCCAGGGCGTCTATTCGCTGGTTGCGATCCTGACGCTCGGCTGGCTGGTCCTGGCCTACGGAAAGGCGCCCCCGACGGCGCCGCTATGGTCCGCAGGAAACGGGCTCTGGGCGGTTGTGACCGCCGTCATGCTGATCGCGTCGATCCTCCTGATGGGCTCTTTGATCCGCAACCCGGCGCTTCCCACCGGTGGCCGGCCCGGCTCGTTCCCGGAAACAGCGCGCGGCGTGTACGCGGTGACGCGCCACCCGATGATGTGGTCGTTCGCACTTTGGGGGCTGTGCCACATCGCGGTGTTTCCGGTGGCCAAGAACATCATAGTCGCGGTGGCTATCGTCGTCCTCGCGCTCGTCGGCGCTGCATTGCAGGACCGGAAGAAGGAGCGGCTCCAGCCCGAACTCTGGCCTGCATGGGAGTCGAAGACGAGCTACCTGCCGTTCGCGGCGATCGCCGCCGGCCGCGCGCGGCTGGGTGGGTTCGGCTTGCACGCGCTGTTGGGCGGCCTCGTCGTCTGGCTCGTGTCGACCTGGGCTCATATGCCACTCACCGGTTGGGCCGCGGGCATCTGGCGCTGGCTGTAGCTGGAGCCCGGGCTGTCGCGCCATGGCGCGATAGCGGGCCACCAGCCTTTATGCCTCGCCGGAATGACTGTTATGAGGCCGGCATGTCTTCTCCACGCGTTTGCATTGGCGGACTATCCGTCCAACGCAACACAACTTCAACACATCACCCTGTCTGAAGAAGGAGATTGTCATGTCACTTCAAGCGAAACTCGACGCATTCAAAGCGGATTTCAAAGGCGGAAAGGCCCCGTACTTTGCGCCGCCGGAAATCCATCCTGTCATGGAACGCGCTACAGCCGAACTCGTGGCGTCTGGTCAGGCTGAACGCGCACTCAAAGCAGGCGACATAGCGCCGGAATTTACCCTCAACGATCCGGAGGGAAACCCCGTGTCGTCTGTCGAGCTGCTGAAGCGGGGGCCGCTCGTCATCAGCTTCTATCGTGGCGTGTGGTGCCCGTATTGCAACCTTGAACTGCTGGCGCTTGAGGAAGCACTGCCGTCGTTCAAGGCCGAAGGTGCCAACCTGGTCGCAATCTCGCCGCAGAATGCCGTGAATAGCCGCAAGTCGGTCCGCACCAACAAGCTGAGCTTCCCGATCCTCAGCGACACGCACAACGATGTGGCGGCGGCGTTCGGCATCCGCTTTGCCCTGCCCGATTATCTCGTTGATCTGTACAAGAACCTCAAGAACGACCTGCCGGCGTTCAACGGCGACAACAGCTGGACTCTGCCGATGCCGGCGCGTTACGTGGTCGGGCAAGACGGCACGATTCTGTACTCCGAAGTGAATCCGGATTACACCCACCGGCCGGAACCGCAGGACATGTTGCCCGTTCTCCGCCGGAAGGTTGCGTCGGCTTCGTAAGCCGGATCTGATCCGCTCCCGACACTTCAAGGTCGGGAGCGAACGCATGCGGGTGATCCGCACCAAAACATCGAGACATCATGAAATCACGCACTTTTCTAGTAACCGGTGCCAGCAAAGGCATCGGCCTGGCCGTCGCACAGCGGCTGAATGCAGACGGGCACCGGGTGGTGGGGCTGGCACGTCAGGGAGACGATCCGGATTTCCCAGGAACGCTTGTATCTGTCGATCTGTCCGACCGCGTGAAAACGCAAGCCACGCTCGACAGACTCGTATCGGACTACCAGTTCGATGGTCTGGTCAATAACGTTGGGCTGGTGAAACCCCAGAGGCTGGGCGCCATCGACCTGGATGCACTCGACTCCGTCATGTCGCTCAATCTGCATCCAGCTGTACAGGCCGCGCAAGCGCTCCTGCCCAATATGCTCGCCCAAGGCTGGGGGCGAATCGTCAACATATCGAGCCTCACTGTCCTTGGCATCGTGGAACGTACTGCTTATGCTGCCGCCAAATCCGCGCTGGTGAGCTTTTCACGTTCATGGGCACTCGAGCTTGCGACCACCGGCATCACGGTCAATTCCGTTGCGCCCGGACCTACGGAAACCGAACTCTTCAGAGCCAACAACGCGCCGGGAAGCGAAGGCGAGCAGCGCTACCTCGCTGCTGTACCGATGAAACGTTTCGGCAAGCCAGAAGAGATTGCTGCAGCCATCGCTTTCCTGCTGTCCGAAGAGGCTGCTTTCATTACAGGTCAAACTCTGTTTGTCGATGGTGGCGCCTCGATCGGCAAGGCTTCCATTTGAGAAGGACCTGCGGTGCGGGATTTAACAGATTGCCGTCGCACACCCACGACGTCAGCGTCACCGGCGGTGTTGATCCTGCAGCGCGCGCGGCGCAATCAGTCAGATCAGCCAGAGCAGTCAGAGCAGTCAGAGCAGTCAGAGCAGTCAGGTCATCGAATCGGATGCGCCGCCGAATATCTCCTCGACCCAGGCGACAAAAGCACGCGCTTTTGCAGTGGCCATGCGCCCACTCGGAAACACTGCCCAAAGGTCGATGCCGGGTAACTCCCAGTCGGAGAGCACCTGTTTTACCTCGCCGCTCGCGATTTCGGGCGCGAACATCCACTCGGACGAGATCGCGACGCCCATATCGGCGAGCACCGCTGCGCGCACGCCCTCCGCCGCATTCACACGGATTCGCCCCGCCACCGCAATAGACGTCTCCGTATTGCCCCGCTTGAAGGACCATACGCTTCCGCCGCCGCCCTGCTCGTACACGATCGCCTGATGCGAAACCAGATCGGCAGGCACGCGCGGTTCGCCGGCTTTCGCGAACCATGCTGGCGAGCCAACAACGCAACGCCTGCCATGGGCGAGCCTGCGCGCCGTCATGGTCGAGTCGCCCAGCACCCCCATTCGTAGCGCGACATCGATGCCGCGCTCCAGCAGGTCAATGTTTTCGTCATCGAGGATGATGTCGATGTTGAGATCAGGATGTCGATCGAGAAATGACGGCAGTCGCGGGATGATATAAAGCCGCGCAAAGGTCACCGCCGCTGAAACCCTGAGACGGCCCGAGAGCGCGCCCGCCGATCCCCGTGCCGCCAATTCTGCTTCGTCCGCTTCTTCGATCGCTCGTTTCGCGCGTTCGTAAAACGCTTGCCCCGCCTCGGTCGGTGTCAGCCCGCGGGTAGACCGCAGGAGCAATCGAACTGCGAGCCGTTCTTCGAGTTGTGCAATCGACTTTGAAACGGCCGGCTGCCCTACATCGAGCAACCGGGCCGCAGCCGAGAAAGAGCCGGATTCAACCACGCATACAAACGTTTCCATCGCTGACAGTCGGTCCACTTCCTTCTCTCCTGGAACGAATCATCGTGATTCGTGTGTCGCGCGACGAGGCACACTCAAGCCGTGGCAGCTGCGCGGTGCGTAGTGTAGTCAGTGTAGCCTCGTCCATCGCCGCCATAGAATGTTGAACGGTCGTAGGCATTCAGAGGCGCACCGGTACGCAAGCGCTCCGGCAGGTCCGGATTGGACACAAACATCCGGCCGAACGCGACCAGATCGGCATCGCCGGTACGAAGGATCTGCTCCGCGCTTTCAGCGGTGAATCCTCCGGCGGCCACAATAGTGCCGGTGAACAGGCGGCCCAGATCTTTCGACGAGACGGCGGATTCGCTCGCCACAGTGTCCTCGTTGCCGCGAATGCGTGGCTCGATCACGTGCAGGTAAGCGAGGTCGTAGTTGTTGAGCCGGCTCGCCACATAGCCGAAAGTCGCGTGCGGGTCGCTGTCGGACATGGTCCCATAAACGCCGCTGGGCGACAGCCGCGCGGCAACGCGCCCCGCACCCCACACCGATACGACTGCCTCCACGACCTCGAACAGAAAACGCGCCCGATTCTCAATCGGACCGCCATAAGCGTCCGTCCGATGGTTCGAGCCATCCAGCAGGAATTGATCGATGAGATAGCCGTTCGCTGCATGCAGCTCGACGCCGTCGAAACCGGCTTCTTTCGCACGTGCAGCGCCCTGCCGGAACTGCTCGACGATATCCGCGATCTCGTGCGTGTCCAGCGCTCGTGGAACGAGCTGTTCGACTTCGACGATATTGCCTCGTTCGTCGCGGATTGCAGCATGCTCATACGCACGTATCGCCGACGGCGCGATCGGTGTCTGTCCGTTCGTGTTGGCAGGGTGCGCCTGCCGGCCGGCGTGCCATAGCTGCAGGAAGATGCGGGCGCCTTTGGCATGCACCGCGTCGGTGACGCGCTTCCAGCCGTCGACCTGCGCCTGCGTGTAGATGCCGGGAGCGCCGACATACGCGATGCCCAGCGGCGAGACCGCGGTCGCGTCAGTGATCAGCAAACCGCCATCGGACGCGCGTTGCGAATAATATTCGACCATCAGATCGCCGGGTACATTGCCAGCTTCAGTGCGCATGCGCGTAAGCGGCGCCAGTACGACGCGGTGCTTCAGTTCGAAGGGTCCAACGGAGATGGGTGTAAAGAGACTGTTCATTGCTTCATCCTTGGGATATCCGGATTGGGAGAAGGAATGATTGCGTGACTTGAGGTGATGCAGAAGGGACCACGCGGCAATAGCTGTCATTCCCGCCGGGAATACGCCATAAAGATTCAGTCAGCCGGGCATCGCGTGAGCGCCGCGCGTTGCCCGGCTGCAACCATCAGGCAGGGAGTTGCGGCGCAGCGGGGAAATCCACCGGTACGCGCGTCGTTGCGTGCAGATAGTTAGTGACGGTCTTGTCGCCGATCACAACGATCGCGTCGACCAGATTGGCCTTGGTCCAGCCCGCAGCGAAGAACGCATCGACGAGCGCCTGATCGGCGTGACCGCGGTTGACCGCGATGTTCTTCACCAAGCGTGCGAGCGCGTCGAACTTCGCGTCGAAGCTTGCCCGGCCACCGCGGATTTCGAGAATCTGTTCGTCGGTAAAGCCGGTCATCTTGCCGATCACGGTGTGTGCCGCTAGACAGTATTCACAGCCGTTGACCTGGCTCACGACGAGGTTCACGATTTCGCGCGCCTTGCCGGTGATACTGCTCTTCGCGTTCTGGAACGCGAGGTAGCTGCCGAGCGCATGCTCTGAATGGGCCAGCGTCGCGTACAGGTTGGGTACCGTGCCGAGACTGCTCTTGAGCTTGTCGAAGATGGCCTGGTTAGCCGGGGAAACTTCGTCGCGCGTCGGGACATTGATGGTGGTCATGGTGATGCTCCTTGGCAAAAAGATGAATAAAGCTGGGTGGAAAAATCCGTGCGTTATTGCGCCGTGTAGGCGCCGTCGACTGCGATGTTCTGTCCGGTGAGGTAGCGCGCCTTATCGCTCGCAAGGAACACGATGGTCTGGGCGATCTCGTCCGGGGTCGCGGCGCGTCGCGCCGGTATCGTCGAGAGGAAACTAGCCTTGCCTTCTTCGCTGCCGCCGGCAAAGCGGTCGAGCATTTCGGTGGCTACGGGACCCGGCGCCACAGCGTTGACGCGCACGCCTGCGACAGCGCCTTCGAGCGCCGCGCTCTTGGTGAGGCCTTCGACCGCATGCTTGCTGGCTGCGTAGACCGACGCACCCGCGATGCCCACCTGGCCCGCAATCGACGAGAGGTTGATGATCGAGCCCGCGCCCTGCGCTAGCATCACGCGCATTTCGTGCTTGAGCGACAGCAGCGTGCCGAGCACGTTGACCGCGAACGTGTCTTCGTAGTTGGCCGCCGTCTGCTCGACGATCGGCGCCAGCTGACCTTCGGTGCCGGCGTTGTTGACCGCCACGTCGATGCGGCCGAAACGCTCGACGGTCTGCTCGACGACGCTGCGAACTTCGGCTTCGAAGCGCACATCGGCGCGCAGGAATTCGGCTTCGGTGCCGAGGGCGCGCAGTTCGGCGGCAAGCGCCTGGCCTGCCTCTTCGCGACGGCCGCTGACGACCACGCGGTTTCCTTCGCGAGCGAAGGCAAGAGCGGTAGCGCGGCCGATGCCGGTCAGCGCGCCAGTGATAAGGACGACGGGTGAGTTCATGTCGGTACTCCTTGGGTTGGGTTGCATCGAATCGCGTTTGCGATGACTGCACTTTGACTGATTCCAGATTGGCGATATAGATGGTGTATGCTCATATCACTGATTCCATACAGGAATATATTGAGCAAAATGGACAAGCTGCAGGCAATGAAGACTTTCGTGCGTGTGGTGGAGGCGGGCAGCTTTTCCGCGGTCGCGCACGAGGCCGACACGACGCAAAGCGCAGTGAGCAAACAGGTCGCGGCGCTCGAGCGCGAACTGGGCGCGCGTCTGCTGACGCGGACCACGCGTTCGCTCGCACTGACGGAAGAAGGTGAACACTATTTCGAACAGGCGCGGCGCCTGGTCGGGGAGATCGCGGAGGCCGAAGGCGCGCTGCGGCGCGGCGAGCAGCAACTGACTGGCTGGCTGCGGATCGCGGCTTCGGTCGGCTTCGGCCGCCTCAAGCTCATGCCATTGGTTCAGTCGTTTCTGGCAGAGCATCGGGGCGTGAAGATCGACCTACGCCTGAGCGACGGTTTTGTCGATCTCGTGGAACAGGGGATCGACGTCGCGGTGCGGCTCGGCGATCTGCCGGACAGCAGCCTGATCGCGCGTCGCGTAGGAACGGCCCAGCGGATGTTGATGGCGCATCGCAGCTACGTGCGTTCGCTGCCCAAAGGAACGAAGGCGCCGCGCGTTCCCGACGACCTGGTCGAGCACAACTGTATCGTCTACACGGAACTGGCAATGCGCAACGCGTGGCGTTTTACGGCAGGGGCCGGTGCAGTGGATCCGGTGGGAACCACGCGCATCGTGCGGGTCGAGGGCAACCTGCAAACCAACAGCAGTGAGGTCATGCGGGCCTCGGTCCTCGCGGGTATGGGTATCGGATATTCGCCGACCTGGCTGTTCGATGACGAGCTGGCCAGTGGCGAAGTGCAACGGATGTTGCCGGACTGGGAAACGATCCCCATCCCGATCCATCTGGTGAGCCCACTGGAGCGCCGGCATTCGGCCAAGGTCAAAGCGTTCGCCGAACATGTCGGAAAGGCGATGGCGCGTAGCTGAAAGCGCCGCCCACCGCCTGTATGATGGCGGGCTGGCGCCCGACCGAAAGCCCGCGCAGGCGGTCCGCGCAGATCGCGCACCGCCCGCTGCTGCTACGCGGCGCCAACGCATCCATTCACGATGATTCACGATGACCCAGAGGAAGACCGCCATGACGGCCGCAACCCAATTCGATCAAGTTTCCATTCTCAAACGAGCCAACGTCTACTTCGACGGCAAGTGTGTCTCGCACACCGTTCTCTTCGCGGACGGCACGCGCAAGACGCTCGGCGTGATCCTGCCCGGCGCGCTCAACTTCGGCACCGACGCGCCGGAACTCATGGAGGTGCAGGCCGGACAATGCCGCATCCGCCTCGAAGGCAGTGACGAGTGGAAGACGTATGGCGCGGGCGAGTCGTTCTCGGTGCCCGGCAAGAGCCGCTTCGATATCGACGTGATCGATACGCTCGACTACATCTGCAGCTATCTGTAAAGACGGACGGGCCTAGTGCCAGACATGCTGACCTCCTATTTCTGGAGCGGCGACGCCATCCGCAGCCGATGTGTGAGCGACGTCGTGCTATCAGGCACGGTCGACGTGCCTGTGCCCCCTGCACGTCTGCTTGCAGATTGGGAAAGGGAGATATCGTCGCGCGTGGTCATGGAGCCCGGGGATGTCGAGGCAATGCCTTTGGCGCGAGCACGGGCGCGCTGGCCGGACTACACGCGCTGCGTGCAGGCAATGTCCGATTGGACGTGCGCGCTTGGACTGCCCGCAGTGCTTGCCTCCAGTGACGTCGCCCTCATGGCGTGCCTCGGCGCGAGATACCACCATGACGCTGAGCAATATGGCAGTGCGGCCTTTTGCAATCTCTTCCTGAGCGAGGACAAGGGTCTGGACTTGCATTTTCCCTCTACGGGTCATCGCATTCCTCTGACCCGGGGAACGGCTGTGATATTCGATACTGGCCAGCCTCATGGCGTCATTCGGCGCAGCAGCAGCGGTTTTAATGTGGCCGACTTCGCGCCGGACCAGGATTGCGGCCAGATATTCCTGACCTGGGAGCTTCCCATCGAAGATGCGCATGTTGGGCACGCACTTCAGGTCGTCTTCGACATCGCCCCTTCTACCGCGTTGCAACTGGATGCAGAGCAAGTCCGGCTGAACGACGAACCTGTCATTGTGTGCCCGGATTCTGGTCGTTGGCGCCGCGTTGACTAACCGTCAGGGTCACACCGCGGTGTTGCCCTGACCCGCGTCACGCTATCAACTGCACCCCAATTGCTGGAAAAGCAGTCCGCCAACCAGCAGCAATACCGACACAGCGAGGGTAAATAGCTTCTTCATCTTTCGTCTCAGTTGTATCGATAATTTTGTATGCCGGCTGCGATTGTCGATAGGCCAAAGGTGTCGATAACAGCGACTTGGGAAACGTTGGTCGAACTCGGCCTCACGAAGAGCTTTCGTATTAGTCCCAATACTGTTAACAAAGTCGAATTTGTGTTAACTTTCAAGCGCCTGCAACGACAAGAAGAGCTTGAAGATGGCAAGAACGGAAGCAACGCTGCCCGGTGGTGCGAGGCTCGCGGACTATCTGGCGGTGGGGTATCTGGCGCTGAACTGCTCGCTGGGCGAGGTCAAGGAGGCGCTCGTGAAGTGCGGCGTGCATACGCGGCTACGCCGCGATATGCCGCGGGAAGTGCTGGTGTATTTCGTGATGGCGATGTGCCTGTATCCGCGCGTGGCCTATGAGGAAGTGTTTCGGCTGGTGATCGAGGGGCTGCGGCGCATCTACGGCGACCAGGTACGCGATGCGCAGGTCAGCAAGGCGGCGATCTCGCAGGGGCGCGCACGCCTGGGCTGGCAGGTGATGCGCGAGCTGTTCGCCCGGCAGGCAGCGCAACGCCCACGAACTGCAGGCGACGACTATGCGGGCTACCGGGTCATGAGCGTGGACGGCTCGACGCTGGATGTGCCTGATGAGAAGGTCAATGCGGAGGCGTTCGGTTATGCGCAGGGCGGGCGCGGTGAGGCCGCGTATCCGCAGATTCGCTTTGTAGCGCTGGCCGAATGTGCAACGCACGCGCTGTGTGAGGTCCAGATGGGCGGGGTATGCGATGACAGCGAACAGGCGCTCACACGCCAGCTGTTTCCGGCATTCTCAGACGACATGCTGGTGCTGGCCGATCGCCTGTTCTATGGCTATGACATGTGGCGCGACGCGGTGGCCACCGGAGCGAAGCTACTGTGGCGCGTGAAGTCGAATTTGCGGCTGCCGTGCGAAGTGCCGCTGGCAGACGGTTCGTACCTGA
>NZ_WOEZ01000296.1 GCF_013177735.1 Paraburkholderia elongata | reverse complement strand
AGCCTCCAAAAAATGATTCACCCAGATCTGAAGCGGCGGTGATTCGATCGTCGAAGGGAAGATGACGCATTTTCCGGGGAAAAATCCGCAACTGGGAACATTTCATACGTGAGAATCGCGGAGTTAGCCCATGTCCGTTGCGATGCTGCAAGCTCAAACTGACTCAGCTCTGGTTATTCCTAATTGAGAATAGTCAGACGACCTTCCACCATAAGTGGTATCAGGAACCCGATCCGTTATCAGGATGGCAGTTGGGGCGTTGTCACCTGCGACAGAAGTGTGAGAGACATGAATGACATCGCCACTGGCAACGTGAAAGGCGTCATGGCATGACCTTGAACTATCTGCTACTCGGCCTCGAACGCGATGTGCGGATCGGCGCACTATCACGAAATTGTAAAGTGCGTGATAACTCTCGACCCGTCCATCTCAATGGCTATGGCGGCAAGCCGATCGCACGGGAATCCGAGAACCTCCATCTGGGTAATGACGACCAGACGTCAATTGCCGGTCTCGGCAAACGCTCCTAAAAAATGGACAACGGTTCTCGTTTTCACCTCAAGGTCGTTCAATGTCCAAAGGTTACTTCCGAAGCAGTGAATCTGGTTTTTTCAGCCCCGATGGCGGGTCAGCTTCAAGGTCGACTGAGGCGGCGGTGCGGGTAAAGTGTAGGTGTCCATAGCGATGAGAGTTTTTCACGCGTTACGATACAGGTGCACACGAGATCGGCCACACCGTAGAGCGATAAGTTATTCAATTGGACGAATAGTGTATGCGCCCCCCTTCTGACATCGATCTTCGCCATCTCAAGATATTTGTTCTACTGTACGAGCATCGCAGCGTGTCACGTGTTGCAGAGGCATTGGCAGCAGGACAACCCAGTATCAGTATTGCTCTGTCGCGGCTACGTGAACACTACGGAGATCCTCTTTTCGTTCGCAGCGGACAGACAATGCAGCCGACCGCGCGGGCTTCCATGCTCATTAATCCGATCCATGAGGCGCTTCGACTTCTGGATCATGCTGAGGAAGAGGTACCTGCCTTTTCGCCCGAACGTGCCGAACGACGGTTTAAGCTAGCGATAGCCGATGGAGGTAAGCCCGTGGTTTTGCCCCCATTGGCACGGTTTCTGGCTGAGACCGCGCCCCATATATCGCTCGATGTACGCGACATTACCTCAGATACGCCAGAGGCGTTGGAGGCAGGTGACATCGACCTCGCATTTGGTTTTATGACACTCAGAAAGCAGGGACTATTTCACCAAGGATTATTCAGCGAACGGTTTTGCTGTCTTGTGCGAAATGACCATCCAGTCGTGCGAACACGTTTCACTTTGCAGATGCTGCAAACCGTGACAATTGTTCAGGTGGCGGGAACCGGAAACTCATTTCCTCTGCTTGCAAGCTCGCTTGGCCGTGCCCGGGTGACGCCAAAGGTTGCGATCCTGATGCCTGACGCTCTCGGATTGGCGGAGGTCGTAGCGGGAACCCAACATGTTGCCCTCATTCCAGAAAGAATGGCACGGGCGCTGGCTGCAGACAGACCGCTAGTTGTTTTGCCGCTACCTATAAAGATGGAAACCTATACGGTCAGCCAGCATTGGCATCGCCGTAACCACCACGATGCAGGACATCGCTGGTTACGGCAATGCATTGCCGATCTTTTCGGCGACCATTCTCGAAAAGGCTGAGGGCCATCGGCCCCCGCAGCTAGCTGCTACTGGTTGCGGATTTGTGATCGGGAACGTAGGAACGCGATTTAAGGAAGTTGCAAAGCCCGGCGGATGGGGAACGACGACACGATCGATGAGATGATTTGCGTCATCGCCGGTGTGTTTCGGCATGGTATGGACGAGCGAGTGTTGAAGTTCGTTAATTCCGCTAGCCGTGTCCACAGAGGCGCTAATGGATGTCCACTATTTCCGCGAGCGCGTCTGTCGAAGCTCGACGCGCGCTCACTGTCTGGCACGGACGATGAAGCGGAGTGCGAGAGTGCGGTTTCAGACATCCAACTGCGGAATGTGGAAGGCCGCCGAGCAACACCTAAAGTGCCCTACAGTACGCCATTTTTCGTCGGTGCCCGGAGCCCAGTGGCGTCATATGATCGCAGGAACGACTGTTGAAATTTACGCCCGCTGCGGCCCTACCCATACTCACCTGTTGAGTGGCCCAACAGCCGCATTAGCGGAATTAATGGACACGTTGAATGCGCTAGCAAAATTAGCGGACACGTGGCGGGTCGCCCGTTGCTGAAACGCAACGGCGGCAAAACCAGACCTCCGCCCTGCCAGCCTTATTTGGAGCGCGCCACGAGCTTTCTTTCATTAGCGCAAGCTATGAACATGGCTAGCGGAATTAGCGAACATCAACAGCTGTAGATGCATCGCGTGCCTCCTCGACCTGTATTCCCAGCGCCTCGCTGTTCAGCGTCCGGAATTAACATCCGCTTAAGATTAGAGCCAAGCTTTCGCACGGGCTTTTTGGACGACCGCTTCTGGCGGAACTCAGCCCGATGCGAAGTGTTCGCGAAAACTATCGAAAAGTCGCCCGCCTGCTCCGTAGAAACGCCATCGAAAGCTCATGGTCCGAGCGTGGTCAAGAAAACAGTGGCAAAGTTTCGACGGCAGTTTGGCGCCGACGCCGCGGCGACGCAGATCGACTGGCCCGTGCAGCCGTTTTGTCGCTGGTCGAGCCGAGCCGCCGGTTCAGATCCGACAGCGCTCTGCAGACCGAAATGCGGGCTGGCACCTCGGTCAATGCCAGTTCAAGCCGGTCCAGCAGTTCAGGCAGACTCACTTCACCCGCCCTCTTCCGTGCGAACTTCCGCTTCTGCATAAGGCCGCTCCCCTGTATCTGTCGACGATACGCGCTGGCGTCGACGTCACCACAAATCGTCGAGATCCAGCGACATCTGTTTCTTCGTGTTTGCGTCAGCAGCACCGTCGGAGGCATCTCCCTTTGGCAAGGGTGGCTTCAGCACATCGATATGGACAACCACATCCACGCCGATCCGGACAATGCCATCGTTCGGCCGCCTCGCAACGAGGTCGTTTTCCACGGGAGCGGCGCTGCCCTCTCTTACCTGCGCAGCCAGCCGTTCATGCTGCGTCCGCCAGCATCGACTGACGGCAGCCCGATGCCGCACACCGGCAGGCGTACTGGGCCCGAACCTCTTCATTCGCAGGATCGTCAATCGCCAGCAGATATTCAATGAACAGTTCTTCGCCCGGCTCGATTGCCCGCAGCGTATGAATGAAAATCCGTCCCTGATCCTCGATGGTCTCGCAGTTCGGTGCGCAGGCGTGATTGAGCCAGCGTGCACTATTGCCACCGCGACTCCCGTCGATCACGGTCCCGTCCGATAGTCCGAACAGAAACGTATGTCCATCAACGCCTTCGCGTCGGTGACGGCGCACCGCATTGCGCCATGACGTGATTTCACCCTTGTACTGCAGCACGCGCTCGCCTGCGGCGAGAGGCCGAGCGGCGAACACGCCCCTGCCGTGAACAGACGATCGCCGGACGATCACACGTCTCATGGTGTTCTCTCTATTGACATGCGCGCCAGTATAGAAGAGGCATAAATCCGCATCCACACCGACGTGGATACGTCACTCGCGTCAAGGTTGCGGCAATCGTTTCGGGTTGAAACTGGAAGTTCGTCTTGGCGCAATCAGCTGGTGGTTCGGAACCCGCTCAACTGAAGGCAGCGTCGGACTAGAAAAGCTGGGCGCCGAGTTCACGCAGGCTGTTCCACTTGACGGCGCTGACAAAGGTCTGGCCCGTGATGTCGAGCGATTCGATCATCGCGCGCTGCCCCCGCGCTTCTGCGATGACGCGCACGATGCGCGTCCGGTAGCGCAACAGCGCACCGATCGGCGGGCACAGCTGATTTCCGGGCGTAATTTCACATTATGGAATATGAGCTGCGTTCTTTTTTGTGCGAAATGTGGTCCGTGTCGAAAGTGCAGGCTTATTTGTGTGCTCACACTATCGACCCCATAGCCAGTAACGGTTTCATGCATATCGTCAAATTCCGATATATGATTCGTCTTGTAGCGATGCAGAGTCGTGGCCGCTAACCGGCGCCACGTCTGCCTGTTGTTGATGCCCTGAAGTTGATGACCCGAAAACCGACCCACATGACGCTTGATATCGACGCGATTCACAAAGCGCTTGCCAACCCCGTACGGCGGGAGATTCTCGGCTGGCTGCGCGAGCCGCACGCGCATTTTTCCGACCAGGAACTGCCGCTCGATCACGGCGTGTGCGCCGGCAAGATCGACGCGCACTGCGGCCTGTCGCAGTCCACCGTGTCGGCGCACCTTGCCGCCTTGCAGCGCGCGGGTCTCGTCACGTCGAAGCGGGTCGGTCAATGGGTATTTTTCAAACGCAACGAGGCCGTCATTCAGGCCTTTCTCGAGTACATGAACACCGGGCTCTGAACGCGTCATCCGCATCGCCGCGCTTCTTTCATCATGCAGTTTTTTAAGGCCCGGGCCACGCGCCCGCCACCTAAGGTGAACTCATATGCCGACTCTTTTTGACCCGCTCCAGATTGGCGACATCACGTTGTCGAACCGCATCATCATGGCGCCGCTCACGCGCCAACGCGCCGAAGAAATCCGCGTGCCGAACGCGCTGATGGCGAAGTACTACGCCGAACGCGCCACGGCAGGCCTGATCATTAGCGAAGCCACTTCCGTCACGCCGCAAGGTGTCGGTTACGCCGAAACCCCGGGCATCTGGTCGCAGGAACAGGTAGAAGGCTGGAAGATCGTGACGAACGCCGTGCACGCAGCCGGCGGCAAGATCTTCCTGCAACTGTGGCACGTCGGCCGTATTTCGGACCCGCTGTTCCTGAACGGCGAATTGCCGGTTGCGCCGAGCGCGATCGCAGCACAAGGCCACGTGAGCCTGGTGCGTCCGGAGCGTCCGTACGTGACGCCGCGTGCACTCGAACTCGACGAAATCGCCGGTGTGGTCGAGGCGTTCCGCAAGGGCGCTGAAAACGCGAAGGCAGCGGGCTTTGACGGCGTGGAAGTGCACGGCGCGAACGGCTATCTGCTCGATCAGTTCCTGCAAGACAGCACCAACAAGCGTACCGACGCTTATGGCGGCCCGATCGAAAACCGCGCCCGCCTGCTGCTCGAAATCACCGATGCCTGTATCGGCGTCTGGGGCGCGAACCGTGTCGGCGTGCACCTTGCACCGCGCCGCGACGCGCACGCCATGGGCGATTCGGATCCGGCAGCCACCTTCGGTTATGTGGCACGCGAACTCGGCAAGCGCAAGATTGCGTTCATCGCCGCCCGCGAAGCGCTCGGCGACGACCGCCTCGGCCCGCAACTCAAGAAGGCATTTGGCGGCCCCTACATCGCGAACGAAAAGTTCACCAAGGAAACCGCGCAGCATGTGCTCGACGCGGGTGAAGCAGACGCGGTGGCATGGGGTCAATTGTTCATCGCGAATCCGGATCTGGTGCGCCGCTTCGCGACGAATGCACCGCTGAACAAGCCGAATCCGGCGACGTACTATGCACGCGGCGAAACCGGCTACGTGGACTATCCGACGCTGGAAGCGGTGGAATAAGCAGTTATAAGCAGTTGAAGTCAGCGGAGGCGTAAGCCGCTTTGTTAAAGCGGCTGGTTACTCGTAGTACGCAGCAAGACCACGCGGTGGGTGTGACCGGAACGATGTCCGGCCATGCCCGCCGCGTTTTTTCATGCGTTGGCCGTTGCGACCAGCGCACACCGCCCGCACTACAAGCAATCTAAGCGCTCACGCCCACCGTCATGCCAGATCACGCCGCATGAACACGCGCTTCGATTCGTCGAGCCCTCGCGCGATATGCGCGTCGCGCCGCGCGATCAGCGTCGCATCGAGATCGGCCTCCGCGATGTCGCGAAAGCCGAGCCGCCGATAGTACGGCGCGTTCCACGGCACCTCGCGAAACGTCGACAGCGTGAGTTGCGTTATCTGTCGCGCACGCGCGAGTTGCGCGACCTGCTCGATCAGCGCCGCGCCGATGCGTTGTCCGGCATGCGAAGTCAGCACATCGAGTTCCTGAACATAGAAATGCGCGGGCTGCGGCTCGAACATCACGAACGCCACACAGGTCTCGTCGGCATCCACGGCGACGACGATCTGCCGCGCGTCGATCTTGCGGTTGACGAGTTCCAACTCCATCGGCGGTGCATCGGCGATACCGATCATGCCGACACTGGCAAAGCGCTGGCCAGCCTCGAATTCGATCGTACGGATAGCGTGCGCATCGTGCGGCGCGGCAAGGCGGAACGTGAGGTTGGAAGCGTGTTGCATAAGCGTTTCGTAGGTTTTTTTAGGGGTGGTTCTGAAAGACACGCCCCGATATTGACATCACCCCCTCGAAAAAAACAAGTGCCCGCGCCGCCACGGGACTAAACTCCTGAACACCCAAATCCCCTACGAACCAAGATGGATCTCATGCATCTGCTGCAGGTCGCCCTGCACTTCGACCAGCACCTGAGCAGTTTGATCGTGCAATACGGCACCGCCGTCTACGCGATGCTGTTTCTCGTAGTGTTCGTGGAGATCGGCTTCCTGCCATTATTCTTTTTGCCTGGCGATCCGCTGATTTTCATCTGTGGCGGTCTCGCCGCCACCGGCGCGCTGAACGTCTGGCTCGTGATCCCCGTGCTGTTTGCCGCCACCGTTGCCGGCAGCATAGTCTGCTACGCGATCGGCCGTGCAATCGGCGAAAAAGTCTATACCGCCGACTATCGCTGGCTCGACAAGAACGCGCTGCGTAAAGCGCACGCGTTTTACGAAGCACGCGGCGGCCTCACCTTTCTGCTGTCGCCGTTCATTGCCGTCGTGCGCACTTTCGCGCCGTTCGTCGCCGGCGTTTCGCGCATGACGTTTGCTCGTTTCGTGTCGTTCGTCACGGCCGGCGCGGCGCTGTGGATCGTGTCGCTGGTAGCGGCCGGCTATCTGTTCGGCAATGTGCCGCTGGTGCGCGATCATATGAGTTCGATCGTGCTGCTGGGTGTCTCGCTCGGTGTAGGATCGCTGCTGGTGAGCGCCGTGTGGCGCTTCGTCAACCGAAGGTTGCGTGCTCACTGAACCGAAGGTTGCGCGCACACTGAATTTCGTGGAGCCACACGCTGACGAGAAGGTAACGACGCGCCAGGGTCTCAGCCTGGCGGCGCAGCGGCTTGCACTGTTGACGGGATGGATTTCACAGGCAATCAGCAACGAGAGTTCGAGCACGCGGGCGCGCAGGTGTGGTTCGAGCGGGATCAAGTGCTGCTCAGGATACTGCCGATCGAGGTAATCGATGATCGCCAGCGACTGACCGAGTCTGAAATCCCGGTCGATCAGCGTAGGTACCAAAGCGGACGGGTTCACGTTCGCCACGTAATCGGCGGCGCGATGCTCGCCGGCGCAAATTGTTGACGGGCAGCGTTTCGTAGGCGATCCCCTTGAGGGCGAGCGCGATGCGTACGCGGTACGACGTCGAACTGTTGAAGAAGCCATGGAGTTGCACGGCGAGTTCTTCCTTCAATTGCAACGCTTGACGTCAAACGACGCTCACGGCGATTTCACCCAGACGATCGACGCCGACCTTCATCGTGTCGCCCGCCCTCACCGCGCCGACACCCTCGGGCGTCCCCGTGAAGATCACATCGCCCGGTTCGAGGCGGAAGAATTTCGACAGATATGCCACCGTCTCCGCGACCGACCAGATCAGATGCGACACGTCGCTCTCCTGTTTCGTCTCGCCATTGACCGTCAGCCAGAGGCCAGCCTTCTCGAAGTGACCGGCTGCGCTGGCGGGGTGAATCGGCCCCATCGGCGCGGAGCGGTCGAACGCCTTGCCGATTTCCCACGGACGCCCCATTTCGCGCATCTTCATCTGCAGATCGCGGCGTGTCATGTCGAGGCCGACGGCGTAACCCCATACGTGGTCTAGCGCCTGCTCGACGCCGATGTCCGAGCCGCTCTTACCGATCACGGCGACGAGTTCGGCTTCGTAGTGGTAGTTCCGCGTCTGCGACGGATAAGACAGTTCGAGTGTTTCGCCATAAGCGACGGGCACGATGGCATCGGCAGGCTTGCAGAAGAAGAACGGAGGTGCGCGATCGGGATCGAAGCCCATTTCGCGCGTATGCGCCGCATAGTTGCGGCCTACACAATAGACGCGGCGCACCGCGAATTGAGCGTCGCCGCCGGCGACGGGAACAGCGATGGGCGCTGCGGGCGGGAAAACAAAAGCCATGATGATTTAGACTCGACAGGTTTAAGAAGGCCGCCAGGTGCCGCCAGCAGGGCGTGCAGAAGTGAAACGGCTGCGTCTAGCTGCGTTCTTCGCGCAGCAAATTCAGTGCGGCGAGCACAGGGCGATCCGAGTAGCTGAACAACACGCTTTCCGCCGATGCCGAGAGCCGCACTGGTGCCCACGACGGCGCGACGAACACGTCATGCGGCTCGAACAGGAATTCGTCGTCGCCGATCTTGACCGTGCCCTTGCCTTCGACGACGCAGTAAACCGTTGCGTCGGTGCTGCGATAGGGGCGGCCCTTGAAGCCTGCGGGCAGGTACTGCATGAACGTCGCGATGCCCGGCATGGGCCAGCCGCCCGTGGCCGGGTTCACGTAGCGCAGCTTCACGCCATCCCACTCGTCCAGTTCACCATTGCGGTACAACGCGTCGAGCGCTTCGCGGCTGCGCGCATATGGGTAGCTGAAAATCGGCGAAGTGGGATCGGATACGCGGTGCC
>NZ_WOEZ01000295.1 GCF_013177735.1 Paraburkholderia elongata | reverse complement strand
TATCTGTGCGGTTGGGACCGAGGCTGCGACAGGCGGCAAGGGTGAAAGCCCAAAGAGGCGGGTCGTAGTCGAGCGCGACGGCAGGGTTGGGGACCACGCTGCGCTGCCCGCAGACTTAGCGAACGGCGGTTTCTCGGCCGGAGCCGTCATTGGGATGAGCTGGGTTCTACGTCAGCAATGTGGCAGATTGCTGACGATGGCGGCATCGAGCAACCCGGTGGCAGCATCCTGCATCAGTGCGCTCACACTCCCGACCTTAAGCGGCCCTTCGACTCGATGCGAGCGCTATGGCAGCTTCCAAACTGGAACTGCCAGGGGGTTTAACTCAGGCGATGACCTTCTGCTCCCCGGCAGCCTGCTCGCGCATGCGACGGGCTTCGTCGCGCAGGAACTGCTGGTAATCGTCCAGATCGCCGTCGAAGGGCTCGACGCCACCCTTGGTAACGAGCCAGAACTCGTCACATACCGCGCGCAGCAGCGACCGGTCGTGACTGACCAGCATCACTGTGCCTTCGAATTCGTTGAGGGCCATGCCTAGCGCTTCGCGTGTGGCCAGGTCGAGGTGGTTGGTAGGCTCGTCGAGCAGCAGCAGGTTGGGGCGTTGCCACACGATCATGCACAACACGAGCCGCGCCTTTTCGCCGCCGCTCATCGTGCCGACCGCCTGATGGACCATGTCACCACTGAAGTTGAAGGTGCCGAGGAAGGTACGAAGCGATTGTTCGGTGCCGCTCTGGCCGGGGGCACGCAGGTGCGCCGGTGTGTCCTTCGCAAGGCGGATCATGTGTTCTAGCGGTGTGTCGAGGGGACGCAGCACGTCGAGTTCCTGCTGTGCGAAGTAGCCGATGTTCAGGCCCTTGCCTTCGCTGATTTCGCCGGCAATCGGCGCCAGCTCGTGCGCCACCGTCTTCACCAGCGTCGACTTGCCCTGGCCGTTGGCACCGAGAATGCCGATGCGCTGCCCGGCCAGCACGGAGCGGTTGATGCCCCGCACGATGACCGTCGGCGGCGTGTCCGGCGCTGCGTCGGTCGGCGCGGGGTAGCCGAAGCTCGCGTCCAGCATTGACAATAGCGGGTTCGGGACGTTGAGCGGCTCCTTGAACTCGAAGGTGAACTCCGCGTCGGCAAGCACCGGTGCGATCTTCTCCATGCGTTCGAGCGCCTTGACCCGGCTCTGCGCCTGCTTCGCCTTCGAGGCCTTGGCCTTGAAACGGTCGATGAATTTCTGCAGGTGGGCGATCTTGTCCGCCTGCCTCGCCATCGCGGCCTGCTGCAACTGCAGTTGCTCGGCGCGCATCTCTTCGAACTTGCTGTAGTTGCCGCCATAACGCACCAGCTTGGCGTTGTCGACGTGCACGGTCACCTGCGTCACCGCGTCGAGGAATTCGCGGTCGTGGCTGATCACGACCATGGTTCCCTCGTAGCGCTTGAGCCACGCTTCCAGCCAGACCAGCGCGTCGAGGTCGAGGTGATTGGTTGGTTCGTCGAGCAGCAGCAAGTCGGACGGACACATGAGCGCTCGCGCCAGCTGCAGTCGCATGCGCCAGCCGCCGGAGAAGCTGTTGACCGGCTGGCCAAGCTGGGCAGCACTGAAGCCCAGGCCTTGGATCAGCGCCTGGGCGCGTGCGGGAGCATCGTGTGCACCGGCGTCGTGCAGGGCCATGTAGGCGTGCGCCATGCGCATGCCATCGTCGCTGGCCTCAGCAGCGGTTACTTCGGCCTGCGCTGCCAGCAGGATGGTGTCACCCTCGATGACGAAGTCGGTCGCACTCTGCTCGGTCTCCGGCATCTCCTGCGCGACCTGGCCCATCTTCCATGCAGCGGGAATCGAGAACTCGCCGCCGTCTTCGTGCAGCGTGCCGTTGAGAAGGCCGAAGAAGGATGACTTGCCGGCGCCATTGCGGCCGACAAGACCAATCTTTTCGCCGGGGGTGAAGGTGACGGACGCGCTATCGAGTACGACATTGACGCCGCGGCGCAGCGTGACATTACGGACGGAAATCATAAGGAGCTGCTTCGGAGAGGATAGGCATGATAGCCGACCGGACGTACAGGGCTGTCTGTTTTCTGGCTGCACGAGTGAAGAGCCGCTTGCGCGTTGCGGCGCCCACCGGCCACAAAGCGAGGCGGGCATTGGCGCACCGGGCGTTCCCGGCTGCGGGGCCAGCGAACAGACGGTGAGTGACGGCTCCTGGCCGGTTGTACTCTTTGAGCTTCGACGCCACAAAGCGGCCACCGGTCTGAGCGAATTTTCCCGACCGGCGGCTTACGAGGCGGAAGGCTGGATGAGTACAGTCGGCCATCTTCCGCCGTTCGCCATCGCGTTCACACGGTTATTCAGGTGACTGCTTCGCATTCGAAAGCCACCATTCTGCGTACGGGCTTTGCCACTACCCGCCCTGCCCAAATCCTGGTCCGCCGCAGGGCAAGCGCGCACGGTAATATATGATCGCTCCCTCCACCTAATGGAGATACCGCGATGCAAGTGCTGGTTGACGCAGACGCCTGCCCGGCTGTCGTCAAGGACATGCTGTTTCGGGCCGCGCGTCGCACCGAAGTGTGCGTGACGCTCGTCGCGAACCAGCATTTGCGCACGCCGCCATCGCCCTATATCAAGGCACTGCAAGTGCCGGCGGGGTTCGACACCGCCGATGCCCGTATCGTCGAACTGGTCGCGGCCGGCGACTTGGTGATTACCGCGGACATACCGCTTGCCGCCGCTACGCTCGACAAGGGCGCGTATGCACTCGACCCGCGTGGAAACTGGTTTAGCCGTGAGAATATCGAGGAACGCCTGACGATGCGTGCAGTGATGGAACAACTGCGCAGCGCGGGCGTCGATACGGGCGGTCCGGCGCCGTACAGCCCGCGCGACAGCAAGACGTTCGCGGGACAGTTGGATCGGTTTCTCGCGCGCCATCGCGCGCCGCCCGGCGCAGCTGTTTGACGATGCGAGCCGCAGTACCACAAGAGGATAGCGCCCATTGACCAGAGATCAGGTTCAACTGCGGCTCGGTCAGAGATAGCTTGTGAGACCACCTCGTGGTATCCCGGCATCGCATGTTCGTGACGTCTACACAGCCTTTTCGGTTCACCCGAGTCGAGAATTTCGCTGTTCCCGCTATGCATTGGAGACCCGCCCCATGACACCCACCGCTTGGGAGTCGATAAAATCAGTGCCGTCACGTTGCAGCACTACGACGCGCACGCGGAAGATTTCCGCGACGGCACGTACGACCACGACGTCACGCAGAACATCGCGGCGCTGCTGCACCATATCGAAGTCGAGCCCCCTCTTACGATCCTGGATTTCGGCTGCGGGCCGGGGCGAGATCTCAAGGCCTTCACTGCACTCGGCCATTGCGCGGTCGGCCTCGATGGCGCCAAGCGCTTCGTTGCAATGGCGCGTGACGCGACTGGCTGCGACGTCTGGCAGCAGGATTTCCTGCATCTCGATTTGCCGGCTGCGCACTTTGACGGCATTTACGCCAACGCCGCGCTGTTCCATGTCCCGAGTCAGGCGTTGCCGCGCGTGTTGCGGCAATTGCACGCGACACTGAAGCTCGGCGGCGTGCTGTTCAGCTCCAACCCGCGTGACACGAATCAGGAAGGCTGGAGCCACGGCCGCTACGGCGTCTTCCATGATCTCGAAGCATGGCGCCGATATATGGCGGGCGCGGGATTTGTCGAAATTGAGCACTATTACCGGCCCGCCGGCTTGCCGCGTGAGCGGCAGCCGTGGCTAGCCAGCGTGTGGCGCAAGCCGGTCGCCTGAAACGCCAGGGGCTGTCACCGTATGCCCGCGTTGGGCTTGGCAGATGCTTGCGTTCAAGCCGCTTTGATGCAGCGCAAAGCAGCCGATTTGCAGCACTGTCCATCGCGCAGAGAAACGGCCAGTCCTGGATCTCGCACAATCGGCAGAAGCGGGGACGCCTGTCGTCGGCCGCGACAGGCAGCGTGCGGCCAGTTGCGGACTGTCCGCACCAAGCTCCAATTTCCTGCAAACTGGAGGTTCGATATTCCCACGGGTGCCCGCCGTGCTTCCGAGACGATACTCACCTACTGCAGCCGCGGGTCATACCCACCCGTCGCCGCCCCCACCGGGTACGCCGGTTGCGGCTTATAACCTGGGCTAAAACCCGGGTCAACACCCGGGCCAGAACTTGGTGTTGCCGGCAATGCGGGAAATGCCGGTAGTGTTTTGACCCAGTCCGTCCAGGTCACCGTGTGGATTAGTATGCCACCGCGCGTCGCCGCCATCGCTTTGCCATCCAGTTCTTCGGCGAGGGACAGATCTGTGATCGTTAGAGATTTCATGGTAATTCTCCTGAAAGCAAGTAAAGGTTGAGGACCCGTGTTGAGCTTGCTATCTGCTCGCTGGAGACGCCCGCACAAAGCGTGCCAATGACGCACAAGCCTTGCGAGCGAGTTCGCAACTGTCCGGTAAATCGAAACAGAGTGATCTTGTCCAGGTCTTTCGCGTTGAGTCTTGAAGTCGCGCGCAGCGCCCGGTGGTGGGCCACATCCAACAGAGCGCGGCATATTGTTAGTCAGATCCTACACATGCAATCTGGCGAAGATGGACGGAGGCAACCGCACCGCTTTCGGCCGCTGTCGAGCTATTGACGGTCCGCTATCGGGGCAGGCGAATGACGGAAACGGGTCGAGGCTGTGTGAAAACGCGAAACTACGCGGTTTTCGGGTGTCGCTTTACCCTTCCCGAGGTGCCGCCAAGCCGATATGGCGCGATCTGAAGAGTCGATTTTTTCGAATCCAGTGTTCGGCAAGCGTTTTCACACAGCCGGGGTCGCGTGCTGCCGATCGCCGTCGGGCAGAGACCGGCCACTTTCGGACGTTGGCCCTCGCGCCCGAAAGCGGACAAACAGCGCCCGGTGGCGGCGCAGCGCTCTCGCTGCGGCGCTCCACAGCTTGGCAGCCTGCTGCCAGGGGTTCACATTGCCGTAGCGATGCGGATTGGTGCGGCTTCGTGAAAGTGTTGAATTGAACGCCAGGATCCCGTTCGCCCAGACGTGCCACGGCTGACGCATGGCAGACCTTTCCACTGTGGAGCTTTTCGCGCTTTGATGGACTGGTATGGACAAGGAGAACAGCATGGCCGTCACACGCTTGCAGAACATCCCAGGTATCGGGGTCGACAGGATGGCCGAAACCGCGGACTCGATGCGCAATGCCAACATCCTGCGGCTCGAGAATCTTGACACCGACCTGCGGCCGCCACCCGCGGCGATCCGGCGCACGCACGAAGCAATCGACGACGATGCCGCCAACAGCTATTTACCGTTCATGGGTCAGCGTGCGCTGCGCGAAGCCGCAGTCGAGCGGGTCCGACGGTTTTCCGGCGTCGTCTATGACCCGGATACCGAGTGCATTATCTCTGCGGGTGGGCTGGCAGGACCGTCGACATGTTGCCCCCCGCCGGTTGGCACGTAAGATGAAACGCAGAGGATTGCTTAAGGAAATTCGTTGGCTATGCCGAGGTGATGAAGCCTGACACAAGGGGGAGGGGCGCGGCGACTAGACAGCGTCAAGCAGCTTGGCCGGCCAAGACAATTGTCGCCGCCCAGCGGCGACGCTTTTTTTTCGCAGGACGAATCGTTCTCAGCGTGAAAGAATGGTGCAATACAACGACCCCGGCCAATCAGTCGAATGAGATGGCTCGACATTCGTGAGCGGGACTGCCGACGGCGGAAATATTTTGTAGCTTCACTTGCAAGCATTTTGTCCACTAACCGTAACGGAAATTGAGAGCAGAAGATGGCAAAGTGAATTGCGTACGTGACTGGCGGCATGGGTGGAATTGGAACGATGATATGTCAGCGTCTCTATAAGGATGGGCTCACGGTCGTGGCCGGATGCGGGCCCAACTCGTCGCGACGGGAACGATGGTTAGCCGAGCAGGCCGAGCTTGGCTTTTCCTTCACTGCCTCGGAGGGTAATGTCGGGGACTGGGAATCGACAGAGGCCGCTTTCGCGAAGGTGAAGAAAGAGGTCGGTGAGATTGACGTGCTGGTGAACAATGCCGGTATTACGCGAGACGGCGTGTTTCGCAAAATGTCGCGGGAGAACTGGAACGCTGTCATCGATACGAACCTGACGAGCCTGTTCAACGTAACCAAACAGGTCATCGAGGGGATGGTCAGCAAGGAGTGGGGACGGGTAATCAATATCTCGTCGGTGAACGGGCAGAAAGGGCAGTTTGGCCAGACCAACTACTCGACTGCAAAGGCGGGCATTCACGGCTTCACGATGTCGCTTGCTCAGGAAGTTGCGACAGAGGGCATCACGGTGAATACGGTATCGCCTGGCTACATCGGGACGGATATGGTTCGTGCGGTGCGCCCGGAAGTCATGGACGCAATCTTGCAGAGCATTCCGGTGCGCCGTCTCGGGGAAGCCACCGAGATTGCCTCGATTGTCTCGTGGCTCGCAAGCGACGAAGCAGCCTTCGCAACGGGGGCGGACTTCTCGCTGAACGGTGGCTTGCACATGGGTTAAGAATCGTCCCGGTGCACGAAGGACGCGGCCCGAAACCGCATGGCTCTAGCGCCCATGACAAGGCGCTAGAGCATTTGGCTGATGCGGGAGGGCAACGACATTTTAGCAAGGCGCAATCGAGGGCGGTCTCGACATGCGTCGGACATACGGCTACAGAGATTTCACCATCGAGCTGGAGGTGGAGTCCGTCGGCGGGATTGCGAGAGGAAATGGTCTTTCGGTACCGGAAGGCTACATCGGCGTCTTTCACATCTTCCTGGGCGCAAGACCTGCAACAATTCAGCCGCTGCGCTTCGGTCGAGACAATGGCTGCCCGGTCCCTACCGAAGTCGAAACCCTGATGCGCGGTCACGTCGTCGCTCAGCGCATCGTCGGCGGCACGATAACCGCGAGCACGGCACGGCCTGCCCGTTGAGCGCGCGTTCCAACTTTGGTGTAACCCGCTCGTCACCACAACGGACGACAACGCTGTCCAGAGGGCTACGCTGGTGCGCTCGGGTTTTCCGCTGAGCGGCACTCATAGGTTTCGGGTTTGCAACCGGGAAGCCCGCATTTGAAGGTGTCTATCAGACTATCGGTCGAAATCGCCTGATGCACCTCATGCTTTCCCGGCGGACCCTTGATATCTCAAGATACAATGCCGGAGCTCCGCCGACAACAGAGAACAGCATGTCAAATCTAGCCTCGGTTCAGGACGAATTCCTGCATGCACTAATCACGGAAAAGACTCTGGCAAGCGTTTACCTGATTAACGGAATCAGACTGAGCGGCCAGGTCGCGTCGTTCGACTCATACGTAGTTGTCCTGGAGTCCGTTTCCGGCCTCCAGATGATATTCAAGCACGCAATCTCGACTGTGCTGCCTAATGCAGGGGGGCGGGTGCCACGGCCGCTTCCCAATGCGGAAGACAATCAGGCGAGAACCTCGCGTGCGTAGGGCACGAGCCCTGCGTACAATTGCGTCCCTTCGTTGAATGTTTTGCTGCAGGTGTTTCATCTTTGTCCCGTGTTACCGAGGCTCGGTTTCGCCCATGTCGCC
>NZ_WOEZ01000294.1 GCF_013177735.1 Paraburkholderia elongata | reverse complement strand
CGCGACTTGTTGCTCGTGTCCATTGATCTCAGCAACTTTCGATTCGGCTAGCCGCGCGCTCGCGACGTCGGCTGTGTGCCAACCTTCGGTCATTCGGTGGCGCTAGTCGAATGGCCCTTCATGGCCGATTGCACCCGCTGAGCCGTGACGCCACAAAGCCGCCGCTGACGCAGGGCGAGTGTTTTCGATCGGCGGCTTACGGTGAAGGTGCCGAACGCGTGCAACCGGCCACAAGCCGCCAGACGGTCAGAGGATCTGAACGTCGGCTGTCGGCCCGGGACCCGCCACTTCCCGACTGCCGGACGCGTTCGGTCGCCCGGCTCGGCCCTCGTATTCGCACAACGTCTCGCGCCTCTGTGAACCGATCGCCTATCGGCGGAACCCCGGCTTGCCTTTGGCTCCCGGGTACGCGACATTTCTGGAATTGCCAGTAGCGAAGCAGTAGACCCTGACCCAAGACGGTTCGCAACCTCTGCATCCGTGAACAATGCGCATCCCACCACTAAAATCCATCATCGCGTTCGAGAGTGTCGCCCGCACAAAGAGCGTGAATCGGGCGGCTGATGAATTAGGGTTAACGCCATCGGCGGTCAGCCATCAGATTGCCAACCTCGAATCCATGGTCGGAAGGGCCCTGTTCACGAGACTGGGGCGGGGACTCGTGCTGACGCCGACGGGTCAGCAATATCTGGCCGATGTCACCGGATCGCTCGCCGATCTGAGCCGCGCGACGGAGCGCGCATCGAGCGAGTCGGGCGTGGAGATCCTTCGCATTCATTCGAGTCCCAGCTTCGGACTGATGTGGCTGCTGCCGCGCCTGGCTTCATTCCAGGAAGCGAACGGCGACATTCAGTTGAATCTGGCGTGCTCATATGAGGATGTTTCATTCACGTCCGGCTACTACGATGTCGACGTACGACACGGCTATGCGCATTGGACCGACGGCGAGATCAAAACGCTTCGCAATGAATTCATCGCGCCTCTTGCATCGGAGGAATACCTGAGAAAATTTCCGGTGCGTACCCCCGAGGACCTGCTCGAGCGCCGCCTGATCTTCTCGGAGACTCCGCTCGTGCAGTGGAAGCAATGGTTCGGAAAGTTCGGCGTCGCGGTGTCCCGCAAGGCATACGATTTCGCGTTCGACCGCTCGTACATGTCGCTCGAGGCCGCGGCATTGGGACACGGCATCGCGCTCGAAAGCACGATGCTCGCATCGGTCCATCTCAAACGAGGTTCGCTCGTACCGGTCTTCGATCGCACATATGCGGTCGAGGTCGGGGCCCATCACCTCGTTTACCCTTCCCAGAACGCGGACTTGCCGCGCATTGGCAAATTTTTGACCTGGGTCGAGCAAGAGATCAGCCGTGACGCCGTGTAGCGCCAGGCCGCGCCAGGCGGGACGGCGGCGCCCTGCCTTATGCGAAAGGGCCACTGCCTGACGCCTGTGACTCTACGGTGCAGCGACACCTGAAAATTCGTCAGCAATAGTTGAGCCGGACTGCATTGATCGAGATGGTTGAAGCGCTGAAACTGCGTCTACCAACTAACACGATCCATGGAGACAAACATGTTGCTCAACAGCAAAGTCGTAATCGTAACCGGTGCAGCTTCGCCGCGCGGCATCGGCAAGGCAACCGCAAAAGCGCTTGCCGCCCAAGGCGCGCGAGTGGTGATTCTGGACCTTCGCAAGGAAGACGCCGAGAGTGCCGCGCGTGACCTCGGCGAAGAACACCTCGGCCTCGCCTGCGATGTGACCGACAGGGCCGCATGCATGGCTGCCGCCAGGGCGGTCATCGAGAAGTACGGTCGTGTCGACGGATTGATCAACAACGCGGGTATCACCCAGCCGTTGAAGACGATGGACATCGGAGCCGACAACTTCGATGCGGTCATCGACGTGAACCTGCGCGGTACGCTCTACATGTCGCAAGCGGTCATTCCGCAAATGAGAGAGCAAAAGAGCGGCAGCATCGTCTGCATGTCATCCGTTTCCGCGCAACGCGGCGGCGGCATCTTCGGCGGTCCTCACTACAGCGCTGCAAAAGCGGGCGTACTCGGTCTCGCTCGTGCCATGGCGCGTGAACTCGGGGCGGACAACATCCGCGTCAACTCGATCACGCCGGGCCTGATCCAGACGGATATCACGGGCGACAAGCTCACGCCCGAGATGCGCATCGACATCATCAAGGGCATTCCACTCGGCCGACTCGGCGATGCGGCCGACGTCGCGAACGCCTGTCTGTTCCTCTCGAGCGACCTGTCGGCCTACCTCACCGGCATCACGCTCGACGTCAACGGCGGCATGTTGATCCACTAAGTACGACATCCGTCGCGATTGCGGCGGATGGGTCAATGCACCCGGCGGTAAAACCCGGGGCGATATGGCAGGAGACAACCATGAAAACGAAGGCCACTGCGCCGTCAATGACGGGCGATGTCACATCGCTCGCCGATCCGGCGAGCTTCGAATCAAAAACGTATGCGAAAGTGGGACGGCGCTTGATACCGTTCCTGATGCTGTGCTATCTGGGCGCTTATCTCGATCGTGTCAACGTGGGCTTCGCGAAACTGCAGATGCTCAACGACCTGCGATTCAGTGAAACCGTGTATGGCTTCGGCGCCGGTATTTTCTTCCTCGGTTACTTCCTCTTCGAAGTACCGAGTAATCTCATGTTGCATAAAGTGGGCGCACGAAACTGGCTCGCTCGCATCATGCTGACATGGGCTGTGATCTCGGCCTGCTTCGTCTTTGTCAAGTCGCCCACCACCTTCTATGTTCTCCGTTTTCTATTGGGCGTGGCCGAGGCAGGGTTCGCGCCAGGCGTCATCCTGTATCTGACTTACTGGTTTCCGTCGGCGCGGCGCGCCAAGGCGCTTTCCCTCTTCTTCATGGCGATTCCGCTTGCCGGTATTGTCGGCGGGCCGCTGTCCGGTTATATCCTGCATGCGTTCCAGGGCGTGCAGGGTCTCGCCGGCTGGAAGTGGCTGTTCATCCTCGAAGCGCTGCCGTCGTTGCTCCTTGGCGTCGCCATCCTGCTCTACCTCGACAACGGTATCGCTGCGGCCAAGTGGCTCACTGATCCGGAGAAAGCGCTCCTCGCACGCAACGTGGCGAATGACAACGCCCACAAGGTCGCCCATGTGTCGATCAGGTCTTTTATCGGCGATCGTCGTTTGTGGTTGATGGCTGCCATCTACTTCTGCGTGGTGCTCGGTCAGTATGGGCTGACGTTCTGGCTGCCGACGATCATCCGCAAATCCGGCGTGGCCGACCCACTGTGGGTGGGTGTCTTTACGGCCATCCCGTACCTGTGCGCCATCATTGCGCTGCCGCTGGTGGGAGCAAGCGCTGACCGCCATCGCGAACGTCGTCTGCATCTTGCGATCCCGATGCTCGTATCGGCGGCAGGCTTTGCAACGCTTCCGATGCTGGGCGGAGTCGGCGCGTCGCTGGTGTGTGTAAGCGTGGCCGCCGCCGGCATCCTCGCTTCGTCGTCGCAGTTCTGGTCACTGCCGACCGCACTCCTCGGCGGCATGTCCGCCGCAGCGGGTATCGCCGCGGTGAACTGTTTCGCCAATCTCGCAGGGTTCTTCTCGCCGGCCATCGTGGGCTGGTTGAACGACCTGACCGGTAAGTCGACGGCTGGGCTCATCTTTATCTCGGTCGCTATCGTCATCGGTGCCGGGCTTGTTTTCCTCGTGCCAGCCAAAACCGTCAATCGCTGACACCGTCCGCTGCAAAGACTCACTTTTTAAATCAAGGAGACACCATGAACAGTCCCTCATCAGATGCGGTGACGCTCGCCGAGCGCGCCTATCGGATTCGCAGAAACGCCTTGCTGATGGGCGAAGTACAGGGCCAAGGCTATATCGGCCAGGCACTCGACATCGCCGATGTACTCGCGGTTGCCTACTTCGGCGCGATGCGCTACCAGCCCGACAACCCCGACTGGGAAGGCCGCGACCGCTTCCTGCTGTCCAACGGCCACTATGCGATCGCGCTTTACGCCGCGCTGTTCGAAGCCGGCTTCCTGCCACCGGAAGAACTCGAAACGTACGGCAGCGACGACAGCCGGTTGCCGATGTCCGGAATGGCGAGCTACACGCCCGGCATGGAGATGTCCGGCGGCTCGCTCGGCCACGGTCTCACGATCGCGGTGGGTCGCTGCCTGGGACTGAAGCGCAAGGGCTCAAACGCCTTCGTCTACACGCTCTTCTCCGACGGCGAACTCGATGAAGGCGCGATCTGGGAGGGTCTTATGTCGGCCGCTCACTGGAAGCTGGACAACCTGATCGCCATGGTCGACGTCAACAACCAGCAAGCCGACGGTCCCTCCTCGAAGATCATGGCGTTCGAGCCGCTCGTCGAGAAGCTCGAAGCATTTGGCTGGTTCACGCAGCGCGTGGACGGCAACGACATTGACGCAGTGAAGGCGGCCTTCGATGCTGCACGCAATCATCCGAAAGAGCAGCCCCGGATTATCGTTTGCGATACGCGCATGGGCTGCGGCGTGCCGTTCCTCGAAGAACGGGAAAAGAACCATTTCATCCGCGTCGATGCCCATGAGTGGCAACTGGCGCTCGCAGCACTCGAAGCAGGGAGACAAGCATGAGCGATACCACCCTCACCAAGAAGCCGCGTCTGAAGACCTCGGCGATGATCGCTTCTATTGCCGGCGAAGGACAAGTCACGCGTTCCGCGCCGTTCGGTCATGCATTGGCCCAACTGGCCCGGGAGAAGAAGAACGTGATCGGCATGACCGCCGACCTCGGCAAGTACACCGACCTGCATATCTTCGGAAAGGAGTTTCCAGACCGTTACTATCAGATGGGCATGGCCGAGCAGTTGCTGATGGGCGCGGCCGCCGGTATGGCGCATGAAGGCGCCCAGCCGTTCGTAACGACCTACGCCGTATTCGCAACCCGTCGCGCGTATGACTTCATGCACCAGGCCATCGCCGAGGACAACCTCGACGTGAAGATCATCTGCGCGCTGCCGGGCCTCACGACCGGCTACGGACCGAGCCATCAGGCGGCCGAGGATCTTGCCCTGATGCGGGCGATGCCGAACATGACCGTCATCGATCCGTGCGACGCGCTCGACACCGAGCAGATGGTGCCTGCGATTGCCGCGCATAACGGCCCGGTGTATGCACGCCTGCTGCGTGGCAACGTTCCGGCCGTGCTCGACGAATACGATTACCAGTTCGAACTCGGCAAGGCCAAGCTGCTGCGCGACGGCGCCGAAGTTCTGATCATCTCGTCGGGCATCATGACCATGCGCTCGCTGGAGGTGGCGAAGTTGCTGGCAGCGGACAACGTGGGAGTTGGCGTGTTGCACGTGCCGACCATCAAGCCGCTCGACACTGAGACGATCTTGCGCGAAGCCCGGCGCACGGGTCGCATGGTGGTGGTCGCCGAGAATCACTCGGTGATCGGTGGGCTTGGCGAAGCGGTCGCGACCACGCTGCTCACGGCGGGCGTCACGCCGATGTACCGCCAAATCGCACTGCCCGATGAGTTTCTCGGTGCGGGCGCGCTGCCGACCTTGCACGATCGCTATGGCATCTCGACCAACGTCATGGCCGATACCATCAAGGGCTGGCTTGGATGAGCCCACGGTGTCATCCAGACGCAGCAGCACGGCGGACATCGCTCCGCCGGCGTGTGAAACGAGTCGTCTGCTAGTTTGAGAGGGGGACGGTGCGTCAGTTCCGTCGACGCACCGCTACCGAAAAAAACAGAACGCTGACATTTGTTAAGCAAAGCCTGCCCGGCTGAAGAAGAGCTCTGACCGGCCGCTTGCCGCTTGTCTTCGGCCCCTCGGAATGAGCGAGTGACTGGCAGCAACGGGTCGTCTACGGACAAATCCCGAGCTCGCGACACGTTCGCTGGTGCTTACCAAACAACTCATGTCCGGGCGCTCTGTACACCAATTCGCAAAATTCCATCCAGATAGCCGAAGCAGGCAGTGCATTTCTACGTGGGGATGCTCGCTCTACCTCCAGTCTTCTGCGCCAGAAAAGACAAACCCCGGCTTGGGGCCGGGGTTTGTCGAGGCTGAGAACCCGGGGCATAGCGTTCCTTTCAGGCTTACGCTCATGCCCTTGACAGGGGCTAGAAGAGAAGTGCGACCACCGTCTTTAGCAGAGCACCAACAACGATTTCGAATGGTTGCCACTCATCCCACAGGACCCCGACTCCAAACGTGCACGAGGTCAGACTTCCTATCAAGGCCAAGGCAATGGCGGCCTTGACCAGAACTCTGCGAGCCTTTCGGCTCTTATTGTGATGCGACTTTTTGTGCATTTGCGAACTCCCCAAATGCAGGGTGGTGACCGCAAAAACACTGCAAAGCAAACCGTCTTGCTCCTATCCCCTCCGTCGGCAGATTTTCACTGCCAAGCCCGTAATCCCGCTTTGCAGGAGGTCCCGCAGTCAAGCAAGGGGAGGAACTGGCGACAACGGCGCACGGGCTTTTAAACTTCTCCTGAAAATGTTCAGTAAATCATCAACTTACCGACACGCAATTAGAATCATGCCAACCCGCGCGGGATTTGTCCTTCGTTTTTAACAATGACGAATCGCGCATAATAGCGACCTCCTGTGATTCTACCTGGGCTTAACTCCCATCCGCCGGCAGCAGAGCGCGATGAGATCGCACGCGCGGTGCGACTGGCGGCCGGATTCTAACTGTTGGAGTGACGACAGAAAGCTGACTGTGCGCGTACCCTGCCGCGTAAATGGTGCTGAAAGCCGACCCGGCATAGCATGGCTTCATGCGACACGTCTACGCGGGGTGCGCAATGAACGAGAGTTCGATGAGAGGGTGCCGTTACGATGAGTGGAGTGAGCTTCTCCTGCTCGTGATGAAGACGAGTCTGTCGGTGGCCCACGAACTGGGACTGCTACCCGAAGCCGTCCTTGACTGTGCCGCCAGCCATCTGCGCTTCCATGACTTCGCGTGTTTCGCATCGGCGATGCAGGGCGCCTCGCGAGCGCACGCGTGCTGTGCCCGGCGCGATAGCATCCCCGCAGTCGAAGTTGCGTACATCAAGACCCTCGCGGCGCGCCTCGATAGCAACAGGAATGTGCTCGCGTGTGTGCCGACGATGTGCGCATCCGACCTTGAGAATCACGTCGGAGCGTCTGATCAAACATACGAAAAAGTAGCAGCGGGCGTTCAGGCGTTAAAAGAAGACGTGCAGCGCGAGTTTTCGCTGGGGAATGGTGCATTCGGCAATACGGCCGTTGAAGGTGCGTCGGGGTTCGCACGGGCACTCGCGGCGATTACGCCTGCCGACGACAATGCCGAGGCCTTCGAGCGCGCGCTCGCCGCGGTTTTGCATGTGCGATTCGCCACGCAGCGCAATCTTTTCCATGGAGATGCGGACTGCGCCGGGAGTCATCAGGGCGGCGACGGGCCGTCAGTAACGGGTGGCTGGATGCAACGCATCAACGACGCGGTGCACCACCCCATCAGGTTGCATAATTAAGCGATCGGGCGGGGTTCGGCCATTTCCAGTCTTTCGCTCCCACGCGTGAACGGTCGGCCGACGGTCCGTTATTCAACCGACAGCGGACAAACGACATAAGCTTTCACAAGGACTGCGCGAACCGGATTCGCGTAACCGATGTGCTCGTCGCCCGCTCCCTAGCGTCGAAACGTTCATCGTGTCGCGATCCACGCCTTTGCCCTCGTAGTGCTCTCCGCTGTCTTTGCTCTGTTGAAGGACGATCCACTTGCAGTCGAGATCAACTTTTCATAGGCGGGAATGGCTGCCTCAGACGCGGTCAATCCGGCCCGAATAGCATCCGCGTTTTGCATTGTGAGCGTGAATGTACGCAACACGAGGGGATACGAAAAATCGTGATATGACGTCTTCGATCTCCTTTCCATCGACTATATCGGCATCCGGCATCATGCCCTCGGCATCATAGGCGCGAAGGGACAGCAGGCGTGCGCGTATGACCTCTGGGACTTCGTCCACTCGATCGTAGGCATTTTCTGCGCCTTCTCTCACGAATATGGCATGGGTGGCCCGATACGGAGTGTTGGCTGGCTGGCAGACGTGATTGAGTAGCAGGAGTTTCTCCCCGACCGAAACGTCTCGCATTTCGATGCGGTCTGGGAAGCCAGGCCTCTTGTCGGCGATGTACCTTTTGACCCCATAGAGCGCCAGCTCTTGGTCGCTGAGACCATACAGATGTCGGAAGGGTTCAGGGGAAAGGCCAGTAATGCGAAAACTCATGATCAACTCCAGATTTCAAGCCAGCCGGCGAGCATGTGTTGCAACTCCATGCGCCGCCCAGCTGAGGCCCGACGTATCGACGTTCAGATTAAGTAGTCCGCAGACGTGTCGATGGCAGCGAGGACCGAGCGCACTGCGGCGATCGCGCGCTCGACGTCTCTCGCGCACGTCCGCCAATTGACAACGCTTACCCGCATGGCTCGTCGCCCGCGCCAGGTTGTACCCGAGAAGAATGCCTCACCGGTCGTATTGATCCGTTGAATGACTTCGTCCGTGAAGGCGTCGTCCTGCTCAGGCGTCTGGCCACGCTTCCAAAAGCGAATCAGCCCCTGGTTCAGGTTTGCTGATGCCACAACTTCGGCGCCCGCCAGCGCGCCGATGCCCGTGACGAGCGCATGGCAGTGCGCACAGCAGCGATCCACCATGGATTCGACCCCTTGCCGTCCCAACTCCTTGAGCGCGGCGTAGACGGGGACGCCTCTAGCGCGGCGGGACCACTCAGGGTTCCAGTCAATTTGGTCGCGCGCGCTCTCTTCGGCAGCAATGTAGGAGGCGCTGAGCGTCATCGCAGCACGATGCGCATCGCAATCGCGAACGATCGCGATGCCGCAGTCAAATGGAACGTTGAGCCACTTGTGTCCGTCTGTGACCCAGCTATCCGCCTGCTCGACACCTTCGAGCTGAGCGCGATGTCGGCGACTAGCACGCGCAAAGAGGCCGAAGGCGCCATCGATATGTACCCACGCGCCGGCCTGCTTCGCCACGGGGATCAGTTTGGCGAATGGATCGCAAGCGCCGACGTTCAGATCGGCGGCGTTTAGAATCACGATGACAGGGCCTGTCGCTTTGGCGAGCGCTCGCCTCAGTGCTTGTGGCATAACGCGGCCTGCATCGTCGGTCTGCAACGACATGAATGAGGCGCGTCCAAACCCAAGATATCGGACTGCACGTTCCACTGATCCATGCTTTTGTTCGTTGGTCATGATGGTGACTCGCGGAGCACCGAACAGGCCGTCGTTTTCAACGTCCCAGTTCGCGCGCTTTAGAACGGCGTAGCGCGCCGCTGCCAGCGAGGTGACATGCGCAAGCTGACACCCGGTAGTGAAGGCAAAAGACGCTTCGTGCGGCAGATCGAGCAATGATTTGATCCATTCGCCAGCCTCCTCCTCGATCACCGCCACTGCTGGGCCGCAGGCATAGAGCGCGGCGTTCTGATCCCAGGTCGCGACGAGCCAGTCGGCGGCCAGAGCCGATTCGAGACCACCGCCGATCACCCAGGCAAAGAAGCGCCCCCCCGCACTCCCCAGCATCCCGTCGTTGGCATTCTCTGCAATCCAACGAATAACCTCTTCAGCCTTCATGCCGGTCTCTGGGAGAGCGTGTCGAAACCTGTTCCTGAGCTGGCTCAGCGTCGCCCGCGCTGCCACCGGCCGTGCGTCGAGACCTTCAATCCAGGCTTTCGCGGCATCGTGTGCGTAATCAAGAGCTTTGGTCACAGAAGTTTGCTTGAATTGGTGATAACGGGTCCCATCATGCAGCTGGGCTTCGCAGGTCGATATCCGTTTCTTGCGGTCTAATTCGGAGCCCGCCGACGTGGATTGGCCGAAAGAGTTGATGCGCCTGTACACAAGGGCCTGCCAGAGCTGGTGCAATTACACGGCGGATCAATTGATGAACGGTCGAACTTTCACCCGCCAAGAATTGCACCGGGTCGGGCACCGCGGCAAAAGAGGCTGACGCGCCGTCGTCGCCACGTCGGCTCCATGAGTACAGGCGACTTGACCAGTAATGATTGTCGGCGATGATTTGCCGATCAACTCAAAGAGGCAAATGGCCGCTGCTCTCCCGATTCTGTTTGCAAGGACTTCCCCCGAAAGTCAAGATCGGGGTGAGATTGGTTGGCGCCGGCAAATGCACGGCGCCAGTGTTGCTGGTGGTCCAGTTGGTTGGGCGGCCATATCACTTCTCTGTTGTCAGCTAGGGCTCGCGCTTCGAAGCAATACCAGGAACAGACTGCGTCTTTGCAAACGGCCTTGTTGCCCGAGACGTATCGGGCGGGCCACGATATGAGCCGCACAGGAGAACCCTATTTGAAAACCGGCGAACAGGCATGAGGCACCAGGGCTCATGCGGTAATGACTCGCCAACAGAATCGTCGGGTTCTTCTCCCGTTCGGTCCGACCTCGTCTTGCTATCGCGTCGAGCAGTAGTTGAGTCTCAGGCTAACCGGATCAGGATGCTGCGGGTGGTAACGGCGGATGCATGGGATGCCGTTGCCATGCATCGGCGTCGTAATGTTCGTTCTTTGCGAGCATCGCCCACAGCATCCGCGCATGCTTGTTGGCAATCGCAATCAGCGTCTTGTGATATCCCTTTCGTTCGTGGAGCTGCCTGATCCACCGTTGCAGGCGGCTTGCGTGCGTGGGGTCGGCACGCAGTGCTGACTGCAACGTACTTCGGGCGCCCTGAACGAGCAGCGTGCGCAGATAGACGTTGCCGCGCAGGCTGATATGTCCTAGCCGCGTCCTGCCGCCTGAGCTGTGCTGCCGTGGTGTCAGGCCCAGCCAGGCGCCGAATTGTCTGCCGTTCCTGAACACCTTCGCATTGGGTACCGTAGCGGCCATGGCACTCGAGGTCACCGGACCGACTCCGAGCAGTTCGCCGGCGCGTCTTGCGACGTCACTGCTTCTGGCGTGTGTCGCGATCTGATGGTCGCAGCGGGCGAGCCGCAGGTTCAGCGCGACCAGTTGTTCGCGCACTTCGAGCAACATGCAGTGCACAGGATCAGGCAGCCTGGCGTCGTCGATCAGTTGGGGCAACGCGCTGAGAAAGCGGTCTGCCGAACGCGCGATCACCACCCCAAATTCGGCCAGCAGTCCGCGCGTGCGGTTCAGCAGCGCAGTACGTTCCTCCTGCCAGCCCTGGCGTACGCTATGCCACGCCAGAATGGCCTGCTGCTCGACGGACTTGATCGCCACAAAGCGCATGGTTGGCTGCCGGGCCGCAACGGCGATCGCCTCGGCATCAGCCGCATCGTTCTTGCCGCCTGGCCTGAACGGCTTGACGAACTCGGCTGGAATGAGCCGGGCGGTATGACCACGCGCGGCAAACCAGCGACCCCAGTGGTGGGACGAACCGCATGCTTCCATTGCGACGCGGCACGGCGACAACTGCTCAGCCCATCGCATGAAGGCATCGCGTCGCAGCACGCGCCGCTGCAGCACCACGCCCGTGGCGTCGAGCACGCAGATCGCGAACACATCCTTTGCCAGGTCGATTCCGACGGTAGTAAGCTGGTCCATGACTTCCCCTCCTGTTCAGATTGATGGCTGACACCTCAATCCTGGCACTCGATGCCGTGCGACTTCAATGTCGCCTCAGGTTGGGGAAGTCCCTCACATTTGAAAAAGTCGTAGCGCGTCGCCCTAACACCACGAGCGAAATATTCGACCTCTCTGATCGCCCCACAAACCGCTCGGGAGCATCGGTTAAGGGTAAAGCGACCCATGAAAACCGGGTTAGAACGACCATCACCGACTTTTTCAACAGCCTCGGCCATCTTCGGACGTTGGCCACGCTCGTGACGCGGACATTCGAACGACAGATAGCACCCCAAAAGCTGCCATTGACCAATGCTCGGGACCCATCCGATCTAACCGGGCTCCGATACGCGTTCGGTTGAACGTAGCATGCCGTTCCGGTC
>NZ_WOEZ01000293.1 GCF_013177735.1 Paraburkholderia elongata | reverse complement strand
AACTCACCCCCACAAGCCAACTCACCCCCACAAACCAACTCACCCCCACAAGCCAACTCACCCCCACAAGCCATTCTCCCCACCGTGCCGCTGCCCTCTGGCTGATCCTGCTCTACGGCGTGCCCGGCTTCGGCTACATCATCACTGCGACGTTCCTGCCGGTGATCGCGCGCCACGCGCTGCCGGGGTCGTCCTGGCCCGATCTGTTCTGGCCGATGTTCGGCGCGGCTTTGATCGTCGGGGCGTTGCTCGCGGCACGCCTGCCGGTGCATTTGGACAACCGTACGCTGCTCGCCGCCTGCTACGTGCTGCAAGCCGGCGGCATTGCGCTCGGCATCGTCTGGCCCACGGCGGGCGGCTTCTCGCTCGGCAGCATTCTGATCGGTTTGCCATTTACGGCCATCACCCTGTTCGCGATGCGCGAAGCGCGGCGTCTGCGTGGCGACAATGCGGCCGGCCTCATGGGCTATGCGACCGCGGCGTACGGCGTGGGCCAGATCGTCGGCCCACTGGTGGCCGCGCCGATTGCCGAACACACGGGGTCTTTTTCGCCGGCTTTGTGGCTGGCGGCGGGGGCGTTGCTGCTGGGCGCGGTCGGCCTGAGCATCGTGGCGCGCATGCCGCGTGGCCGCGGCCGCATGCCCGATTGCGGCTGCAACTAACGGCCTTTGCGGGCTGTGCACGCTGATGCGTAGTCGAGGCGACCGGCACCGGCTTTGAGCAATGCGGTGCGTTCCTCGGCGTCAACCGATCTCGCAAGTGCAAGTGCAAGTGCAAGTGCAAGTGCAAGTGCAAGTGCCAGCACCGTAAGCTCGGCCCCCGCCTTGCAACGAAAACACGGGCCTATCGAACCGCCCGCGAGCCAAATACCAAACCGAAAAACAAATAACCCACCGGCGCACTAAAATGACCGCTTTCCCGTCATCTCAGCGCGCCTGTCGCCGGGCGCGCCGCCTGCCATGCAACATTTCGCGTCCGACAACTATGCCGGCATCTGTCCCGAAGCGCTCGCCGCGCTGACCGCCGCCAACAATAGCGGCCACGAGCCGGCTTATGGCGACGACTCCTGGACCAACCAGGTCTGCGACCGCCTGCGGGATCTGTTCCAGACCGATTGCGAAGTGTTTTTCGTGTTCAACGGCACGGCCGCTAATTCGCTGGCGCTGGCGTCGCTGTGCCAGTCGTATCACTCGGTGATCTGCCATGAACTCGCGCACATCGAAACCGATGAATGCGGCGGCCCTGAATTCTTCTCCGGCGGCTCGAAGCTGCTGACCGCGCCGGGCGTCGGCGGCAAGCTCACGCCGGATGCGATCGAAGCGGTTGTCACGCGCCGCGCGGATATTCACTACCCGAAGCCAAAGGTCGTCACGCTGACCCAATCGACGGAAGTGGGCACTGTCTACACCGTCGAGGAAGTGCGCGCGATCGCAGCGATCGCGAAACGGCGTCATCTGAAAGTGCACATGGACGGCGCGCGGTTTGCGAACGCGGTCGCGGCGCTCGACGTGCATCCGTCCGAGATCACGTGGCGCGCGGGCGTCGACGTGTTGTGCTTCGGCGGAACCAAGAACGGCTTGCCGGTCGGTGAAGCCGTCGTGTTTTTCGACCGCTCGCTCGCCGACGATTTCGCCTACCGTCTGAAGCAGGCCGGTCAACTCGCCTCGAAAATGCGTTTCATCTCCGCGCCGTGGCTCGGTCTGCTGGATAACGACGTCTGGCTGCGCAACGGGCGTCATGCGAATGCGATGGCGGAATTGCTGCAAACTCGGTTGCAGGAAATCCCCGGCGTAAGCATCATGTTTCCGAGAGAATCGAACGCGGTCTTTGCGCAATTGCCCGCGCAGGCCGCCAAGGCAATGCGCGCGCGCGGCTGGAAGTTCTACGAGTTCATCGGCGCGGGCGGCTGCCGGCTGATGTGCGCCTGGGACACGCAGCCGGAAACCGTCGAGCGTTTCGCTGCGGAAGTGCGCGAGTTGTGCATGGCCTGAATCCGCATCGACTGCGCGCCTGGGCCCGGCCGGAACGGTGAACTTGAACCGGAAGCTGGAGCCAGGCGTACAAACAAAACCGCGCATCAGGTGCTGAACCAGCCACAGCGCGACATTCAACGCTGAACAACGCCGTGCACAAAACATAAGAGACGACCCACTCGCCATGACCGAATACCGATTTTGTCCGCGCTGCGCTACACCTTTGATTGAGCGCACCGATGCTGAACATGAAGGCGGCCGGATCCGCCAGACCTGTCCCGATACGGAATGCGGCTACGTCCATTGGAACAATCCGCTGCCGGTGGTGGCAGCGATCGTCGAATACGAGGGCAAGATCCTGCTCGCGCGCAACGCCGCATGGCCGGAAGGCATGTTCGCGCTGATCACCGGCTTTCTGGAAAACGGCGAGACCCCGGAAGAGGGTATCGCCCGCGAAGTGCTGGAAGAAACTTCGCTGCACGCGGAGACGGTCGAGTTGATCGGCGTGTACGAATTCATCCGCAAAAACGAACTGATCATCGCGTATCACGTGAAGGCGTACGGGACGGTCGCGCTGTCGCCGGAATTGCTCGAATACCGGCTGATCGAACCCGCCAAATTGCGTCCATGGCGTGCGGGCACCGGTCAGGCGCTCGGCGAATGGATGCGGCGGCGCGGCTTGCCGTTCGAGTTTGTCGAAAAGCCGGGGCAATAAGTGATGAACAACCCCGCACCCGCCACGCGCAGCGCCTACCCGCATTTTCTGCCGATCACCACACGCTGGATGGACAACGACGTCTACGGCCACGTCAACAACGTCGTCTATTACAGCTACTTCGACACGGTGGTGAACGAGTATCTGATCCGCGCAGGTGTGCTCGACTTCGAGCACGGCGCGACGATCGGCCTCGTGGTCGAGACGCATTGCAATTACTTCGCGCCGCTGGTGTTTCCGGAGCGGGTCGAAGCGGGCTTGCGGGTGGTGCGGCTCGGCACTTCGAGCGTGCGCTACGAAGTGGGCCTCTTCAAGGAGGGCGAAGATCAACCCGCCGCCCAAGGCCATTTCGTGCACGTGTATGTGGATCGCGTCACGCGCCGTCCGGTGCCGTTGCCCGGCGACTTGCGGGCGGCGCTCGAACCGCTGACCGTCGCTGTGCAGGCGGAATAGGCGCGTGCAGTCATTTGCCATCAATCTGCTCAACGGTGTCAGTTACGGCCTGCTGCTGTTCATGCTGTCGGCGGGCTTGACGCTGATTTTCAGCATGCTCGGAGTGCTGAATTTCGCGCACGCGAGCTTCTATATGCTCGGCGCGTACGTCGGCTTCTCGGTGGCCGCGCATGCGGGTTTCTGGAGCGCGCTGGTGATTGCGCCGCTGATCGTCGGCTTGATCGGCGCGGCGCTGGAGCGCTGGCTGCTGCGCCGTGTGCGTGTGCATGGTCATCTCCCCGAATTGCTGCTGACGTTCGGCGCCGCCTATCTGCTCGGCGAACTGGTCAAGCTCGGCTGGGGCTTGAGTCCGCTTAGCGCGACTGTTCCGGCCGCGCTCGACGGGCCGTTGTTCACTGTGTACGGTGCGGCCTTCGCACGCTATCGGGCCTTCATGATGGCGGTGTCGCTGGCGATGCTAGCGGTGCTCTACGCGGTGCTGCGCGTCTCGAAGGCGGGGCTGATCGTGCGCGCCGCGCTCACGCATGCGAGCGCCGTCGAGGCGCTTGGCCACAATGTGCCGCGTGTATTCACCGGCGTGTTCGCGGCGGGCACAGCGCTCGCCGCTCTCGCCGGCGTGATCGGCGCGCCGCTCTTCGTGATCGAACCGGCGATGGCGGAGTCGCTCGGCTCGATCGTATTCGTGGTGGTGGTGATCGGTGGGTTGGGCTCGTTGAGCGGGGCGCTGGCGGCGTCGCTGATCGTCGGTTGCGTGCAGACCTTTGCGGTGGCGAGCGACGTGTCATTGGGCGATCTCATAGCGGTATTCGGAGGCGCGCTGCCGGACGCATGGGACGCGCTGACGCTTGCGCAACTCGCGCCGCTGATTCCCTACCTGCTGCTTGTCGCGATGCTGGCGCTGCGCCCGCGTGGACTGTTCGGACGGCGTGACGATCATGCGTGAGCCGCTCGAAACGTTCACCGTGCTGGCAGCCCCGTCTCGCTCGATGTTGCGCAGCTTCGCGCCATGGCTCGCACTCGTCCTGTTCCTCGTCGTGCCGCCCTTGGTCTGGCCGCAAAGCTGGCTGCTCGCCTATCTTGCGCAGACCGCGACGATGATCGTGTTCGCGCTCTCGTACAACCTGCTGCTTGGCGAAACCGGCTTGCTGTCCTTCGGCCATGCCGCTTATTCCGGCCTCGGCGCGCTCATCGCGGCGCAAGTGTTCAACCGCATTGGCGTGCCGTTGGTGCTGCTGCCGTTGATCGGCGGCATCTGCGGTGCGCTGTGCGGGGTCCTGTTTGGTTTTGTATCGACGCGGCGTGCCGGGACCGCTTTCGCGATGATCACGCTCGGCATCGGCGAACTCGTCGCGGCGGCGGCATGGACGCTGCCCGACTGGTTCGGCGGCGAGGCCGGCGTGCCGATCGATCGCGCGAGTGGGCCGATGCTCGCAAGCTGGAGCTTCGGCCCGGCGCGCGAGGCGTATGCACTGATCGCGCTGTGGTGCGTGCTGGCGAGCGTGGCGATGTTCGCCCTGTCGCGCACACCGTTCATGCGGCTTGCCAACGCCGTGCGCGACAACCCGGCGCGTGCCGCGGCGATCGGCTGCTATCCGCGCCGCATCCGCTATGGCGTGGTGGTGATGTCGGCGTTTTTTGCGGGTATCGCAGGCACCCTGGGGCTGATCAATGTCGAACTGGTGTCGACGGAAAGCGTCGGCATGATGCGCTCGGGCGCCGTGCTGATCGCGACGGTGATCGGTGGCACCGCGGCGTTTTTTGGGCCGGTCGCGGGTGCGATCGTCCTGACGTTTTTCAGCGTCGCAGTGGCGAGCGTGACGCGGGCCTGGCTGTTCTATCTGGGGCTGTTCTTCATCGTGGTCGTGGTGGCGTCGCCGGATGGACTGGCGGGTTTCATGCAGCGGCACACGGCCCGCGTCGCTGCCTACGGCTGGCGCGTGTGCAGCAAGACGTATCTTTGGGGCACGGCCTCAGCGGTGCTGTGGACGCTGGCCGTCGTGCTCGCGGTGCAGTGGGCGTACGCCGTGCAATTCGGCACGGATGATGGCGCGGTTTTCAATGTCGTCAGCGTATCGCTGGAGAGGGCCTCGCCGCATCTTTGGCTCGGCCTTGCGGTGTTCATGCTGGCCGCGCTAGGGGGACTCGCTGCGCACTACGCGCTTCGCGCGCAAGCACGTCTCGCCGTTCGCGTCAGCGCCACGCCGATCACCGGAGACGCGCGATGATCCCAGCCCTCGCGGTCTACGGCATCGAAAAACGCTTCGGCGCTACACAGATTCTGCGTGGCGTCGATCTGGCGGTCGAGCCCGGCGAGCGCCATGCATTGATTGGGCCGAACGGCGCCGGCAAGTCGACGCTCTTCAATTTGATCGCTGGGGGCGCACGGCCGAACGCTGGGCGCATCGATCTGTTCGGCGCGGAGATCACGCGTCTGGCGCCGGCCGCGATCACGCGCCGTGGCCTCGCGCGCAGCTTCCAGACCACCAGCGTGTTCGGCCGCCTCAGCGTGTTCGACAATCTGCGCTGCGCGGCCATGCTGGCCGAGCGTCACCGCACGCGCTGGTGGCAGCGTTTCAGCGGCTCGCGCACGGTCGAGGCGCGCGCCGAGCAGGTGCTCGAAGCAGTGGGCTTGAGCGCGCGCCGGCATATACAGGCCGGCACACTCAGCTATGCCGAGCAGCGTGCGCTTGACCTCGGCCTCACGCTCGCGGGCGGCGCGCACACCTTGCTGCTCGATGAGCCTACCGCCGGCATGAACCGCGCCGAAGCGGCGCGCGCCATCGAACTGATTCGCGCGACCACCGCGGGCCGCACGCTGCTGATGGTCGAGCACGACATGGACGCCGTGTTCGCGATCGCCGACCGGATTTCCGTGCTGGTGCAAGGCCGCATCATCACGACCGGCACGCCGGCGGCGATTCGCGCGGATGCGACGGTGCGCGCCGCTTATCTTGGCGATGGTTTGCGCACATGACCGCTTTGCTCGACATTCGACAACTGAACGCCTGGTATGGCGCAAGCCAGGCCCTGCACGGCGTCACGCTGCAGATCGAGGCAGGCGAAGTCGTTGCGCTGGTCGGACGCAACGGCTCCGGACGCTCGACGCTGGCGCGCGCGATCATGGGCCTCGTGCGCAGCGAGGGCGAGCTGCGTTTCGCCGGCCATGCGCTCGGCGGCCTTCGCACCTTCGAGATTGCCCGCCTGGGGCTCGGTTACGTGCCTGAACATCGCGACGTCTTTCCGACGCTGAGCGTCCACGAGAATCTGCAACTCGGTGTGGCGCCGCGCGCTCGTGGACGCATCCCGCGCTTTGCCTTTGACGACGCCTACGAACTGTTCCCCGTCCTGCACGAAAGAAAACGCACGCGCGCCGGCGCGTTATCGGGCGGCGAACAGCAGATGCTGACGCTCGCCCGGGCATTGCTCGGCGACCCCGACCTGCTGGTTATCGACGAACCCGGCGAGGGGCTGGCCAGCCAGGTGATGGGGCAGGTTGCGCAGTGTCTGCGGGTGCTGCGTGATCGTGGCGTGGCGATGCTGCTGATCGAACAGCGGCTCGTGATTGCGCAAGACATCGCCAGTCGGGTTGCGGTGATGGGGCATGGCGAAATTGTCTTCGATGGCGCGCTCGCGTCGTTTGCGAAGCGGCCGGACGTGATGCAGGAGTGGCTCGGCGTGGGGTAGCCCAGGTGTACCGTAGCTGGCCTCGATTGCTCCGTCTTTAGCGCTTCAACGTGCGCCACGTCCCCAATCAACTGGCAGGCATTTCATCGCTTTTTATTGCAGCGCCGCATTCGCATTTGTGACCATTTTGCTGTCCTGATGTGCATGTCGTGCGCTGCGCGATGCACGCACACCTCGTTGCGCGCCCAAATCGCTTTCAGGATGCCGTTTGAATCCCGTTTGCGCGTAAGCCGCTCAAGCCCGATGCGTGGGGCTTTCCAATGACTCGTTGTAGCGATTCAAACGCTTGATCGTTTGGTGAGCGTCCTCCAGAAATCTTGTCGGCAACGCGCCGACAAATCAAGACAATCAGGTCAAAGGCGCGCAACGGCGGCATGGTGTTTAAAGCCGGCGTATGTGCGACGGACCATGCCGTGCCGGACGCGCGAAAGACGTGCCGCGGCTTCAGGAGGAGACATCATGAAACAGACAGGCGCATTGGGCGGAAAGTCGGCTGACGGCGTACAGGCGAAGGCCTTGCCGCGACCGCTTCAAAGGATGCTGCCGCTTCGAATGGCGCGATCACCGCTCGGAGAAACGTGGCGTACGCGCGCCGGGGCGGGCGCCGCACTGGTGACGGCCGCACTGCTGATGTCCGCATGCGCCGACGCGAGTTCGACGACGGGCGATGCGGCATCCGCACCGTCGACACAAACGAGCGCGCCAGCGAACGCTGTGAGCAACAACGATAGTCCGCTGACCGCAAAATCGCAGCTGGAAGTGGGACTCGCCGCCAACGCCGCCAGTGCCGCCAACGCCACGAACAGCGCCGCCGCCGCGAGCGCCGATCAACCTGCCTCCGCTTCGCGTCCCACGCTTGAACTTGCCAAAGCCAAACAACTGGCTGCCGAACAGAATGTCGCCGGACGTGTGCCATCTGCAAGTGGCATGACCGAGAAGCGTAGCCGTCCGCTGACGCTGCGCGATTCCGGCATCGACGGTTCGTTGATGTTCGCGCGCGACGTCGACTTTCGCGTGACCGGCGACATCGGCTTCATGATTCACGACATGGCTGCGACGCTGGCCTCGACGCATGCCGGTCAGCCGATCGTGTTCGACGATCCGACCAGCGTGACGATCAACGTCCACCGCGGCGAGGTCACGCTCGACAGCGCCAAGCTCACCGCGATTTTCGACCGTTACCTGTTCCAGTATCAGGGCTCGCCGCTGCGCAATATGCGTGTCGTGCCGCAAGACGGCGACACCCTGCGCATCACGGGCGAAATGCATCGCGACACATGGGTGCCGATCGTGCTGACTGGATCGCTGTCGATGCGCAACGCCGACGATCTCGTGTTCCATGCCAACCACGTCGAAGTGGCCGGCGTCGGCGCCGACAAGCTGATGCAGGCCGCGCACGTGAAGATGGCCGACCTGTTGAAAGTGGACACGCCGATCGCGCGTCTCGACGGCGACGACGTCGTGATGCAGGTGGCCAAACTCACGCCGCCGCCCGCGTTGCGCATGACGATCACAAGGATCGACACCAGTTCTGCGGGCGTGCGCTTCACGCTCGACGACCACACGGTCCAGAAAATCGACTGGCCCGCGACGATGCCGCCGCGCGGCATGCTGGTGCAGGGCGGCGACGTGAAGTTCATGCGTTCGGTGCCGATGAACATCGACATGGCACTGACGCCGCTCGATACGAACGCGCCGTTTGTGTTCGACCTGTACCACTACCGCGACCAGATGGCGGCCGGCTACTTCACCTTCGACGAGGCGGGCGCATTGGACGTGCACCTACCGTCATATACGACGCTAGCCAGCGCTGCGAAAGATGTGCCGATGCAGATGGGCAGCGCGGGTGCGCGTTTTAACGACAGCTTCATTCGTGCGCAGCAGACGTCGCTCGCGCGGGCGCGCCTCGTGTGGCAACACGTGCCGCAGACTTTGCGGACCGCGTCGGTTGCACGCGCAATCCCGGTCGGCACACGAGCGGCGTTTTCCGGTCAGAGCATGGCGACACCCGGCTCCGCGATCAGCGACGAGCGGCATTCGTCGGGACCTGCGCCGTTGATTCACGTCGAGAATGTCGACTTCTACGTATCGGGCCGAATCGGCTTTCATGTACGTTCGCTGGATGCGCAGATGGTGCCGAAGAAGCCGGGTCAACCGGTCGATCTCGACGACCCCGACCAGCACGACATTCGGATTATTGGCGGCGAAGTGGTCGAGCCGTGGCCTGCGATGGCGGCGTTGTTCAACGATTACCTGCTCGACTATGAGCCGCGTTCGCTGAACGATTTGCAGTTGAAGCCGGTGGACGGCAAGTTGGAGGTGACGGGCGGGATCAAGTTATGGAATCACTTTCCTGGCGTGTGGCTGCCCACGACGATGAGCGGCACGATCGTGGCCAAGGATGAGCGGCACCTTGTTTATGAACCGACTTCGGTGAAGGTGCTAGGGGTGCCGCAGGCGGGGTTGTTGCGGGCGCTGGATATTCCGTTGGCGTCGTTGACGCCCTTTACGCGCAAGGGGGTGGCGCTGAAGGGCAACGAGTTGGTGTTCGATCAAACTACGGTGTTTCCGCCGCCGGTTTTGCAGGGGCGGCTGGCGAGTGCCACGGTGACTGATGAAGGGTTGGTGTTGAAGTTCAAGCGCGATAGTTCTGTTGTTGCTGCGAGGCCGCCTGTGGGGGCGGCGAAGAGTTTTGTTTGGATCGAATCGGGTGATGTGAAGATGTTTAATTCGTTGGTCACGAATGCCAGGACTTTTATTAAAGATAGTTCCAATCGTGGGGTGATGAAGTTTGATCTTTATGGGTATCGGAGGGATGTTTCCAAAGGGACTGTGAGGATGGGGGAGGATGGGGGATTGGAGGTGGATCTCGCCGCTAGGAAATAGCGGGGTTTTTGCCTGCGCGGCGCTTTGTCTGTTCGCCTGTGGTGTTGGCCTTTCCTTGAATTGATATTGGTCTATTAGCGTCGCTCCTGTGCGGGGCAAGCACCTACTTTTCTTTGCCTGCCGCAAAGAAAAGTAGGCAAAAGAAAGCGGCTCGAACCCCCTGCTAAGCGGGTCCCCCGCGCAGTAGCGGTAGTGGAGCATCTGGAATCTGTGTCCTCGCACATTCGGCGCACGTGACAAGGGCGTCATACTTCCGGCGGCGCTGCGCGCGCCGAAGGGTAATTCATAGAACCATTCGGTCGTTTTCGCGCTCACGGCTCATTCGGCGCGGTGGCTCGGCGCCCATAACGCCAATCGCCACTAACACTTCGGTCCTTTATTCGAGGTGCGAATCGAAATTTCGAGCTTGTTCGACATGGTGATAAGCCGGAGGTCGAGAAGCAATACTTCGAATATCCCGAGGTACTCTCGCCTTCGGCATTCGGCATTCGGCATTCGGCATTCGGCATTCGGCATTCGGCATTTCGCCGAGGCGAAGCCGACGGCTCCCACCACGCCCAAACGAAGCCCCCGGTTTCTCTGGAAGCCCCGTCCGCGACGCACGCAGTGCGGAGTGGGAGCTGATGAGCCCTTTGTCACTCACGTCGAATGTGCGAGGGCACGGATTCCAGATGCACCACTACGGCGACTGTGCGGGGGACCCGCTTAGCAGGGGGTTCGAGCCGCTTTCTTTTGCCTACTTTTCTTTGCGGCAGGCAAAGAAAAGTAGGTGCCTGCCCCGCACAGGGGCGACGCTAATAAACCAATAAGAATTCAAGGAGAGGCCAACGCCATAGGCAAGCAGACAACAAGCGCCGCGCAGGCAAACAAATCAACGAAAGGCCAACGCCGTAGGCGAACAGACATAAAACGCTCCGCAGGAAAAAACCTTAACCATCCTTATTAATAATCCACTCATGCGCCGGATCATTGCGGAAATGCCAAACCCTCTGCCCCCCAGCCATAACATTCAAATAATAAGACTCATACCCGTAGGGAACGACAACCGGATGATACCCACGCGGCACCATCACGACATCGTGATCCTCAACAGCCATCGATTCATCGATATCACGCATATCGGTATACACACGCTGAAAAGCAAACCCCTGCGGCGGATCGAGCCGATGATAGTAAGTCTCTTCGAGCGAACTCTCATGAGGCACATTATCGGTATCGTGCTTATGCGGCGGATAGCTGGACGCATGCCCCCCAGGCGTCCGAACCTCAACCACCAGCAAAGACTCCGCAAGCTCAGTCTGCGGAAGAATATCGTATACGTATCGCGTATTTAACCCCTTCCCGCGCGTGGAGCGCTTCATCGTAGAAGGCTCGATCAACCTCGCCGGATACGCACCCTTGGCAGGCGCACTCGCCACGCCAACCTCTGCATCGCGGCAGGCGCGAACCGTCGCCCGCACGCCAGGCGGCAAATACACTGCATACGGCGCGGAATCCTCGAACACGCTATCGCGCGAACCCACCGAACTCCATGTGTTGTCAGCAGTTTCAATATCCACCGCGCCCGTGAGAACCACAATACAAACCTCTCGCGACGGCTCGAATACATGCACAACCTCATTCTCGCCCAGCCGGTAAGCGGCAAACCCCACATACCGCCAACACGCCGACTCCGGCGTCACCCGCGCGATCGTTTGGCCCTCGCGCTGCGCCTTCACCAATAAGCTCATGCTGCCTCCTGCGTCGCGCCACCCGCGTCGAGCGGTGCGTCGACCAATGCTCGCAATGTCCGATATCCCTTTTGCGCATACTCAAACGACGGCGCGACCACCGGATCCTGTTCCGCTTCAACCACCAGCCAGCCGCGATAACCATGCCGCTTCAATCGATCGATGATCGCCGGGAAGTTCACCGCGCCATCGCCCGGTACAGTGAATGCGCCGTTGATCACGGCATCGAGAAAACTCCAGTTGCGATTGCGCGCCAGCTTCATCACCGCCGGTCGAACGTCCTTGCAGTGCACATGACACACGCGGTCAATGTGCTTGTCGAGTACGGCGAGCGGATCGCCGCCCGCAAAGGTGATATGCCCGGCGTCGAACAGCAGGCCAACCGCATCGCTCGTACGTGACATCAACTGATCGACGTCAGCCGGCGTCTCGACATACGCGCCCATGTGATGGTGGTAGGCAAGCCGCACACCGCGGCTCAGCGTATAGCGCGCGAATTCGTCGACGCGCGCCGCGTACGCGGCCCACTGAGCGTCGCTAAAAAAACGCGGGCGTTGATACAGCGGTTGTGGTGCACCCTGGATCGAATCGGCGACTTCGCCGTAAACCATCGCCGTCGCGCCGTTCTGTGCCAGCAGTTCGAGATGCGGGCCCACGGAGGCGATTTCTTCCTCCACGCTGCGCCGCGCGAGTCGTCCGGAGTACCAACCGGATACCAAGGCCAGATCGTATTGAGCAAGCAGCGCCTTCAATGCCTGCGGCTCACGCGGAAATTTGTTGCCGAGTTCGAAGCCCTGATAGCCGATCTGGCGTCCTTCGGTCAGCGCGACCTCAAGCGGTGTTTCGCCGCCGAGCGAAGGCAGATCGTCGTTCATCCACGATAAGGGGTTGATGCCGATACGTACGTCGAAAGCAGTCATGCGGACTTCCTCATTCGTTGTCGATGCGGCCGGGGCGGTCGCTGGGATCGGCGGGCGCAGAGCGTGCGGCGAGTTGCGCGTCGTATTGCGAACGTGCGGCGCGCACGGTGTCGCGCGCCGATACTTCGGGCACGGCGACTTCCCACCACCAGCCGCCGTCGTCAGTGGTACGGGCGGGGTCGGTGTCGATACTGATCACGTACGTGCGATCGGCGGCGCGCGCACGTTGCAGCGCGCTTTCAAGTTCGGCGATATTCTCGACGTGCTCGGCCTGCGCGCCGAGTGCCCGCGCATGGGCGGCGAAGTCGATCCTCGGTGCGCCGAGTGGGCCCTGCATGCAGTCGTCGAGCAAGTTGTTGAATGGCGCGCCACCGCAGGCCTGCTGCAAGCGGTTTATGCAGCCGTAGCCGCGATTGTCGAGCACCACCACGATCAGCTTTGTGCCGATCATCACCGAGCTCGCGATCTCACTGTTCATCATCAGATAGCTGCCGTCGCCGAGCATCACGATCACTTCACGCGCCGGCCGCGCAAGCTTGACGCCGAGGCCGCCGGCAATCTCATAGCCCATGCACGAGTAGCCGTATTCGACGTGATACGCCCCCGGTTTGCCCGCGCGCCATAGCTTGTGCAATTCGGCCGGCAAGGTTCCCGCCGCGCATACGACGATGTCGTCGATCGCGGACCGCGCGCTCGAACGCTGCACCGCGCCGATCACGTCGCCTTCGTACGGCAGCACGGTGTCGCGTTGCGGCGCATGCGTGAGCGTGCTCACGGTATCGCGCCAGCTCGCCGCGAGTTTGTGCGCGCGCGTGGTCCATGTGCGGTCCGCGTGCCAGCCTTGCAGGGGCTCGGCGAGCGCATCCAGTGCAAGACGTGAGTCGGCCTCGACCGCCAGCGCGCGATGCTTGAGGCCGTCGAACGGATTCGCGTTGATGCCGATCACGTCGGCCTGCGTGAACAATGTGTTCGAACCGGTGGTGAAGTCCTGCAAGCGTGTGCCTATCGCCAGCACGCAGTCGGCATCGTGGGCGAGCGCATTGGCGGCAGGCGAGCCGGTCACACCCAACGCGCCGGCGTTCAACGGATCGTTCCACGCTAGCGAACCCTTGCCGGCCTGCGTTTCCGCCACCGGAATGCCGTGCGCGGCGGCGAAGCGGTGCAGCGCATCGGTCGCGCGGCCATAGAGCACGCCGCCGCCCGCGACGATCAGTGGCCGCTTTGCGCGGCGCAGACGGGCAACCGCCGCGTCGATTTCTTCGGCGCGCGGCGCAGGGGAGTAAAACGTAACGACGCGCGGCGCAAAGAAGTCGGCAGGGAAATCCCATGCCTGCGCTTGCACGTCCTGAGGCAGCGCGAGCGTGACGGGACCGCACAACGCGGCGTCGGTGAGCACACGCAAGGCGCGCGGCAACGCATTGAGCAACTGTGCCGGATGCACGATGCGATCGAAGTAGCGCGACACCGGCTTGAATGCATCGTTGGCGGAGACACCGCCGTCATGGAAATCTTCGACCTGCTGCAACACCGGATCGGGCGCGCGCGAGATGAACACGTCGCCGGGCAGCAGCAGCACGGGCAGACGGTTCACATGCGCGAGCGCGGCTGCGGTGATCAGATTGGTCGCGCCGGGGCCGATCGAAGTCGTGACGGCCATCATGCGGCGACGGAAATGCGCCTTCGCATAGGCGATCGCGCTGTGCGCCATCGCCTGTTCGTTGTGGGCGCGCAGTGTGGGCAACGCTTCGCGATGCTGATACAAGGCCTCGCCCATTCCCGCCACATTGCCATGCCCGAAGATCGCGAACACGCCGCCAAAGAGCGGCTCGGTGCCGGTGCCGTCTTCGGTCGTGACGCGAAGCGCTGCGAGGTGGCGAACCAGCGCCTGGGCGGTCGTCAAGCGGACGGTGCCGCCCGATGGTGCGTGTGCCTGGGTGGCGTCGTTGGCGGACGCCGCGTCATGATGCAATACGCGCTGATTCATGCCGCCTGCTCCTGATGTGCGTGGCTCGCCGTGGTGAACTGCGTGCTTGTCGCTCCGCGCGTCGCACGCCATGATGCGATCAGCGTTTCGAACGTGTGGCGCACCCGTGCGATCAGTTCGTCATCGCCGATCTCACCGGCGAGCCAGGCATGGCTCGGCTCGTGAAAAATCGTGCGACCCACGGTAAAGCCCCGGCATGTCGCCGATTGTGCCGCTGCGCGAAATCCCTCGTTCAATTGCTCGACTCCCGCCGACAACCCGAGCAACACCACGCCACGGCAGTACGGATCGCGCTCGGCGATCAGCGCGTCGACGGCTTGCCATTGTTCGGCGTCCATCGGTTCGAGCTTCCACCATTCCGGATAGATGCCTATGTTGTATAGCCGCTTCAACGCGCGATAGACGATGTCCGGTGCTTGCGGCAGATGGGCGTGCTTCGGCGGAATCACTTCGAGTAGCAATTCGTGGCCGCTCGCTTGCGTCGCGTCGTAAAGCGCACGCAGTTGCGCTTCCTGTTCGAGGCGTTGTTCGACCGGTTCGTCGGGATGAAATTGCACGAGGCACTTGGCGATGTGTCCCTGCGGCCACGCGATCAGCGTTGTGCCGATCGAGCGGCCGTGGTCGAACACGAGCGGCACGGAGCCGGGTAGCTCAACCGGCCGGCCGATCCACCAGCCGCGGCCGGTGGCTGCGTTCAATGCGTCCTGACCGTAGCGGTCGTCGCTCAATATGCCGATGCGGCCTTGCAAACCCAAGGCGGTTTCCGTCTGCGCGACAGCTTCGACGAACAAGCCCTTCAGTTTCGCGATGCGCGCTTCGTCGGCGCCGGTCTGCTGCGCGAGTTCGAAGAACTGGTTGCGGTGGTCGAACGCGAAGCCGAGTACTTCATCCCATTGTTTGCGGGCAGGGGAGACGCGATGCAGGCGTGCGAGCGTCGCATCGCGGTCGGGGCGGCGCATGCGTTGCGGATCGGCCTTGGCTTCGCGAAGGAAGTAGTCGAGTTCGGCGGGCGTCGGCATCGCGGGCGCACAGCCGTGACGCGAGACGACCAGCGCGCCGCTGGCATTCGCCGCACGCGCGCAAGCTTCGAGCGGTTGATCGCGCAACCATCCGGAGAGAAATCCCGATGCAAATGCATCGCCCGCGCCGAGCACGTTCAACACTTCCACCTCGACGCCGCCATGAATCGGCGCATTATCAAGCGTTGCGGGCACTTTGCCGTCGATGATCTGGCAGCCCATCGGCCCGCGCTTCAGAACTAGTGTGGCCGGTGTCACGGCGCGCACCATCGCAAGTGCTTCGACGAGCTCGGTCTTGCCGCCGGCGATGCGGAACTCCTCCTCAGTGCCGATCACCAGATCGAACAAAGGCAGAATGCGCTGCAAATGCGCGGTCACGCCTTCGCTCGCGACGAAGCGGGTTTCGCCATCCGCCTTGTCCGTGAGACCCCACAACACAGGGCGATAATCGATATCGAGCACGGTGCGCACATTATTGCGTCGCGCGTAATCCAGCGCGCGACGGCTCGTACGGTTCACCTGCTCGGTCGAAAAGTGCGTGCCGGTAATCAGCAGCGCTTTCGATGACGCAATGTACGCCTCATCGAAATCGGCTTCATCCACCGCCATATCCGCGCAGTTCTCGCGATAGAAGATCAGCGGAAACGTATCGCGATCTTTCAGACCTAGCAGAACGAGCGCGGTCAGGCGCTCCTGATCGACGCGGACATGACTGACGTCGCAGCCTTCCTTCGTCAAGGTCTCGGTGAGAAAACGGCCCATGTGATCGTTGCCGACGCGAGCCAGCATCGCCGATGCGAGCCCGAGCCGCGCGCAACCGAACGCGATATTCGCCGACGAACCGCCGAGATACTTCGCGAAGCTCGACACGTCTTCGAGTCGTGCGCCCACTTGCTGCGCGTACAGATCGACTGCGAGGCGGCCAAGACAGACGATGTCGCGGCTGCGGTCCGGCGCGAAACAGCTCGGCGTAGCCGCCGAAGCGGACGTGGGCCCGTTACCGTTCACGATCCCCGTTCTGCTGGATGTGCTGGAATGATCCATGAATATTCCTGAATAGCTGAGCGCGGGCTCGGGCGTAACAAGCGCCGGAAACCCGCGCGAATAAATCAGATCGTCGCGCCGTCGAGCTCGCCGATCATCTTCTGCATTTCGGCTCCGCCGGCCATCATGTCGAGCACTTCGTCCTTGCTGATGGTGTCCTTCGTGAACGTGCCGAGCGATTTGCCGCGATTGAGCAGCGTGAACGAATCGCCGATTGGATAAGCGTGGTGCACGTTGTGCGTGATGAAGATCACCGAGATGCCTTTCGCGCGCGCCGTGTGGATCAACTTCAGCACGTTGAAGCTCTGCTTGACGCCGAGCGCGGCGGTCGGCTCGTCGAGAATCAGCACGCGCGCGCCGAAGTGAATCGCCCGCGCAATTGCCAGACATTGCTTCTCGCCGCCAGACATGGTGCCGATCGGCTGATGCGGGTCGCGCACGTTGATGCCCATCTCAGCGAGCTTGTCGCGTGCGGTGGTAGCGCTCGTTTCGAGGTCCATCACCCTCAGAAAGCCGAACAGTTTCTTCTGCGGCTCGCGTCCCATGAAGAAGTTGCGTGCAACGGAGAGCAACGGCACCAGCGCCAGATCCTGATAGACGGTGGCGATGCCGAGATCGAGCGCGTCTTTCGGCGAATCGAACCGCACCGGTTTGCCATCCACCAGATATTGACCGGAGGAGGGTTGATGCACGCCGGCGAGCGTCTTGATCAGCGTCGACTTACCCGCGCCGTTGTCGCCGAGCAGGCAATGCACTTCACCGCGCTTCAGACGCAAGGTCACGCCGCTCAGCGCGATGACCTGGCCGAAGTACTTGCTGACGTTTTCGAGCGCGAGGATCACGTCTTCCTGCGGTTCAGCCGCAGTGTTCACGGTATTCGTATCGGACATGGTCGTCTCCTCGTTACGACTGCGCGACGCGGCGGCGCACGTAGTGATTGAACAGCACGGCGATCAGCAGCATCACGCCGAGGAACACGCGGAACCAGTCGGAGTCGACGTTCGTGTAGGTGATGCCGATCTGCACGACGCCGAAGATCAGCGCGCCGAAGCAGGCGCCGATCACCGAGCCGTAGCCGCCAGTCAGCAGCGTGCCACCGATTACCGCCGCGATGATGGCTTCGAATTCGGCCTGCAGCCCGCGGTCGGCCGCGGCCGACCCGATGTCGCACACTTGCAGCACGGCGAACAGGCACGCACAGAACGCGGTCAACACGAAAAGCGAGATCTTCACGCGCCGCACCGGCACGCCGACGTTCTTCGCCGCGTTGGCGTCGCCGCCGACCGCGAAAATCCAGTTGCCGAAGCGGGTCTTGGCGAGGGTGAACGCGCAGACCGCGGCAAGCGCGAACCACCAGAGCAGGACTTTCGGAATGCCAGGCACGAGCGGATTGCCGTTGTCGAGCAGTTTCACGACACCGATGTGGCCGAGCCAGACGAACAGGCCCTTGAACGCGACACCCTGGAACAAGGTATGGGCGAGCCAGTCGTGAGCGGCGACGTCGCCCACGCCGGAGATGATCGTGCGGTCGGCGAACATGACCGACAGGGCCAGCGTGAGCCCACGCAGGATGAACAGAAACGCCAGCGTCACGATGAATGACGGCAGCCGCGTGCGCATCACCAGATAGCCGTTGAGCGCGCCGAGCAGCATCGATCCGGCGAACGCGAACACGATCGACAAGGCAATCGGCCAATGGAAGTACATCGTGGGCAGCGCGACCATCATGCCCGAAAAGCCGATCATCGAACCGATCGACAGATCGAATTCGCCGGCAATCATCAGCAGGCACGCACCGACTGCGATCAGGCCGAGATACGCGGCCACTTGCGACCAGTTCATCACGCCGTCGAGGTTGAACATGCCGGAGTTGCCGGCCGCCACGCCAAACACGAGGAACACCATCACGGTGCCGGCGAGGGCGGCGAATTCCGGACGGTTCAGCAGATGCCGGAACCACGATTCCTGGCGCACACGTTCATCGGCCGCCGCGGGTGCACCGCTGGACGTCCCCGTGCCGGAAGGGGGCTGCTTGCGGGGATGAGGGTGGAAGGGGTTGGCTACGCCCATTGAAGCTCTCCTTGATGCGCCCGGGGATGGCAGTCGCGAACGAACTATTAACGAACCGCAATCGGACCGCATGGCGCGTGATGCACGTAAAACGTGGTGAACGCAGGCGTGGGGCGGCCTGGCCAGTTGCGGCCGGCCGCGTCCACTTTCTTCATACCTGCCGGAACGGTTCTCCCGTGTCCGTACTTCCAGCGAAATGCGTTAGCGATACTGCCCGGCGTACTTGACCACCTTGTCGATATTGGCCTTGGTGATGAAGCCCGGACCGGAACCGATATTGCGCGGCCCATAGGCAGGCGCCAGGCCGTAGGTGGCGAGGCGTTGCTGGAATTTCGGATTTGCCTCCAGGAACTGGCGGATCTTCGCCGGATCTGTGGTGTGTTCCTTTTTCACGATGGCCAGTACGGCGACCGGGATATAGCCTTGCAGGTAGGGTTGCTGGTCGATCGCGAACTGGATCGTGCCGTCCTGGATGCCCTTCGCGATGTCACTGTCGAAATCGAATGTCGCGAACCAGACCTTGCCGGCGAGACCCATCTGCTGCAGCGCCTTGATCGTCGGCGCTGCCGACAGCGGACCGAGGGTGAGCACCGCCTGAGTGTTCGGGTGATTGCGCAGATACGCGCTCACTTTCGATTGCACACCGGTCGGGTCCTGGCCGGCGTCGAGCGTGGAGGACTTGAAGTCGACGCCGATTGCGTCGCCAAAGCCCCGGCAGCGTTCGAACGAAGCAGGGTTGGTCGCGTAATGGTTGACGCACAGGAACGACTTGATGCCCGCTGCCTTCGCCTTTTCGCCCGCCGCTTTGCCAGCGGTGTATTCAGGCTGACCGACGTGCATGATCGCGCCAAGCTGCGCGCTTTGCGCCTCAGTGCCCGAGTTGATCGTGACGAGCGGGATGTGTTTCTCAGTGACCTTGGCGATCGCGCTCTTGAGTACGTCGAAGTCGGCGATCGAGACGATCACGCCGTCGTAGTTGCGCGCGGCAGCCTGCTCGACGAGGCGCGCCATATCGGCGATGTCGCCGTTCGGCGGATTGCGGTAGTCGGTCTCGACGTTGAAATCTTCGTCGGCCTGTTTGATGGCGTTCTTGATGGTGTTCCACCACGAATCCGAATCCGGCGCGTGGCTGATCAGCACGAAGTGAGCGTCAGCCGCGCGGGCGGCCGACGCCGCACCGAATCCCATCGTCAACGTCAACGCCGTCACCAGAATCCTGAGCGTAGCCTTGCCCTTGCAAAGTCTCATTGTCTCCACCTTTCTCGGTCTGTCGTTATTGAAGGGAGCGTCTGGCGGCGGCCTTTCGATTGCGTGCGTTGCGGCATGCATCAGCCGATGCGTCATCGCTCACGATCAAGATTAGGCCATCTTCCGAAGCGTTGCAATGAAAATTTCATGACAAATAAAAATGGAAAATACATTCCATTTGATGGGGCGCCTACCTATAATCGGCAGCGTCAGGATGCTGTGTGTGGGGCGCTGGAAGCGCCTTGCGCGCTGCAATAAAGCAACGAAGAGAGAGCCATGGCGGAAGAGAGCACCGAAGACTTGCCGAGCGTCGAAGAATTGATGCAGCGCATCGCGGAAAACTACGAGGCGTTGCCGCGTCAATTGAAGAACGTGGCGACTTATATCGAGCAGCATCGCTCGAGCGTGATGGTGGATCGCACCAGCGATATCGCCGCGAGCTGCGGCGTGCACCCGTCCGCGGTGGTGCGTTTTGCGCAGCGTTTCGGCTTTTCCGGCTTCTCGGATTTACAGGCAGTGTTCCGGCAGGCTTATACGGGCCAGGGCACCTCGTCGCCGAGCTATCAGCAGAGGATTCGCAAGCTGATTGACGAGAAGCCCGGCGCCTTATCCGGTGGCGCAGTGGCGCGTGAATTCATCGCGGCCTCACGCGGCGGTCTTGAAGAACTCGAAGCAGGTCTCGACGACCAGCAGTTCGATGCCGCTGTGAACATGCTGCAGCAGGCGGACAACATCTACGTGGTCGGCGTGCGGCGTTCGTTTCCGGTGGCGAGCTATATCGTCTACGCGCTGCAGCACACCCCGAAGCGCGTGCATCTCGTATCCGGTTTCGGCGGCATGTACCGCGAACAGATTCGCAGCGTGAAGAAGGGCGACGTGGTGATCGCGATCAGCTTTGCGCCCTATGGCAAGGAAACGCAGTATTGCCTGCGTGTTGCGCATCATCACCAGGCGAAGACACTGGTTATTACGGATAGCCAACTTTCCCCGCTGGCGCGTTACGCCACCACCCAACTGTATGTGAAAGAGGGCAGCGCGTTTGCGTTCCGCTCGCTGACCAGCACGATCTGTTTGTGCCAGGCGTTGTTCATCGCGCTCGCGTACAAGCTCGAACTGAACGTTGAAGAATCCAAAGACACTGGAGGATACGATGACTGACGCGGGAAAGACGATCGACGTAGCGGTATTCGGTGCGGGACGGATCGGCAAGATTCATGCGGCGAATCTGGCGCGGCAACCGGGCGTGCGGCTCAAGTATGTGGTCGATGTGAATCGCGAGGTGGCTGCGGCGCTCGCCGCCGAGCATGGTGCGCAGGTTGCGGATATCGACGGCGCGATGGGTGATGCGTCGATCGGCGCGACGGTGATCTGTTCTAGCACGGACACGCACGCGGATCTGATCATGAAGTCGGCCGCGCAGAAGAAGCATGTGTTCTGTGAGAAGCCGGTGGACCTGACTTTGGAGCGGGCGCGTGCCTGCGCCGAGGCGGTCGAGCGTGCGGGCGTGGTTTGCATGATCGGCTTTCAGCGCCGCTTCGACCCGACCTTCTCCGCGTTGAAAGCGCGCATCGATGCGGGCGAAATCGGCACGCCGGAAATGCTGGTGGTGACGAGCCGCGATCCTGGCGCACCGCCGGTCGAGTACATCAAGCACTCGGGCGGCATTTTCAAGGACATGCTGATTCACGACTTCGACATTTTCCGCTGGATTCTCGACGACGAAGCCGACACGCTGCACGCCACCGGCAGTTGCCTTTCCGATCCGGCGATTGCCGAAGCGGGCGATATCGATTCGACCGCCGTGACGATTCGCACGAAGCGCGGCCGCCTTTGCCAGATCAATACCGCGCGGCGTGCGGCCTATGGGTACGACCAGCGTTTCGAGGTGCTCGGCAGCACCGGCATGCTGCAGGCGGGCAATGTGCGGCCCACTGAGGTCACTGCGTATTCGCGAACTGAAGTGTCGAGCGACGTGCCCGAGGCGTTTTTCCTCGAGCGTTATCGCGCGGCGTACGCCTTGGAAATCGCGCATTTCTTCGATGCGGTCGCGCACGGCAAGCCGGTGCGAACCACCGTCGCCGACGGCCTGAAAGCGCTCGAACTCGCCGACGCCGCGACGCGTTCGTGGCGCGAGGGTCGTGCTGTGAAACTCGGCGAGGCATCATGATGAAGGCGGCTAACGGGCGGCTTCGTTTGGGTGTGGTCGGCTTGGGGCGTTTGGGCAAGCGGCACGCGGAAAATCTGGCGTATCGCGTGCCGGGTGCGGCGCTCGTGGCCGCTTGCAGTCCGGTGGAGGAGGAGCGGGCATGGGCGCGCGAGGCGTTGCCCGAACCGCGTCTTTACGACGATTATGCGGACCTGCTCGCCGATCGCGACGTGGACGCGGTGTGGCTCGTCACGCCGTCGTCGTTGCACGCGCAGCAGATTATCGATGCGTTGCGCGCCGGCAAACATGTGTTCTGCGAGAAGCCGTTGTCGCTGGATCTCGCCGAGTGCGAGCGCGTATTGGCTGAAGCTGCGCGCTATCCGCATCTGCAGGCGACCATCGGCTTCATGCGGCGTTTCGATCCGAGCTATAAGGATGCGTTCGGCAAGATCGAGTCTGGTGCGATTGGCCGGCCGTTCCTTGTGCGCTCGCAGACCACCGACAAGAACGACGACGATGGTTTCTTCGTGCGTTTTGCTGCTACTTCCGGGGGGATCTTTCTGGACTGCACCGTGCACGATATCGATGTCGCGCGCTGGCTGCTCGGTAAGCCGCGGGCCAAACGCGTGTTTGCGGCGGGGGCGGTTGCGTTGCATGAGGGGCTGCGTGAATTCGGCGACGTCGATAATGGTGTGGCGATCTGCGAATTCGAGGACGGCAAGCTCGCGATGTTTTATGCGTCGCGCACGCAGGCGCATGGAAATGATACGCATAGCGAAGTGATCGGTACGGCGGGTGCGTTGGCCATTGGGCACAATCCGCGTGCGAATCGCGTTGAGATTTATGATGCTTCGGGCATTCGAAATGAATGTACGCCGAGTTTCTTCGATCGGTTCGAGGATGCGTTTTTGCATGAGGCAAGGGCGTTTGTTGCCGCTGTGCAGGGCGGGGGTGGGGCTGGCACTCGCACTGGCGCGCAAGTGGGGGCCACGCTGGCCGATGCGCTCGAAGCTACGCGGATCGGCATGGCGTTGCGGCAGTCGCTGCAGAGCGGGGAGGCTGTTGTTTTGTAGTAGGGGTGGGGCCTGCGGCGGTGGGTTTTGCGTGGGTTTTTTTGCCTGCGTCGCGGTTTTGGTTGTGTGCGTGCGGTGTTGGCCTTTCCTTGATTTGTTAGTGGTCTATTAGCGTCGCCCCTGTGCGGGGCAGGCACTTACTTTCTTTGCCGCCGCAAAGAAAGTAAGCAAAGAAAGCGGCTCCAACCGCTAATTCTTAAGCGGGTCCCCTGGCTTGGAGGAGGCAGTGGAGCATCTGGAATCTGTGTTCTCGCACATTCGACGTGAGTGACAAGGCAGTCATACTTCCGGCGGCGCTGCGCGCGCCGACGCGTACTTCACCAAACCGATCTCCGCGCTTGCGCTCTCGCATTTTGATCGGCACCGCGGCCGCTCGCGGAACGTCTCTTCTGAATGCCTAGGTGTCTCGCCGAGGCGAAGCCGATGGCCCCCACCACGCCCAACCGAAGCCCCAGGTTTCCCTGGCAGACCCATCCGCGACGCACGCAGTGCGGAGTGGGAGCTGATGAGCCCTTTGTCACTCACGCCGAATGTGCGAGGACGCGGATTCCAGATGCACCACTACCCACTCCAAGCCAGGGGACCCGCTTAAGAATTAGCGGTTGGAGCCGCTTTCTTTGCTTACTTTCTTTGCGGCGGCAAAGAAAGTAAGTGCCTGCCCCGCACAGGGGCGAACGCTAATAAACCAATATCAAATCAAGGAAAGGCCAACGCCGCAGGCGCACAGACACAAAGCGCCGAGCAGGCAAACAAACCAACGAAAGCCCAACGCCGCAGGCAAACAGACAAAAAAACGCCGAGCAGGCAACCAGCCAACAAAGACCCCTGCCGGGCAGGCAAAAACCTATGATTAAGGGAAATCCCCTGCCTTGACAACCCGCCCGGAGGGCAACCATAATCGCCTAACCGTTCGCTAATCGAATCCATGTTCGCATACAGAACAAATCGACAACGAACAAACCAAAGGCGCCAGCCCGCATCTCCACCCAGCGAGCCGCCGCCAGCAACAGGCCCGGAGACCGTCCCGCACAAGCCCGCGCCTGCAAAGGCAAAAAGCCTATCGGTACGCAGCGCCGCAAAAGGAAATTCGACATGATCAACAAGATTTTCGAGTCACTTCAATCGGCGGTCGCCGATGTCAACGACGGCGCGACCGTCATGATCGGCGGCTTCGGCACAGCCGGCATGCCGTCCGAGCTGATCGACGCGCTCATCGAACAAGGCGCGCGCGAACTCACCATCGTCAACAACAACGCCGGTAACGGTGACATCGGCCTCGCGGCGCTGCTCAAAGCCAAACGCGTGCGCAAGGTCATCTGCTCGTTCCCGCGCCAAACCGATTCGTATGTGTTCGACGCGCTCTATCGCGCCGGCGAAATCGAACTCGAACTGGTGCCGCAAGGCAACCTCGCGGAACGTATTCGCGCAGCAGGCGCGGGCATCGGCGGGTTCTTCACGCCCACCGGTTTTGGCACCAAGCTCGCCGAAGGCAAGGAAACCCGTCTGATTGACGGCAAGCATTACGTGCTGGAATCGCCGCTGCATGCAGACTTCGCGCTGATCAAGGCGTTCAAGGGCGACCGCTGGGGCAATCTGGTCTATCGCAAGACCGCGCGCAACTTCGGCCCGATCATGGCGAGCGCGGCGAAAACGGCCATCGCGCAGGTGTCGAAAGTGGTGCCGCTCGGTGAGCTTGATCCGGAAAATATCGTCACGCCTGGCATCTTCGTGCAACGCGTGATCGAAGTGCCGCAAGCTGCGCATCAAGCCGAGCTTGCATCCGCGACCGCCGCCTGAGGAGACCGACATGAAAAAACTGACCCGCGATGAAATGGCCAAGCGCGTTGCCCAGGATATCCCTGAAGGCGCTTTCGTGAACCTCGGCATCGGCGTGCCCACGCTGGTGGCCAACCACCTCGCTGCCGACAAGGAAATCTTCCTGCATAGCGAAAACGGCTTGCTCGGCATGGGCCCGGCACCCGCAAAGGGCGAGGAAGACGACGAACTGATCAACGCCGGCAAGCAGCACGTCACGCTGCTCACGGGCGGTGCCTACTTCCATCACGCGGATTCGTTCGCGATGATGCGCGGCGGCCATCTGGATTTCTGCGTGCTCGGTGCGTTCCAGGTGTCGGCGAACGGCGATCTGGCGAACTGGCACACCGGCGCGCCCGACGCGATTCCGGCAGTCGGCGGCGCCATGGATCTCGCAATCGGCGCGAAGCAGGTCTACGTGATGATGGAGCACCTGACCAAGCAGGGCGAAAGCAAGATCGCGGCGGAATGCACGTACCCGGTCACGGGCGTGAACTGCGTCAACCGCATCTATACGGACCTGGCGATGATCGACGTCACCGACAAGGGCCTCGTGGTGCGCGAGATCTTCTCGGACATCGACTTCGATGCGCTGCACAAACTGACCGGCGTGCCGCTGATCGACGGCACGCAAGCGGCTCGCGCGGCCTAAGTACAGACGGACGTGGCAGGCGTCTGCGCTTGCCTTGCAGCGAAGCCGAAATGCTGGCGAGGCAAGCGAAACGCGCACGCCGCGCTAGCGTCCCGCCGCCATTGTCCGGAGCGCGCATGAGGCACGCTTCCTGCGTGTCACCCGACATCACCGCGCCTACCGTATATACAGCACATGTGGCGTATGCGGCACATACGACACGTCCGGCCCCCTGTCGCGGCGATGTTCGGCGCACGGCGCATCCGGCCCACCGTCGCGGCGATGTTCGGAGCACAATGCGCCGCAACGCCGTGTGCGGTACGCTCTCGATAGATAGCGCGCCGGGATGCGCCTCGCAGCGCGTCCAGACAGTTCCGGCGAAACCTTCACTTCCGATTCCCTCATCGACGCCATCATGCTCGACTCCAGCGCCCGTCTGACCGGCCTTCTTTGCGGCACACAGCCGATGAACGACATCTGGGCGCCGCGCGCCACGCTGCAAGGGATGCTCGATGTCGAAGCAGCGCTCGCGCGCGCTTCGGCCGCCCACAACGTGATTCCGCACAGCGCCGTGGCCGCGATCGAGAGCGCCTGCCAGGCCGATCAACTCGACGCCGACGCACTTGCGCGCGACGCGGCGCTCGGCGGCAACCTCGCGATTCCCCTCGTCAAACAACTCACCGCGCGCGTCAAAGCGGCGGATGCGGAAGCGTCGAAATACGTCCATTGGGGCGCGACGAGCCAGGACATCATCGATACGGCGACGGTGCTGCAATTGCGCGACACCTTCGATCTGCTCGACAGCGGCTTGCAAGCCACGTGCGACGCAGTGGCGAAACTCGCAGCCACCCATCGCGCGACGCCGATGATCGGCCGCACCTGGTTGCAACAGGCGCTGCCCATTACGCTCGGCCTGAAATTCGCGCAATGGCTCGACGCGTTGCTGCGTCATCGCGATCGGCTCGATGCGTTGCGTGCGCGTGTGCTGGTGCTGCAATTCGGCGGCGCGGCCGGCACGTTGGCGAGCCTGCGCGACGCGGCGCCACAAGTCACGCAATCGCTGGCTCAAGAACTCAAGCTCGCAGTGCCCACCTTGCCGTGGCACACGCAGCGCGATCGCATCGCCGAAACAGCGTCGTTATTCGGCATGCTGATCGGCACGCTCGGCAAAATCGCGCGCGATATTTCCTTGCAAATGCAAACCGAAATCGACGAACTGGCCGAGCCCGCCGCGGCAGGCAAGGGCGGTTCCTCGACGATGCCGCACAAGCGCAACCCGGTCGGCTGCGCTGCGGTGCTGACGGCCGCGACGCGCGCGCCGGGGCTGGTGGCCACGGTGTTCGCCGGCATGGTGCAGGAGCACGAGCGCGCGCTCGGCGGCTGGCAAGCCGAGTGGGACGCGTTGCCGGATCTCGCGCGCCTCGCAGGCGGTGCACTCGCCAACATCGAACAGATTGCCGTGGGGCTGAACGTGAATGTGCCGCGTCTCGCCGCTAATCTCGACGTCACGCACGGATTGATTCTCGGCGAAGCAGTGATGCTCGCGCTCGGCGACAGCATCGGCCGGCTCGATGCGCACCATCTGGTTGAGCGCGCTTCGAAAGCGGCAATCGCCGAGCGCAAGACACTCTTCGACGTGCTCTCGGCGGACCCCGCCGTGACCGAACATCTTTCGCTCGAGCGCCTGAAGCAACTGCTCGATCCCGCTCAATACGTCGGCCAGGCGCACGCTTATGTGGACGCCGCGCTGGCACTTCATCACACGCGCGCCAAGCGCGCCACTTCCAAGGAGTAACCGGCATGCCCTACGCCGCAGTCAACGGTACCGAGCTTCATTATCGAATCGACGGTGACCGTCACGGCAATGCGCCGTGGATCGTTTTGTCGAATTCGCTCGGCAGCGATCTGTCGATGTGGACGCCGCAAGTCGCGGCGCTGTCTAAACACTTCCGCGTGCTGCGCTACGACACGCGCGGTCATGGTCACTCGGAAGCGCCGAAAGGCCCGTACACGATCGAACAACTGACCGGCGACGTGCTCGGCCTGATGGACACGCTGAAGATCTCGCGTGCGAATTTCTGCGGCGTGTCGATGGGCGGCCTCACCGGCGTCGCGTTGGCCGCGCGTCACGCGAACCGTCTCGAACGTGTCGTGCTGTCCAATACGGCAGCACGCATCGGTTCGCCGGAAGTGTGGGTGCCGCGCGCCGCACGAGCCCGCACTGAAGGCATGCTCGCGCTGGCCGATGTGGTTCTGCCGCGCTGGTTCACCGCCGACTTTATCGAACGCGAATCGGTGGTGTTTGCCATGATCCGCGACGTGTTCGTGCATACGGACAAGGAAGGCTACGCATCCAATTGCGACGCTATCGACGCAACCGATCTGCGCCCTGAAACCCCCGGCATCAAGGTGCCGGCGCTGGTGATCAGCGGCACGCACGATCTGGCCGCGACGCCGGCACAAGGCCGCGAACTGGCGCAAGCGATTCCGGGCGCGCGTTATGTCGAACTGGACGCCTCGCATATTTCCAACATCGAGAAAGCCGAGGCCTTCACGAAGACCGTGCTCGACTTCCTGACGGAGCAGAAATGAACGACGAAGACCGCTACGAAGCCGGACTCGGTGTGCGCCGCGCGGTGCTGGGCGGCGCGCACGTCGACCGGTCGCTCGCGAATCGCACTGAGTTGACCGAAGAGTTCCAGAATCTGATCACCCGCTATGCATGGGGCGAAATCTGGACGCGCGAAGGCTTGCCGCGTCACACTCGCAGCCTGCTAACCATCGCCATGATGGTCGCGCTCAATCGCAGCGAAGAACTCGCATTGCATTTGCGCGCCGCGAAAAACAACGGCGTGACGCGCGATCAGATCAAGGAAGTGTTGCTGCAAACCGCGATCTATTGCGGCGTGCCGGCGGCCAATTCGGCGTTCCACCTAGCCGATAAACTGTTCCGCGAAGACGACGCCGCAGCGGCAAAGCCGTAACGACGCCCTGAAGCGTACGTCAGACGAAATACGCTTCAGGCAATCCTGCTCTCGTTTATCACTGCAGTTTCAGCCGGCAACTGCAAGCGCACCGCGCGCAACACCGTATCCTTGATGACCTCGCGCCAATGCGCGAGTGCGTCTTTTTCCATCAGCGGCTCACCGAGAAACGCACCCAGGGTGTACTGATTGGCGTTATAGAAATAACCGAGCGACGCGATCATCAGGTACACATCACGCGCTTTGATGTCGGCACGAAAGACGTTTTGCGCCTTGCCTGCGTCCAATAACTTCTGCACAACCGAAATCGCATAGCCCGAAATCTCCTTTAGCTTTGACGATTTCTTCGCGTGCTTGCCTTGGTGCAGATTCTCGCTCGACAGCAGCGTGACGAACTCGGGATGATCGAGGTAGTACTGCCAGACGAATTCGACCATCTGTTCGAGGCCATGCACGGGATCGTCCAGATCGAGATCGAGCTTGCTTTCGGCCTCGTTGAACTGCGTGTAGATCGTCTCCAGCACTTCGACAAACAACTGTTCCTTGCTGCCGAAGTAGTAATAGATCATCCGGTCGTGCGAACGCGCGGCCTTCGAAATACTTTCGACTCGGCCGCTTGCAAAGCCTTGCTTTGCAAAGACCTTGATTGCCGCTTTGAGAATCTTGGCGCGCGTGTCTTGCGCCTGTTTCGCTCGGATGCCGATAGCGCCCGGCTTGCGGGCGGCAGTGGGACTCATGGCGGTCTCGGATCTCTTTGTTAGCGTCGGGTTGAACGGCATGCGCCGTAGCCGCTAAAGCACGCTTAGGTGCGCTTAGGTGCGCTTGAGCACGGCGCGCCTTCATCATACAGCCCATATTACGCGCGACGAAATGCCCGGCGCGATCACGTGCTTCGGCGTAGATTGAACCGTGATTCATGCGGCGATGCCGCGCCGCAGCATTCAGATGTTCGCCGGGAAACTCATTGCGCAGTCTATTTTGATCGAGTAGATTTCAAGCAAGTTTGGTGTAGCGGATACTACACGAACGGTGAGTGACCGCAACATGGAAAAATGCGGATCACGCGAAAGTCCCTTTAAACAGGGGTTATTCGTCAGCCGGGCAGGACCGATTGTAATGTCGTCGTATGGGAACCCCACCATGACAGAACATACGAAGGTCGATTTCGGTGCGGACAGCGTCGACGGCGAAACCGCCTCGACGCCAGGTCCGACCGTGCTCGAGAAAGCGATGCCGCGCAGCGAGCGGATGGCGTCGAACAAGATTGAATGCAATGCGTGCCCGGTGTTGTGCCAGATATCGGAAGGCCGCACTGGCGCATGCGATCGTTATGCGAATGCGGATGGGCGGCTGATTCGCGTGGACCCTGTGGTGTTTCTGTCGCGCGCTGCGGGTTCGCCCGAAGCGATCACAGGCAGCGCGGAGGCTACGGTCGAATTTGGTGCATCGTCCGAAGTACACGATCCTGTTGCGGAACAGGCACTCTTCGTCACCGGCATTGGCGCATCGTCCACGTATCCTGACTACAAGCCCGCGCCTTTCATCGTTTCCTCGAAGCTCGATGACGTCGACATGATCACCGTCGTCACCGAGGGCATTTTCAGCTATTGCAGTTTCAAGGTGAAGATCGATACCGACCGCTTTCTCGGGCCGGAGCAATCGAACGTGCGTTGCCACGGCGAGATCGTCGGCCATGTGACGACGGCGGAGTACGGCTCGCAGATGCTGAGCCTCGGCGGTGTCCATCATTTGACCGGCGGCAGCAAGAAGGAAGGCCGCGTGACGTGCGACATGATGCTCGCGCTTGGCAACAAGGAAGCGGTGGAGTTGGCCATCGACGGCGGTGCAAGTCTGGTGATTCGAGCGGGCGCGGCGCCGATTGTCGACGGCGTCGAAGAGCAGCGTATGCGGGTGGGCTGTGGGTCGGCCACCATCGGCATTTTTGCGAAGCAATGGTTCGGCCACGCGGACGAGGTAGTGGTGGTCGACGATCACATCACCGGCGTGCTCACTGAACATCAGGCGGGCCGCTGCCTCGGCATGACGCGCTCAGGTCTGAAGATTCGCGGACGCAAATCGACCCCGGGCCGCTATTTCCAGGTCGCGAATCCCGGCACCGGTTGGGGCGGCACCGACATTCAGGACCCGCTGGCGATTGTCGAAGGCTTCGATCCCGCCGTGGCGAAACCAGGCATGCGCTTGCTGATGGTGTCGACCACCGGCGAACACGCGCAGTGGTACGAACTCGATCAGGACCTCGTGCCGCGTATCGCAACCATGCCGAATGCCGTGCGCCGCACGGTCGAACGGATCGGCGAGAACTGCGAGCCTTCGCTCGCGACGGTGTTGTTTCTCGGCGGCGCGGGCGGCAGTTTGCGAGCGGGAGCAACGGAGAATCCGGTGCTGCTCACACGCGCTATCAAACAGAAACTGGTCAACGTAACATGTGGCGGGGCGCCCGCCTATGTGTGGCCGGGTGGCGGCATCACCGTAATGGTGGATGTTTCGCGTATGCCCGATCGATCATTTGGCACTGTGCCGACGCCCGCGATCGTCGCGCCGATTGAATTCACCATGACGTATGACGCATATCGCGATCTCGGCGGCCATCTCGACGCGGTGCGTTCGCTGGCAAGCGTACTGGCGAACGGGCCGGAGCATACGGAAGGGGCGCCGCTCGCGCGCAGAACTTTGGCGCGTAATCCGGACAACCCGTGGCCGCCCGCCATGCCGCCGATGCTCGGCTAACGGCGACAACGTGACCGATGCGACGAGAGCGACGAACACAATGAACGCAACCCGCTCCCAGCTCGACGCGGCCCGCTGGCATTGGCAGCATGGGCCGATCGATCTGATCCTTAGCGCGGACGGCGAACCCTCGGCGGTGCAGGCTGCTTACGCGGTTTGCTGGGCGCGCTTTGTTGACGTGTTGCCTGAGTTGGTCGGCGAGTTGAAACTGCTTCGGCAGCCTGTGCCGAGCAATGCGGCTCATAGCGATTGTGCGTTGAAAGGTCCAGTAGCCTGCCGCATGTGGAGTGCATGTCATCCTCACCGCTCGCGTTACATCACGCCGATGGCGGCCGTTGCAGGCAGCGTCGCTGACGAATTGATCACGGCATTCGCGCGTGAAGGCATATCGCGCGCCTTTATCAACAACGGCGGCGACATCGCACTCTATTTGACCGAAGGTCAGCAGTACCGCGTGGGCGTGTTCGCTGATGTGGCGGTGTTCTCCGGCACGAGGCTGTCAGGGGATCAAGCTTTGGACGCAAACCTGACGCTTGACGCTACCATGCCGATTCGCGGCGTCGCGACAAGCGGCTGGCGTGGGCGCAGCTTTAGCCTCGGCATCGCCGACAGCGTGACCGTGCTCGCCCGCAACGCCGCCGCCGCCGATGCCGCCGCGACGATGATCGCTAACGCCGTCAATCTGGACCATGCGGGCATCGTGCGCAGGCCGGCTTCCTCGTTGAAGGACGATAGCGATCTTGGTGACATGCTCGTGACCGTCGACGTGCCGGCCTTGCCGCAACCATTGATCGATTTCGCGCTGGCGCGTGGTTTCGAAGCCGCGCAGCGTCTACAAAAACAAGGTTTGATCGAAGGCGCCGCGCTGTTCCTGCAAGGGCGGGTGCGTGTGGCGGGTACTCATCGCCAAGGCGCGTTGTTCAGGAATCGCGCTGAAATAACAACGGAGGCTCCGTGTTCGAAATACGCCGCGTGCTGACGCACGTCGAAGACATTTTCCACGAATTCGGCCCCGCACTCGCGCAGCCGCTGCGGCGCGGTGCGATTGCCGCGGTGATGACGAATCCGTTCGCCGGCCGGTACGAAGCCAGAATCGAACACGCCATGGAAGCGCTCAAGCCGATCGGCTTCGACATGGCGCAACGGCTACTGGCGGCGATGGCCGTGCCGCATGCGTCGATCGAAAGCTACGGCAAAGGCGCAATCGTCGGCTCGCGTGGCGAACTCGAGCATGGCGCGCTGTGGCATGTGCCCGGTGGCTATGCGATGCGCGAATTGCTGGAGAAAAACGGCGTGCCGACCAATGCGATCGTGCCGTCGACCAAGAAAGTCGGCGCGCCTTCCACTGCGCTCGATGTGCCGCTGACGCATGTCAACGCGAGCTACGTGCGCAGCCATTTCGATGCGATCGAAGTGCGTGTGCCGGGTGCCCCAGCCGCGGACGAACTGGTGTATATCCTCGTGATGAGCACGGGCCAGCGTGTGCATGCGCGCGTCGGCGGGCTTGCTAAAGAGGCGATTGTGGGCAAGGACGGCTTGCGCTGAACGGCGCTTGATCCACGCAATGCGCTTATGTATTGAATTGAAGCACTGAATTGATGCAATGCGCTGAAGCAATAAGCCGAGGCCATCAGGCAGAACTCGCATCGAAACCCGGAGAGTGAAATGGCAATCAAGCTTCGCAAGCTGATCGTGCAGGTCGATGAAACACGCATTGAAATGGGGCAGGCCGTCGAGCCGCCGACACGCCGTGCAGTCGCGATTGCGGTGATCGACAATCCGTATGCGGGTCGCTACGAGCCCAAGCTGGACGCGCTGATCGAAGCCGGCGAGGAACTGGGCGCATTGCTCGGCAACAAATGCGTGGAAGCGCTAGGCATCAAACCGGGCGAAGCGCAAAGCTATGGCAAGGCGGCAATCGTCGGCGAAGCGGGCGAACTCGAACATGCGGCCGCGATCCTGCACCCCAAGCTCGGCGCCCCGCTGCGAGTTGCGGTTGAAAAGGGCGCGGCGCTGGTGCCGTCGGCGAAAAAAATGGGCACGCTCGGCACCGCGATCGACGTGCCGCTAGGCCACAAGGACGCCGCCTTCGTGCGCAGTCATTTCGACGCGATCGAGGCGCGGGTGTCGGACGCGCCTCGCGCGAATGAAATCGTCGTGGCGGTCGCGGTGACGGCTTCAGGCCGGCCGCTGCCGCGCGTCGGCGGCTTGCAAGTGAGTGAGATCAAGGGCGAAGACGGTTTGCGCTGAGTTATTTTAAGGGTCGCGATGCTTTCGAATTTGCTGGTACAGCTGGTCAACGGACTTGCCGACGCGTCGACGCTGTTTCTCGTCGCCGCTGGTTTGTCGTTGATCTTCGGCGTGACGCGCATCGTCAACTTCGCGCATGGCTCGTTCTATATGTTCGGCATCTATGTCGCGTACAGCATCGCGAGCCGTTTCGGCCATACGGCGGGTGGGTTCTGGCTATCGGTACTGGCTGCCGCGCTGGTGGTTGCGGTGCTCGGCGCGCTGGTCGAAATGATCGTGTTACGGCGCATCTACCACGCGCCCGAGTTGTTTCACCTGCTGGCGACATTCGCGCTGGTGCTGATCTTTCGCGACGCCGCGCTGTGGCTGTGGGGCCCGGAAGACCTGTTCGGACCGCGTGCGCCGCATCTGGCGGGCGCGGTCGATTTTCTCGGTCATCCGCTGCCGACCTACGATATTGCGCTGATCGTGATCGGGCCGGTGGTGTTGCTGCTGCTCTGGTATGCGTTGACGCGTACCCGCTGGGGCACGCTGGTGCGCGCCGCGACGCAGGATCGCGAGATGCTCGGCGCGCTCGGTATCAATCAGGCGTGGCTGTTCACCGGCGTGTTTTTCGTCGGCGCGTTTCTCGCTGGTTTGGGCGGTGCGCTGCAAGGTCCGCGGATGTCGGCGAATCTGTCGCTGGATCTGGAGACCATCGGCAATGCGTTCGTCGTCGTGGTGGTCGGCGGCATGGGGTCGATTCCTGGCGCGTTCGTCGCGGCACTGCTGATCGCCGAGATCAAGGCGCTCTGTATCGGCATCGGGCATGTATCGGTGTTCGGTATCGATCTGTCGTTGAGCCGCTTTACGCTCGTTGCGGAATTTGTCGTGATGGCGGTGGTGCTGGTGGTGCGGCCTTGGGGCTTGCTAGGGAAGGCGAGCGCCGCGGTGCGTGGCATGGCTGCGCCTGAAGCGCCATTGAGGCCCGCGGGCAAACGCCTGAAGTGGTTGGCGGCAATCGCTTTGTTGGTGCTGATACTCGCGCCGCTTGCGGCCAATGCGTTTCCCTACATGCCTGTGCTGCTGGTTGAAATCCTGATCGCCGTGTTGTTCGCAACGAGTCTGCATTTCATCATGGGCCCCGGCGGCATGCATTCGTTCGGCCACGCCGCGTACTTCGGCCTGGGCGCCTACGGCGCCGCGTTGTTTCTCAAGGTCCTCAATTTGCCGATGGAAGCCGCGTTGCTGCTCGGGCCTTTGCTCGCAGTGGCAGGCGCGCTCGTGTTCGGCTGGTTTTGCGTGCGCCTCTCAGGCGTCTATCTCGCGATGCTGACGCTCGCGTTCGCGCAGATCGTCTGGTCGGTCGTGTTCCAGTGGGACGACGTGACGGGCGGCAGTAACGGCATTCTCGGCTTGTGGCCGTCGAACTGGTTGTCGTCGCCGGTGGCTTTTTACTATCTGACGCTCGTCTGCGCTGTGATCGGTGTGTGGCTGCTGCGCAAGATGCTGTTCTCGCCGCTTGGCTATGCAATGCGGGCGTCGCGCGATTCGGTGCTGCGCGCCGAGGCGATCGGCATCGACGTGAAACGCGTGCAGTGGGCGGCGTTCGTCGTCGCGTCGCTGTTTTGCGGGCTCGCCGGATCGCTTTATGCCTTCTCCAAGGGGACGATTTCACCCGAGGTGATCAGCGTGAGCCGCTCGGTGGATGGCCTCGTGATGGTGCTGCTGGGCGGCTTGCAGACGTTGACTGGCCCGATCGTCGGCGCCGCTGTATTCACGTGGCTGCAGGACACCGTCGCGAGGCAAACCGACTATTGGCAGGCGCTGCTGGGCTTCACGATCCTGCTGCTGGTGATCGCGTTTCCGCAGGGTATCGTCGGTTTCATTCGTGAGCGTTTTGGCGACGATACGGTGGATAAGGCGGAAGAGCGTGCCTCATCGCCATCACGGAGTACGGCGATCAAGGAGGGGCTATGAGCTTGCTGCGCGTGTCCGGCCTCTCCAAGTCGTTCGGCGGTCTGAAAGCGGTCGACGATGTTTCCTTCGATCTTGAAGCCGGTCAACTGCTCGCCCTGCTGGGTCCGAATGGCGCGGGCAAGTCGACCTGCTTCAACATGGTCAACGGGCAACTGCAGCCGTCGTCCGGCTCGATTCGTCTCGACGATCATGAACTGGTCGGCATGCGGCCACGCGATATCTGGCGGCTGGGCGTCGGCCGCACGTTTCAGATTGCCGCGACCTTCAATTCGATGACCGTACTCGAGAACGTGCAGATGGCCCTGGTGTCGCGTGAACGCAAGACATTCGGTCTGTGGAAACCTGCGGGCTCGCGCTATGCCGATGAAGCCATGACGCTGCTCGAACAAGTCGGCATGGGCGCAGACGCGAACCGCGCCTGCGGCGTGCTCGCCTACGGTGACGTCAAACGCGTAGAACTCGCTATCGCGCTGGCAAACCGGCCGAAGTTGCTGCTGATGGACGAGCCCACTGCCGGCATGGCGCCAAAGGAGCGCAACGCGCTGATGGCGCTGACCAAGCGTCTCGTCACCGAGCACAAGATCGGTGTGCTCTTTACCGAGCACAGCATGGACGTTGTATTCGCGTACGCCGATCGCATGATCGTGCTCGCACGTGGCAAGCTGATCGCCGAGGGCGACGCCGAAACGATCCGCAACGACGCACGCGTGCAGGAAGTCTATTTCGGCACCGGCAAGACCTTCCAGCCACGCGCTCCGCTGCACGAAGCGGCCGGCGGCCATCAAGGACAAGGGGCGCTGCAATGAGCGAACCGATGCTGAAAGTCTCCGGCCTCAATGCGTTCTATGGCCGCGCGCATATTCTGTTCGACGTGGGCCTCGAAGTCGGCCGCGGCGAAGTGGTCGCGCTGATGGGCCGCAACGGCGCCGGCAAATCGACGACGATGAAAGCAGTGATGGGGTTGCTGCCGCGCCGTCAGGGCGAAGTGCGTTTTCGCGGACAAAACATCACGGCGTTGCAGCCGTATCGGATCGCACGCATGGGCATGGGTTTCGTCCCCGAAGACCGCCGCGTGTTCTCCGATCTGACGGTGATGGAAAACCTCGACACCGGCCGTCAACCGCCGCGCGAAGGCGCGCCGCAATGGACGCCGGAAAAGCTGTTCCGCCTGTTCCCCAATCTCGGCGAAATGCCGAAACGCCCAGGCGGCCAGATGAGCGGCGGCGAGCAGCAAATGCTCACCGTCTCACGCACGCTGATGGGCAATCCGTATCTGGTGCTGCTCGACGAACCGTCCGAGGGCGTCGCGCCCGTGATCGTCGAGCAGATGGCGAACATGATTCTCGAACTCAAGCGCGAAGGGCTCTCGATTCTGTTGTCCGAACAGAACCTGCATTTCGCCGAGCTGGTCAGCGACCGCGCGTACGTCCTCGAGAAAGGACAGATCCGCTTTAGCGGCACGATCGGCGAACTCGCAAAGAACGAAACAGTGAGGCGCGCTTATCTGAGTGTGTGATTCCGTCGGCGCACGAGGCGTGCAGGGTACGCACACACGCGGCGCCGGGCAGTCGTTGCGAACCGTTGCAAACCGTTGCAAACCGTTGCAAACCGTTGCAAAAGGAGAGGCAGATGGCAGCAGAGACGTTGACAGGCTTGTCGGGCAAGGTCGCCGTAACGAACATCGGTCTGCTGTTATCCGGCGACATCGACCAGCCGATTCTCGACGCTGACACGCTGGTGATCGACGACGGCGTGATCTTCGCGATCGGCAAGGAGGCGGATTGCGACCTCGAAGGTGCGCGGACTACCGTCGACTGCAAGGGCACCACGGTCGCCCCGGGCCTGATCGATTCGCACGTGCATCCGGTGTTCGGCGACTGGACGCCGCGGCAGAATCAGATGGGCTGGATCGAATCGAATCTGAACGGCGGCGTGACGACGATGATCTCCGCCGGCGAAGTGCATTTGCCTGGTCGTCCGAAAGACGTGATCGGCGTAAAGGCGCTTGCTATTACAGCTCAACGCTCGTTCGAAGGGATGCGTGGCGCGGGTGTCGGTGGCGGCGTGAAAGTCATGGCGGGTGCGCCGGTGATCGAGAAGGGCATGGTCGAGGAAGACTTCAAGGAGCTCTCGGAAGCGGGCGTGAAGCTGCTCGGCGAAGTGGGTCTCGGCAGCGTGAAAGGCGGCGAGGAAGCGGGGCAGATGGTCGCGTGGGCACGCAAGTACGGCATTCAAAGCACGATTCACACGGGCGGCCCGTCGATTCCCGGCTCGGGTCTGATCGATAGAGACGTGGTGCTCGCCGCCGACGCTGACGTGATCGGCCACATCAACGGCGGCCATACGTCGCTTTCCTATCGGCACGTATGCGATCTGTGCGAGCAATCGAGCCGCGCGCTGGAGATCGTTCACAACGGCAATGAGCGGATCGCCTTGCTCACCGCACGTCATGCGATCGAATTGAAGTGTCCGCATCGGATCATTCTCGGCACCGATAGCCCGGCGGGTTCCGGCGTGCAACCGCTCGGCATTTTACGGATGATCGCGCTGATCTCCAGCCTCGCCGACATCCCCGCTGAGATCGCCTTCTGCTTCGCGACCGGCAACACCGCGCGGCAACGCAATTTGCGCCAGGGTCTGATCGAAGTAGGCCGTCCTGCCGACTTCGTCTTCATGGACCGTGCGCAGCACACGGCCGCCGATACCCTGCTGGAAAGCGTGCAGCTCGGCGATATTCCCGGCGTCGGCATGGTGATGATCGACGGTTTGATCCGCTGCCGGCGCAGCCGCAATACACCACCGGCGACCGAAGTGCCGGTGGTGCTGTGAACGCGCGCCGCACGGCGTGGCCGGCATTGTCATGAACCGCCCGGCGCCACTTGCGCTGCACGTCAACGGCGCGACGCATCTTGTCAGCGCCGCTGCCGACACGCCACTGCTCTATCTGCTGCGTAACGACCTCGCGTTGAACGGTCCAAAATTCGGCTGCGGCCTCGGCGAATGCGGTGCGTGTACGGTATTGCTCGACGGCATGCCGACGCGTTCATGCGTGACGACCGCGAAGGTTGCATTGGGGCGTGAGATCACCACGCTCGAAGGACTGGGCACGCGTGCCGCGCTGCATCCGGTGCAGCAGGCCTTTATCGAAGAACAGGCCGCGCAGTGCGGCTATTGCCTGAACGGCATGATCATGACCGCCAAAGCGTTGCTCGATCGCGATCCGCATCCGAGTGTCGAGACGATTCGGCGGGAATTATCGCGCAACCTCTGCCGGTGCGGCACGCATGTCGAGATCGTGCGCGCGGTGCAGCGCGCGGCTGAATTGCTCGCCGCGCAATCGGTGTTGGATCAGGGAGCGCGCGCATGACCGGGCCGGATCTCAGCGTCGATCGCCGGGCCGCGCCGCCGTCGCGGCAGCAACTCTACGACGCGCAGAATGTGCTGATCGTCACGCGGCCGCCGCAAGCGCCGGTGCGAGCCGCGGTTGGGCAGCCAGGGTCGCGGTCCTCGTTCATGCCGACGGAAGCGGACATGTTTCTCGTGGTGCGCGACGACGGCACGGTGGTCGCGTTCAACGGACACGTCGATCTCGGTACCGGCATCGGCACGGCGCTCGCGCAGATCGTCGCGGAAGAACTCGACGTGCCGTTGACGCGTGTATCGATCGTGCTTGGACACACGAACGAAGCGCCGAATCAGGGTCCCACGATTGCGAGCGCCACGATTCAGATTTCGGCCGTGCCGTTGCGGCACGCGGCGGCGCAGGCGCGGCAGTTTCTGCTGGCGGAAGCGGCGGTGCGTTTGAACTTAAGTGCAGAGCAACTCGACGTGCGCGACGGTGTGGTCGTTCAGCGTGACGACGATACTGCAAAAGGCTTGATTTACGGCGAATTGATTACCGGACGGCGCATCGAATTAACGCTCGCCACCGATGCGCCTCTGAAATCGCCCGACACGTACAAGATCGTCGGCAAGAGCTCGCCGCGTGTCGATATCCCCGCGAAGGCCACGGGCGAATTGAGTTTCGTGCACGACGTGCGCGTGCCGGGCATGCTGCACGGCCGCGTCGTACGGCCGCCTTATGCGGGTGTCGCGCAGGGCGAGTTCATTGGCAATAGCCTGCTGCATGTTGATGAAAATTCTATCGGTGACTTGCCCGGCATCGTCAAGGTCGTGGTGATCCGCGATTTCGTTGGCATCGTTGCTGAGCGCGAAGAGATCGCGCAGCAGGCGGTGAAGCGGTTGAACGTGCAGTGGAAAGCAGTTGAGGGTTTGCCGCCGCTCGAAACCAGCGAGGAAGTGGAAGCTGCGCTCAGAGCAAATCCGGCTAAACGACGCGATCTGGTGATCGAGGGCGATATCGACGCAGCCCTCGCGCAAGACCCTGCTCGAACGCTGGAACGCACCTACGTATGGCCGTTTCAGATGCATGCGTCGATTGGACCCTCGTGCGCGGTGGCTGACTACCGGGATGCGAAGCTGAAAGTCTGGTCGGGCACGCAGAATCCCCATTCGTTGCGTGCCGATCTCGCCTTGTTGATGGCGCTGGATGAAGCGCACATCGAAATCGTGCGCATGGACGCGGCGGGTTGCTATGGCCGCAATTGCGCGGACGATGTCGCCGCCGACGCCGCGCTGCTATCGCGCGCAAGCGGCAGTCCGGTGCGCGTGCAACTATCGCGCGAAGACGAGCATGCATGGGAGCCCAAAGGCGCTGCGCAATTGATGGACGTGCGCGGCGCTTTAAGCGCAGAAGGCGAGCTCGCGGCATACGATTTCGCGACGCGCTATCCATCGAACGACGCCCCTACTTTAGCGCTGCTGCTCAGCGGAACGATCTCCGCACAGCCGCAAGTATTCGAAATGGGCGACCGCACGTCCGTGCCGCCGTACGACTATCGGACCATGCGCATTGTCTGCGACGACACGCCGCCGATCGTGCGCGCATCCTGGCTAAGAGGCGTGTCCGCCTTGCCGAACACATTCGCGCATGAGTCTTTCATCGACGAACTTGCAACGGAAGCGGGCGTCGATCCCGTTGAGTTTCGGCTGAAACATCTCACTGATCCGCGTGCGATCGATCTCGTCAAAGCAGTGGCTGAGAAAGCCGGCTGGCAACCTCGTACCAGCGCTTTGAAAGATGCTCAGGAAGATGGTGACATAGCGCGCGGTAGAGGCTTCGCTTACGCCCGATACGTGCACAGCAAATTCCCCGGCTTCGGGGCCGCATGGTCCGCGTGGGTCGCCGACGTCGAAGTCAATCGCAAGAGCGGCGAGCTTGCCGTGACGCGCGTGGTGGTCGGACAGGACACCGGCACCATGGTGAATCCTGACGGCGTACGTCATCAGATACACGGCAATGTGATCCAGGCCACCAGCCGCGCGCTGAAAGAACGCGTGACGTTCGGCGAGAACGCGGTGACGAGTCAGGAGTGGGGCGCGTATCCGATCCTGACGTTCCGTGAAGTGCCGGTGATCGACGTGGTGATGATGCCGCGCCACGGCGAGCCGCCGATGGGCACAGGCGAATCGGCGTCGCTGCCCGGTGCCGCCGCGATCGCCAACGCGCTGTATGATGCGACCGGTGTACGTTTTCGCAGGCCGCCGTTCACGCCCGAGACGATTCGCGCCGCGCTCGCCGATGCGCAAGCGGAAGAGGCGGCTGCGCGCAAAAAGAAGCGCTGGCGGTTCGGTTTTCTCGGCGCAATCGCCGCGGGCGCGGCCGGTTGGCTGGGCGCACTGGCTATGTCGCCGCAAGCGATTGCGCCGATTACGCCACCGCTAGCGAGCGCGTTCGCGCCGGAATTGGTGGCGCGCGGCAAACTGCTTGCGTCGCTGGGCAATTGCGCGGTTTGCCATACCGCGCACAACGGCGTGCCGAACGCGGGCGGCAAACCGCTCGATACGCCGTTCGGCACCGTCTACAGCACCAACATCACGCCCGATGGACTGACGGGCATCGGCACATGGTCGCTCGACGCATTCATGCGGGCGATGCGGCAAGGTATCAGCCGCGACGGGCATCGTCTGTATCCCGTGTTCCCCTACACGTCGTTCAAAAACACGTCCGACGACGATCTGAAGGCGCTCTACGCGTACCTGATGACGCAAACGCCAGTGCGCTCCCGTCCGCCGGAAACGAAGCTCGCGTATCCGTTCAGCGTGCGTCCGTTGATGGCTGCATGGAACGGGCTCTTCCTTGGCCGCAATACGTTTACCGCCAGCGCGACGCAAAGTGCGCAATGGAATCGCGGGGCGTATCTCGTGAACGGCCTCGGCCATTGCAGTGCGTGCCATACCCCGCGCAATGCATTCGGCGCCGAGAAAGCCGGCACCGCATTCATGGGCGGCGGCATGGCGGAAGGGTGGGAGGCGCCCGCGCTGTCGACGCTTTCAAACGCACCCGTGCCCTGGAGCGAAGACGAACTGTTCAGCTATATGCGCTACGGTCACGCGCCGCTGCATGGCGTCGCGGCCGGGCCGATGGCACCGGTCGTCAGCGATCTGGCTGCGCTGCCCGACAGCGATATTCGCGCGATGGCCACGTATCTGGCGTCTTTGAATCCCCTGGAGGCCAACGCAGATCCTGTGGCGATGGCGCGTCAATACGAGCAGGCCAGCACGATAGCGGGTACGACGACAGGGCTCGGTGCACGTCTCTTCGACGGCGCGTGTGCAGCCTGTCATCACACTGGCAGCGGGCCGGAATTGTTTGGTGCGCATCCTTCGCTGGCGCTTAACACGAATCTGCACAGCACGACGCCTGATAATCTGATTCGTGTGATTCTCGATGGTATCGGCTCGCCTGCGCGCCCCGAACTCGGTACGATGCCGGCTTACCGCGACAGTTTCAACGATGCCCAGGTCGCCGAACTTGTGTCATACCTGCGTCAGCAATTCGCCGGCGGCAAGCCGGCATGGCAGGACGTCACGGCGAGCGTCGCCAGAATCCGCGCGACACCGCGGGCGGAGTGAAATTGCCAGACGTATTGCTGCACGGTTTGCAGCTTCACTCGCAGCTTCACTTGCAGCACCGATTGCAGCACAACGCGCAACAGGGCTTGCAACACAACTCGCAACACCACTTGCAGCACAACTCGTGACACGGCTCGCAACACGGCTCGCCGAACGAATCGCGAGACGCTTGAACGCTTGATAAGAACGACCGCATTCCCGCAATCCTTTTGATAACGGAGAAACGCATGACCACGCGCGCAGGATGGATCTCTCGCCTCACGGTTTCAACGGTTCTATCGCTCGCGGCCTTCGGCGCGAGCGCCCAGCAGACCATCAAGATCGGCGAAATCAACAGCTACAAGGCGCAGCCTGCCTTTCTCGGTCCTTACAAGAACGGCTGGAATCTCGCGCTCGAACAGGTGAACGCGGCGGGCGGCGTACTCGGCAAACAGCTCGAAGTGGTGTCGCGCGACGACAACGGCAATCCGGGCGACACGATCCGCGTCGCGCAGGAGTTGATTGCGCGTGAGCAGGTGCAATTGCTGTTCGGCGGTTTCCTGTCGAACACGGGTCTCGCGCTGACCGACTTCGCGAAGCAGAAGAAGATTTTCTTCCTGGCGGCCGAGCCGTTGACTGACAAGATTGTTTGGGCCGACGGCAATAAATACACGTACCGGTTGCGTCCTTCGACGTATATGCAGGTGGCGATGCTGGTGCCCGAGGCGGTGAAGCTGAAAAAGAAACGCTGGGCGCTGGTGTATCCGAACTACGAGTACGGGCAATCGGCGGTGGCGACGTTCAAGAAGCTGATGACGGCGGCGCAGCCTGATGTGGAGTTTGTCGCCGAGCAGGCGACGCCGCTGGGTAATGTCGATGCAGGCGCGGTGTCGCAGGCGATTGCCGATGCGAAGCCGGATGCGATTTTCAACGTGCTGTTTGGCGCCGATCTTGGCAAGTTTGTGCGCGAGGGCAATACGCGTGGGTTGTTTAAGGATCGCAGTGTGGTGTCGTTGCTGACGGGTGAGCCAGACTATCTCGACCCGTTGGGTGCGGAGGCGCCGACTGGCTGGATCGTGACGGGTTACCCGTGGTATTCGATCGATACGGCGGCGAACAAGAAGTTTGTGGATGCGTATCAGGCGAAGTACCACGATTATCCGAGGCTGGGGTCGGTGGTGGGGTATTCGGCGTTGATGTCGATCGCGGCGGGGATCAAGAAGGCCGGTTCTACTGATTCGGATAAGCTGGCTGCGGCGTTCAAGGGACTTGGGGTAGATACGCCCTTCGGGCCGATTACTTATCGGGCGCAGGACAATCAGTCGACGATGGGGGCTTTTGTCGGTGTCACCGGTCTCAAGGACGGCAAGGGTGTGATGACTTCCTATCGGTATATTGACGGCGCTAGTGTGGAGCCGTCGGATGCGGATGTTAAGAAGTTGAGGCCTGCTGACTAAGGTTGTTTTTGCTTGCGCGGCGCTTGTTCGCCTGTATGCCTGCGGTGTTGGCCTTTCCTTGAATTGATATTGGTTTATTAGCGTCGCCCCTGTGCGGGGCGGGCACCTACTTCTCTTTGCCGCCGCAAAGACAAGTAGGCAAGAGAAAGCGGCTAAAAACCCCTGCTAAGCGGGTTCCTCGCACAGTCGCGGTAGTGGTGCATCTGGAATCTGTGTTCTCGCACATTCAGCGTGAGTGACAAGGCAGTCATACTTCCGGCGGCGCTGCGCGCGCCGACACGGTACTTCATCAAACCGTACGCTGTTGCCGATGTTCGGTAGTACTTCGTCAAACCGCGCGCCGCTGCCGACACGCCGCGACTATTCGGCAACTCACCCGCTATCGGTGCGCTCGCTGCTGCTTCATTAGACCAATAACTGCTTCAGGCGTTAGGGGGTGCTAGCGACAGCTAGCTGCTTGATGCGCCCAGCGGCACACCCCAAGCCATCCGGTATTTGCAGCGCATCGCCGAGGCGAAGCCGATGGCCCCCACCATGACTAAACGAAGCCATTGGTTTGCATGGTGAACCCTTCCGGCGAGCACATAGTGCGAGGCGGGAAGCATGATTGCCTTGTCACTAGCGCGGAGTGTGCGAGAACACGGATTCTAGATGCACCACTACCGCAACTGCGCGAGGGACCCGCTTAGCAGGGGGTTCGAGCCGCTTTCTTTGCTTATCTTTCTTTGCGGCGGCAAAGAAAGTAAGTGCCTGCCCCGCACAGGGGCGACACTAATAGACCAATAGCAAATCAAGGAAAGGCCAACGCCATAAAAGCACAGACAAAAAGCGCCGCGCAGGCAAAAAAAACATTACTCCTCCGCATCATGCTCAATCACAAACCGCCTCAAATAAGCCAGCACAGCGGCTTCCACAGCCCGATGATCAGCGGTACTCTTCGACCCCGAATTTTCCTCATCGCCAAACAACGTGGACGGCGCATTATGCACATCCACTTCCTGGCCTTCGCGAAACACGCGAATCTCGTGAACGTCTTCAGCGTACTCGGCAATCCAATGCACGCCTTCGATATGCGCGCCCGCGCGAACGGTAGGTATCTTCATGGCCGTCTCCCGTCGGGCCGGACCACGGCGCCAACCCTTGCCATTACCATACGCCGTCCAGACGGCAGGCGCGAGCACTACAAGGCAATTTCCTGAAGCTCCGCTGCGTCGCAACAATACGGCGCGCGCACCCCACGCGCGCCGCATCTCGCCTGCAGTCTTACTGCACCGTCGCCAACACGTCGCCCACCGTCTTGAAGATGTGCGCGATCTGCTCTTCGTCGATGATGAGCGGCGGCGAGAACGCGAGGATATCGCCGGTGAAGCGCACCAGCACGCCCGCCTCGAAGCACTTCACGAAGGCTTCGTAAGCACGCGCGCCCGGCGCGCCGTCGCGCGACTCGAGTTCGACGCCCGCGATCATGCCGAGGTTGCGAACGTCCTTCACATGCTTCGCACCGCGCAACGAGTGAGCAGCGGCTTCGAACTTCGGCGCCATTGTCGCCGCGCGCTCGAACAGGCCTTCGCGGCGATACAGGTCGAGCGTCGCAACTGCGGCAGCGGCCGCAGCCGGGTGGGCCGAATACGTGTAGCCATGGAACAGCTCGATCGCGCCCTGTGCGCCGCTGTTGACGATCGTGTCGTGGATCGTGCGGCTCGCGGCCACCGCGCCCATCGGGATCGCGGCGTTGTTGATCGCCTTGGCCATCGTGATCAGGTCCGGCGTCACGCCGAAGTATTCGCTCGCCGTCGCCTTGCCGACACGGCCGAAACCGGTAATCACTTCGTCGAAAATCAGCAGGATGCCGTGCTTCGTGCAGATTTCGCGCAGCTTCTGCAGATAGCCTTGCGGCGGAATCAGCACGCCCGTCGAGCCGGCCACGGGTTCGACGATCACGGCGGCGATGGTCGACGCGTCGTGCAGCGTGACGATGCGCTCGAGTTCGTCGGCGAGATGGGCGCCCCAGGCGGGTTGGCCTTTCGAAAACGCGTTGTGTTCAAGGTTATGCGTGTGCGGCAGGTGGTCGACCGCCGGCAGTAGCGCGCCGGAGAACGTCTTGCGGTTCGGCGCGATGCCGCCGACCGAAATGCCGCCGAAGCCCACGCCGTGATAGCCGCGCTCGCGGCCGATCAGACGTGTGCGCTGGCCTTCGCCACGCGAACGGTGGTACGCCAGCGCGATTTTCAGGGCGGTGTCGACCGATTCCGAGCCGGAGTTCGTGAAGAAGATCCGGTCGAGGCCGTCCGGCATCAGTTCGGCGACTTTCGTGGCCGCTTCGAATGCCAGCGGGTGGCCCATCTGGAAGGTGGGCGCGAAATCGAGCGTCGACAGTTGCTGGGTGATCGCAGCGACAATTTCGTCGCGGCCGTGGCCGGCGTTCACGCACCAGAGGCCGGCGCAGCCGTCGAGCACTTCACGCCCGTCCGTGGTGCGGTAGTACATACCCTTGGCCGATTCCAGCAGGCGCGGCGCGGCCTTGAACTGGCGGTTGGCGGTAAAGGGCATCCAGAAAGACGACAGGTCGTCGATGACGGGGCGCGAAGTCATGGTTTTTCCTCGAAGTGGTCCCCCAAGGGGACTTCCTTCGGGGCGTAGCCAAAACTGTAGCGTTCGCGGTTTAATGGCGGCATAAACAGTTGACGCAGTGTGGCGCTAACTGTGTTGGTGGAATTGCGATAACTGTGTCGACTCCTCACTCCCGATCATGATCGAACTACAACTTGAGCGCGACCGGCGCGCCGCTCCCACGCTCGTCGAGCAGGTCGTGCAGGGCTTCGCGCGCGCCATCGAGGCGCAGTCGCTGCGCGCCGGCGCGCTGTTGCCGTCGGTGCGGCAGTTGGCGCAAAGCCACGAGCTGAGCACCTTCACCGTCACCGAAGCGTACAACCGTCTTGTTTCGATGGGCCTCGTGGTGGCGCGGCGCGGGTCCGGTTACCGCGTGGCGGCGCGCTTGCAGTCCGCGCGGGCCGCCCCGACCGATTGGCAACCGCCGAGCCTGACCGCGACCTGGCTGCTGTCCGATGTGTTCGCCGACCATTCGGTGCCGATCAAGGCGGGCGGCGGCTGGCTGCCGAACGAGTGGATCAACGAGACGGGTCTGCAGCATGCGCTGCGTGCGATGAGCCGGGTGCCGGCGGCGCGGCTCGGCGACTACGGGCATCCGTACGGCTTCGCGCCGCTGCGCGAGCGGATCGCCGAGCAACTCGACCGGCGCGGGTTGCCGGTCGACGTCTCCAACGTGCTGCTCACCCAGGGCGCGACGCAAGGGCTGGATTTGATCGTCCGCACGCTGCTACGCGCCGGCGACGCCGTGATCGTCGAAGATCCGGGTTATTGCAATCTGCTGCAAATTCTCAAGCTGGCGGGGCTGGTGGTGCATGGGGTGCCGCGCACCCCGGCCGGCGTCGATACCGACGTACTCGAAGCGCTGGTCGCGCAGCACAATCCGAAGGCGATTTTCGTCAACACCACGCTGCAGAATCCGACCGGCGCGACCTTCGGCATGTCGGCGGCGTTCCGTCTGTTGCAGATCGCCGAGCGTCAGCGCATGTGGGTGATCGAAGACGATGTCAGCCGCGAACTGGCGCCGCCCGGCGCGCCATTGTTCGCCGCAATGGAAGGCTTGCAGCGTGTGCTCTACGTTGGCGGTTTTTCGAAGACGGTGACGCCGGGGCTGCGCTGCGGCTATGTGGTCGCCGAGCGGGCGGTGTTGCGCGAGCTGGCGCGCACGAAAATGGCGGTGGGATTGACCTCGTCGGAAGCGATCGAGCGGATCGTCGACAAGGTGTTGCTCGAAGGGCGCTATGCGCGTCACGTCGAAGCCGTGAACGAGCGGCTCAAGCTCGCGCATGCGACCGTCGAAGAGCGGCTCGATTCACTCGGCCTCGAACTGTTTCACCGGCCGCGAGCCGGCCTGTTCCTGTGGGCGCAGCTGCCGATCGAAGCGGAGCGCGCGGGGGAAGTGGCGACCGCCGCGCTCGCGCATGGCATCTGGCTCGCGCCCGGCTCCTACTTCCGTCCCGACGATGCCCCGAGCGCCTGGTTCCGTTTCAACGCCCCGTACTCGACCGACGACGCGTTGTGGCGCTTCATCGAGCGAGTCGGGCAGGGCGCGATCTAGCTGTGCTCAACCTTAAGTGGACTGGCCGAGCAGCTTCAGCACGATCGGATACAGCGAGAGCACCAGCAGCAGCGCCATCGCCACATTGAAAATGCGCAGCCGCTTTGGATCCGACAGCACGCGCCGCATCGCAGTGCCGAAACCGGCCCACAGGCAGATGCACGGAAAACCGATCACGTAGAAGATCACCGCCATCGCGATGGCGTTCATGCTGTAGCTCTCGCTCAGGTGGATCGTCGTGGCGGCGGTCAGCACCATCATCCATGCTTTCGGATTGACCCACTGGAACGCGATGGCTTCATAAAACTTCATGGGCCGGCGATCGCCTTTCTTGACCTTCAGCTCGCCCGACGTGCCGATTTTCCACGCGAGATACAGCAGGTACGCGACGCTCGCGACTTCGAGCACCGTGTACAGCACGGGAAAGTGCACGAAGGCTTCGCCCAGACCAATCCCAACCGACAACATCAACAGCACGACCCCGGCGCTGATGCCGGAAACATGCGGCAGTGTGCGGCGAAAGCCGAAGTTGACGCCCGAGGCCAGCAACATCGTGTTGTTCGGACCAGGCGTGATGGTCGTGACGAGCGCGAACAGAATGCCGGCGGGCAGCGCGCTAAGGCTGAGGCTGAGGTAGGACATGGGTGGCTCCGGTGGCGGCCAATAGGACCTTTGGAGCATTCTAGCGAACCATTCCGGTACAGTACCTGTACGGTTTGTGGGATGCTGTCCGGTACAGGTGACGGGTTGAGGTTCGCATCGGAACCGAGGCTTCGATAGCGAAATAAACGGTATATACTGTTTATACAGTTATCAACGCGGAGAACCACATGACAACACCCGTCACTAAAGAGCACACCAAGAAGGCGTTCCATTTCCCTAAGAGCTCGTCCAAGCACGGGGTAAATGGCGCCGAGCCCGCAGTCGCGCCGGAACAGCCGGCAGAAGCGGCGCCTGTCGTCGAAAAGGCGTCCAAAGCGAAGCGCGCGGCCGCCGCGGAAGCAACGCCTGCCGTCAAGAAAGCAGCCAAAAAAGTGAAGCGTGCGGCGACCGCGGAAGCGAAGCCCACCGCTGAGAAACCAGCCAAAGCGAAGCGCGCGGCGACTGCGGAAGCGAAGCCCGCCGCCAAGAAAGCTGCCAAAGCGAAGCGCTCGGCAGCTGCGGAAGCGGCCCCTGTCGTCGAGAAAGCGGCCAAAGCGAAGCGCTCAGCAACCACGGAAGCAGCGCCTGCTGTCAAGAAGGCAGCCAAAGCGAAGCGTTCGGCAACTGCCGAAGCCGCGCCGGTCAGCGCTCCCGAAGCAAAGAAAGCCAAGCAGCCGAAGAAAGAGAAAGTCGTGCGCGACAGCTTCACGATGCCGAAATCGGACTACGACAAGATTGCTTCTCTCAAGCAGAAGTGCCTCGACGCCGGCGTATCGGTCAAGAAGAGCGAGCTGTTGCGAGCAGGGTTGATGATGCTGGAGTCGGCAGCGCCGCAGCGCCTGCTTGCCGCAGTGTCGTCGCTCGAGACGGTGAAGACGGGGCGTCCAGCGAATGGCTAAACCCCGGCATCATGGTTCGATGCAAGGTTTGAATCAATTCGTGCCCGCCCGGGCGGTGTCGGACTGCAGCGCATCCGGCTGCAAGTTCTCGAGCCGCTAGGGCGGGTACGAAGCATCATCATTACATCGCCATATTGCTGGAAGGTGACGGTCAAATTACGTCGGGCCGCGGGTTGCCTGACGAATCCGTTTCGTGGCGTGACTGCTGCCACGTTGTGTCACGTCCGTTTCGCAGAGCCGGTTTTCAGAACTGGCCAGACGCTTCGAGAGTTCCCTCAGCTCCCCACCGGCGAAGCCAGATAATTCCAGTCGTGCAGGAAAATCTGCTCGAAATAAGCCGCGGCATCGGCGCTATGAATGATCAGGCCCGCATCGCGATTGCGCAGCGTGCCGTCCGCCGACCAGTTCTGACTGCTGACCAGAACGACATTTCCGTCGACAACGATACCCTTGTTGTGAACGTTCGCCTGCCGGCGCAGCACGGACGACGGCACACCCGCCGCGATCAGCTTCTCGACCCACGCGTCATTCTGAAACTGGCTGGTGATCAGACGCACGTCGAGTCCGCGATCGATGAGCGCCTTCAGCGCCGCAATCAGTGCGTCATGTTCTGCATCGTCAGGGCGTCCGCTCGGATGGATATATTGAGTCTGCATGTAAAAGTGCTGCTGCGTGGACTCGATGAGCGCCAAAACATGAGGCTGATAGTTATCGGGTGTGAGTAGCGGCTGGATCGTCACAGTGTCAGTCAAGGTCTTCGGCGCGAAGAACTGGTGCGGAGCCTTGCCGGCAGCAAACGCTTCGATCGGAACGTCGAGAGCAGCGGCTCCGGCTCCCGGAACAGTCATGCGCTGTGCCTTAGCCTCAAGAATCGCGTTGTGAGAGACCGTATAGTCGTGCTGCAGGAATGCGCGGAACGTGCTCGCCAACGCCTTGCTCGTGACGATCACATGCCAGTCGCGATCATGTGTCTCGGCGAGCTTGCGCGCGGCCGCCACGTCCGACAGGTCGATCTCCGGCTGATTGCTGTTGTTCCAGTTGCCCGAAGAGAGCCAGAAAGTATCGTCTTCGCGCACGGCGACCTTGATGTGATACGCGTTCGGATAGATCCAGACGGGTGCCTTCGGGTCGGCATTGGTGAGTGCCCACGTGCCGGCGAAGCGCTCGCCGAGCCGGGTCGAGAGATCGGTCTGCGTTTGCTCGTCGGTCTGATCGGCCGTGGGATTCTTCGCGGGATGGTCGAGCGTGAGCGTCAGCTTTTTGCCGTCGGCAAGCGCGGCCTCAACTGTGGTGAGAATGTGCGCGGAGGTGAAGTCATACATGCCGACCACCAGTTCTTCGCGAACGCCGGCGATGAATTTCGATAGCTCCGCCCACCCGGCATCGGGACTCGCATGCAGTACCAAAGAGACCTGCTCCGTCACCGAATCGAGACTCGCGCCGGGCGCCGGCGTGTACGGAATCTCTTGTTTGCGCGTGCTGGCGGCAGCGAATGCGATGAGCGGTGCAGGCGGACTCGCAAGTGGGTTGCCTTGTTTGTCGAAGAACACCTGGTCCGCGAAATAGGGCTGCCGCAGTTCGTGGCGGGCTTCCGCCAGTGCGCAATATCGTGAAGGGTCGAGCGCTTGCATCGATTCCATCGCGTCTGCCGCGCGTACATCGACGGGTACGCCGTCGATCTGCTTGGGCAGCGCGGCTTGCAGCGTGGCCAGCTTGTCCGCCATGACGGTCACGACGATGGCACGCGTGGCAGCGCGTCCAGATGCCGGCCATTGCAAGCCGCTGCGCACGGACAGCACGCCCGCGTGCCGGAACGATTCGGCGTGCGTGTCGAGCATGGCCCGGATGTCGATTGGCGCGAGGTCAGGGCTGGTCTGAGGGGTTTGCGGCTGCGCGGCGCTGCCATCGTCGGCGTAAGGTGCGGCAGCGGATTGCGGCACAATTCCAGCGCAAGCGGTCAGCATGACATGTCTCCCTGGTGAGGACGGAATGGCTCATGCCTTCTATGAGCAGTAAGTTGTCAAGGCCTTTCGCGAACTGGGTCACGGATCATCGGTCAGCTTCCTTCTGCGCCTCACGTGCGGGAGCGCGTATCGGGTCAAGGGCAGGCCAAAGCCTGGCGCCAGCGGGACCCTTGACGCGGCGAAGGGTCCAATATGCTGGCGAAGGCTGGCGAGCACGGGTTATTGCGCTCGCCAGCCTGGCAAGCCTGAACGCATACTTACCGCGCGCCAACATTTGCTGCAATTCGAGGTCTGTGTCCTTAGGCAGCAGCCGCTCGCGCAGTCCGGCGGCAGGGGCGTGCCGTCGTGACACCGCACCTCGTCGTGCGCCAGCCGTTCGGCAAAGGCGCGATGCGCGACGTCTTCCCAGCAGCCGAGCGTGGCCAGCAGCTTGCGCATGCGGTCGAGGTGCTGCAGCACTTCCTTCTGCAGCTGCCCGCGTTCGCGCATCAGGTGGCGCGACGCTTCATCCTGCGCGGACGGCACGTGAACCACGTGCATGCGGTCGCGCTCGCCGTGCAGCCATGCGCGCAGGTTGATGACGAGCTTGATCGCGTCAAGCCGGTCGGTCTTCGCACGCCGCTTGTGACGCTGGACCGGGATGCTCGCCGGATCCACGACGTAACACTCAATGCCGTGGGCCTGTAGCGCACGCCAGATCCAGAACGCATCCTGACCGGCCTCGTAGCACACGACGATGCGCACGTCGGCCGGCAGGGACCACCTGTCCTTGTGCTGGTCGATGAGGGCCAGCACGGCCTGCAGGCGCGCTGCGGCGTGCGGCTGGTCGACCGTGTGGACGGCGGGCCGCTCGCGCTGGCCGTCGTGCAGCGCGACCTTCCACTTCCTGGCCGCGAGCTCGAGTGAGACAGCCAGCACGATTTCGTCAGTACCCAACTGATATCCCTGGTCGTTGCCCATGATCATCTCCTCTACAGTAGCCTCGCGATGCTGATTGTAGGCATCAGTCTCTCGCCGCGCCCGGATTCTCATAGGATCTATAAGCGGCCTTGTTGGGCACTATCGTTGCGCTGCCCGGGCCCGGATAGTAACCGCGCAGCAGGACTCCATCCGGATCACGGCGAATACATACGATGTAGCGCCTGAGGGGTGTTCGAGTTCGCCCGCTGCCGGTCTGACCTGTCGCTATCCATTCCTATTGCATCCTTGTGTGCCAAGTTCCCCCTTGTCGGTTGAACGGACTTACGCTTCATCACTCATCTATCTGATCTTGCGGTTACAGTGTCACGGCCAGCGGGCGCTAGGCGAGTCGGCACATACGAGGGATCGAAGCGCTCGCCTTTGGCCAGAATCGCCCAGAGGATGCGCGCATGTTTGTTCGCGACGGCCACCAGCGTGCGATACCAGCCTACCCGTGCCTGGAGCTGAACGATCCAGCGCGACAGCCGATCGGTTCGTCGATGAGCGCTCGTTACGGCCGAGCGCGCGCCCTGGAATAACAGTGTGCGCAGATACGTGTTGCCCTGTTTGGTGATGCGGCCCAGCCGGGTCTTGCCGCCGCTGCTCGCCTGTTTGGGCACCGTGCCGAGCCAGGCGGCAAATTGCCGGCCGTTGTTGAACAGGCGGGCGTCGCCGACGGTTGCCACCGCGGCCGACGCGGTGAGCGGCCCGATGCCGATGACCGCGATGACGCGCTGCGCATTGCTGTCGTGCTTCACCTGCGCGGCGATTTGCGCGTCGCACCAGATGATTTGCTGATCGAGGGCCTGAATGTGGTTCCAGCCTCGCAGTAGCGCAGTGCGCGCGACACCGTTCAGTTCAGTGGGGGTCCCGTCCTCCAGTGCCTCGACGAAGTGGGCACGAAATGCGTCGATGCCTTGCGGCAGGAACACGCCGAACTCGACCAGCTCACCGCGCAGTCGGTTGACCAGCGCCGTGCGCTCCTCAACAAAACCGCTGCGCATTCGGTGCACCACCAGCACGTTTTGCTGGTCCGCCGTTTTGACCGCCACGAAGCGCATGTGCGGTCGGCTCGCGGCCTCGCAGATCGCCTCGGCATCGAGCCTGTCATTCTTCACGTGCTTACCGCCTTTGCGGTACGGCGCGGCGAACTGCGGCGCGATCAGGCGGACATCTGGCCAAGCGCGCGCAGCTTGCGCGCCCAGTAGTGGGCTGCACTGCACGCTTCCATCGCGACCAGACACGGCTCGAGGTTCGCAAACCATTCTAGAAACTTCTGCCGGGTGATTGCTTTCCTGACCACTACGCGCTCCATGCTGTCGACGCCGTGTAACTGGATCAGGTTCTTGGCCAGATCCACGCCGATACGAGTAATCTTGTCCATGACTTTCCCCTTTTCAGATGGGTTGCCCAGCACCAACCATCCTGGCATATCGCTATGCCACGAGATCGGGAAAGTCCTTACTAATTCCGTGGCCATCTCGAACAACCGGCTGGTCAGCTTCGACGACGGCCACGTCACCTTCCGGTGGAAAGACTACAAACATCCCGCCGCACCGAAGACCATGACGCTTGAGGCCGACGAATTCATTCGCCGCTTCCTGCTGCATGTGCTGCCCGATGGCTTCAAACACATCCGCAGTTACGGCCTGCTGGCCAATCGCCACCGCACCGCCAAACTCGCCACCTGCCGCCGGCTGCTCGGCGTCGTAGCTCCCACGGACCAAATACCTGACCCGATGCAAGACTATCGCGACCGTTACCAGCGACTCACCGGCAAGTCCCTGCGCGATTGCCCTGTCTGCGGCAAGGGTCACATGGTCTGCATCGAAACCTTCCTGCCCGGTGCACTGCCGCGTGCGCCGCCACCTGCTCACCATGTTCACTGATTCGCGTTCGCACCACGACCGATCATGTTGCCATGCATTCCGCATGGCGACGCGCCCGGCCTTGCGTCATCGGGTCCTTGCAGCAGGGAAACGCGCCGCCACCGGCACCCCTGACCTCGCCAACCCAACGCTCGCACCAGCCTCACGCACTCATCCACTCCGCTTCATCGTCGTCCGGTGCCGGGCCAACGTGAGTGGCGCGCACTGGATGACCCCGGTGGCCATTCAATGCCCATAGAGGCGACCGCCTGTGGAGCGGTTCAGCACAAACGGTTTTTTGGTTACCGATCGCGGCCAGACCTCATCGGGTCTTGCTCACAGGTTCGTAGCCGCGATCGCCAACCAAAAAACCCTCTGCCTTATGTCAAATTGGCCGCTTCCACGCCGTGAGGTCCACACACGCTACCTGTTTAAGTTGCTGTAGAAATCATACCGTGATAGTATTTCTGTAGAAATAGGAGGCTACCATGGCATCGACAACGCGAGATCATGCAGCGGTCGGTCCAACGCCGGCCGCCACGCTTTCTAAAGCGGCGGTGCGCGCGGCGGCCGCTCTACGCATAAGCCAAGCGACGCTAGCCGAAGTGCTCGGACTCAGTACGTCTTCCGTCTCGCGACTTGTCGCGGGCACATACCAACTTGAGCAATCACGAGGCAAAGAATGGGAGTTGGCGTTATTGCTGGTGCGATTGTTTCGTTCACTCGATGCCATCGTGGGTCCAGGCGAGAAAGCTCAAGCATGGCTGACGGGCGAGAATACCGCGCTAAATGCGAGACCAATCGATCTCATCCGCTCCGCTCAGGGACTCGTTAATGTCGTCGAATACTTGGACCTCTACCGAGGTCGCATCTGAGGCTCGCGAACTTATCGAGGATACCTGGCGTGCTGTCGAGGCTCAACATCGCGTGGCGACGATGTCGCTCGTTGACAGTCTGGCGGAACAGGCTCAGCTAGAAGCGTTGCTCGATACATCGAAACCTCCGATTCCTGCCGCGGCCCTCGGACTCCACTGGTTACTATTCACGCCCTTTCGATATCCGACGTCCAAGTATGGCTCGCGCTTTCGTCGACCTTACGATCCAGGTGTCTTTTATGCCGCCTACGATAAAAGCACCGCGTGTGCAGAGCTTGGCTATTGGCGCTGGCGCTTTCTGACTGAATCGCCGTCGCTTGGATCGATCGATACGTTGCCACAGACACTGTTCAAGGCGGCGCTTCGGGGACGCGCGGTTGATCTTCGCCGGCCACCTTTTTTACGCCAGCAGAATGCGTTCGAGAACAAGACCGAGCATGGCTACTGCCAAGCGTTTGCCGGGGTCGCACGCGAGGCTCACATCGACGCGATCGTGTATCGATCCGTGCGTGATCCAGCGAGAGGTGGGTGCGTAGCGCTGCTTACGCCCAAGGCATTCGCAAAGAAAGAACCTGTTGCCGCTGAAACGTGGAATTTGTCAGTTACGCTCGATCGGGTGATTTGGCAGAAGAGCGACGTATTGCAGCCTGAGGCGTTCGAATTCCCAGCAAGCCTCTGGAAATAAGCGCCGACGGATCGGATTGGCTCTCTGACGGCGCGGGACGTCAGGCTCAACAAGCTCCCCGCCCCAAGGGGCGGGGTATGAATGGCGCCTTTCCAAGCTGCCGATCTTCGATCGGCCTACGTCGCGAGCGGCGGGGAATTCGACCCGAAGAGATTAAAAATTCCTTTTGCCCGCCGTCGCGAGCCGGTTCCACCTCAGGCCCGCTGCGCCGGTCATTCGAAGCGCCTTTGGGAACTGTATCGCTGAGCGTCGGCCCCCAGTTGGCCGTCCCGGCGTTTGACTCGAAATCGTCAATTTGAGAACGGAGTAGATTTGGACATCTTCTACTACTGGAAAGACTTCGTATCGGATGTAAACGAAGGGCGTATAGGCACAGTTGGGGCCGATACCGACAAGCTAGCTGAACTTCAGGAGCGGCTGCCGCGCAAGGTGTGGACCTTCATAACGCCTAAGGGCATGAAGGGGAAGCTTCAACTTATCGGTTCTATGTGGATTACCGACGAGAGGCCCGCGAACTTTGTGCCCAAGTGGCGGCACAACCTTTTCTATGACGCTGCTTCACCCACGTCGGTTCTCTTCACGAACTCAGGGAGCCCCGAAAAAATTGAGGAAGTCAGTTCCTACTTGAACAACCGGTTCAATCAAGCCTTCAGATCCAAATTTCACGGCGAAAAAGGCCTTCACGCGATGGAAGCCGACGTCGTCCGCGGTTTCGAAAAACTCGTGCGAGACTATGAGGCCGTCCAATTTATGGAGGGAATAAAAGAGGCGCTCGGATGAAGAGAAGTTATCCGATCTCGGCCTGCAAGTGAACATATTCGCTCGGTGTGGTGACTGTTTTATTTGCCGCTAGCAACGGGTAGCTCTCGGCATCCCCGACAAGCCTGCTCAGTTCTCGGGTGTTGGCCCCAGCGATGACGACAACTGGCGTCTCAAATTCACAACGCTTTTTTGCTTAAAAATTAGGCAATTTCGACCCATGTGCGGTAAAACCGGGGCGTGCAAACGGACCGGTACTGCCTATGCCCAACACTGCGCACATCGTTTTTGCAAGGGGCTCAGCGGCGAATATGGCGGCGGCGAGCGATGGCTTTGCCTCCGGCCGCGCCGCTTATATCTGCGTTGCCTGTGGCAAAGAACTGCAGCGCAAAGTCCCCAAAAGCGGGTTCCCTTACTTCGCGCACGTATACCGGACCACGTGCCGGCTTGCCGCACACTATGCGTTGCGCGCAGCCGCCCAGCACGTCCTTCTGGACAGCCGCTTCATCAAGGTGCCGGTCCCCGTCGGGGAGCCGGGTGCTAGACGCTTTCAGAGCCTCCTCATCCAGTGGACCGACTCTATAGCCGACATCGAGGTCGGTCATGTTCCGATCGATTTTCTGGCTGAAACCGCGGACGGCCAGCTTATCGTTGAAATCGCCATTCCTGGATTGCCTCGTACGGTGTCTCTCGAGCGCGTCGAGAAGCTCGAGGTACCCGCGCTGGTCGTCAGCCTGCCGCACCCCGCCCGCATCCACGGGTGGGCTGACTTACGGCAGTGCTTGCTTCACTCCGTTGAGAACAAAAGTTGGCTTTTTGCTGGCGAGAAGGATGTGCGATGCTCGCCGCCGTTGCCGGGCGAAGAGTGGCACGCCCCGGCTATGGGGGGTGTCGCGGAAAAGCGGGCGCCTTCGTCGTGGACGTCACCTCTCGTTTTTGCCGATAATTCCTTCTACCGGCTCTTGAACCGCGCGGAACAGTTGGGGGTACTACAAACACAAATGGCATTGTCTTGTGACCAGTGGCCTGCTGACGTCGACATCGAAGTCCGCGAAGAGGATGTGTTCGGCGTGGATCGTCGCGTTTGGCAGGCCGATGCGTTCGGTCATTTTGTCTTGCCCGCCAGCACCGATTCCGCCGTGCGTGAAGTTGCGTTATCGGACGTGCTGAGATATCTCAGCGAACGTTATTGGGTCGACCCGGACCGGGAAAAGGCCGCGAGAATGGCGGTCTTTTATTACTTGCAGGGACTGGTCGAGCGAGGTGCTCTGTTGCCCTTTATCGAGAACATCGAGGAGCCGACCTACCTGGTGGCGACCTGCAGGCCGCCTGCTGCCGCCGACGACCTCACGTGGGTGGCTAATGCCACGCTGACGGCGAGCCAGTTACGCGTGCTCTCTGTCCGAGCGGGCCTTAAGGTCCCGATCGAACTTGTCCAGGAGCTTCTCGAATCGTTCGATGACTGCCATCCGAGTGTTCCGGTCCGCAGGTACGCCGTCGTACTCGCGCGGAAGCTGCACGCTCCACCACGAAGCGTGCTCGCGTTCTTGAGGGACGCGGGTCTGGTAGTCGAAGGCCCGCCAAGGCCCGCCTCTGCGGCGCAGGAGGCCTTGTTCTGACACGGCAGCCGAATTTGGTATCAAGAGAAGAGTCCGCTATAAAAAGGGTTCTGTCGCGATAAGGTGAACAAGGTAAAAATATTTGCCAATATTTAGGATTACTTATACCACCAGCGAGTAGAACAGAGCGGCGACGGTTCGCGCAATGCCGTCGTCCTTCATTTGCCCTTTTCTGATCATGTGCATCACTTCGATGCCTGACAGAATGATGCGAGCGCACCGGAAATCCTTGAAGCCCATCATGGGTTTGATGATGTGCTTGATGGCACGATGGTCCTGTTCGACAATGTTGTTCAGATACTTGACCTGACGGACCTCGATGGTCGTTTCCCGTTCAGCGTTGATGCTCTGGATGGCGGCCAGATTGGCGCCGCTCCTGTCCATGGTAACGCTCTCAGGCGCGCCGCTCTGATCGATGGCTTTCTCGAAGTAACGACGGGCTGCAGCCTTGTCACGATGGGCCCGAAGCAGGAAATCGACGGTCTTTCCAGCCTTGTCCACAGCGCGATACAAGTACTTCCACTGACCGCGCACCTTGACATAGGTTTCATCCATTCTCCAGCTCTTGCCGACTGGACGTTTGTGCTTGCGAAAGGCTTGCTCGAACAACGGTACAAGCTTGATGACCCAGCGATGCACGCTCGAATGGTCAACCTCAAAGCCCCGTTCGGCCATCATCTCTTCAAGGTTGCGAAGGCTCAGCGAATACGCCACGTACCACCGCACACACAGCAGGATCACGTCCAGCGGATAGTGCAGTCGTTTCAGCACCTTCGCGATCCCTGCAGGTAATGCATTGCGTGGCGTCTTGCTTGTCATGAGCATCGTGATGTCTTATTTTCAGTCGCCAGATCTTACCGCAACGCCTTAATGCGACAGAACCGCCAAAGCTGCGCTCGACCACCCACCGCCGGGGCAGCAGTACAAAACCCTGTTTGGCTTCCTGCAGTTTGATCACCTGCAGTTCAATGCCTTCATCGCGTGCGGCTTGCGCAGCTTCTTCGCCCGTGTATCCCTGATCCGCAAATGCGACCCTGAGACATAGCCGGCGGAGCGATGTTTGATCGTCTGTCCGATATCCGAACGTTTCCTGTTATCGGCGGAACGGAAGACTATGCGATGCTTTACACGCCAACACTAAGCGGATCGCGAGGGGGAGATGCGAACGCTGACCCAGCACCGGCAACCGCTTGAGGGCCCAGCGATGCACGGTTGAATGATCGACCGAGATACCTCGCTGCTCCATCATTTCTTCCAGGTTTCGCAGGATTAGCGCATAAGACACGTACGAACGCACTCAACAGACAAACCGAATCTACTGCTACCGCGCCACATCTCTACCGAACCCGGCCGATCGTGGTCGGCGACCGCACTGCGATGCGCCTTGAAGGTGGGGGCTATACCCTTGCAACACAGACAGTCCAACGCGCGAAGCTGCTCCCATCGGTTTGTCAACATTTTTGGGTGGACGGGATAAAGTCTGGAGCGCGTCCGCTTACCCGACCTCGAATTGAAGCGCATGTGGCGGCAACTCTACAAGCTCTCACAAGATGGGCGCGACAGATGACCTTCGCACAACAATGTGCCGCTGAGATGAACACTAACCGGCGCGCGTCAGCGCGATCGGGATCTAAGCCGTCCGCGGGATCGATAGTCAAGCGAAAGTTTTTCCGAGACGGCGGCTCGCACGTTCGAGCTATCAGCTTGCGGGCCAGATCCAGAGGGGAGGTTGTTCACGGGCGAATAATCAACATCGACTTTAGCCCGCAGCGAGTCCGTGTACGCGCGATGGGGGCCGGTCGGAAAACTCGATCGGTTGTTGAACAGAAACGTTGATGGCCCATTCACGCCCGTCGCGTTTGCCGCAGTTTTGCAATCCCGCAAAAGCTCACCGTTCGGGCGATATTACGGGATAAAATGCAAGTAACTGTCTAACACAATTGCGTACGTTTCAACGTCAAAATCCAGCTTTCCAGACTGCCCGGCGAGGCAATCTGGTTTGCTCATCGCAGACGGCCAGTCGCCGACGCGGCCTCGCGAAGGACTCGATCGTTTGCCAAAAACTGGCCTTATTCTCAGCGTAAGTTTGTTCCCAGTATTGAACGTCAAGCTCCATGGTCACCCGGTGTACGGAGCTGCCATCGATCGGGTTATGAAATCGTGTGCGTTGCATGTCGGCGGAACAGTTTTGTAGACAACACGCGGCGTAGGGCTTGTTCTTTCGTGAATGTCCACGCCTTGTCGTGCCGGTATTTCAGGAACAACATTACGACCAGCAGCAGCGTGGGTGTAATATTATTCGTAGTCCTATGCATTCGACATAAAAAGAAACAACATCAGTGGTGGTATGTTTGGAACTGTTGTGTTTTTCGGACATACGGCGACGGTAGCTCAAGGCTCCCAGCCGGATTCTGCGCAACAGAAACGGCCACGCATGCGATGCAACGGTTCCTCTTGGTTTTTCCTTGCAAAACATTACTCAGGCGTCGATAACCGCTGACACTGGCCATTCCCTCTGTCGCGCAACGCCGTGCCGTAGGTGCCAAGAAGCAACATTAGCGCGATCGTGCTTTTTAATGGTCTTGCCGCTGATGTGAGACCACAAGTACGGTCAAATCCAGGGTCTTGCGCATTCCGCCCAGGCACGAGCCTACTGCCTAGCGCTTCGTGATGAAATCATTGCTTGTGAGTCGGACCGGCTGATCGGGCCGCGGGCCCGCATTTTTCTTTCCGCGACCGCAATAATGCGCTCGCGGCCATCTGCAAACGTTTTGAGCGTGCGGACTTCGTCGGCGCCTGGCGGCAGCCAGAAATGCGCTTCAAGTGCCTCACGTGAGATTACACACTCAGCAAAGCCGGTTCGTTCGGACGACCGGAAGGCAATTTTGCTTCCGTCTGGGGACACGCTTGGCGCGAAATCAAGAACATCCGTTCCATTCCTCGTAAATTCACCGGCGACCGTTCGGGTTGCCGTCGCTCGCTTGCAAATTTACCTACATGAACACGCGTGGCAGCCAGCTGCGATTGCCACCACACACAGACTGCGGATTTTAGGTGCGCGTTTGTGAAGACCTGCCCCGTGGCCAGCGGCCCGTAGCAGAGCCGGAATCGACAGGACCAGAATGAAGTTTGCTCAGCAATATCATTGCTTGCAAATGAAATGTCTTCATTCTGCTGACACATTCAGTTTTTATTCTCTGTGTCGGTACCCGCTACTGCCTACGCTTTATCGCCGTGTTCGGACTAGACCAGATCACCTCGAAGATTGATCAATTGTCTAATTAATAAGTTTTACTAATTGTCTACCAGCCCATGAGATCCCGCCAATGACCCAATTCCTGTTGTATGGCCGTGCCGTAGCGGCCTGCATCGTTGTGAGCCTGTCGCTAACCGCCTGCGGCGGGTCTTCGACAAACCCGCCAGGCGCCGGCGACTCCGCGTCCGCCAATCGGGCGTCGCCCGCCCCGCCCAACGCCAAGCTGAGTTGCGCGCCCTGATGCCGCGAAGTGCCGCCCCGCGCTCAATCCCTACATAGTCAAGACCATGAAAAAACTCGATCGACGCAGTTTCCTCACCGGTGCCGCCAAGTCGGCAGGCGCCGCCCTCGCGCTGGGCATGCTGCCGCCCAGTATCTCCCGCGCGCTTTCCGTTAAAGCTGCGGTAGACACCGGCACCATCAAGGACATCAAGCACATCGTCATCCTGATGCTGGAAAACCGTGGCTTCGATCATTACTTCGGCACCCTGAAGGGCGTACGCGGCTACGGTGACCGCTTGCCGATTCCACTCGAGAGCGGCAAGGACGTGTGGTACCAGCAGGACGCAAGCGGCAACGTGATTCCGCCGTATCACATGGATATGACCAAGGTTAAGGCACTGCAATCGCCCAGCACGCCGCACAGCTTCTCCGACATGCAGGCCGCCTGGAATCAGGGCAAGTCAGGCCATTGGCCCGTTTACAAGACGCCGTACACGATGGGCTATCTTGCCCGCAGCGACATTCCGTTCCATTTCGCGCTGGCCGAAGCGTTCACGATCTGTGACAACCACTTCTGCTCGACCACGAGCGGCACGGACCCGAACCGCGTGGTTTTCTTCTCGGGCTCGGGCTTCGACCCGAAGCTGGCGAAGATGGGCATCAACAGCGACGACCGGACCTCGGAACCCAACAACGATCGTTGCTGGATCACCGGCACCATGCCGACGCCGGGCTATACGTATGCGGACAACGCACTCACCTGGCTTTCCCTGCCGTCAGTGCTCGAGAACGCCGGCGTGAGCTGGAAAATCTACCAGGACACCAACGACAACTGGACCGGCGCTATGCACGGCGGCCTGGCTTTCCAAGACTTCCGCACCGCCAAGCCCGGCGACCCGCTGTACGTGAAGGGCATGACGGACTACTCGATCGCGGACCTGAAAAACGATGTGATGAGCAACCAGTTGCCCGAAGTGTCGTGGATCTTGTGCACGGCAGCCAACTCGGAACACTCCGGCAACAGCAATCCAGCGATCGGTGCGAACTTCACGGCCGAAGTGCTCGACGCGGTCACCGCCAATCCAGACGTCTGGGCCCAGACCGCATTCTTCCTGACCTACGACGAGAACGACGGCCTGTTCGACCATGTAGCGCCGCCAGCGCCACCGTCGTACAACCTGGACGGCACACTGGCAGGCAAGGCCACTTTCCCGCTGGACGGTGAGTACTTCTCCGATCCGGCGAGAAAATACCTGAACGCCAACGACACCATCAGCGGCAACGTGCGGCCGTGGGGTCTCAGCGCGCGCGTGCCGATGTACGTCATCTCGCCGTGGAGCAAGGGCGGCTGGGTCAACTCGCAGGTTTTCGATCACACGTCGATGAGCCTGTTTTTAGAGAAGCGCTTCGATATCACTGTCGACGCGGTCAGTCCGTGGCACCGCGCGGTCTGTGGCGACCTGACCTCGTGTTTCGACTTTGTTTCGCCGAACGATCCGGTCTTTCCTAAAATGCCGGATACGAGCAACTACCAGGCCGTGCTTGCTGCCCAGGCCTCACTGCCCATCGCAGCGCCGCCGGCCACGCCGGAGCCGCTGTTCCAGGAGCCGGGAACACGCTTTTCGCGCGCGCTGCCCTATGAACTGCATACCAGCGCACGCATCGAAGGTCCCGGTCTCGTCAAGCTGATTTTCAGCAACACAGGTAAGCAAGGAGCAGTGTTCCATGTGTACGACAAGAATCACCTGGACCGCATCCCGCGCCGATACACGGTCGAAGCCGGCAAGACGCTCGAGGACTACTGGGACGACACGCTGAAGAGCGACCTTGGCAAATACGAGCTCTGGGTCTACGGCCCGAACGGCTTCCTGCGTACCTTCGCGGGCAACGCAGTGGCCGCCAGTGCCGCGACCTTCATGCCCGAAGTGCAGGTCTGCTACGACACGGACGCCGGCCAGGTCTACGTGAAGTTGCACAACACCGGTACCGCGCCCGGCACGGTGACGGTGCAGTCCAACGCCTACCGCACCGATGGCCCCTGGCAGTTGAATGTTCCTGTGAGGGATGTCGGCATGCTGCACTGGGATCTCTCGGGCAGCGGCAACTGGTACGACTTCACCGTGACGGGCGACAACTTCGTGCGCCGCTTCTCGGGTCGTATCGAAACGGGCAAGCCGACTGTCAGCGATCCGGCGATGGCGCTTCACTTGAGCTGAATTGGCTGCGGCCGGCGGAGGGGGCTCCGGCTTCCGCCGGCAGGCGGGATCGTGGACATCGCAAACATCATTCGACTGGTCGTTATCAACGCGGTGGGTAATCGATTTTGCGTCGCCTTTTGATACTCACCGCTTTCATCACGCCCGGAAGTCACGCTATCCTTGCCGCCACCTTGTTGGGTCCGGTTGTGTGTCGCGCACCGGGCGGCCCGAGCCGCACCTCGCGTGGCGTGCCAGCGGCACGACGATTTCTTTCACAGGAGCTTTGATGAAACCCGCAAAGAAGGGCGCGGCGAGTGGCGGGGCCCCGGCCCAGCCGAATTCGGTGTCGGCGATCCTGTCGCGCATCGAGCAGCTTTATCCGACCTTCGGCGCCACCAGCCAGCGCATCGCCGACTTCATCCGCCAGCGCGCGCAGGAAGTGGTGCACATGTCGGTCAGTGAGGTCGCCGAGCGTGTGGGTGCGAGCGAAGGCAGCGTAGTGGGCCTGTGCAAGGCGATCGGCGCCACCGGCTTTCAGCAGCTCAAGATCGTGCTGGCGCAGGAAATCGTGCGTCCGGTGCAGTTGATCCACGAAGATCTCGAGCCCAGCGACAACGCGGCGGCGGTAATTTCAAAAATCTTCAGCTCGAACGTGCAGGCCCTGCATGAAACCCAATCCACGCTTGACGTGGGCGAACTCGAGCGGGCGGTCGAGGTGATCCGCAACGCCCGCCGGATTGAAATCTACGGCGTGGGCAGCGCGGCGTCGATCGCCGAAGATGCGCACTACCGCATGCTGCGTATCGGGCTGGACGTACGCGCGGTGATCGACCCGCACATCCAGGTCATCAGCGCGTCGCTTTGCGACCCCACCGTGGCGACGCTCACCATCTCCCACTCGGGCAGCACGCACGAAACGGTGACGGCAACGCGCCTCGCCAAGGAAGCCGGCGCACGCACCATCTGCCTCACGAACTTCGGGCGTTCGCCGCTTCAGGCCTTCGCCGATATCGTGCTGTTCACCATGGCGCGCGAGACCAAATTTCGCACGGAAGCCATGACCAGCCGTCTCGCACAACTGGCGATCATCGACGTGTTGATTGCGTGCCTCGCGCTATCGGACTACGAGAAATCAGTGGAAACGATCCGCCATACGTTCGACGTGCTGTCGCTCAAGCGATATTGACGGCCACGGGCACCGCCGCCACAGGCTCCGGGTCGAACAGCTCGGCAAGCGACGCGACGTCGGCCTGCGCATGAGTTGCGACGAGTACGAGCGGCATCGAGAGCCGTGCGGCGCCCGTCGTGTTGGTGGCGGCCGGGTTGTCGCCGATTATCAGCGTGGCCGCGGACGGCGTGCCAAGCCGCCGCAGCGCCTGCACAAAAAATGCGGCTCATCCGGTTTGCCGACGATGCGCTCGGGCGTGCCTCCCACGCACGCGGACGGCGTTGGCGGCAAGGGACGCTTCGGTGATTCGAACGACGTCGTCGGGCGCAATGGGTGGACGGCAAGGACGCTGGGCCAGATTGCGGGCGGCCCAAACTCAGTTTTCAACAACCCGGATCAGTTTTGGGGCGGCGATAACTCGTTCGTTCGACACCCAGCGCAACTTTGAGGCGGTAATAGCTCAGTATTTAACAATCCAAGCCAACTGTTGCTCAAAGCTCCGCCGCCGATTCAACTCGGACAGGTAAGCAAGGTGGAGAAATGGACCTACGATAGCTGCCTCGCGCCGCGTGAGCGGCCAAAAAAAGGAGGCCGTTAGCGCAGGACTGAGCCGCCTGAAGTCCGGCCGCATTCGTCGTAGCGTAAGCGCGGGCGCCGCTTTCTGATGCACGTCCTCGAGTTGGCTGATTGGCAACAGGATGAGGTTTGCGACACATATCGCGCGAAGTTCAAGGCGGGCAGCGCGTTCGAGGATGCGGTGAACGACGCCTGGCAACGTGCACAAGCCGCTAGCCGCAGGAAAGGGCCATTGCAGACTGTCCGACGCACGAAGATCCGTACGGCAACGCCGCCGCTCCTCAGTTGCCGTCCAAGCGCAGTCGCGCAATGAGGAATAGAGGCAGAAAGATTGCAGCGGATCGCGGCGCTTCACGCTATACCACATCCGCTGCCTGCACCCGAAAATTCGCTAACGTAGCGCGGCTTAGACCAGTGTCAGCTTGACGTCGATATTGTTGCGTGTCGCATTCGAATAAGAACAGACCACGTGCGCCTTGTCGATCAGCGCTTGCGCCTCTGCGCGGTCCATGGCCGGCAGCGAGATTTTCAGTTCGACTTCGATGGCGAAACCATCGGGGATCTGTCCGATGTCGACGCTGCCGTCGACGGCGACATCCTTTGGTAACGCGATTTTGTCGCGCGCGCTAACGAATTTCAGCGCACCGATGAAGCACGCGCTATAGCCCGCTGCGAAGAGTTGCTCGGGATTTGTTCCGTCGCTGCCTCCGCCGCCGAGTTCCGTTGGCGTGGTCAGCTTGAGATCAAGGTTGCTTTCGGGAACCGTCGCACGTCCGTCGCGGCCGCCGGTAACGTGCGCATGAGCACGATACGATCGGGCCGATCGACAGCCAATCAGTCGACGCTTTCACTTCATACATAACACAGGCAGCACTGTCGGTCTCCCGTAATGGCTCGTCTTCCGGTGAGCCGATCGAAGTAGATGAAATGCAACTAACCGTCATGCGCCATCGGCCACGCCGGCAACTTCAAACCCCAGTCTATAAAGGAGCGGGGACTGCTCGTGCAGCCAAGTGCCGTCGCAGCCCGCGCATCGGATCGCGCCGCTCGGCGGCGCGGCCGAACTCGAGCGTGTACGCGGCGCTTCGCTGATGGACGGCGGCTCGCCGCTCGGTGCGGCATTGGGTTCGGTACTGATCGCATGGCTGATTCTGGTCATGCACTCGTGGCGCGCCGCGTTCGCGATCGCCGGTATCGGCACGATCCTGTGCGGCATGGTTGCATGGCGGTATATCAGGAATCAGCCGCGCGAGCATGCGGGCGTCAACGAAGCGGAAGCGCTCCATATTGAGCGAGCTCAGGCGCTGGAGCATGCCAAGGAGGCCAAGGACCTGTCAGGCCGATCGATTGATTTCTTCAGGTTCCGGTCGGTGTGGCTGATGTTTTTCGGCTTTATGTGCTGCACGACACTTTACTACGGGCTCTTTACCTGGATGCCGACCTATCTGCACAAGGTCCATGGTTTCGACCTGCAGCAAATGGGCAATGCGAGCTTCCTGATATTTATGTGCGGCTTCGTCGGCGAAGTGGTGGGCGGCTTTATCGCCGATAAATGGCTTGCGAGCGGTGCCGCGCCCAACCTGGTGATGCGCGTCATGTTCGGCATTGCCGGGGTGGTGGCCACGATCTCAGTGTTTTGCGTGGCCTATGCGACGAATCCAAGGATGGTTGTCATCCTGCTGTCGGCGACCTTGTTCTTCCTGCGCTGGGGCGGGCTGTACTGGTCGATTCCCGCGATGCTCGCTACGCGCAACAAGGTCGGCGCGCTCGGCGGCTTGCTGAATTTCGGCGGAAACCTCGGCGGGATATCAGTCGCATGGTGGGTTTTGCGCAGGGCGGTTTGGAGCACGCGGCGCGTTCAATCATGAGTACGCCCAACGCGCACGTCGGCATCGTCACCGGATTTTTCATTCGCAATGCGGTTCCGCCGTCGCCGGAAACAGACGGTCTTGGCGGCATGGCGCACATGGCCGCCGGTCTCGCGAACGCGGGCATACCCGTGACGGTCATCTCCGATGCGCCATGCAGCAAGGCCGTCTGGGCGATCACCACCGAGTTGCCTGAAACGGTGGCGCTCGAAATCACATCGGTTAGCAAAGCGTCGGTCGTCGCGCTCCGCGAGCGGCTCGCCGCCGGTGAACGGCCCATCACGCACCTGATCGCGATCGAACGTGTGGCCCCCGGCAGTGACGGCAAGCCTCATCGCGAATAGGGTGCGGACATGTCGGACGATACCGCGCCGTTGCACCTGTTGTTCGATGACCCGGAATGGGAGCGGCCGTGGGAGACGATAGGCGTCGGCGACGGGGGCAACGAGATCGGCATGAGCGTGTTGCCCTACGAGATCGTTCGCGACGACATCCCTAACGGTTCCCTCATCGCATCCACCACACCCACCGATCATTTGATCGTCGCAGTCGTCTCAAACTGGGGCGGCTGGGGCTTGCTGCTGGCGACGGCGCTGGCCGAGCTCGCCCGCGCGACGTCGCTGCTCAAGGACATCCACCCGGAGAAAGACCGCTAGCCGAATCATGTCGAACATACCCGCATCCGCTCCTAAACATAGCCCCGCGTGGGCGCACAAACGTATCCCTTCCGTCGAACGTTCACCCAAGTTGCGAACCACTGTGCCGTGGTCTTCACTGGGGAGTCCCGCTCGCCGCACAATGGTCGGACTGGACAATGTCCTTCATCAGCGCGCATGGCGCACGCTACCCCGCGCCCCAAACGTCCTATGCGACCACGCTTCCAGACGCGCGGCGCTGTCAGGTCTGATGGAAAGCCACTCGCGGATCAATATTTGAATCAAACCGTTGCATACTCGCTTCGATGGACTCGAGAGAGCACTCGGCCCATTTCTTCAACTCAACCACGATTGGCAACGCCGAGCGAGCTAAAGAGCTCAAAGCATATTCGACGCGTGGCAGACGTTCGTCATAAACTTTTCTCTGGACGAGACCATCCCTTTCCATTGCTCTCAAAGTTTGTGTGAGCATCCTGTCCGACACACCCTGTATCCGACGTCTGATCTCAACGAAGCGTAATGGATTGTCGCGTACGGCGGTTGTCAACGTAGTTGTCGGTGTGCCAAGAAGGAAAGCGACAGTACGTCGCTGTACATGCTGTATCCGTGATGAGGGCCGGCCCCTCGGTGTCGCCGATCAGGCGGTGATACCAAACCACCCAGAGCTGCACTCGTTAAGAGCGGGTGTGGTAAGCGTCTGTGGAAAAGGCGGGATGAATCCCGTCAGGTGTGCAGTAAGGAGGCGAACGAAAGTGAACCATCGAAGAAGTGTCGATAATTGCAATGATGTCAAAACCGAGGACTCGACAACGCCTCGGGATCAGTCAAACGGCAACCTGAAGGTGGGTTTGACGGCATCCGGCATAGAGGTGGCGCGACCTTTCTGCAGGCGTGGATATGGAACTTGGGAACCTGTCGTCTCGATGTCAAGGGAGAAACTCAAGCGGAGAACCCGTGAGAGTGAGAGTACCGATGCGAGGCACAGGGGCGGAGTCATGCGTAGTAGCGTTGAAGGGGTTGTAATGACTTTCGGAGCGAAGGCATGACCTTGTCTGGTGGAGATCATGGAACAACTGCGACGCGGGATGATTCCGTGGTTAACGCCAAGTCGTTCGAGATACCCAAGAGATTGATCTGGGAAGCCTGGAAACGCGTGGCTGCCAATCAAGGCGGTCCGGGCGTGGACCGGGAGAGTATTGAAACCTTCCGCAATCGTTTGGCAAGAAATCTGTACGCTCTGTGGAATCGAATGAGTTCGGGGAGTTACTTTCCTCAACCGGTCAAGGAGGTGCTGATTCCGAAGGGGGACGGGTTTCGTCCTCTCGGGGTACCGACAATTTCTGACCGAGTGGCTCAGATGGCGGTCAAGTTACTGGTTGAGCCGGGAATCGATGCGATATTCCACTCATCATCGTTCGGTTATCGTCCAAACAAATCGGCGAAGCAAGCCGTGGCGCAAGCGAGAAGGAACTGTTGGCGCTACGACTGGGTAGTCGACATTGACTTGAAATCCTTCTTTGACACCATCGACCACGGGCTTCTCAGGCGTGCGGTAGAAAAGCACGTTTCGGAGCCATGGGCACGACTCTACATCAGACGCTGGCTAGAGAGTCCGGTACAGAAGCAAACCGGGGAGCTGGTTGCTCGGGATCGAGGCACTCCGCAAGGTGGAGTGATCAGTCCGCTATTGGCTAACCTCTTTCTTCACTACGCGTTTGATCGATGGGTTCAGACTGAGCATCCGGAGGTGCCGTTTGAACGGTATGCCGATGATGTTGTCTGTCATTGCAGCACGAAGCAGCAGGCGGAAAGTTTCTTGTCTGCCTTGCGGGCGCGGCTTACCGCTTGTGGGCTTTCGCTACACCCGGAAAAGACGCGCTTGGTGTACTGCAGGGATGGACGACGTCGTGAGGAACATACCGACACTAAGTTCGACTTCCTTGGTTTCAGCTTTCACGCTCGGACGGTGCAAAACCGAGCGGGGCAGTTGTTCACGGGTTTCGGACCCGCGGTGAGTCAAAAGGCGCTGAAGCGTATGTCTCAGGCCATCCGAAGCATGAGTCTTAATCGGAGTACCTCATTGACACTGCGCGAGTTGGCGCGGCGCATAAACCCAATGGTACGGGGATGGGTGAATTACTACGGTGCCTTCTATCCGGAGCCGCTAAAACGGTTCTTGATCAGAATAGATTTACGGCTTGGCGGGTGGGCGCGCAACAAGTACAAGCGGCTGAGGGGACACAAACGGCAATCTTGGGCATGGCTCAAGCGATGTCGGGAAAGTCTTCCCCAACTGTTCGCGCACTGGGATTTCTGTTTCGAAGAACGGCGGACAAGAGGAGCCGTATGAATCGAGAGATTCACGTACGGATCTGTGAGAGCCTGAGGGGGCGGTTCCCTCGGGCCACTCGACCGTCACTTCATGCGCACTGCTTTAGTTCTTCCGGCTGCATGCGCTCCGGATTGAGCCAGACTTCATCGTTCAATTTCCAGTTGCGCGTCGATCGGGACCAACGCCGTGGATTGCGCTGCCTGGCCTCTGCGTAAACGGCTTCACGTTGCGCGAGCACAGCGGCGGCGACGCCGTCATGGCGCTGCGCCGGCGTGACGAATTTCAGGCCGCTGTGTTTGTGCTCATGGTTGTACCAACGCACGAACTGCTGCGTCCAGGCCCGCGCCTCATCAACGCTGCCGAACGGCCTGCGCGGGTAGTCGGGCCGGTACTTGCAGGTCCGGAACAGCGACTCCGCGAACGGGTTGTCGTTACTCACACGCGGCCGGCTGAACGAGGCCACGACCCCCAGGTTTTCCAGGGTGGCGAGCATCGTCGCGCCCTTCATCGGGCTGCCGTTATCGGAGTGCAGCACCAGCGGACGTCCTGCCAGGCCCTCCGCCAGACTGGCACGCCGCATCAGCAACGCGGCCAGTTCCGACGACTCCGCCTCATGCACTTCGTGACCGACTATCTTGCGACTGAACACGTCCAGCATCATGTACCAGTAGTAATACTGGCCCTTGACCGCCGCCGGCATCCAGGTGATGTCCCACGACCAGACCTGGTTCGAACCAGTGGCGCAATGGCTGGTCACCACCCGGGCCGAGGGCTTGCGCGCCCGACCCCGGTGATGCTGCTGCGAAGCGCTGCGCAGCACGCGGTAAAAGCTCGATTCCGACGCGAGGTACACGCCGCGATCCGCCAGGCTCGGCACGATCTGGCTGGGCGGCAGGCTGGCAAACTCCGCACTATTGGCGACCTGCAGAATCTGCTGCCGTTCGGCCTCACTCAGTCGATTGGACGGCGGCGCTCGCTCGGTCGTCGTGCGGCCATCGGCGCGCACCGCGTCACCGTCACCCACCCAGCGCTGGAACGTGCGCAGGCTCAGGCCCAGCTCGTCGCAGGCCTTCTCCAGCCGGCAGCCTGACTGCGCCGCCTCGCGTATCAACGATATGCATAACAGGCGATCCGGGACGTTGATCAATCGTCCTCTTTGTGGTGAGTAGGCCAAAGGAATTGCACCTCGAGCCTCTCTCAGAACTGTACGTGACACTCTCGCGTCATACAGCTCCCGCTATCCAACCTGACACCCCATAATGCGCCAGTGTGCGAACAGCCTGGGATATACGGTCTTCATCTTGCGAAGCCACTCAACACTGCGCTGCTCATGCCGCCACAGTCTCTTGTATTTCCGCCGGGCCCACTGTGCCAGCTTTCCATCGATATAACGATAGAGCTGCAGCATTCCCGTTCGATAAAATGTCCCAAAGTAGTTCCACCACCCTTGCAGCGTGGGGTTCCATTGCTCTGCCAGTCCGGCAAGAGTCGCCGGTGTCTGTCGGTGTAGTCGCCACCCCCGTACCGTTTGTCGCATCCGCTTTTGTGCTTCGTCACTGACACTTGGCAGGAAATTCGTCACCCCCAGACCATGCTTACTCAGCGCTCGCCTCGGGCGGAAAGTAAACCCAGAAATGTGAAGGTCACATTCGGGTAGGCTTGAGTACGGCTTCGGTCCCTGCAATACACGATGCCTGACTTTTCGGGATGCATCTCCAACCCGCATTCCGCCAGCCGCGAGGCAATGGCATGCATGACCTCCTGCGCCTGCGCCTCACTGCGGCAGTGGACCACCGCATCATCGGCATAACGCGCAAAGGGACATTGCGGGAAGTGTCGCTGCATCCATGTGTCAAGCGCATAGTGCATGAACAGATTCATCAGCATCGGGCTGACCACTCCGCCCTGGGGTGTACCGCGCACCCGCGGCAATCTCGCTCCGTCCGCAGTCTCAAACGGCGCAGTCAGCCACCGCTCGATATACAGCAGGATCCAGTCCGCCTTGATGTGCCTACGCACCGCCTTGAGCAGGAGGCCATGATCAATCTGATCGAATGCCGCCTTGATGTCAAACTCAACAACCCAGTCGCATTTCCAGCAGCGCTCACGCGTTACCGCAACCGCCTGTTTCGCCGACCTCCCAGGCCGATACCCATAGGAATCTTCATGGAATATCGGCTCGAGTATCGGCTCGATCATGAGCTTGACAACCGTCTGGGCCACTCGATCTGACACGGTGGGGACGGTCATCGCGAACTGCACAAACGCTCAACGAGCATTTGGGTTGGGCTGAGATTCGTCACCCGTTCCATCCCCTCAGAGGTCAACGCTTTCCCGTTCTGAAGGAGCGCCGCGTCGCGGGCACCGACACACTGCTCCTCGGTCATGTGGAACGCGGCAGCTTCAGCATTGCCCGCGAATGGACCGACTGGGGCGCACCCTTCGTCCAGGACGACGCCAGCATCACCGTGTGCCGATTCGATCTGGGCATGTTGCTGGAGCTGATCGACTTGATCGACCAGCTTGCCGTTTCGGCCTCCAGGAAGTCATCCACCCAAGGAGCTTGATCAATGGATCGTCCTATCCTACTATCAGACCAGTCGTTAACGTGGTCCGCTTATGGAAGACATTCCGTCGTCGACTTTACGCAAGCGTCGCGCCCAGTTGCTGCGGCAAATGCCGGCTCTGGATACGCTACTGCGTGGCTCGCTCATCGAACGCTACAAGCGCTGCGGCAAGCCTGGCTGCAAGTGCGCCGATGGGCCCGGTCATGGCCCCAAGTACTATCTGTCCGTGAGCTTTCCCGGGCGCCGACCGCAAATGGACTACGTGCCTCAGGCCGATTACGCCGACGTCACCCAACGTTTGGCGAACTACCACAGGGTCCGCGAGATCATCGAAGAGATCTGCGAGATCAACCGCGAACTCTTACGCCGCCGCGAAGCGCTCTGAGAGGCGGCGGTGAGCCAGTCGTCGCAGTCACTCACCCAACCCATCGATCCTCACCTGGCCGGCGTACTCATCGCCAACATGCTCGAGGCCTGGCTCACCGCCGGACCCGCGCTGGAACCGACCGAGGAGGCCGTCGATGAACACCAAGATCACCTCGCAACATCACAGCAAGCCGGCGTACATCTATATCCGCCAGTCGACGCTGGCCCAGGTGCGACACCATCAGGAGAGCACCGAGCGTCAGTATGCTTTGCGCGACAAGGCGCTGGCACTGGGTTGGCCACCCACGGCGGTCCGGATCCTGGACCGCGACCTCGGTCAGTCGGGGGCGCAGATGACGGGCCGCGAGGACTTCAAGACGCTGGTGGCGGACGTCTCGATGGGGCAAGTGGGTGCAGTGTTTGCACTGGAAGTGTCGCGACTGGCGCGCTCAAACCTGGACTGGCATCGCCTGCTCGAACTGTGTGCGCTCACTCATACCCTGGTGATCGACTAATGTCGAGCGGTCAGTAATGTGGCGCGAATCGCTTTTCGGCCTTGTGGATCGATGGATTTCAAGCAGCGACTTCACATTAGTACGATCATCGGAGTGTCCTTTGGCTTCAATTGGAAAGGAGATTCTGATGATTCGCGAGCTTCTACCAACGGCCTATGCGCGGCATCTGTCCTTGCCGCTGCTCGGCCCTGTTCTTGACGATTTTGATGACTGGCTCA
>NZ_WOEZ01000292.1 GCF_013177735.1 Paraburkholderia elongata | reverse complement strand
TCGAACAGGTCAAGACCGTACATGAGATCGCACCGGTGTTCCTGAAGGATGAGGGCCGCATCGAGGCTTTCTTCACGCTGTACTTCCTCGCTCTGCTCGTGCAGGCGCTCATTGAACGCGAGCTGCGTCTTGTCATGACGCGCAAGCACATCGATGAACTTCCCCTGTACCCCGAGCAGCGTCAGTGCAAGCGCCCGACCACCGAACAGATCCTACGGCTGTTCAGCCTCGCCGAACGTCACCGGCTGATCGATGGTGCACACACTGTGCAGGTCTTCGACGTGCCATTCACGGACCTGCAGCGTCAGGTACTCACGCTCCTCGGCGTCCCAGAGCACGCCTTTCGGTCGCCAGGCTAGCAACGAAATTCGCGTCATATTGCGTCCTCAACCTGCGGAAAGTAAGCCAAATGGGTCGCGGAACATGGCAATGAAATCGGTGTGGACGGCAGCCGCCTCGCAGTGGTGGGCAACAGCGTCGGCGGCAACATGGCCGCGGTTGTATCCCTGATGGCGAAGAACAAGCAGGGCCCCGCAATCCGCTTTCAAGGCCTGATGTGGCCGGTGACGGACAACGATTTCAGCGACGGCTCGTACAACACCTATCCGGAAGGCCATTTCCTGACCCGGCCGATGATGAAGTGGTTCTGGGATGCTTATACAAAGGATCCGAAACAGCGTAACGAGATTTACGCTTCACCGTTGCGTGCTTCAGCGGATCAGCTGAAAGGTCTGCCGCCAGCGCTGATCCAGGTAGCGCAGTTCGACGTGCTGCGCGATGAAGGCGAGGCCTACGGTCGCAAACTCGACGCTGCGGGCAATGAAGTCACCACGATTCGCTACAACGGCACGATCCACGACTTTGGCTTGCTTAACGCGCTCGCCGGAGACGCGCCGACCAAAGCCGCAACCAGGCAGCTTGCCAACGAGTTGCAAGCGCGTCTGAAGTAAGCCGCGCAACCCTTGCCGCGGCGCACTTGCGTAACAGCATCGTGCCGCGGCTATCAGGGCATTTGACTTCACGTTCATGCAAGGCATCCTGATTTGCCGACGCCGAAAAATCGTTGCGGGAGTCTGCTCTGCGGTCAGGTTGAGACGTCGGTCCCGGCCACCGCGAGAGGCTGTTGCGGGTCGCGTGCCGCCGCTCGTATCAACGCACAGTCGAGCACGCGACGATCGGCAAGGTTCGGCCACCAAGAGACGTTCAGCAGGACCTTCACGCGGACGTTCGAACATCCGCCGCGCTCCGATGAACGGACTTACGCTCGTGATCATATGATCGACGCTTGGCCTCCCGGCGCAGCCATGATCATGTTGGTGGCGTCGGTGTCCGCCGGCAACGCGAGCACCGGCGGCCGCCGTATCGCGATAGGTCGGGGAAGTGACCCAATCGTCAGGCCAGAAGGCGCGGGAATTAAAGGGCCGAAAACCTGCGCCCAAGGTCGGGCTCAGCGCCACTCATGGCAAGCGCCTTAGCGAGCGTGAGCCCATCCAGGACTCGACTAGCGGAAGCCGTAGACCACGACCTTTTTCCCCTCAAAGCTTTCTTGCACACCTTGCTCGCAATACTGTGGACACGTCACCTTGCTGTCCCCGCTCTCGCCTGACACGGTGACCGCCCTGTAGACAACGGATTCGATGAGCGTCCCGTCGGCAGCGACGACGATGTTCAGATCAGTCTCGACGCCGGCCGGCACGGCTCCGCCGGCGGTATAGACGATTTGCATGGTGCCGGTGCAATCGGAGTTCACCGTGTAGGTTCCTTTCTGGTTCGGATTAAATGTAGTCTGCCCCCCTTTCGGCAGCCCGCCGATAACCCCGAAGTCGGTGCGCGTAAAACTGCCTGCGCCGTCGAACGTCACCAGGGCGACGTCATCAAGGATCGACGTAGAGGCGTACGGATGAACCTTATTATCCGGTCCTATCAATCCAAGAATCTCTCCGTGACCGGTAAACCCATACGGTCCCTTTAGGGTTGCATTCGAGCAAAGGCCGCGGGAGCCGCCGGGGCTGCCGTGGCCGTCGGGGCCGTCGGCCTGCGCGGCGCCACTGAGCGAGAGAAGTGCAACGGCGGTTGCTGACAAAATGCTTAAATGCTTGATCTTCATGGTCGTCTCCTTGTCACCCAATCAGGCGCGTAACATCACAGCGCGCAGGGGCCTATTGCCTAGCGGGATGAGGCGTCCAATTCAAACAAATGAAATTAAAAATCGCTGCAGTAATACCTGGCTGCCGCCGTTTACGGAAACGAGCGATAAGTGAACCAGGGGCCGTCGATGCGGTCGGCTGTTCCCGCGTGGGATGCGAGAAAGCCTCGGCGTTGGCCAAAGTAAATAAATGGCGAAACGCTTCACCAAGCAGTCATTTTTCGCTCGGTGTCGGCAGGCACGTGCAGAAGGGGTGTACGAAAGTCCGCGCAATTGTGACTTCGTGAGTCAGCCACGCTTTAAAGTCGCATAGCAAAAAGTAGCGTAGTCCACGATATTCGCAGATGCCAGATGAATATCGGACAAAAGGCAGGCGCATTCAGAATCGCGCGGTGCGAATGATGGACTATCGCGAGATAGCGGATGACTGCGAGGGCCTCCCCGGTCGGCCAGCATGTAGGCAAGGATGACCGTTGCACGATGGAAGCTGCCGTTGACGCCCCGCGTGTTTTCTACCGACTGCCGTTTCCCGTCGTCAAGATTCCGCCGCCGTCCGACTCCGTCTGTGTGTTCGCCGTGCTCTCTACACGTTCAATCCGTACTTGCATCGACCGTGCGTCTGTCAAACCCAAGGTCTTCGCCGCGGCATAAGAGAGATCGATAATTCGGTGTTTGATGTATGGTCCGCGATCGTTGATACGCACGACAACCGACTTTCCTGTTGCCAACGAACTGACGCGCACATAGCTGCCGAGCGGCAATGTTCGATGGGCAGCCGTTAATGCGCCGCCATCATAGCGTTCTCCGTTTGCGGTCAGATGCCCCTGGAACGTTGCCGAATACCATGACGCCTCGCCGGATTGCAACATCTCGTGTCGCATGCGACAGGAATCAGCTCTGCACGCAGCATGTTCGGACGCAATCTGTCCGCAAGCCGCGAACAAAGCGCAGATTCCCAAAACTCCCAAGTAGCGGAGTGATAGCACCATAGACCACATGTCAGTTAATGAGGCGTGGTTTTAACGTTTTCAAAAAGCTCAGGCAAGCCGCGTGCCCGGGTGACATAACATCTTGACAATTTTTTTTAGGTCTCATGCAGTGGGTCTGTCAGTCCGCCCCTGATTTCATTGCAGGTGTCGCCGATGCGATTGGTACTGGCCTTGACGAAAATACGTGAAATACGTATTCATTTGCCGGGGGCCACATGGCTATCATAACGGCCACCGATCTCGCCCGGTGCGCGAAGTTACACGCCGCACCGCTCAATTGTTCGGGCTGCTCGCCACGATGCAACGTCCACAACGTTCCGGACGTCGAACGGGTTTACAAGGCAACTCGTGAGTAATGCGTTTGCTTAAGGTTCAACGGATATTATCACCTGCGGTGCGATGGACCGCTCAGTGTCGAGTACGCGCTGGCAGAGATGACCGCGTGAACGACCGTTATAGCCTGGAAGCTGCCGTGGCGTTCATACGAGGCGAACGGCCGGAGAGGGTCGCCTGCTGCCAGTCGCTGCCGTGCGATGCCGAAGCTGATATGGGAATCGCATGAGGCGGCACCCGGCCAGAAGCAGCGATACGATACGGCCCCCCATTTACTTCAATGCGGTCACCGCAAATAGATCCAATACTTGTCGTGTCGCGGGAGTCCCGCTTCTCGAATGCTTTTAAGTGTTGTCATGGTCGTTGTTACCAAACGAACGGAATCAAGCGATATTTCACTTTGTTCTGGTATTCGATATAGCCGACGAGATCGCGAACGAGCACTTTTTCTTCGCTCTTTATGCGGAAATAGAGAACAATCAGAAGAACGGGTGTCAGCGCGAGCGTGTACCAAGAGCCAAGCGCAAGCGGCGTACCGATGATCAGAAACAGCGTGCCAAAATACATCGGATGACGCACCCATGCGTACACACCCGTGTCCACAACCTTCTGTCCCTCTTCCACGCGCACATTGGCAGCCGCATAGCTATTGACTCTGGAGACAAGATAAAACACATAATATGAGAACGCTACGAGCGCATCGCCGATGATTGATACATACCACGGCACGGGCGACCATGCATATCGCCAATCGAGCGGTGGCAATACGACAAGTGCGACAAACGCCACAATGATAAACAGTACTATGATTTTCTGGGCCGGTTCGCTCTCATGCGACGGACCCACCTGCCGGCGCCGAGCCAGGAGTGCCGGATCGTATATGATGAGATAGATCGTATAGAGAAGGGATGCCCCAATAGAAGTGGCGAGATACGCCCAGCCCTGCCAATAATTGAACGTCCACGCCGGCGTAAATACGAGGGCGAAGAATGCAAGTGTGCCAAACACACTGTCGAGAATCAATTTCTTGTTCATAGCGCAAAGCGTAGTACTTCCGGAAGGACTGCATTAAGAACCATCTCGGCGGATCCGTTACGGACAGGTATTGCAATAACGCAAGCGCAATTGTGGTGGGAGCAGTGGTGCAGAGCAAGAGTGCGCGAAAGTTTGAAAGGCAGTTTTGCTCGACCCCAAACGTTCGCTTCGTGGCATTCCCAACGTTTTTTCAGGGTCGTCTTATGCCACTCGCATAGACGCCGCGCGCGGCGATGCTCCGACATCTGCGTCGGACCCAGTGCGGCCGGAGAGGGACATTCGTAACGCTGCTTGGAATCGAGCGATTAAGGAAGCAGCAACGCACAAGGATGCGAGATGAACAGAAGAAAGAGACTGACGTTTTGGGGGGCTGACGAAAACGACGACAGTCTTCCGCGCGCCGTCATGGATGGTCAGAAGACCGTCACCGCCGACACGGTCGCAGAATATTACAAGCCGTACGGCGAATATGGCGATGGCAGTTACGCACCGGGTGACGTTATCGAAGTCCATGATTTGAAGCAGCGGCTTCGCTGCATCATCAAGGCCACCAATGTATATACGATCGAATTCGGGAACATTCCGGAAGAAGTCTGGCGTGGCGAAGCATTTTCCAGCGCAGAGGAATTTCGGGAGTGCCATATTCGCTGCCTGCCGCACCTGGACCTGCATGACCACTTCGAGCTGGTGACGCTGCATTTTGAGTTGGTCGAGATCATCGCGCGCGAAATCACTGCCTAACGCCGCGCGTGCGTAGCAATGACGTTACCCGGTGGTACCCACTAGACGGAGCCGTGGGTCTCGATTGCTTCTTCCGTTCTCGCTGTGCCACGCGGGACATGCCCTGCTATCTTGAGGCGAACATGGGCCAGATACGGACACCGCGCTATTCGGCGATCGACTCCGCCGATGACAGGAATCGCTGATCGACGTCACACAGCGGCCAAGAGTGGACTTTGGCTCCAGCGAAGCGAACGTCTCTAAGGTCCACTTCACCGGACATTCGCGTGTCACTGCCGCTCACGGTTATGTATAGCGCAGGTTTCGCTTTTCGTGCCTGTTGGACCTCAAGTGGCGCGTCTCGGATGTCGACCGGTGGGTGGGGGAGATGATAGACCAGGTCCTTTGCATCGTGCGCAGTGGAGTAAGCTGAAGTACGAAGCGCGGCATCGACTGTCGCGGTCTCATTCTGAGCAGACTCATGTTCAACCTGAGGCATTTTCCGCGTTGGCTCGTGGGACCGCCGCACAATCCCGACGACCCCGGCACGCGACGGCGCATCCTGCTGACGGCAGTACTCGCGTCAGCGGGGCTCGGCGCGAATGGGCTGTCGTCCGCCTGCTATGGACCGGAGAAGGCCTTCCTCGCGCTGGGTAGTCACCCGGAACTTGGGCCGGTCCTGGCCGTTGCGACCGCCACGACCCTCATCATCCTCGCGCTCGCCTACACGCAGATCATCGCGCTGTTTCCGTCCGGGGGTGGCAACTACAAGGTGGTGTCGCAACTCCTCGGGCCCAGTATTGGACTTATCGCGGGTTCGGCACTGCTAGTCGACTACGTGTTGACGATCGCGGTATCGCTGGCGAGCGGCACCGACGGCCTGTTCAGCGTACTGCCCGCGGGCGCCCAGGCACACAAGCTGGCGGTGGAGATCGGCCTGCTGCTGCTTCTGGTCACGCTGAATTTGCGTGGGGTGAGCGAGGCGATCCGCTTCCTGCTACCCATCGTCCTGGCGTTTCTGTTGAGCCACGGATTCCTGATCGTCTACGGCATCGGCTCGTCGGCGCATAGTATGCCGATTGCGGTGGCCCATACCGTGACCGGTGCCCAGAGTCTGTCGCAGCAGATCGGCTGGCCGTTGGTTGCCGCGCTGTTGCTGCGCGCCTATTCCCTCGGCGGAAGCTCCTTTACCGGCATCGAGGCGATCGCGAACAACGTCAATCTGCTCGCCAAGCCACGATATAGGACCGGGCGGACGACCCTGCTATCCGTCGCACTGGCGCTCGGTTTCGTCGCGGGCGGCATTCTTCTTCTCTATACCCTATCGGGCGTGCGGCCCGTCTATGGACAAACACTCAACGCCGTGGCGTTTGGGACGGTGATCGCCAGGCTGCCATTTGGGCCGTTTGCGAGAAGCGCGTTGCTGCTGGCCGTACTTGCCCTCGAAGGGGCGATCCTGTTTGTGGCCGCCAATTCCATCCTGATCTTTGCGCCGTCGCTGCTGGGCAGCATGGCGACGGACTCGTGGTTGCCGCATCGGTTCTGCAACCTGTCGAGCCGTCTGGTACGGCAGAACGGCGTAGTGTTCGTCGGCGGCTGCGCGCTCGTCATCCTGATAGCAACCCACGGCGAACTGGGTGTGCTGGTGGTGCTGTACAGCATCAACGTATTCCTGAGCCTGGCGCTCGCAAAAGCCGGCCTGTGCCGCTACTGGTGGACACGCAGAGGTGAGGTCCGCCACTGGCCATTGCGCCTCGCCGTGGCGGGTGCCGGCTTTGCGATTGCTGCGATGATACTGTTGGTGACGCTGACGCAGAAGTTCTACGCGGGTGGCTGGGCGACCTTGTGCGTGACCCTGTTGGTAATCGGCGGCTGCCTTGCCGTACGGCGTCACTATCGTTGGGTCGAGGAGCGGCGCAACGAAATGGATGCGCTCTTTGCGTTGCCTACGCACGAACTGGCTGCGGCTCGTGCGAGCCCGTCGACACTAGGCGATCAGGCGGCGGTCCTCCTCGTGACCGAGCATTGGGGTTCCGCGATTCACACGTTGTTATGGATTCAGCGCCTCTTTCCTGGGCGGTTCCGGAGCGTCGTGCTAGTCAGCGTCGTCAAGGTGCAAGCGGACGCGCTTGGCGCGCCAGAGGCGCTCCGGCGCAAGCACGAGAGACTTGAGACTTCGCTGGAACAACTTGAGGCCATTTGCTGGAGAGCGGGGCTCGGCACAAGCCGCATGGTAGGTCACAGTACCGATGTCATCGCGGAGCTGGAGCGGCTTATACGAGATTCGGTCGCTCGTTTTCCGGGATGTGTCTGTTTCACCAATCAATTGATCTTACCGGCCAACCGACGTTTCAGCGAATTGCTGCACAACCAGACCGCACTCGGCCTTCAGCGCCGCCTGCATCTTGACGGGATTCCGCTGGTCGTATTGCCCATTACGTTGAGGTGATGGGTCGGCGCAACGAGGACAGCGATCCGACAGCGTAACGCGAACGCACGCGCTGACCTGTTCGTCGAGTCGCGCCTGTCGAAGGGCAGCAGCAAAGATTGCATGAGGGTCTCATGTACGCTCAGGAACGGACAGCCCTGAAGGACGTACGTCGGGCCGGAGTGGGTCGCGTGCTGCCGATCGCCAGCAGGCAGCGACTGTTTAGGTTTGTACGACGTCTGCCCGCATGCCCCTGTGGCGCGCGCCCATGCGTACGGTCAAGGGCAGGCATCCTACAAACCTAAACAATATCGGAACACGACCGGCAGTTCAGGGTCGACTTCTGCCCGTGGGCGGCAGGCGCAAACCACCCAACTTGACTCACTCACAGGGAATTCTGAACGACCCGTTCTGAGACGACGAGAGATCTTCGAAGTTAGCCCGAACATTCGACCGGCTTTTGCTCTTTGTTTACAAGTCTCCTCAATCTCTTAACGCACCTTTTACGAATTTGTAGCCAACATGAAAGGTACAAAACAACGTTAGGAGACACACCATGGACCTGCTTTACATCGGCGCAATTCTCGCCTTCGGAGCGATTACGTTAGCATTTTTGATGGGCTTGGACAGGTTGCGCCGCTACTCACGGGATCGTGGAACACACTAGTTTTGACGTCCGATCCTGCGCCCGGATCACGCTAATCCGCACGCGGCCCTGTCGCATCCGGCATCGTAAGTTATCCCACGCGTTGAGCTGACCACCGAACTCCGCTTTCCATAACCCATCAATCGATACGCGCAGCGCGTCAGGAGTCGGCCTGTTTCAGACGATTGCGTGCGGCGCGGACGATCGGAGTTTCTCTCAAGGCGTTTTTTCGATAGCACCCCTGACAATTGCAGACCGTCAGCCGTCCTGCGCCGGAGGAACTATTTTTCTGAGAAGCGGGCCGAAGGTCAGCCCCTGAACGAGGATCGAAAAGATCACAACGATATACGTGGTCGTGAGGATTAACTCACGCTCTTGACCGGGGGGTAGCAGGAAGGCAAGCGCGATGGAAAGAGCGCCCCTCAGGCCACCCCATGTCAGCAGTGTGGTGGTGCCCTTCGGGAACGACAAAACGAAACTCATGATCCTGATCGGGATCAGGACGCTGATGGAGCGCCCGATCAATACGCACGCAATGCCCAATAATCCGAGGACGAGATAGGTTCCAGTCTCTTTGATCGCGAGAATTTCCAGCCCAATCAACAGGAACAGCAAGCTGTTCAGAATCTCGTCGATCAGTTGCCAGAACGTCTCTAGATACTTTTGCGTCTGTTCGGACATCGCGAGGTTTCGTTCGTTGTTGCCCAGGAACAGCCCGGCGACGACCACGGCGATCGGCCCTGACATATGAATCGCGTCGGCAAGCGCATACGAACCCATGCATAGCGCGATGGAAAGCAGAACCTCGACCTGATAGTCGTCGATCTTGCGAAGCAGGCGAAACACAATCCAGCCGAGAAGCCAGCCGAGCGCGATACCGCCAAGCGTTTCCTGGACAAAAAACCACGACACGCTCGCAACGCTCGGCTCACTCCGACCGGTAGCAATATCAAGGATCGTCAGAAAGATCACCGCGCCGACACCGTCGTTGAACAGGCTCTCGCCAGTGATCCGGGTTTCCAGATCCTTCGGCGCGCCGGCTTTCTTGATGATGCCAAGGACGGCAATGGGGTCGGTCGGAGAGATCAGTGCGCCGAACAGCAAGGCGAAGATGAAGCGCAGCTCATATCCCAGCAGATAAGCTGCGCACCAGAACAAGGCGCCGATGACAAACGTGGAAATGATGGTGCCAAGCGTCGAAAGGATGGTGACGGTCCACTTAACCTTGTACAGATCACCCAGGTCCACGTGCAGCGCCCCGGCAAACAGCAGAAAAGCGAGAAAGCCGTGAAATACCAGATCGCTGAAATCGATACTGGGAACGAAACGGGCATACCTGTGGACTTCGACAATGCCGGTCTCCCCCAGGACGACCAGCACGAGAGAGGACACCAGCGCAATTGCCATGAGGCCTATCGTGGGCGGCAAATGTAGAAGGCGGTGGTTCAGATAGCCACCCAACGCAGTCAGCGCGATCAGGACTGTCACGGTTTGAAACAAGGTCATGAGGGACTACGCCGGTTCAGGTTTTGGCTGGGGCCGCCTTGGTTGCGATCGGCACCGACGCCATTCTACCGAGTGATCACCGCCAGCCGAAAAGCACATTTCTCGAACGTCTGTTTTCCCGCGAGTCGAAGGGCAGTTGTGGGTAGAGTGGAGGCAAGCGACGTTCTACATAGCGGCCGTTCACGATAACGTTCAGTCACGCTCCCGCGAATGGCAGCGCTAGACTGAATTTGAGACGTTCGTGGGCAATCATCGAATGACGGCAGTGGGTCGATCTGAGCCGGTCGTCGTCTGTCTCAGTGCGACCACGTGGTCATTCGACATTGATGAAAAGACCGTTGACAATCTAAGCTGACTTTCACAAAAAGCAGTACCCGTTAGAGACGAGGCGAATAGTGTCGAATCAAGCACGCGAGCTGTTGAAGGCAATCGAAATCGACGCAATGGAGCCCCAGCGCTCCGTCCATCCATTGAATGAACGAGCAGTTCGTCTTAAAAGGTCGCTGAGTGAAATGACCGGGCTCACCCAGTTCGGCTTTCACCTCGTAACGCTCCAGCCGGGGAAAGAGTCCACCGAATATCATCGCCACCTTTACGAAGAGGAATGTGTCTACATCCTCTCAGGCAACGGCGAGGCGATTATTGACGATCAGGTACACGAAGTTGGACCAGGGGACTTCATGGGTTTTGCACGCGGAGGCGCTGCACATACATTGTCGAATACTGGTCACATGCCTCTCGTTCTGATCGTCGCCGGTCAGAGGCTGGAGCATGACGTTTGCGACTACCCACGCAAGGGCAAGCGCCTGTATGCGGCCGGCACCAATAAGGTTATCGTGGACCTTCCCAAAGAGAGCAAAGATTGAGGGGTTATCCTTCGAGACCCACAGCGTTTCCGATCAACTGGCCGTTCAGGGACTAACGGGTAGACCGCTTCGGGTCGCGTGCTACCGATCGACGACAGGTGTCGTTTTTGTGACAGGTGATGCACAAACATTATTTAACACACGCCTGAATCGTATTTTGATAGCCTTTGTCGTGGCAGAGGAAGAGCATCCAACGACACGAGGACTTCGCCATGTTGAGATGGATCGCAAACTGGGCTGTGCACAACGCACTCACCCCGGAGAAACAAGCCGAAAAGGCATTGCGGGAACTGCGTCTGGAGCTTTTCCAGGCAGAGCAGCGAATCCTCGATGCGCAAATGCATGCGGATTACTACCGTGCACGCCTGGCCTTTTGCGAGGAGGTTATAAAAAACGGCATCGAGCAGGTGGCCGATCAGCGTAAAGGTCAACAGGAAACGTCACAAGCGTCGCGGCCGGGACTCAAGCTCACGGCCGCGCAATAGCAAGTCGGTCAGAAGCACCCTCGACCGCTAAACCGCTAATCCGATATCCAACCTGTTCAACATTGCCTGTCTATGTGAAGCGCTCCCGTCTTGGATGTTCGCGCTGGAGCAACGGCGCGTACTCGTGCAATTCCCGTGGCGCGATATCGAAGGCGCGACGGAACGCACGCGTAAAGCTCGACGCATCATTGAAACCCAACCCCGAGGCGATGTCCTGTACCTCCACATGCGGAAAGCGCACCAGCTCATCGGCCGCCATTCGCAGCCTGCGGCTGCGAATATAAGCGGCAAGGCCGCCTTCATGCTCAAAGAGACGGTACACGCTGGCGCGCGAGAGATGCAGCGATGCCAACACACTGTCAGGCGACAAATCCGGATCGTGCAGATTGGCCTCGACATGTCGCCGCACTTGTCCATAGACCGCAGCACGTACCGCCGCGCGGCCGTTGCCGGAAAGACCCGCTTGACGGCTGAAAGCTGCGACGAGTAGCTCTACCGCAGTGAGAAAGGACTGATGCGCTTCCTCCTTGCTCAGTCCGACGATTTGTCGCTTTAGCGCCACAAGATGCTCAATCAGTATGCGTGTCAAAGGGGTAGTGGCGTGGATCCAGCGCCCATGCAGCGAGGCGGCATCAGGGAACGACCTTTCCACCAGGGCGCGCGGCACAAAAAGAAGCAGTATCCGACCATGAAAACTCCGGATTGTGCATGGCTGATCCATATCCAGCGCGAGGATACTTGGGACTTGCGGTATGGGCTGCGCGTCGGAGCGTGGCTTGCCGCCCAGGAACTGCGCCGGTGGCCCTTCAAGGAATACGCTAAAGGTGATGTCGCGAACGCTCTCGGTCGAAACCCTGCCCAACGATCGCACGGCCAGGTTCGGCGCGGTGCGGAAGTCGAAGAAGCTCAGATTGTCGATCGTGTAACGGGACAGCGATGCAACGAACGTATCCTCAGCTTGCTTCGAGGAAGGCTGTATGTCGTAGACAGGACTCATGCGCTCCTGCCAGGCCAGGAAGCTTTGACGGGCGTCGCCTTGAACGCTGAAATTGCTGTGCACGATGCCGGGAGCAAGCGTGGGCGGCTCCGGCGGCAACAACAAGCGGCTTAGCGGTATAGCAGTGTGTTGCGGGTCGTCGTTCAGTGCCGTGCTCATCGCTGATTTTCGTCCAGTTTTGATCTACCCCGTACGGCCGGACTTTATGTTGAGCCACTAGTCCGCTCGCAGCGCACTAGTGTAGGTTGCCAAGCATATCAGTAGTTGTTTTGCGGTAGCGCACAGCGAACGACTCGCGGGCCAATTGCAGTCATCCGCGGAAGTTTGCCGGCGGACTGGGATCGGCCAGGAAGGGACGATCGACGGAACCGTTTAAACCGTTGACAATCATTGCTCTCTGACACGTATCGACTCAAATGAGCAAAATTGAACTGCTGAAGCCAACGACCGCATTGCTGCCAAGCTACGTTGCTGCCCTGAAGGCGGGATGGTCACCTGACAACGTTCGCAAGGAGGCAGCTGCGCGCGAACAATTGCACGCTATCAAAATGAACGCGGATGCGTTTGTCGACGGCCTGGATGATCCGACCGCGTCGGGTGGACCGATTCCTTTGCCCGATGGCTCGACCGTCGCCCGTCTGCCTGGCATCGTTCGATGGATTTGGGACGGCGACATTAGCGGCTCGATCGGATTTCGTTGGCAAGCTGGAACTGCCGAATTGCCGCCCTATGTGCTCGGCCATATCGGCTTCTCAATCGTGCCGTGGAAGAGAGGCAACGGCTACGCCAAGCAGGCGCTCAATTTAATGCTGGGCGAAGCGAGGCGGCAGGGCCTGGCGTACGTCGAGCTAACCGTCGATCCTGACAACATAGCCTCGCAGAAGGTCATCGCAGCTTGCGGCGGTGTTTTGGTCGAGCGTTTCAGAAAGACGGCGGCGTATGGATTCGCTGAGACTCTGCGATACCGTATTGAGCTGGAAGGCTGAGGAACCCGTCGGACCCTGTTCGGCCAGTTGTGGACGCTGAAGGCAGCCGCGTGAACTGCCGACAATCCCCGCATGGCACCCAAACGATCTGTACTCCGAGCGGCGCCATGCAGTTGCGTTGACGTCGCCGTATTGACATGACGGGCCGACTTCTGAAGGGTATTCGCCCCTACATCAAGGAGGGTCGGCACGCAAGGTGGCGCTTAGCGCCGTAACGGCATTTACTCCTCGCATTGCACGTCCTGCTTTCGCACAACGATAATCACCGGGTATGTCCCCTGGTCGAGTTCCACGCGCGCGACCACGGCCATCGTCGCGTTGTCGATGTCGTCGTACACGCTGACTTTTTCATGTCGAAGGCTTGTGACGCCAATACAGGCAGACGCGCGACCCTCGTCGGAAATCTTGCATTGGATCGGGTGGTCTGCAAGGTAGCGATACCTGTCTCTATCGGGAGTCGCCAGGTATTCACGAAAGCTCGGTGCCGATCCACCCACGCCGGTGACATACCCGATGGCGCACTCCAGTTTGGGTGTATCGCTGCCCCCGGATGTTTGGCCTATCGCGGCCGTGCTTGTGGCCGCGATGACCGCCGCGAGTGTCGATGCAAGGAGGTATCTCATGGCGCAAATCACCGTTATCGGATCGAAGTGCTGGATTGTAATGGTATCTTGTCCAAGGGGTCTGAAAGCGAGGAACGGCTGCTATGACCAGATTCGAAGCGCGGCTCCGGGGCGGCGACGGAACAGCAATTTGATGTCTCGGGAAAGCGACGGATTGCACTTAAGTCGACAACGCTATGCTTCCCCAAACCACCGGCAACTTCGGGATCGAGATAAAAATAAGCCATAAGTCGGTCCACGCCTGCTAGCGCGCGTGCCGGGTGCTGTGCGGATCGGGAAGATCGGTGATTGATATATCGCTGAATGTCGCCGTACCGTTGTCGGCGAAAAGGGACAAACGATCGTCGTCGAGCGCGGGGAAGATCAGATCCGTAACGACGATTTCGCCGCCACCCGCAAACACTTCCACTGAGTTCATATCGACAACAACAGTGAGGCGCAACTTCCCGTTCTCCAGCGGCAGATTGACGATGTGCTGTTTGCTGAACGCATCCGAGAAACCGGTTTTGCCGGAGCTTGAACGGTCAACCGTCAACGTCTGGGTGCCGGTGTCGTAGAAGATGCGGGTGCCGACAGCGCCATTCGCCGAACCTCGCACGATGAGGCCGGTACGCTGTGCTGAACGCGGCGTGATCGTCAGATCGATATTCTGCACGGTGCCTCGCGTGGACGGCGCGAGTTCCTGTGTACTGGACGAAACCGTGCGCTCCTTTATGCGCGTCGTGGCACCCTCGCGTACGAGGGACGCGTATTGCTGCACCGGCTCGAACGTCAGTCGCGGCATGCCGTCCACTGTCTTCAGCGACAGCATGCGGGGAAGTGCCATCGCACCCTTCCACGGCGCGGTCGGTATGCGGGCCGCGTAGTCCCAATTGCTCATCCAGCCGATCGTGATAGCCTTGCCGCCCGGCGCGCTGGCGAAAGTGCCCGCTGCGTAATAGTCCGCGCCATGGTCGAGCCACTGATATCGTGAAGGATCGGAGCCGGCCGTCGGCACATGCTCCGGCGTGAACGTCTTGCCGTCGAAGCCGCCGACGAAATACATCGCGCCGGAGCCACCGGCAATCGACCATGGGTTGACGTTGACGATCATTACCCACTTCTGATTGCGACTGTCTCCATCGAGAGGAAGGGGGAAGAGATCGGGCATCTCCCACAATGACCCTTGATGAGGAATGTCCGGCAGCGTGAAGTCGCTCAGGAACGTCCAGTCAATGAGGTTGTCGGACCGGTACATTTTGACCACGTGCGCGTCGGCGACAACGGTAGTCATCAACCAGTAGCCGCCTGGCTCATACCACGAAACCTTAGGATCGCGAAAGTTATTCGATTCCGGGTTGAGCGTCAGGACCGGATTGCGTGAGTACTTCTGCCACGTCTGGCCGTCATCCAGACTGTACGCGAGTGACTGAGCCTGGGTGCCCGGCGGATGTCCGGAGCCAGCCTTGTACACGCTCGTATAAAGCGCCACGAGTGGCGACGAATTCGCTGGCCCCAATCCGGCGGTGTTATGCGTGTCGACGACGATTGAGCCGGAAAAGATCTCCTCGGTTTGATTCGCGCGCATCGCGACCGGTTGCTCGGTCCAGTGGAGGAGATCTCGGCTGGTGGCATGTCCCCACGACATGTCGCCCCAGACATTTGCATTCGGGTTGTACTGATAGAAGAGATGATAGATGCCCTTGTCGTAGACCAATCCATTGGGATCGTTCATCCAGTTGCGTTGGGGCGTGTAGTGAAGCGCGGAACGCCACTGCGATGTGTCTGAATCGCTCGCGGCCGGCAATGGGTACGACGCAGCGCTCTCTGTAATCGAAGCCATTAGCGCGGCGCATAGCAACGACGGCAGAAGGCGTCGGCGGAGGAAGGGGTGTCGCGAGTCACGCATAGGGTTGTTTTCTCCTTGCAGCGGTCGGAAAGGATCATCTGCTCAGGCGGATCGCTCGAGAATGACCGTGCCGCTGCGTTTGCTGCCGGCAGTCAAGCCACGGCGCGCAGTTTCGCGCATCGCGCGGTTCACCGTGTTGACGTGAAGGCCGAGGAAATCGGCGAGAAGGCGTTGCGAGGGCAGTCTGTTGCCCGCCTTGAAGTGTCCTGCGCGAATCGCCGTTTCGATTTCGTCCGCCACGGCTAGATAGGCCGGCCCGTGGTGGGCAGCCAGGTTGGGAATCCAGCGGTTCATCGTTGTATCGCTCGTCCGCTCACTGCGGTTGCGGTTGTGCGGGAGCAGGCAGTCTTCGCCTGCTCCCGCCGTTTCAGAGCCGCTTACTCGCCGGAATTACCATCGCCGGCTGCGGCACCGTAGCGCAAACCGCCGCTGGAGCCGTGATTGCCGCCCTCGTCGTTGCCTTGCGCGGCCGTGTTCGCAGAGATATCGCCGTAGCCGCCGAGACCGCCCTTGCCATAGGCACGGTCCACGCTAGTGGACGCGCCGTCGATCTTGATCTTCACGGTCGGCGCCAGCGTACCGCCGCGTCGCGAACCGATGGCGTCGATGAACGACTCGACGAGGCCGCCCGGCATTACGTAGTGCGAATAAGACTGGAACGCGCGCGGGTTCTGGTTCGGATCTTCCGCGTAAGGAGCGCCGACTGGAGCGTCGAAGTCGGTCGGGTTGCCGAGCGCAAGGCCGCTGCCGCCGTTCAACGGCAAGAAGTCACTGCGTATGCCGTTGCCCACAAAACCGTACACGCCGTCCGGCCCGTCTACACCGGCGGCCATCGTCGCGCGGTGGCTAATGGTGAAGAGGTAGTACTTGCCGTCCTTCATGTAGATCTGCGGGCGTTCCGTCTGATCGTCCACACAGTTCGCCGACAACAGCGGCGGGAGGAATTTCCACTGGGTGAGCTGCTTGTTGGTCGCGATGGCAAGACCGACATTCGCCTTCTGGTACACGGCGCCCGAGTTCATCACCGTGTTGAGGTCTTCTTTGTACGGGTCATTGGGCGCGTATCCGAGGTCCGCCTCGGTACACGTCCGGGCACCGCGGGGGCCGCCCGTATTGCCTTCGAACACCATGTAGGTCTTGCCCGGATGCGCCGGATCGGTGAACACGAACGGATCGCGGAACGAATAGTAGTCGTTCTGCTGACCCGTCTGGTACATCGCCCCATCGGGTTGCAACAGGGCCTTGTGGTCGTCGAAGCCGGTGAACCAGACGTGCTTGTCGTCCGCGTGAATGTGTCCATCCGCGCGTGAAATGATCGCGATTGGCGGCGTGATGTCCGAGCCGCCTGGCGCAGAGCGGTTGAACGACAGTGCCGTGTAGTAGAGGCTCACATTGTCGCCATGGATCAGGCGCGCAGAGCCGGACCATTCCGCGTTGTTCGTCATCGGGGCGTTGCCGAATACCTTGACGCTCGCACCGTCCGGGAAAAGATGGCCGCCCCATGTCCAGCCGCCGTTGGCCGGACGCTGGGACGCCGGAATGCCCGCGCGGCGATAGAAGAAGCCGATGCGTGCATGCACATGGCGATCGTCGAACGTGTAGCCTGCGTGCGGATCTGCCGTCAGCGAGAAGATGATTTCCCAGCCCTTGAAGCTCAACTGGTTCGCACTCAGATCGGCCAGCGGCCATGTGTCCCACACCCACACATTGGAATTGATGAGTGGAAAGTCCTGCGGAATGTCGGGCATGGTCAGCGACGCAGGCAGCGAGTTCTTGTCCACTGCGCTTGCCGTATGCGACTGCGCCTTGATCTGACGGATATCGGCGCGGGTCCAGCGCATCGTGAAACTGCTTTCCGGGTCATAGGCCTGCTGCGTGTGCGGCGTCGGCGCAGGAAAACCGGGCACCGACGATTGCGCGAGCGCAGGCGCTGCCGCGCTAGCGAGCAGGGAGCCGCAAACTACGGTAGAACGCAGGCGGGCACGAGTTGACTGGGATTGGGAGGATCGGAGTCTGTTCATCGGGTGTCACATCCTAAGGTAAGTGCGCAACGAAGGCTGCCCGAAACCGCCGGAACGGCGGGAAAGCTGCCATTTGACTTAGCTCTACGAAGTATCTGATTCAGAACCTCGAGATACCGGGTGCTGGGGATAACAGAAAGCTCACTGCGGTGAAACAATGAAACGAACTACGTTGGTTGGCTTCACTCGCCCTTTTTGCCGGCGAGGTGGATGGGGCTGGATCGTTCCGGCAACCGAATGCAGCGGCTTGCTCGCCACAGTAGGGCGCCGGACGTCTCTTTTTTAGCGGGCTACAGATGATGGTCTCTCGCGCGCCCGTGTCAGGATGAATGGCTCCAATACCTCGAAGCCAAAAGTTTCCAAACCGGTTTGGATCTTAATTCAAACCGGTTTTGATTGTCAAACGTTTGCGTTGGCTTGAGGTACCATGGCGACTGGCCGGTGGTGGAGAAGTGCTGATCTGCAAGGGCGGCCACGCGCAAAACAGGAAATTCCAAAGGTGAAACTTTGAAGGTGAGTCTGAAAACGCTGTCCGATTCGCTCGGACTTTCCCGCACGACCGTTAGCCGTGCGCTAAACGGATACGACGACGTCAATGAAGCAACGCGCCAGCGGGTCATCGAGGCGGCGCACGCGCTGGGCTACCACGCGGACCCGACCGCTCGCCGGCTCGCGACCGGCCGCGCCGAGGCAGTGGGCATGATCTACCCGTTTGGGACGGACGATCTTGGCGATCCGCGCCTCGGGGAAGTGGTGGCGGGCATGACAGAGCGCCTCGGAGAGAGCGACCTGGACCTGATCATCGTCTCCGCCCGGCCGAATGCGGAACTCGAAACGTACCGCCGCCTGGTCGAAAACAAGCTGGTGGATGGTCTGATCGTGGCGCGGACTCAGATCGACGATGCGCGCATCCAGTTTCTACAGGCACGCCAGTTTCCGTTCATCGCCTATGGACGGACGAACAGCCTGGTGCCTTATGGGTGGTTCGACTTCGACAACGAAGCGGGTGCCCGCGCCGCGACGCAACGTCTGATCGCCTTCGGCCACAGAAGGATTGCCTTGATTAGTGCGCCGCTAACAATGAGCTTTGCGGCACAACGGCGTGCCGGATTTCTGAGCGCGCTAGGCGAGGCGAAGATTCAGCCGGACGCTTCGCTGATGATCGAGGGCGCGTTTGACCGCGTGCACGCGTACGAAGGGACGCGTGCACTGCTTGAACGTGCCGAACCGCCAACCGCCTTGCTGGTGGACAACAACATCGCCGGCGTTGGCGCGTTTCGCGCGATCAAAGACAGCGGGAAGCGGCTCGGCACGGACATCTCGCTGATTGTCTACGACGGTGTGCCGTCCGACGTCGCATCCCCTCGCACGGTGACGTCCGTCGTGCAGCAAACAGGGCACTCGTCCGGCAGAATCATCGCAGAACTGATTCTGGATGCGATAGCAGGCAAGGGGCATGCGCACCGGTTGGAACAGCCGGATATCGAACCCGGCGACACCGATGGGCCGCTCACTTGACAACGTCCGCCGGGAAAAAAAAGACGGGGTTCACAGAAATAGAAAGCTGGACACAGGACCAGCTTGCGGCGACCTCTATGAGGGAATGAACGGCGGCAGCCAGACGATATCTTCCCGATTTCAGCGCAATCAGACAGAAGACTTTAGTCAGCCGACATGGACCTTTGTGCGCGGATCATGCCAGTCGCGTCGTCACCCGGAGTGGCCATTCGGCCCGGCCTAAGACAACCGTTCGCCTCCGATACGGCCGTTGCGGGATGCGTCGATGACGGAGTTATCTCGCGCCATAGAAATGACGATATTGCCACGCTGCCTGCTTCTTCAACTCATCGTCCGGCCATGGCCCGGCGCCAAACCTGCTGACCGAAAGAGGCGTCAGGTCAATTGGAGGCGCGCCGTCGATGATCCAGGCGGCAAGCGCTTCGCCCAGTGCCGGGGCAATTGACAGGCCCGCGACATTGCAGCCGCTCGCAAAGTAGAATCCACGAATTGCGGACGCTGGCCCGACAATGTGCTGCCCATCGGCAGTCATCGTTGGCAGCCCACCGCGATGCTCACGTACCGCGGCCTTGAGAAGGACGGGAAGCTGAGCCTCGACGTCTCGACCGTAGTGCCAGAGCACCTCGGCATCAAGCGACAGATCCTTGATGTCGAAGTTGGTGTCGAAGTCATTCATGTCGAAGAACGTCGGGTCGTCCTCGTAGACCCCCCAGAGAAAACCACCATCACAGGGCCGCATATAGACGGCGGCGTCCATAATCCGAATCATCGGCAATTCTGCTCGGGCATCGGGGACCGGCTCGGTGACGAACAGTTGCTGCGCTGTCGTGATGAGGGGAACCTGTATTCCGCTGGCTTCGGCCACTTGTCGTGTCCAGGCGCCGGCTGCATCGACGACAACCGGGGAGCGTATGCGACCGCGCGTGGTGTCGACACCGGTGACCTCGCCATCCTCGATCAGGACGTGCGTGACCGGAGTCTTCGGCAGTACCTCCGCACCGTACGCCTGCGCCGCACGCGCGAAGCCGACGGCTAGTTGGGCGGGATTGAAATACATGTCATCGCCGATGCGCATCACCGCCGCAACTCCCGTCGTTTCAAGAAACGGGTTGAGCCGGTGGGCCGCGTCAAGGGAAAGCTCCTCCACGTCCAGGCCGTGACGCCGACCGCGCTGGATGTCCTCCTGAATGACCTCGGCATCTTCCGGACGGCGCGCAACCTTGAGGCTACCCGACTGCACCCAATCCAGAGGTTGGCCGGTGTCCGCAGAGAATCGCCTGATCTTGTTTGCCGCCGACGTGATCAAGTTGATCATCAAGTCATTCTTGCGCAAGCAATTGACCATGCCAGCCGCTCGTGGAGATGTCTGTGAGCCGATTTCGTGTCGATCGAGAAGCGCGACCCGGCGGGTGCCCCGTTTAGCCAGATAATAGGCTGTAGCCGCTCCAAGTCCACCGGACCCAATCACGATCACATCCGCGGATTTGGCCATTGCTGCTTCTCCTGTTGGTCACGCCAGTCGACCTGTCGGTCAGGGTGGCGTCTTAACCATGATATGCCTCAGGAGCGGGACTGGGGGCGGGCGCGAACTCGCGGATGACGTTGGATATCGATACTGTTGAAAAAGTCGTAGCGTGTCGCCCTAGCACCACGAACCAGGAGCAAAATATTCGACCTTTCAGAACTATGACCAAACCATCCGATAGCGCTGTTCATGTGGTTCAAGAGTTTTGGCGCCTTATGGCGACAAACGACTTTTTCGCTGTAAAGGAAGTTCTTTCGCAAGACTTTGTTCTGGAGTGGCCGCAATCAAACGAGCGTATCCGGGGCGCGACTAACTTTGCTTTGCTAAACACCGAATATCCGGCGCGAGGCCCTTGGGTCTTCACGATCAATCGTATTGTCGGGGGCGACGGTGAGGCGGTGTCGGATGTTTCGGTCACCGATGGGGTGCTACGTGCGAGAGCAATTTCCTTCTTCACGGTCGATGATGGCAGTATCACGAAGATCGTCGAATTCTGGCCGGAACCATACGAGGCACCGTTCGACCGCTCGCAATTTGTCGAACGGCTAGAGTGAGCGGCGCTCTTAACGGGAAATCCACACAAGGACACCCGCTCAACCCCCGTCAGCCCGATCCCATGGCGGCACACCGCCGAACGCATCGACCAGGAAATCGATCACCGCGCGTATCTTGGCACTCACATGCCGACGACTCGGGTACAAAGCAAGTACGTCGATGTCGGGCAAGCGATACTCAGGCAATACCTGAACGAGCTTGCCGGTGCGTAGGTCGTTGCCGACCAGAAACGTGGGTTGCCAGATCACACCTTGCCCAGCGAGTGCCGCCGCGCGCGCCGTATCGCCGTTGTTGGTATGCATGTGACAGTTGACCTTCACGGGGTGAGCCTTGCGCTCACTGTCGATCAGTTGCCATTCGTCGCCGGTGGCCGCATACGAGTAGCCGATACATCGATGCTCGATCAAGTCCGCTGGCGCTGCAGGGAATCCGCAACGCGCCAGGTACGCTGGCGATGCACACAGAATGTTTCTCGATGTCGCCAGCTTGCGGGCTGCCTGGTTAATTGAACCAGCGCGTGAGATGCGAATGGCGAGGTCGTAGCCTTCATCGACGATATCGACGACACGGTCAATCAGCGCAACGTCGAGTTCCACTTCCGGATATTTCTGCATGAACTCGGGCCATAGTGGCGCCAGATACAGAATCCCAAAGCTCACAGGCGCATTGATGCGCAGCCGGCCGCGCGGTTCGACCGACGCCGATGACACAAGCCCCTCAGTCTCGGCGACGTCGTCGAGGATAGATTTGCAGCGCGCGTAAAAGGTCTCGCCGCCATCGGTGAGAGAAAGCCTGCGTGAAGTGCGATTCAAGAGGCGTGTGCCGAGATGCGCTTCCAACTCATTCACGTAGCGGGTCACGTTGGCGGGCGACGTCTCGAGCGCATCGGCTGCACGCGTGAAGCTGCCGCGGCTGACCACGGTTACGAAGACTTCAAAAGCACGCAGCCGATCCATGTGCTTCTCCGATCATTCACAATTGCTGAATGATATACCCATGTTTTATGCCTTTCTGCATTTGTAGCTGAAGCCTATAGTCCTTCTCACGGACCAAGGCATCGGGCACTGGCCAACCAACAGCAGCAGGAGATTGAACATGCAACGCTTGACAGGAAAAGTCGCCATCGTGACCGGCGCCAGTGCGGGAATTGGCCGTGCCACCGCAAAACTGTTCGCCGCGGAAGGCGCAAAAGTCGTGGTCGCGGCGCGCCGTGAAGCCGAACTTGAAACGCTCGTCGCCGAGATCGTCAGCGAAGGCGGTGAGGCCGCGTTTCTGGCGGGCGACGTGCAGTCAGAGGACTTCGCGAAAGCGCTGGTCGCGCTCGCCGTCAGTCGCTTCGGCCGTCTTGACATTGCCTATAACAACGCCGGCACGCTGGGCGAAATGGGCCCGACCACGGGCGTGTCAGAGGCGGGGTGGTCGGCCGCATTAGCGACCAATCTGACGAGCGCGTTTTTGGGTGCGAAGCACCAGATCCCCGAGATGGTGAAGCAAGGCGGTGGATCAATCATCTTCACGTCGACGTTCGTCGGCTACTCATTCGCTTTCCCGGGCACCGCGGCATACGCTGCGAGCAAGGCCGGATTGATTGGGCTGACGCAGGCGCTTGCTGCCGAGTATGGACCGCAAGGTGTGCGCGTCAACGCCATTCTGCCCGGCGCCGTGGACACACCGATGTATCGCGGCATGAACGACACCGCGGAGTCGCAGGCCTTCGTGACCGGGTTGCATGCGCTCAAGCGGGTCGCACGGCCGGAAGAACTCGCCCGCTCGGTGCTTTATCTCGCGTCCGACGACTCGTCCTTCGTGACCGGCACCGCTTCGCTAGTCGATGGCGGCGCATCGATTACGCGTACGTGAACCCCTCGGCGGCGCGTCTGCGCGATACACCGTTCGCGCTGCAAAACGTCGCACAGGCGAACCCGTCGCGCAAAGGCCAGTCCTAATCTCGCTGACGTTCATGCAGCCGGTTCCGGCGGCGTTGTTCACGTTAGTGAGTGAGTCGCTTACCGCTCGTGCAGGGCAATGAGATGCTTGCCATGCACGCTTAGCGGCGCGGCATGAGGACGTTTGACGCAGAGGGGAAGGTACGCCATGAAGCTTCATCAGATAGCCGGTGCCGCGCTATTGGGACTCTATTTGCAAGCGGGCAATGCAGAAACGAGCACGCCTCGGTCGGTGACGAGAGCGGTTGCGGATTGGACCATCAAGGACGGCTCGGTTGGATTGCCACACGCCGGCGACGAACCCTTCGAATCCTCTTTCAGCAAGGGCTTACTGCGCTCGATGGCTGACGCGCGGGCCGAGAATGATCGGCAGGAAAAAGCCTATCCGGACAGCAAGCCGCCCTTTGCCGAGATTTCGGTGGTCGTGGGTATCCCGGATGCCGTTTCGAGCTATCGGATCGCTCGAGTACGGCAGACTCACAAGACCGCGCGGGTCACCTTGGATTGGCAATTGAAGGGTGACCCCACTGTCGCCAGAACCCAGATGCAACTGGCGCCGCAGGGCGCGCGCTGGGTTATTACCAATATCCTTTACGGCACCGGCCATCCGCCGCGCTCGCTGTCGCAAGCGCTGCAGCTGCGCGATTGATCTGCCGCTCGCGGGGCAACCGCGAGAGTCAAAGCGAAGGCTTAAGCCGGAGGTGACTGCACGATCACGCCGTACCACCCCAAGCCGCGATAGCTCTCGTAGCCTGGGGTGGCGGCGAACGATATGGTGCGGCCATCAGTCAGTTGATAAAAGCCTGCTGGACGGCCGTCGGTATTCAGACGGAACTGTTCATCGAGCACGCCTTTGTCGTCCGAACTCGCAATCACGCGATGCGACGCGTTGACGATCATGCAACGCGTGCGCCGCCATTCTTCCTCCGTGAGCCGCACGCCTTTTACGACGGCCGACGCTTGTGGCGCCCAATCGAAAAAGATCACCAGCGCACCGAGCGGCTTGCCGTCGACCGCGCCGTTTTCACGGATCGCCGTCGCATAGGTCGCGACGTGCGCGTGCTTCAGAAGCGGCAGCGCCTCGATATCGCCCGCAACAAAGTCCGCGCCCGAAGGCGTTTTCATCGCATCGCGAAACCAGCTGGCTTCAGCGACTTTGCGGTCGTGCACCGCATACATATCCGGCCGGCCGTTCGCGACCACATTGCCTGCCGCGTCGATGATCCATAAATCACGGTACACGGTATAGCTGTCGAGAATCACCGACAGACGGCGCGATGCATACGCCCGCGTTTCGGCACTCGTATTGGCGAGGCAATCGACCACCGCGGAATCGGTGGCCCACCAGCGCACGTCGCATGAGCGCTCGTACAGATTGCGGTCGATCACGTCGATCATATTCAGCGCGAGATCGGCGCAACGCTGACCCTCGTGCGAACGCAGCCGTTCGATCATGCTGTCTCCGAGATCGGTCAGCTTGGTCAGCGAGCCGGCGAGTTCGCGATTGAGCACCGTGGTGATTTCGCCGATCCGTGCCGACACATGCTTGACCTGATTCGCCACGACTGCGAATCCACGGCCCGCATTGCCGGCGCGCGCCGCTTCGATCAAGGCGTTGAGTGCGAGGAAAGTGGTCTCGCGATTGATGTCGTTGATATCGGAGATTTTCCCCGTCGCGAGCTTCCTGACGTGATGCGTCAGTTCGACGATTTCGAGCGGATTCGACATGGTTTGGTCCCGGTAGCTTGGAAATGTTTTGCCTGCATAAAAGCAAGCATCGGGCCGGGTTGATTCCGCGGGCATCGCGCGCGTTGTTATGCACCCCGCAAACGATTGGCGATGCATGTCATGGTGCAGCCAGAACATGCTGCGACCGGCGACGCACCGGGTACGTGCATCGCCGTGAGGGGCGACCAATCCAGCAAGCCCCGGTTTATTGATGAAAAGGCCGTGTGGCGTGCGGCGAACGACCCATCGTGCCCGGTTCGCATTGCGGCTGGCGTTGACGCCGTGGCGTTGGCCGAGGACCAGCTGAATCGCGGCTGCCGGTTTGATCTTGCAAAAATTAACAATGTTGCAGACCTGAACCTGTCAGCGGGATGGTCGGACGTCGCGTTATATCGAACAGTGGCGTGCGGTCGCGCGACACTGATCGACACTACCTCGTCTCACACCTACAGGATCAGCGATGAAAACACCGTTTCTTTCCATGGCAGTGGCGGCCGGATTGCTCGCTGCAACTGCTAGCTATGCGCAGGCCCCGGCTAGCGCGCCGGCCGGATCGACAGCCCTTTGCAAGGACGGCACGTCCTATTCGGGCGCTTCAAAAAAGGGCGCCTGCGCGGGTCATAAGGGCGTCAAGACGTGGTACGGCGCATCGGGTGCCGCAGCAGGGGCCGCTAGCGCGCCCGCAGCCGCAACCGCAGCCTCTGCTGCCGCTCCGGTCGCGCCGACCGCGGCGAGCAGCGCAAAACCGGCAGCAGCCGGTGGCGGCCCCGGCCAGGTCTGGGTTAACACCAGCACCAAGGTCTACCATTGCCCGACCGACAAGTACTACGGCAAGACGAAGACTGGTGCATACATGACTGAGGCGGATGCAAAAGCAAAGGGTTTCCACGCCGATCACGGGAAAGCCTGCCAGTAAATATCGCATGGGCAACGGCGCACGTCCGGGTCTTACGCCCGAACGTGCACGTTTGTACGAGCATCCTCCTTCCCGCCGGTCACGCCCGTCCCTTTCACCGCACTGATATTTATTCGGCTCCTGAAGGCAAGCGACGACTGTCCAGATCCTTCAGTGCCGGAAACACATCTCGATCCCACGAGTGCACGCCATACGACTGCCAGATTATTTTTCTTCGAACGAAGATTTCAAACGTTGGAGTCCCGGGCGACAACTTGTCTAGTCGCTGTCGCCGCTCGAAAAGCCACTGTACAACCGGTGGATAGCTGTCGAGAGTTTCGGGAACTGCAATGGCCTCACGTTCCACAATGAAAAGATGCACGTCTGGATGAGTCTTGGCCCACGATTCAAAATCGCCTTTTCCGCCTAATGAACCTTCCCAGCGTCGACAGAAAACGCAGTCCTTTGCCGAATGCACGATCAGGACGATCGGTTCGCCCTCTCGCACTTTGGCCTGGCGAACTCGATCGGCCCAATTGAGTTTCGGTTCCGACGCGAGGGCGTTCTTGCCGGCGCTAGTGTCCAACTCTTCGTCTGCCAGGGCGATGTGTGGCGAAACAATGGCGAAAGGCAACCACGTCAAGGCAACCCACGCAGAGAACCGGACCAAGCTGAGAAGCGCCATTTTCGTGCTCCTGTGATGGACAGCGGACATCGGTTTCGCCCGTTCAAAGCGGAGGACGGTTCAAATTAACCCATCGCTGCACAGATGGTCTTTCCCACTGACGCGTAGCGTAAGCAATTAACCTGGTAGGTACCGGATCGCCGTTCAGGATGAGGCGATTGAGCATTAACGTCAAATCTGTATCGGCTACGCTCCACGTTCCAAATAGATTTGCGGTATCTCCGGGAAGCAAAGCCTCAGCTACATAAAACAACTTCTGGACCGCTGCTTCGGCTGCTGGCGTAAGCGCCGCTCCTTGCGATCCGTAGAACACAACCTCTGTCGAGCGCTCCTGTCGGATGGGCATCAGATCGCTGCGGAGCCAGGCTTGCACCTGGCGCGCCCTCGCTCGAAGAAATTTATCTTGTGGATATACGAGCGTTTCCGGAAACGTATCATCGAGATATTCGGTTATTGCTGACGATTCCGACAAAGTGAAGTCCCCATGCGTCAGCGTGGGAACGCGCTGCGTCAACGACTTGGCTGCATAACTCGCTTCATGATTGGCATCATTCCCGAGATCCACCGTCGATAGGTCAAACGGCAATCGCTTTTCGTTAAGAACAACGAAAACCGACATGGCGTAGGGGCTTGCAAACTGAGCATCGGCATATAGACAAAGACGACTTTCCTGCAAGGTGTTCTCCTGTGTGTTTGGGTTCGCACGGAGCCTTGATGATATACGGCGAGTGACGGCTTTCGGCTGCTAGTGTTCACGGACCGCTCGCGAGCCGTTCGGGTCGTTAATCCCATTGATCCGCGCCTGTGCACCGGCGTTGGTGCGCGGATAGACCGACATCAGATACGCAGAGGTGCGCCTCGATAGCGTATGGTCAAGGACCGCGGAGATCTGATGCGCGTGATTGTTATTCAGCACATCGTTGCCCTTCATGTACATATAGGCTCCGCCCACGCTCCAATCAGGGCGGAAGTAGTAGATCGCGCCGCCCAAACCCTCCGCGCCGCGAAAGCCTGGTAGCGTCGGGCGGTTGATGCCGTCGTCCGTCCGGAGATTGCTGTGGCCATCCTGATATGGGGGCAGATTTCTTGACGGTTGGGGCGACGCGGCAAGAATAGTCGGGTTTCCCAACGCGAAAAACGTGGCCGAGAATAATGCTCCGAACAGCAAGTCGACCGATGCCTTCTTCACGAGGCAAAAAAAGCCGCAGACGATGCTGCGGCGAACAAACACACACGCCGAACGTTGGGGACGCTGACGTGTTTCCTTATGCTATCCAAGCTCGCCGCGAGTGCAAATCGGGTCTTTTGTATGAAGTGTTTCGATCGCCTTGCCGAGGCTTGCAGGACGTGCCTGTTGTCGTATCCGGGTCGAGCGGAAGTCGCGAAAAAACCACACAGGGACTGAGCACCAGGCGTAAAAAGAGAAATCGATCGTCCCGGCGGCCGCGCGACCTTAGCAAGTCAGGTGCCTGGCTAGTGGGTCGCATTCATGGTCAATTGTTCGACGATCGGCCCCAGTGCAAGCGCCGGGAGATAAGTCAGAGACGCAACCATGGCAACCGTCCCGATAAGCAAACCCACAAACAGAACACCGTGTGTCGGCAGCGTGCCCAGGCCGGGCACGCGTCGCACCTTGGGGGCGAGCGACCCGGCGATCGCGAGCACCGGCACGATGACCGCGAAGCGTCCGAACCACATCACCAGCGCGAGCATTGTGTTGTAGTACGGCGTGTTCGCTGACAAGCCCGCGAAGGCGCTGCCATTGTTGTTCGCCGCCGATGAAAACGCATAAAGAATCTCGCTGAAGCCGTGCGCGCCAGGGTTCGAGATTCCGGCAAGTCCCGCCGGCAGCAACACAGAGATGGCGGTTCCGACCAGCACGAGGAACGGTGTGACAAGAATCACCACAGCGACCATCTTCATTTCGTAGGCATCGATCTTCTTGCCGAGATACTCCGGCGCGCGCCCGATCATCAGGCCCGCGACGAACACCGCCAGCATCGCGTACACCATCATGCTGAAAAGACCCGATCCCGGACCGCCGAAGACCACCTCGCCGGTCTGCATCAGCGCCATCGGCACAAGGCCGCCGATCGGCGCGAACGAGTCGTGCATCGTATTGACTGCGCCGTCGCCACCGCTTGTCGTGACGGCCGCATAGAGCGCCGAACTGACGACGCCAAAGCGTGTCTCCTTGCCCTCCATATTGCCGCCCGGTTGCAGTATCGACACTCCGGATTCCATGCCGGCCGTTGTCAGTTGTGCGCCACCGCTCTGCTCAGCATGGATCGTGATCGCGGCCGCTGCGATAAACATGGCCATCATCGCGGCTAACATGGCCCATCCTTGTCGCCGGTCGCCGACCATCACGCCGAAGGTATAACAAAGCCCCGCAGGAATCAGCAGGATGGCAAGCATCTGCAGGAAGTTGGTGAATGGCGTGGGATTTTCGTAGGGATGCGCCGAGTTCGCGTTGAAGAATCCGCCCCCGTCGCCGCTTAACAGCTTGATCGATTCCTGCGACGCGACCGGCCCCATCGGCAGAAGCTGCTGCTGCGTGGTCAACGTCTCCTTAACCGGATGGCCTGCCGTGTCAAGGACCGGATTGCCCTGCACGTCGAGCTTCGGCTGCTGCCACGTGGTCACTTGCAGCGTTTGCACCTGCCGGTAGCCAACGAAGTTCTGGATGACGCCTTGCCCTATGAACACAACCGCGAATAGCAGCGAAAGCGGCAGGAGGATATAGAGCGTCGAGCGCGTCAGATCGACCCACAGATTGCCTACCGTCTGGGCGCCACGGCGGGCAAAACCGCGGATCAGCGCAAGTAGCACGGCGATGCCGCTCGCCGCGGACAGAAAACTCTGCACCGTGATGCCGAGCATCTGCACCAGATACCCCATCGTCGTCTCGCCTGCGTAGCCCTGCCAACTGGTATTGGTCACAAAGCTGATCGCCGTGTTGAATGCGGAGTCGGCGCTTACGTTGGGGAAGGATTGCGGATTGAGCGGCAGCCAGGCTTGCGCGCGTTGCAATAGATACAGAACGAGCGCGCCAAGGAAATTGAGTAGCAGCAACGCGACGGCGTAGCGCTTCCAGTTCATCTCGACCGTGGGGTCGATAGCGGCGGCGCGATAGATCAGCTTTTCGAACGGACCGCCGATGCGGGATAGCAAAGGCGCCTTACCCTCTGCGGCTAGGGCCATGTAGAGGCCCAGCGGTTTGACGAGGATGAGCAGGACAATGACGAACAAACCAGTCTGCAGGTTCGCGTTCGTGAGCATGTCGCCTCCGTCAACTACCGGACGCCGGTTCTAACTGGTTGATCAATGGGCCAATCAATCGGACCGAATGATCACCGGGTGTCCACGTCCGGGAGCCACCCAGGAAACTAATGTGGCCCATCTGTATTGCAGGGCGGCGCGCGTCAATTTGCCAACAGAAAAGAAGCCGGATGCGTAAACATTTCATCAATATGGAATCGGACCGGTCATGTGGTTCTCCGACACATCCGGATTTACGACATTTTTATTCGCCGCGCCCTATACCTTTAGCAAACCTGACAAAACAGGTTGGGGCACCGCCGCCACCGCCTCGGCGCGGCACGGTGTCGTCCACGAAAATCAGGGGATCGTCATGAATCTATTGATCTGGCTGCCGCTCATGTTCGTGCTTGGAGTGGGTAGTCTCGCGCTCTGTCTCGCGTTCGTCGACGCGTGCGACAGGATCTGAGGAGACCGTCATGGCCTGGCTCGCTGCTGCGGTCTCTGCGTTGACCTTCATCTATCTGTTCGTCGCACTCGTTCGGCCTGAATGGTTCTGAACGGCGCGCGACGCAATCTGCTGTCCTTCTGCGTGGAAGGGGAAGCTCATGTGGACTCTACCGATCCTCATCCTGGTGGCGGCGATCGCCATTTCGATTCCGCTTAGCCGGTACATGGCGTGGATCCTCGATGGCCGATTCCATGCGCCGCGTCCGTTGCGCTGGTTCGAGTCGAAGCTCGACAGCGGCCCGCAGGATTGGAAGCAGTATACGATTTCGCTGCTCGTCTTTAACGCGGCGCTGTTCGTGTTCGGCTTCGTCGTGCTGTCGCTGCAACCGCTGATGCCGCTCAATCCGCTGGGCCGCGGCATGCTGGCGCCGTCGACGATCTTCAACACGGTCATTTCGTTCATGACCAATACGAACCTGCAACACTATTCAGGCGATCAACATTTTTCCAATTTCAGTCAGATCTTTTTCATCCTGCCGAACATGTTTCTGTCGGCTTCGGTCGGCCTGTGCGCGCTGACGGCGATCATTCGTGCGCTGCGCGGCGAGCAGCTGGTCGGCAATTTCTTCGTCGACATGTGGCGCGTCGTGGTCTACATGTTCGTGCCGATTGCGCTGATCGTCGGCGTGATCTTTATCCAGCAGGGCATGCCGATGACGTATGCGAGCGACCAGCAGGTGACGACGCTCGAGCCGGCCGCGATGGGTACCGCCGACAACGGCCAGCCCAAGCAGCAGATGCTGATCGTCGGTCCGGTTGCGGCAGTGATTCCGATCAAGATGCTCGGCACGAACGGCGGCGGCTTCTACGGCATGAATTCGGCGCATCCGTATGAGAACCCGAGTGCCGGCTCGAACTTCGTCACCACGCTCGCGATGATGATCTTCCCGTTCTCGCTCGTGCTGATGTATGGACGCATGCTGGGCCGTCTGCGGCACGCGGTGGTGATCTACAGCGTCATGCTGTCGATGATGATCGGGCTGATCGCCTGGGCGGTGTATTGGGACACGCTCCAACCGAACGCCGCCTTCACCGCGCATCCGGTGGCGCGCAGCTATCCGCTGCCGGGCGCACATCGTACGCTGACAATCGCGCCGCTCCCCGGCTTGCCGGTCGAGCAGCATCTCGGCAACCTGGAAGGCAAGGAGCTGCGTTTCGGCACGTCGGCGGGCGCGACCTTCGCCGCGATCACCACCGATGTGACATGCGGTGCCGTGAACGCCGAGCACGACAGTCTGAATCCGCTGGCGGGCCTCTCGCCCCTGATCGGCATGTGGATCAATTGCGTATTCGGCGGCAAGGGCGTCGGGATGATCAATCTGTTGCTGTTCCTGATCATCGGCGTGTTCATTGCCGGGCAGATGGTGGGCCGCACGCCCGAGTATCTCGGGCGCAAGGTCGGCGCGCGTGAGATGAAGCTCGCGATGATTGCGCTGCTCGTGCACCCGATCCTGATCCTGGGTCCGACGGGCCTCTTCTCTGCGAGCGATTGGGGCACCAAGGCAGAAGCCAACCCGGGTGCACATGGCTTTAGCGAGATCACGTATCAGTTCTCGTCGGCGTCGGCGAACAATGGGTCGGCGTTCGATGGACTCGCAACCACTTACGGCCTGAACAGCAACCCGAGTCCGGCACCGACCGCGGTGCAATGGGATACGGCGACCGGCCTCGTGATGCTGTTCTCGCGCTATCTGCCGATCGTTGCGCCGATCGCGATGGCGGCCTATTTGGGCCGCAAGAAAGCCGCACCCGCCACGCTCGGCACGATGCGCGATAACACCGCCACCTTCGGCTTCCTGCTGCTCGGCACGATCATGATCGTCGGCGCGCTGCTGTTCCTGCCGGTCGCCGCGCTCGGACCGCTTGCGGAGCATCTCGGACCGATTCCATTCGGCGGATAGCCGGCACGCCTCTATCGCTATTGAACTGGCTGCGTTACTGGATCGAGGAGCATCCATCATGGAAACAGCAAAAGTCGCGCATGGACCGGCAGCCGGGATGACGGCCGGCCCCCGTCCGCCGCGCAAATCGGCGACCGGCGGGTTGTTCACCTCGCCGCTGGTGCGCGCGGCGCTGCGGCAATCATTGGTCTCGTTGCGGCCCGACATCCAGTGGAAGAATCCAGTGATGTTCGTGGTTGAGATCGGCGCAGTGCTGACGCTCGTCTTCATCATCCAGATGGCGATGGGCGCCGCGCATAGCCAGGCGCCGCTCACTTACTTCATTGCGCTGGACGTTTGGCTCTTCCTGACGGTCGTGTTCGCGAACTTCGCGACTGCCATCGCCGAAGAGCGTGGCAAGGCGCAAGCGGATGCATTGCGGCGCGCACGGCGCGACACCATCGCTTACCGCCTGCGTCCTGACGGTTCGCGCGAGACCGTCTCGTCGATCAAACTGCAACGCGGCGATCTTGTGATCGTGTGCTCGGGTGAAGTCATTCCGAGCGATGGTGAAATCATCAAAGGCACGGCGTCGGTCGATGAATCGGCAATTACCGGCGAGTCCGCGCCGGTGATTCGCGACGCGGGCGGCGACCGCTCCGGCGTGACCGGCGGCACCACCGTGCTCTCCGATGAGATCACCGTGCGCGTGTCGGCGCAAGCGGGTGAGACGTTCCTCGACCGGATGATCGCGCTGGTCGAAGGCGCGGTGCGCCAGCGCACGCCGAATGAAATCGCTCTTACGCTCGTACTGTCTGCGTTTACGTTGATCTTTCTGATCGTCGTCGTGCCGTTGTGGCCGATGGCGTTGAACGCCGAGCAATACATGACGAGCTATCTCGGCCTTTCGGAACCGCTTCATAGTCTCGGCACCGATATCCCCACGCTCGTTGCACTGCTCGTCTGCCTGATTCCGACGACGATCGGCGCGCTGCTTGCCGCGATCGGCATCGCGGGGATGGACAGGGCATTGCGTGCCAACATCATCGCGAAGAGCGGCAAAGCCGTCGAGGTCGCCGGCGATATCGACACCGTCGTGCTCGACAAGACCGGCACCATCACCATAGGCAATCGTCGCGCCACCGCCTTCATGCCGGTCGGCGCTTACGACGAGGGCGAACTGAAGCGCCTCGCGGCGTTGGCCTCGTCCGGCGACCAGACGCCCGAGGGCAAGAGCATCGTGACGGTCGTGTCGTCGCTGGTGCCTTATGCGGCGCTCGGCGTACCGCACGACGCAAAGGTCATCCCGTTCAGCGCGCAGAGCCGTATGAGCGGCATCGACATGCCGGATGGACGCGTGATCCGCAAAGGCGCCCCGGATGCGTTGATTGCCTACGTTCAGCAGCTCGGCGGCGAGGTGCCGTATGGACTCGCTGCGCTCCTCAAGCATGCGGGCGACCAGGGCGCTACACCGCTCGTGGTGGCGAACGGCAACGAGATTGCGGGTGTCGTGGTGCTCGAAGACATTCTGAAGCCGGGCATCCGCGAACGTATCCAGCATTTGCGCAAGATGGGCCTCTATACGGTGATGGTCACCGGCGACAATGCGTTGACTGCCGCGACGCTCGCCCGGCTCGCGGGCGTCGACCACTTCATTGCCGAGGCGACGCCGGAAGCGAAGCTCACGTATCTGCGCAAGGAGCAGGCCGAAGGCAAGCTCGTCGCGATGATGGGCGATGGCACCAACGACGCGCCGGCATTGGCGCAAGCCGATGTCGGACTGGCGATGAACTCGGGTACCCAGGCCGCGAAGGAAGCCGGCAACATGGTCGATCTCGATAGCGATCCGACCAAGCTCATCGAAGTGATCGAAATCGGCAAGCAACTGCTGATGACACGCGGCGCGCTCACCACGTTCTCGATTGCGAACGACGTGGCGAAGTACTTCGCCATCGTTCCCGCGCTCTTTGCCGGTACGCTGCCATGGCTCGGCGCGATGGATGTGATGCATCTGCATTCGCCCACTTCGGCGATTCTGTCGGCGGTGATCTTCAACGCGCTGATCATTCCCCTGCTGATTCCGATTGCGCTCAAGGGAGTCAAATACCGCGCGCTCGGCGCCGACGCGTTGCTGCGGCGGAACCTGCTGGTCTGGGGGCTGGGCGGCGTGATCGTGCCGTTCGCCGGCATCAAGCTGATCGACGTGGTCATGGTCGGCTTGCATCTGGTCGCATAACAGTCGCGCAAGAAGGAGAAAGCCATGCTGCGCTATCTGTCAAAGAGTCTGTGGCTGCTGGGATTCATTACTGTCCTTGTCTGCGGCGTTTATCCTGCGGTGCTGTGGATCATCGGTCAGACTGCCTTCCCATTCCAGGCGAACGGCAGTATCGTCGACGGCCCTGACGGCAAGCCGGTCGGCTCGCTGCTGATCGCGCAACCGTTTACGAAAGACGAGTATTTCCAGGCGCGTCCGTCGGCGGTGTCATATGACGCGTCGGCTTCGGGTTCATCTACGCTCAGCGCGTCGAACTATCAGCTGCGCGACCGCGTCGCCCGGCTGCTCGGGCCGATCGCACGCTATGCCGGTGGACCGAAAGCAGGACAACTCGTTGCCCCCGATGTGGAAAGCTGGTTCCAGGCAGATCATGCGGGCGGCCAACCGCATATCGTCGCCCAATGGGCCGACGCGCATAACAGTCTCGCGCAGGCATGGGTCAACGCAGATCCGTCACACGGCAAGTATGTCGACGACTGGACGAAGCAACATCCCGCGGTGGTCAAGAAATGGATAGCGGCGAATCCCGCTACGCCGAACCCCAAGGCGGCTGATCTGGCCGTGGTGTTCTTCGAAAGGTTCTCGGCCGAGCATCCCGGGCAGTTTCCGTCGAGCGTGACGCGCACCGGCAGCGATGGCAAGAGCGTCACCACGATCGAACCCGTGAAGGACGGCGCGGACGTTCAGTCGATCTTCTTCGACACGTGGCGCCAGGATCACCCGGATGTGGTGTTGCAGGAAGTGCCCGGCGATTTCGTCACAACGTCGGGGTCGGGACTGGACCCGGACATCACGCTGGCCAACGCGACTTACCAGCTCGATCGCGTAGCCGCCGCGTGGGCCAAGGATACGAAGCGTGACCCGGCGATGGTGCGCGGTGAGATCAATGCCGTGTTGCATCAGCAGGAGCATGCGCCGATCGGCGGGCTGGTCGGCGACCCGCTGGTGAATGTGCTCGCTGTCAATCTCGAACTACGCCGGCGTTATGGAGCGCCTGCATGATTAGATCCGCCTGCATGGCGTCCTGCACCGATGTCATGCAGGCGATTTGGCTGAAGTGTTGACACGCGCACATGTCGAGCAAAACTGTCTGCGGATAGCAGCGATTTTTATGCCAGGTTAACGCCGATTCGCGTAGCCTGATAACAAACAACGGACAGGGGGCCGGCATGACACGCGCACTGGTTGGTCTGCGGAGTTTTTTTGGATTGGGTAAAGCATCGCCCCACGGCCAATCGCGGTCCGCGCCGAGCCGCAATGTGATGATGCGCGTTACTCTCGACGCCCAACACGCCACACCCTTGCGCCAGGCGCTGATCCGAGACTGCGGCGATCAGCAATGGACCATTCGCGTCGCGCCTCTGCACGGAACAGGCCGCGTGCGGCTATCGCTCTATCTGCCCAAGGACGCGGTCAACGGGGCCATTCAACGGCTCGCGCATCTGGCGCCGGCTGCGGAGGTAGGGCAACTGCTTGAAATCCCCGACGCGCCAACCGACGCCTGGCGGGATTTGATGCATGCCCAGCCCCAGCCGCGCGTCGATTCACCGGATGATCCAGCTGAATCTGCAGCAAAAGGGGACACCGTTGCGCAACTGCTTTCTCCGGAACATGTTCTGCTTGGCTTGGACGTAGCGGACCGTGAGACCCTTTTCGCACGGTTTGGCCGCTTCTTCGAACAACACTATGGTCTGCCGGCAACAAGCGTGACCGCGGGGCTCATGGCGCGTGAGGCGCTAGGTTCGACTGGCCTCGGCCAGGGCGTCGCCGTTCCGCACGGTCAAATCAAAATGCTGCGCCACGCCATGGCGTTTTATGTCCGGCCCGCGAAGCCGATTCCGTTCGATGCTCCAGATGGGAAACCTGTGAGCGACGTGGTCATCCTGCTAGTCCCGGAATGGGCAAATACCACGCATCTGCGCCTGCTGGCTGACGTGGCGCAGCGCTTCTGCGACCACCAGTTCCGCGAGCTGCTACATGGCTGTCTCGACGCGGGGGCCGTGTGCCAGCTGTTCGCAAGCTACGAGGCGGCGGATGAGGCCGAGCGCAGCGCACCGTACGCTGATTCGGCCGGTCATCCGGGCACAGTCGTCAAACTGTTCCGTTCGCGCAAATAGGATCTTTTGCTGGTGGCTTGCCTCGCAGCGAGCTATCGAGCGCCACGTTTTGGCTCGATCTCGTCGAGCCAAAGCGGCGTTATCGGCAATGGAAGCAGGAATACGCGTGAACCACCGGCGCTCCGGACCGGCAACCCACCGGATCGCGGAGCGTTGATGGGAGCGCCCATCCAACCATTGTTGAGACCTATCTGCGGCAATCGTCATCCAATCTGGCCCGCTAGACTACGACTCACATCGGCAAGACTAGTGGGTCGAGAACACGGAGATGCCGCCGTTGGGGAATCCTGTCGCGCCGGCCTGGAAGGGCACATACACTTGCCCGAGCGTGCTGTCGATGGCGACAGAATGTGCGCCGGTGCCGACAGGAATCTGAAAGAGCAACCGCCGTGACGCGCCGTCGATTACGCCCATCTGCGGACTAAATCCTGACGCGGCAGCGGTACCGCTCGTGACGTAGTGCCGGGCCGGCAGGAAATAGCGGTTGGAAGCCGGATCGTAGTTGACCTGATCCACTCCGCCAAATGGCACGGTGGCTTGAATTGCGCCACTCGTACGATCGAGGATCAGCGTGATGAGGGGGTTCCCGGCCGGTGGATCGCATCCAATGAGCACGTCGTTATTCGGGCCAAGCACGATTCCCGCCGGTCCGCATTTCCCTAGTGGAAACGACTTGCTGACAGAAGGACTTCCCGCCACCGCCGAGCTGGCAGTGATGACATCGAGCTCGCCATTGGGATTGGCGGAGGTCCCGTCATTGTTGATCAAAAAGCTCTTCGAGGCAGGGTCATAGGTGCACGCTTCGAGTCCCGACGAGCCGTTGAAAGGAAGCTTTACCACCGCCTGTTGTGTCAGCGTGGAAATGAACGTGACGAACGGCGGCGAGTCTCCGGGGCTCGTGTACATCACGAGATGATCATCTGGGTCGTAGCAGCCCTCATCGACGCGCGATCCGGAATTACTGATGGTAATTGTGTTGACCGTCTTTTGCGCAGCCGTATCGATCACCTTGACTGAGTCGACGTCGCCGACATAGATCGTGTTCGTGCCGGTGATGCCTACAATTCCGTCGGGACCGGACTCGTTTGTCGTGGCGCCGGCGCCGATGAATGGTCCCAGGATCTGTGCGATCAACGTGTTCGATTTGGTATCCACGACATCGACTGCTTTGTTATTGCGGTCGGTAAGATAATACTTGCCGGCCTCGATGTAGCCGATGTCGAAACTGAATGGTGGGCTCGAAGCATTGGGCACGGCGATGTTCGTCAGTAGCTTCGGCTGTGTCGGTCCGCTGACGTTATCTCCACCTCCGCAGCCGGCCAATGCGGCCGCGGTGAGCAACATCAAGGTCATGAAGCACTTTGCCATCGATTTGTCTCCTTTCCGTTTATTGGCCTGACCGTCGGTCTCGGGATCGGCCTGAGTACTAAAAATTCTTCCGCTCTTGATCGACAACGATCACCGAGCGATTTCTTAAGGAATCTTAAGAAAGCGTCATGTGAAGAGAAAGCCACGTTTCCCATGGATGCTGCTGCGCAGCGCATGAATTGTGGCTATAGACCGGCTGTATGGTTCACACAATGGCGGCGCGACGGAAAATCGGAAAGTAAAAGTTATTTATGGTCTGTATTGAGTGAGCGCTATACGTGTAATGAATTTGAAGCTTCCGTAGACGGGGTGGTGACACGCGGGCCGCCGTGGTCGGTTTGACGAACCTCCGCTAGCCGGCCCTGCGCCACTTGCTATTTATCTAAAGAATCTGCCACGACACACCAAGTCTCCGAAGCGCTTTCGCCGGCATCATGTCGGCTGCGAATTGCAGCCTGGTAACCGGCTGTAGCGGCGGGATATCAGAGGCCGACGTCGCATTCGTTACAGCCGGGACGCCGCCCCAATTCGAATCACTACGGATGTACGGCGCCGTCCCGGATAGCATCGCCCCGGGCAACGGCAACGCTCATCGCGATCCGGGACAAGTATGCTGCTGAACCGGAAAAGGCCCCCTTCAAATAAGCTTCGATCGTCATGTTCCCTTTTAGCGAGGCGAAGCAATGAAGGTAGCGATCGCGGCCTCAAAGCAGACTATCGAACGGCCGCTCGTCGCTCATCAACGGACACCAAGGTAATTACAGCGAACGCTCAATCGCCTGCCCGAGCAGTTCCAGGCCCATGTCGATCTCATGCTCATGAACGGTCAACGGAGGGGCGATCCGGAAGACACCGCCCATACCGGGCAACTGCACGATGTTCATGCTGAGCCCCAGGTTCATGCACTCGCGGGTGATCCTTGTGCCAAGCCCATCCGCCGGCTCCTTCGTGTGGCGGTCCTTGACGATCTCCATACCCAGAAGCAGCCCTCTTCCGCGAATGTCGCCGATGCACTCAAAGCGTTCCATCAGATCCAGAAGGCCGCGCCTGAGTCTCTCGCCCATCAGGTTCGCACGCGCAACCAGCCCCTCGCGCTCGACCACATCCAGCACCCGCAGACCGACGGCGGCGGGAAGCGGATCGGACACATGGGTCGTATAGAACAGGTAACCCAATTCATGGGCCCGCTCCTCAATCTGTGCGGAGGTCACGACGGCCGCGAGCGGCAGGCCGGCGCCCAGCGTCTTCGACAGGGTGAGAATGTCGGGCGTGACGCCATCGCGCTGACAGGCGAACATCGTGCCCGTGCGTCCTACTCCGGTTTGCGCTTCATCGAGGATCAGCAGCATGCCGCGCTCCTCACATTTGCGCTTCAGTGCGGCCATGTAGCCTTCCGGCAGCTCGATGATCCCGCCGGAGCTGAGGATCGGCTCTGCAATGAACGCGGCGAGATTGCCACTGGACTGACGATCGATTAGATCGAAGGCGTAGTCCAGTTCTGCCAGGTAATCGTATTCACCATTGCGCTCGAAACGCGGCCGGTAACGGAACGGTGCGGGGATCGCGAAGGAGCCGACGGCTGCCGGACCGACGCCCTTGCGACCGGCGCTGTAGGTTGCGGATGCTGCGCCCCCCGTCATGCCATGCCAGGATTGCGCAAAACCGACGATTTCATATTTGCCGGTGACCAGCTTCGCCATGCGAATGGCGGCCTCGTTCGACTCCGCGCCCGTACTGAGCAACAGTGCCCGGTCGAGTCCGTCAGGCGTGATGTCGGCCAACCGGGTCGCCAGGTCGACCACCGGTCGCGAAAGCATTCCGCTGAAGAGGTGATCAAGCTTGCCGGCGTATTCGTTGATAACCGACACGATCTCCGGATGGCTGTGCCCAAGCACCGCGCTCATCTGCCCCGAGGTGAAATCCAGGATCGCGCGGCCGTCCGCGTCATAGACGAAGCTGCCCTGGGCGCGCTCAATGATCATCGGCTCGAAGGTGCCGCCATAGCGGATGAGGTGCTGCCTGGCGTTGCGCCAAAAAGTTGCATCGTCGTTCCGGGACACCTTGCTTCTCCTTGGTTAGTCGCGAGAATAACTTGCAGTCTAGATGGCTCTCTGCTTTCATAGAATCGAATAGTTCTTATGGAAGATAGAAGCGAGCCTAATATCTTGAGTCTTTCACTCGAAATCGATCTGCTGCGTTCGTTTATCGTCGTTGCCGAAGTTCGGGCGCTCTGTCGTGCGGCCAACCGGATCGGTCGAACGCAGTCTGCGCTGAGTCAGCAGATGAAGCGCCTCGAAGAAATCGTCGAACAGCCACTGTTCCAGCGCACGGGTCGTGGGGTGGTGCTGACGAATCCCGGCGAACGCCTGTTGATCCACGCCCAACGCATTCTGCGACTGCACGACGAGGCGATGGCCGATCTTTCCGGTAAAGGGTTGTCGGGGACGATTCGCTTCGGCTGCCCGGACGACTACGCCGCCGTTTTCCTCCCGCATTTACTGCGTCAGTTCTCAAGCCAGCACCCGCATGCCCTGGTGGAGGTGATTTGCGCCCCCACCCCACGATTGCTCGAACAACTGGAGATGCATGCGCTGGACCTTGCCATGATTTCGTTGCCGGAGGATGCCCCGAATGACGACATCATTCGCCGCGAACCGCTGGTCTGGGTTGGCTATCCGGGGCTGGATTCCGCGCACTTCGACCCGTTGCCGCTGGCGCTTTCCGATCCGGACACGCTCGACCACGTTGCGGCCCGCGAAGCGCTGCAACGCGCAGGCAGGGCCTACCGAATCGCCTATGCGAGCAGCAGTCTTGCCGGCCTCACGGCTCTCGTCCGCTCGGGGCAGGCCATTGCCGTCATCACACAGACTGCCGTCGCCCCGGATCTCTCTATACTCAATGGCGATCCTGCGCTTCCGCCGTTGCCCACCATAGGCATTACCCTAAAGTTCGAGCGGGAGCGTCCCTCCCACCTGACCACGGTATTCGCGGAGCACATCAGACTTACGTTACCCCTGCTGTGATCGAACAGGCTCAGCCGAGGTCGATGACTTTCGTCGCCGGCTGGCCGTTGCGTCGCGGAACAGCCTTGCCAGTCACGAAGCGCCGTTTCTCCCTCGGATTCAAGTTTTTGCTCAACGGACCGTTAATTTCGTCTACGAACGAGTCTAACGGGGCCGCCATGAAAGTAGTCAGTCTGATCTGCGCTGTCGGCGCCACGCTCGCACTATTCGGATGTGGCGGTGGCAGTGGCGGCACGTCGGCGACAAGCACCTCCATCCCAACTGCTAGCGCTCCAGTTGCCAATGCTCCAGCGGCCAGTACCCCAGCGGTCAGTGCCCCCGCCGCATCCACGCCGGTCTCCGCGCAGGCCAAACAGGTACTCGGATACTTTACCGGCAGCAGCGACTCCATGGTCTCCGCCACAGCCGCTGCCACACCGATCACCGCCGTGTCGATGGACGTCGTCCTGGTGGCGGCTGACGGCACCCTAAGCGGGGCGCTTCCTGTGAATCTCCTCTCCAGCGACCTGGCTGCGGGGAGGGCGTCGTATGCCAGCATTTCCAATTTCGGTGCGACGGACTTTGATCCGGTCATTGCCCACGGCGCCTTGGTGACCAACCGTGCCACCGCCCTCCAGAATATCGTCGCGCTCGCCCAGACGGCAAACCTCACCGGCATCAACCTCGACTTCGAAGGCATTGATCCCGCAGACCGCGACGCGTACACCAGCTTTGTCACCGACCTGGCCGTCCAGTTACATGCCATCCACTCCACCTTGTTACTGAGCGTGCCGGCCAAGACGAGTGACGATGCAACCAATACGTGGACGTGGCCATACAATTATGCGGCGCTAGGCCGGAGCGCAGACCTGATCCAGGTGATGACCTACGACGAAACCGTTCCCAACCGGGCTCCGGGACCGGTCGCGGGTAGCGACTGGATGCTGGCGTCGCTGCAGTACGCCGCTACCCAGATCCCGGCGAACAAGATACTGCTGGGCTTGCCGGCCTATGGATATGACTGGAACCTGACTGCTGGTTCAGGTACCTCGGTTGCGTATAAGGACACGCCGACGCTGCTCGTTTCAACCGGCGCGACCCCGCAGTGGGATGCCACAACCAATTCCGCTCATATCAGCTACACCGCTTCGGACGGCAGCGCGCATGAGGTCTGGTACGAGACGGCGCAGGGTCTTCAGGTGAAAGCGCAGTTCGCGAAGACACTCGATCTTGCAGGCGTGTCGATGTGGGCCCTGGGTGACGAAGACGCGAGCTTCTGGAGCGCGATCACGGCTGCGATCAACTGAGCGATCTGCTCAATATCTCCCAAATCGAATACAAATGAAAAGAAAATTAATTGCGTCGCTCAGCGTTTTTGTTACCTCAGTCGCCTTCATTGACGTTTCCGGTTACGCTGCGACGCCTACGGCTGGTATCCCAACGCTCGACCCACTTCCGGGCAAGGCAACGTGCAGTATCGTGAACATCACCAATCACGTTGGTAAGTCTGCCGAACTATGCGTCACGACAGGTTCATTTGCGCACGATCTCTATGAGGTCCGGATTGATCGCTCAACAGTTGTAAAAGGTATTGATGACGCAACAACAACTGGAATCGCTAGCGAATACAACGGACAATCGATCAGCCTCCAGTGCAGTCCGGTTCTGTCTGCTCCTGACAACATCACCGACGCACAGATCGAGAGTGTTCGCTTCATGAACCCGAGTGCTAAACGAGATCAGTTGAAGCAGCTGTTTATCAGCATCAACACGACTGAAACAGGGCGCCGCTGCACGGTGCGCGCGGACTTGACCGAGCTGTTCTCTGTTGACGTTCATTTTCGATAACTCGCTACCCAACACGTACCGCGATTTTCTGGATCAACCATGCTACGCCACGACACACCAAGTCTCCGATGCGCTTTCGCCTGTATCATGCTGGCTGCAATTTCCAGCTTGGTAACCGGTTGTAGCAGCGGGATATCAGAGGCCGACGTCGCATTCGTTGCCGCCGGGACACCTGCCCAATTCGAAGCACTACGGATGTACGGCGCCGCTCCGGATAACATCGCCCCGGGCAGCGGCAACGCTCATGCTCCGGGCGGGCTTCGCCAGGGATGCCAGGCGATCATCCGCTCCGAGAGCCACGATGTGCGCGAGACGGTGATTCTCGAGGACGAGCCGGGCAGTTCCTTCGATCTTGATGTCACCCGTACGTCCAATGGATTAAAAGTTACTTCGGATGGACTCACACCGCCGAGCGTCGATCCCGTTGGTTTCCGCACGCGATTCACTCACTGCGTGAACGCGATCCGGGACAGGTATGCAGCTGAACCGGAGAAGGCTCCCTTCAAATGAGTTTCGATCGTCATGTTCCCTTTTAGCGAGGTGAAGCAATGAAGGTAGCGATCGCGTACATCGAAGAACCCCCATTCGGCTGTCCATCCAGCGCACTGCATCGCGTGCGCCGAATGGACAGCAGCGGGCCGGCTACTGGCCTACAAAGATCATTCCGTGCGGGGAACCCATCCCGGTATAGATCGGTGTCATTGCCCCCGTCGAAGTGTTGAGCTGCAACAGCGTGCCCTGGCCGGAGGTGTACGCCGTTCCGGCCGTAAAGCCAGCGCTTGCATCGATGCGATAGATCAACTGAGTTTTATTGTCCGACAGCAGCATGAACGAACTGCCTGAAGGTGCCCAACGCGTGTCGTCCACCGGTGCAGCGTTGCCGGACAACGTAAGCGGCAACACGCTCACCGACTGACTCGCCCCTGGGTTCTTCAGGAACACGAGTTCGGCGTCAGCCTGACTATCGACCACCACGTCGCCGGCCGGGTCGATCGCCATCGAATCCGGATCGGTCATGTTAAGCGTGACTTGCGTATTCGTTGCAATGTTCGTCGCTGTCGCATTGCCCATCAGAGCGGGCGTCAGATGAAACGTCTTGTTGTCCGGATTCAGGGTGACGGTGTAAGCCGACGGCACCGAACTCACGCCTTTAGGCGCCGTTACAGTAGCGGCTCCCAATGTGGGATGCGATGCGGACACATACACCACCCCATTGAGCTTCTTCATGTCATCGAGTCCGCCACCATGTGCCGGCGTAACGTCGGGCGCGAGCGTTGTCTGGGTATTGGCCGAGGTATCGATCACGATCAGAAGCGGGTTCGCGTCTTCATTGGTGCTGACCCACACCGTCTGCGAATCGAACTCCATGATGCCGTCCGGGTGCCCCGGTATGTTGAACGTCTTGACGACATTGCCGTTCAGATCGTACTCGATCACCTGGCTCTGCGGCGACGTACCGGCGACGGTTGTTCCGTCCGGATTGTTATTGTTGTCCTGCGCAATGGCGAAGATGTTGCTGCCGTGCTGGACGAGATCGTCGGGCAGAAGCGTGCCGGGCGCCTTGGCAAAAACCGAAATCTTGTAGCCCGACTGAGCGGCGGTCACCGAAGCGGGGACAGGTATAGCCGCCGATGTCGCGGCTGGCGTCGATGAGCCGTTGCCACCGCATGCGGATAGCGTTGCAATCAGACTCGACAGGATGACTAATTTTTTCTGGATCATGTGCGTTTTCGATCATGAAAAATCGTGAGGAAGCGCGGCGGGAGGGCCGCGTCTTGTCAGGGCCGGGAGTTAGAAGCGGGTGCGAATGCCTGCGGTCACCGCAACTTGCGTGTTTGTCGCCGATTGTGCGCCGATGCCATTGATCAACGCACCGTTCAACACGGTACCGCTCGCGCCGTTGACATGTTGATACACGCCTTCGAGATAGAGATCCGTCCGCTTGGAGAGCGCATAGTCGCTCAGCAGGCTAATCTGGTTCCACTTGGGTTTGGCGCTCGTCGTCGCGTTGCTCAGGCGGCCGTCGGTAAATGTATAGGCGCCTGAGATACGCCACGCCGGCGTCAGATCGTAGCGTGCATTGAGTTCATAGTTGTTGAAGCTAAGGCCGCTTGCACTGCCGAACTTCGTGGGGCTCGATGGCGAGCCCGTGCTGATCGTGGTCGCGCTGTCGAGCTTCGTCTGGGTCCATACCAGTCCGACGGTTGCGGCGCCAAACGAATAGTTCGCGCCCGCGCCCCAGACGCGCTGGCGTTGCGCGGTGAACGGTGCGTCGGCGGAAGTGCTGGTGCCGTCCAGGGCGCCGGCACTATTCATCCCGGGCTGATTGATCTCCATGTAGGCCGCCGCGACGTTCAACGGACCAGCGGTGTATGACGCGCCCAGGCTGTACAGACGGTTGTTCGCAAAGGCGCCGGCCTGGTTTGAAAAGCCATAGACGCCGCCGAACTTCAGGCCACTATAGTTCGCGCTCGCATACTTGATCGCGTTGTCGACGCGAAACGAGTTATCGAGGTTATCGTTGTCAAACGGGTGAGCGAACTGGGTGCCTCCATACTGCGTGCCCGTCAGGCTCATGGGTCCAAGATAGTCGACTACCGAATCGTATTGACGCCCTAGCGTCACTGAGCCGTACTGGTCTGTCGCGAGACCCACCCAGGCCTGGCGGCCGAACATACGGCCACCCTGGCCCAATTTTCCGTTGGTGATGCTGAAACCGTTCTCCAACGTGAAGATGGCACGCATACCGGAGCCGAGGTCCTCGCTGCCGCGCAGCCCCCATCGGTCGGAATTGAGATTGCCGCTGGTCGCCTGCACGTTGCTGTGACCTGTCGTGCCGCTGACATGTTGATTGTTCGTATACGTCACGCCGGCATCGAGAAGACCGTATAGCGTCACGCTGCTCTGCGCATGGGCCACCGTGGCCCACATTGCTGCAGACGCAAGAATTAGAGGGTTGACTTTCACTTGATCATCCATCGGAAGTGGGGGAATTCGGCTCCTCTGGGTCATAGGAACCGCACTTCCCTTCCGGGCCGCGCCGCTGCGTCTCGTGCCTCGCCGCAAGATCCGGTAAGGGATCGAGCGAGTCTATCTTTGCAGTCTGCGCAAATCTCGAGCAACACTGAATTGCGCGATCACCGGCAGCATCGGATTTCCATCGAAGACTTTTACCGCTTGGCCGGCACGACGGTGTGCTGTGGGAGATAAGAACTTTTTATGACGTCGCGTATCGGCTGTTGACTAGGCGCAACGCATTCAATCCCGACAGGCGAAATCGCGAATGCCGTGAACGCGCGCAGACGACAGCGCGTCATGCACTGACGGGTATGCGGTGAAATAGTGAAAAAGGCCCGCCGTGCGGCGAGCCTCCCTGACGTTACGGAGTGCGCGCGTATGCAGATTGTGCGGCATCGTTGAGCGCCTGCCAGTTGAATCCTTCAAGCAACACCGCGAGCTGCAGCGAGGACAGCGGCGAATTGCCCGCGTCCATCGGCGATCCCCAGGCGTCATCCGTGAAAGTCGTCTGCGTCTGCTTGGGCGCACTTACGGGACTGCGGTGTGATGTGACGGCCTGATTGATGGCAAGCGGGAAAGAGGCCGCGCATCGACAGCCATGCCACGTGAACTCAGCGCAGACTTCTAACCTGGCTCGGCGTGACACTTCCGGCAAATCGATTGCCGAAATGGGTTCTCGTGTAGTTGACGACAGCCGCGACCTGATCGTCATTCATCGCGTCGCCAAACGATGGCATCGCCTTTCGGCCGTACAGTACGTTGACGATGACGTAGGGTGCTGCTTCGACTGCCGGGTTGTCAGCGAGCGCCGGGTAGTGACCCGCGCCCTGTGCGCCTTTTCCATCCGGCATATGGCATCCGGCGCAGGTAGCGTTGTAAAGCGCTTCGCCGCTTTCTTCGGTGAAGCGGTCGCCCGGAGAAATCGTGAAGGTGCGTGGTGCGTCCTCGGCCACGGCCTGAGCCGACACCGTCGCGCCTCCCGACAGCCAGGCCATCAGCATCACGCTGAGGATCAGCGTCGGCCTATCCATTGACGATTCTCCGATGCAACCGGGTGATCGCATCCAGCGACGACAGCACGGCGCCTTCCTGCCATGCCGGGATATGGGAAGCGTGCTCTCCGGCAAGGACGATCCGTCCGTCGATCTGACAGAGATTCGCGTAATGCGCTTGTCTCAGCGCATCCGTCCATGCGGCGAAGCAGCCATTCGTGAACGGTGATCGGCTCCAGCTCATCGCGAAACCGTTCTGGTACTCGCGCGCGTACTGCGGATGAATCTGGCTGCCCTGGCTCAATGCCACCGCGATCCGTTCGGCAGGGGGCAGTGCACCCATCTCATAGCTGGCGGGCCCCCACATGTAGGCGCCGAGCAGCACCGCAGGACCGGTCGATCCGTAACCTGTTGCCGGATAGCCGATCGTCGAGATCGGCAGGTCAGTATGCGTGATGCCGCCGTAGATCTGGTCGTCTTCTTCCCAGAATCGCCGGCCGAATTGCAACCCGATTTTCACCGATGTCTCGTAGGGCACCGCATCGATCGCGGCGCGCATGGCCGGCCCGACCGCAATGTCGATCTGACTCAGAATCGAGAGCGGGATGGTGCACACCAGCCAATCCGCGTGCGCGTTCCGTTCGGTCCGGGTGGTCGTATCGGTGTAGCGCACTGTGACGCCTTGCTCGTCCTGCAAGATGGCCGTGACTCTGGCGTTGAACACTACAGCGCCCGCGACCTGCGAATAAAGCGCATGGGCAATCCTGTCCATGCCGCCGACGGGCTGGAAAATGGCGCTCTGGAAGTCCTGCTCGTTTCCAGACGAGAGCCATTGCCACAAACGCGATGCAAGCAAGGGGTCGCGCGGGAGCAGATTCGACGGCACGGCCTCGAGCATCAGCCCACCGCCATGCGCGGTCGCGAATCCGCGGCGTTCACTGCTTCGCCGGCCCGCCTGATAGCGACCATCCGGACCGAGCGCACCCCATTGGCGCAGCGATTCGAGTAGCAGATGCGCATCTTCGACTGACAACGCATCGTCGAGCGCGTCCTTGCGGATTGCTTTGGAAAGCAGCTCGGCGATATAGCCTTGATAGTCGGTCTGCACCGCCCGGAATCGTTGCGGCTTGCCATCGAAAGCCTCCGTCGAATGCAGGTATGCGTTGTAATTGACCTGGATGAACGGCTCGAGCGACACCTTCAGGCGTTTTGCATAGTCGAGTACGCCCTGGTGGTGATACGGAATGCGCCACGGCCCTGGGTTCAGATAAAGCCCGTCAGCGAAATCGCAGTACTGGATGGCACCGCCAAGTTCTGTATAACGATCACCGCCCCTGACAGTCCAGGCCCGACCGCCTGCGCGGTCGTTGTACTCGAGCACCTGCACGTGGTAGCCCGCGTTCCTCAACTCAAAGGCCGCGACGAGGCCAGCCATGCCCGCGCCGAGCACGAGAATTCGCGTTCCTTTGGGCGCGCCATCGAGTCTGATCGGTCCGGCGTAGGTCGAGGTAGCGGCGAACCCCAACGTGCCCATGCCTTGCATCATGGCGGCCGCGCCGAGGTTCTTGCCGATCAGCGTCAGCAGGTGCCGGCGGCTCATCGCATTTGTGGTCATTCTCGACATAAGGACGTGGTGCCCCGACTGGAGAGAAACGATGGCGAACGAAATCAGATGGCATCCCAGATTGCAAAGGCCTGAGTCATCTGGATTTGTATGCCTGGGGATTGCGTTTGGGCGTATTGCAACGGACTAGTTCATTTTATGCGATCACCTGTCGAGCGTCGTGAATCGAACACCAGAAACACCGGTGGTGAGCACGCGATGTTGGTCGTCGCGCCCCCCGTTGTGGCGCGAACGTCTGGAGGCTCCCTACTTCCACTGAAATCGGGCGTGAGACGAATTAAAACTATGAACCGTTTCTCGGCACCACGTGCGACTGTCCGTTACCAGGACGACCGACTGCGCCTTGTGGGTCGGGTTCGCCCGGACGCGTGAGACGGCAGCCGGCCAATCGTTGTCGTCCGCGAGACACACCAAGCCATCATTCCAACGGCCGGTGCACTTCGGAACCTGCTGGACATCCGGTGGAAGCAACTCGGCCATTACCGACATTCAGGTAACGGTGTTGGTGAGGCGGCTACAGGGTGCTCTCCGGACGTTCGCACCTCAGCAACCGCAAATGCCAGGTTTCGCTGCAAGCGGATGCGTACTTGCAACCCAAAGCGGTAGTTCGCGATGAGCCGATCAAATGACGGCTTTCGCGTGAGAAGCGGACACATTCGCCAGAGACGACCTCGATCGGTCGCTCGCTACGCACGATTTCAACGTCCGTTCGGCCCCGAGGTTGTTATGGATCCTGGATTCAGTGCGCCGTTACCCGCCGACCTGATGCACGCCGAAGCCGCGCCGCTGTCTGCCAGCGGGCCGCAAACCGCCAGCCTGTTCCAGGGTTGGCGTTACTCGTCCCCACGGATCAGGGTTGGCGTTTGCCGCGGCCACCAGCAGGTTTGCCAGCCGGCTTACGTGAACCTGCAGCTGGCTTGCGTTTGTTTTCGCCACTTTGCGGGCGCGTTTTTTTGCTGAGCACCTGCATGGCACCCGGCGCAGCTTGCGGCACTTTGGGCTTCTTAGGCTTTTTGGGTTTCTTGATGATCTGGCCCGTCGCGCTAGTTTGCGGCACGCGGTGTTCGGCTTCAAAACCCGGCTCTTCTTCACGGGGCAGCGTTTGCCGGATCAGCGCTTCAATCGCGGCCAGTTGCGGCGCTTCATCGGCACACACAAGGGACACCGCCACGCCGCTGGCGCCCGCGCGGCCGGTACGGCCAATACGGTGCACATAGTCTTGCGCCACGATCGGCAGATCAACGTTGATTACCAGCGGCAGGTCGTCGATATCCAGCCCGCGCGCAGCCACATCGGTGGCTACCAGCATATGTACTTCGCCCGTCTTGAAGCGCTCCAGCGCACGCAGGCGCGCGGGTTGCGGTTTGTCGCCGTGGATGGTGTCGACCGCATAGCCCGCTTCATCCAGCATGGCCGCTAGGTAATCCACGCCATTGCGGGTTTTGACGAACACCAGCGCGTGCTCCCAGTTGTTCTCAGCCACAAGGTGCATGAAGAGGTCAGGCTTGTTCTTTTTATCCACCGGCACCACCCACTGCTTGATCTTGCTGGCCGTGGCATTGGGCGGACTGACGCTGATATTGACCGGGCCGCGCAGAATGCCCGCCGCCATGGCGCGGATATCATCGGTAAACGTGGCAGAGAACAGCAGGGTCTGGCGCTGAGCGGGCAAGGCAGCAAAGACGGCGTTGAGTTCGCGCGCAAAGCCCAGATCCAGCATGCGGTCGGCTTCATCCAGCACCAGCGTTTGTACTTGATCAAACTGCACTGCGTTCTGGCGATTGAGATCTAGCAAACGGCCCGGCGTGGCAACGAGCACATCCACGCCTTTGCGCAACTTCATCATCTGCGGGTTGATACTCACACCGCCGTAGGCGGCCAGAAATCGTAAGTCGAGGCCTTTGCCGTAATCGATAAAGCTTTGCAGCACTTGTTCGGCCAGTTCACGCGTGGGCACCAGCACCAGAACACGCGCGCGGTTGCTGGACGCCGCCGGGCCGTGTTGCACTAGCCGTTGCAACAGCGGCAGCGCAAAACCCGCCGTTTTGCCAGTGCCGGTCTGTGCCGCAGCCATGACGTCCTTGCCACTGAGCACAGCAGGAATCGCCTTGGCCTGCACCGGCGTAGGTGTCTGGTAATTGAGGTCCTGCACATTACGCAGCAAGGAATCGATCAGGCCAAGCGAGGCAAAAGACATTGGCGTATTCCGGGCTAAAGCCGCAATTCTAGCGGTTACCGCCTGATTGCGCCGCGCAGATCAATGGTCAAAAAGATCGACGTTGATCGCCACTGAAAAACGTAGCGGTGCCGGGCGCCGCGCCGGCAACGCACATGATCCGCAAAGGGCCGATGCAGAACGACGGCGGCACAAAAACCGCAGCGGAGCAATGCTATTCGCTGGTCATGTAAGCATTCCTACTCATTCATAAATTCTATCGCTTCATTTGTGTTATCGCGACACAATCATTAGGCTTCTGCCGATCGACCTGCGACTTCATATTTGTAATGTCTAGATTCGTATCGCGAACATTGCAATCGGGGAGTTGGGCGGCAATGGAGGAGTTAGACGCCCGGGCGTTTCGTGGCTACTGTCGGTCTCTGGACGGCGGTCGGAATCCAGCGTGCGACGAATGAGTCCTATCGACCCGGAGCTGCCGTTCCAAACGGGAACAGAATTACGACGGCTCTCGGAGTACAACGGACGTTCCCTTCATCGTCCATACTGGTCTAACGCATGCAGTAAATGAGCGGCTATCTGAGCGCGTTCCGATGAACGACCGAAACAGGCCTGTCTCTGCCGAATATGGAGGCGGCAGTTCGTCGCGAGCGCGACGAACACATTCGCTGTCGGTGACGATGTACAGGCGGTCGCGCTGTTTTTGCGTGATCGCGCGAGCCGCTCGCCGCATTCGTTGTTCGCGTCCGGCACGCGCGATCTCGAGCACCGCCACGCGCCATTGAGCCTCTGTCGCAAGCGGCCGGCCAACTCGCACCGTTCATCGCGTCGGCCATCCCGATGCAATGGGCCCACACGCCTTCGGCGTCGACGAGCCGGCGCAGCTCCTGGTCGAACGGCCCTGCACGCGTCTTGCGACCGCCTGCGGACTATAGCGACGGCATCACGCTCGGAAACACCAAGTGACTCTCCACGTGCTTGACGCCGGGCACGCCCTCGGCCGCGATGCGGATCGCGCGCTTTTCCTCCTCGGACTCGATCACGCCCCATAGATGCGCGACGCCGTCCTTGACGAGCACGCCTTGTTTCGGCAACCCCCAGCGCTGCCCGTGCATTTCCAGGACTATCGCGTCGCGCAGGCTCACATCGTCGTGCGAAGCCGAGTCCACGGCCAGCGCGACGCTCGCGAGTGCGCGGATCAGGTTCGAGCGGCTCACGATTCCGACCAGCTTGCCGTCCTTCAGCACCGGCACGCGTTTGAGATGCCGGCGCTCCATGAGGTCCGCGATCTGCTGGAGCAGCATGTCCTCGGTAATCGAAATCACCTGGTCGCACATCACGTCGCCGACGACATGTCCGTGCTCCTTCACATACCTCGCAGCCTGCTCGCGGGGCGACGACAACAGGAGTTCGAGCCACCACGCGCGCTTTCCGCGGCAGGTGCCGGTCTCCACGCGATGCAGCAGGTCGCCCTGGCTGACGATGCCGACGACCTGTCCGTTCGCGTCGACGACCGGCATGCCGCTGATACGATTATCGACGAACAGTCTTGCCGCGTCGTGGATCGTCATGTCCGGTGTGGCGGTGACGACGGACGGCGTCATGATGTCGAGTGCGCGCATGGTCGCTCCCTCAGCGTGTCGCGACGGGTCCCCATCTGTTGCACCCGTCGCACGATTTCGGCAGACGCACCGGCGGCGGGCCGCGCGGTGCTGAGGCGCCTGAATCCAGTGCTTAACAAACGGCCGCTCGCTCCAGTGTCGCGCATGCGGCAATGACTGCACGCTGTCCGGACTCTCGCGGTTCTGATGGAAGTGGCCGATGCTCGCGAGCAGCGCCCGGTCGCAGCCGAGTTCGTCGATTACGTCGGCGAGCGACAGCACGCCGACGATGCCCTGCGTATGTCTGGCTCGCCGTTTGCGCAGGCAGCGATTAAAGGACGGAAGGCCACCAACACGGCCGTCTATTCGGGAATGCAAGTCAATATCGTCGGTGACTCGATCGAGGCAACACAGTCGCGACAGCGACCGACGTTGTGATAGTGAATTGCTCCACCAACGATCATTTGCCGACTGGTCTCGGCAGACGCGTGCCGACGAGCCTCACGAAAGCCAGCGCATTGGCGACTTTGTGAGTCAGCCGCGCATTAAGATTGCGTCGCGACAATCATCATAGGCTGCATCTAGAGAAATATCGGACAAAAGCGAGGTGAATTCTGACTCCGGTTCCGTAGAAAACCCAGCCGTTGCTTCATGGAGTGCCCTATTAAGTCGACTTGCGGGCGTCGCCAAGGTGGTGGCTGACTGTAAGTCTGAGCCTGCACTTCGAATATTCCCTCGACTGCAGCGCCAGTGCCCGTCGAGTCGATAGCGCCTGTTCGCTTTGCTCGGGAGCGGTCATTGCGAAAGGACTACTTCCGAGAAAGCGTATGGCGAACGATGCGCTGGTGACTGTCGGCGTGCGACGGTCCGCAGTCTCGGTGGAGCCGGCGCTCGAACGTCCGTGTGAAAGCGTGGGCGAGCGGCCGGAGATGGCCGCCCCCTGCCCGTCGACGATCTGCGGCACGCGAGCTGAGCGGTCGGTCAGGATCCTCCACGACGGACATTCACATGCGTTAGTGATTTACCTCCCTAAGCACGTCTATGAACGCCCGCAGACCAGCAGGCACGTGGCGATGCCCAGGATAGTACAGGCAGAGCCCAGGGATGAACGGGCACCAATCTTCCAGCACGGTAACCAGCCGGCCGTCGTCCAGCCAGTCGCGGGCCGTGGACTCCGGTACATACGCGAGGCCCAAACCATCGGACGCGGCCTCAACCATCAGCCCGTTGTGATCCAGCGTGAGTACACCGGGAACATCGATCGCCACTTCCTGCCCGTGCTTGCGGAACTCCCAGCGGTAGCGCTTGCCGCTCGGCAGCCGTTGGCGAATGCAGTCGTGGCCATGAAGGTCGTCGGGCGTGATGAGCGGCGTTCGTCCTGCGAGATACGAAGGCGCGGCAACGACTACGAAGCGAAGATCATCGCTGATGCGCACCGCCACCATGTCGCGCGGGATCGACTCGCCAAGCCGTACTCCGGCATCGAAACCTTGCTCGACGATATCGACGAGCCGTCCCTCTGCGACCAGATCGAGCGCCATGCCGGGGAAGCGCTTCAGAAAACACGGCACCACCGTTTTCAGCAACAGCCGCGCCGCACTCTCATTGGCGTTGATCCTGAGCGTCCCGCTCGGATTGCCACGCGAATCGGCGACGGCATCCAGTGCCTCGTCAAGATCGCGGAGCACGGGCGCAAGCCGCGCGAGCAATGCTTCGCCGGCCTCTGTCGGCGCCACGCTACGCGTCGTGCGATTGAGCAGGCGCACGCCCAATTCGCGCTCCAGTGCGAGCATGGCGTGACTTAGCGAGGAGCGCGAAACGCCGAGTGCATCGGCGGCACGGCGGAAGCTCCGATGCGCTGCGACAGTGGAAAACGCGGTGAGATCGGCAAGTGTCGGCTTGGTCATTGGTGGCGAATTTTCACGGGGTCATACGCACTATAGAGCCTTCTCTGACCAATGACGGGTACCTAGACTGGTAGTCAGGCAATGCCATTTCATCCACTTTATGGAGAGACACACCATGATGAAGACGTGGCTTATCACCGGCACGTCGTCGGGCCTCGGCCGGCTACTCGCCGAGCGTCTGCTGCAACGCGGCGATCGGGTCGTCGCAACGCTGCGGCGCGAGGGAACGCTCGATGAACTGAAAAAACAGTACGGCGACCGCTTGCATGTACTGACACTTGACGTCACCGACACCCGCGCGGTGCACACGAATATCGCTGCCGCATTCGAAGCGATGGGCCGTATCGACGTGGTCGTGAACAACGCGGGCTACGGATTATTCGGCGCGGCCGAGGAAGTGACTGATGAACAGATCGACCGGCAGATCGCCACCAATCTCACCGGATCGATTCAGGTCATTCGTGCCGCGCTACCTCACCTTCGCCGCCAGGGCGGCGGTCGGATCGTTCAGGTATCGTCCGAAGGCGGACAGGTCGCTTACCCGAATTTCAGCCTGTATCACACTACGAAATGGGGCATCGAAGGTTTCGTCGAGTCAGTGGCGAAGGAGGTGGCGCCATTCGGTATCGACTTCGTGATCGTTGAGCCGGGGGCGACGAGCACCCAGTTCGGTGCTGGTCTCGATCACGCGGTGCCGATGCCCGAGTACGACGACACCCCGGCGGGCGACGTCAGGCGGGCAATTGCGTCCAACAGCTTTGAAATTCGGGGCGATGCCGGTAAGACGGTCGCCGCAATGATCGTCGCGGCGGACTCGGTACATCCGCCGTTACGCCTGACGCTTGGCGGCGGTGCCTACGACTCGATCAGGGCTGCGTTGGCTGAGCGCCTGCGGGTGCTCGAAGCACAGAAGGACATCGCGTTTTCAGCCGACTCGATAAGCTAAGCGGACCGGCGCGGAGGGGCGCGCTGACGCAATAGCTGCATGATGGCCGTCCCAGTTCGACCCGTTCCGGACAGTCGTGAACGACCGCTATCTGGAAGCCGGACATCGCGGCGACGGGCGCACGGCCGAGAGCCTGGGCACTTTCCTCGCCGAGCTTTCCCAAGGTAACTACCTCATGCTTCGTCACAAGAGCCGCAAAACGGCCCGGAGAGGCCCCCTCAATTCCGGAATAGATTTGCCCATGATCATGCATGATCTATTCCTTAGTAAGATAACCAATTCCCCGTAGGAGGATCGGATGGATCGGCTCGAAGGCATCAAGATATTCGTGCGCGTCGTAGAAAGCGGGAGCTTTTCAGCGGTTGCGCGTGAGCTTGGGACAGGGCAGCCGGCGATCAGCAAACAGGTTGCCGCGCTCGAAGAACATCTCGGTGCGCAGCTTCTTATGCGCACCTCCCGCAGCCTGAGCCTGACCGAGGCCGGGCGCGACTTCTACGAATCTGCCGTACGACTCATCAGCGATCTCGAGGCAGCGGAATCCCGCATCGGTTCGGGACAGGTCTCGCCGTCCGGCGTGGTGCGTGTCAGCGCCGCGCCCGCCTTCTCTCGACTCTATGTCGTGCCGCAACTCCCTGCGTTCCGCGTTCGCTATCCCAAGGTCGTTGTCGAGTCGCTCGTCTCCGAGCGGACGATCAATCTCGTTGACGAGGGCATCGACCTCGCCATTCGCAATGGCGCCCTTGCGGACTCTAGCCTTATCGCGCGCAAAATCGGCGAGTTCGCCCTCGTCGCCGTAGCGTCTGCGGACTATCTGGAACGCAGAGGAGTGCCGAAGCGACCGAGCGATCTCGACCGCCACGACGGCGTGTTTTTTGTCTCACGGGATGGACCGCGACCCTGGACCTTCGCCAGCCGCGCCGGGGTGGTATCCCATCAGGCGGCGGCATCGTTTCGCACCAATGATGGCGAAGAGCAACGCGCCGCGGTCCTTGCCGGCCTCGGTATCACCCAGGCGCCATACTGGCTTTTTGCGGCCGACATACGCGCCGGAACCGTGCGGCGAATCCTGCGCGATTGTGAGCCGGCCAGAATTCCGATCAGTGCCGTGCGACCCGCGTCCCGCAGTCTGCCCAGCAAAGTCGCCGTGTTTGTTGACTTTCTGGCTGAGCTGCTCGCCGAAATGGACGACTGATCCATTCCCCAATGGGATCGATGCTATCCAATATTAACGTCTAGTCCGCGCTTGGTGGAATTGATAGATTTGCATCACCGACAAACGAGGTGTTCAAACGAGGTGATGCATCATGAAACGGCTCGACAATAAGGTTGCGATAGTGACAGGCGCTTCAAAAGGAATCGGAGCGGGCATTGCAAAAGCCTTCGGCGCGGAAGGCGCGGTGGTGATCGTGAATTACGCGCGCGATCAAGCGGGCGCGGAACGGGTGGTGCGCGAGATCACCGGCAAAGGCGGGCGAGCTATCGCCGTGCAAGGCGACGTGGCGCAGAGGTCCGACGCGCAACGCCTCGTCGCGGAGGCGAAAAATACCTTCGGCCGTCTGGATGTGCTCGTGAACAACGCGGGCGTCTTCTCGTTTGCGCCCTTCGAGCAGTTCAGCGAGCAGGAGTTTCACCGTCAGTTCAACACGAATGTGCTTGGCACGTTCCTCATGATCGAAGCCGCTTTGCCGGCCTTCGGCGCGGAAGGCGGCAGCATTATCAACATCGGATCGACGGAGAGTGTCGCTGCCGACCCGACCCTTTCGATCTACGTGGCGACAAAGAGCGCTGTCGATGGCTTGACGCGCGTGCTCTCAAAAGAGTTCGGCCCCAAGAAAATCCGCGTTAACGCTCTCAGTCCCGGTGGAACCGAAACGGAGGGTGCGCACGCGGCAGGCGTCATGGGAACGGAGTTTAAGAAGCAGATAATCGCAAGTACTCCGCTGGGCCGCGTCGGCCAACCCGAGGACATCGCACGTGTGTCCGTATTTCTTGCCTCGGATGATGCGGGCTGGCTCACGGGAGAAATCATCTTTGCGAACGGCGGCAACAAGTAAAACGCCTTCTTAGTTAATAACGCGGGCTACGGCCCAAGGGTTTTCATTGGAATTTCGGTAATCGATTAACAAAGTAGGAGAACGATCATGTCCGCATACATTGTCTTCACTAGAATTAAATCCATCGATCACAAAGAGTTCGAAAAATATCGGACTGGAATCAAAGCAACGATGAAGGATCATCCTATCGAAGTGCTCGTAGCCGATGGAAAGCACGAAGTCCTTGAAGGTGATCCGATTGAAGGAATGGTCATTGTGAAATTCCCGAGCGTAAAAGCCGCAAAGGATTGGTGTTACAGCGCATCCCCTTATACACATC
>NZ_WOEZ01000291.1 GCF_013177735.1 Paraburkholderia elongata | reverse complement strand
TCTGACGATCAACGGGCACGAAGCGACTCATCTATGGGCTCTCTCAGTGAACTGGCTGATTCATTAACGCCCAACGTGCCCGCCCGGATGACCAACCTCGGCGCAAACTCCGACAACCTCCTAGTCGTAAAAAAGGGCGGAGACGAGTCTCCGCCCGATTCCTGCATCGCCACAGGCCGATGACACGATCGCAACCGCTCAGCCTGGCGCAGTCTCCACGCAGCTTGCCATGGCATCGATCCGGCGCGATGGCGGTAGCGGGTCGTCCCACATCGACGTGAGCCCCAGATACGCCAGCCGCACCAGGTTGACACCCCAAAGCACATCGCCAAGGGCGAACGCGCATCCCGCGAGATACGGGGCTGGTGCGGAATCCGGCGTGCGGCCCAGCGCCTCCAACACGCCTTCGACGTGATGGCGTGCGGTGCGCTGGCATGCGGCATCGCGGCGGACCGCAATGCCGCCTCGTTCCTTCGCGATCCTGGTGCGACAGGCGGCAACAAGTCCTGCATCCCCGGCATGGTTGACGATCATGGACTCGAGCGCCGCGATCTTGTGATCGCAGACCGTTTCCATGACCGTCTTGAGCACGTCACTCCGCGGCCCGGGCATTTCCCTGTCCGCGGGCGTGCGGACATACCGCGGGCGGATCGCCGATGAAGCCGCGCGCAGACCAGAGTTCCGGGAACGGGATCTCGTTCATGGTCGGCATGAGCCAGGCAATGCCCTCGGTGCCGAAGTAGGCCGGCCGGGCGCCGAACGTCCGGCGCGTTGCCATCAGGTGCAGGTGCTTCCAACCGGAGAATCCCTCCGCGATATCGGCCAGCGTCTCGCCGAGCTGCTGCAGCTCCCGATGCTTGTCCGGGTCGGCGTAGACATCGCGCCAGACGTTCTCGACCGCTTTGTCCGGCGTGTAGGGCACACTGAAATCGCGGTCGAGTACCGCCGCCGGCACGGCGAAGCCGTTCCGGCTCAGGTGGGCAAGCACGTCGTCATACAGGCTCGGCTCTGCCAGCGCCTTGCTGAGTTGTTCCCAGCGCCGGGGTTGCGGCAGGAAGTGCTCCAGGTGCTCCCCCTGCTTGATGCCGAGCAGGTAGACCATCTGCCGGTACGTCCAGCCCTGGAGGGCGGTGTCCTTGCCGTACTTCGGGCCAACGCAGGACAGGATGGCGAGCAGGTCGACAGGCGTCATCCACGCGATGGAGCGCCATGTGGCATTGAGCGGCTCGTGGTGGGCGACGACGCGCCGCAGCGTCCGGCAGGCCCCGGTCAGGTCATCGGCACGCAATTGCGCCTGCGCGGCCTGTATTTCCTTGATGATCAGCATCCAGTAGAGCTCGGACACCTGCGCCGATACGATCCAGGCGTGCTCGCCGGGATGATCGCTGACCGGACGCTGCAGCGAGTGGAGCACGTCTGTCTGTAACCAGTCGCTGTATGGCGTATGCCCGGCTGGCGTTCCGGCTGGTGCCGGGGATGCGGGCTTGACGGTATCGTTCACTTTGTTCTCCTCGTGGTGGTGGGGTTAGGCAAGTTTTGTGGAACGGCGACGATCCGCAGCCTTGACTCCATCTGCGTCAGGCCTGTCGCGGTGATCTGCCGACTGGCCAGGGCATCGAGCACGTGGGCGCAGGCCGACGGGCTGCGGGAAGCTGCCGGATGGCTGGCCGGTCATTACCACAGGCTCTCCAGCAGCGCATCCAGCTTCGTGCCGGCATCCTCGCCAAGGTCGCCGACCTCGGAGGGATAGTTCTGCTTGAGCAGGGCCGCCATCTCGGGAAGCTTCGCCCGATCGAAATCGAGGTCGCCGAGCCGGCTCGGCAATTCAAGTGCGTCCACGGCTGCCTCAATGCGGTCAGCGAGGAATGCGGCGGACGTGCGGCTGCCACGGTCCGTGGAGAAAATCTCAAGCTTGCGGCCATAGGCGTCAGCGCAGGCGCGGATGACGGGCGCTAGCGCAATGCACGATGTCACGCTGTGCGGTACCCCGAACGTCCCGCCGAGGATGTGCCCGATGCGATGGCTCAGGCCGTAGATGACCGAAGCAGGGTAGAAGTAGCACTGCCACGCGGCGAGCTGGAGCTGCAACAGGTCGTCGGGCGACACGTGGCCGCCCGCGATGGCCTCGCGCGTTTCGAGCTTGCGCGGCCACTTCTCCAGCACGGCAAGGAAGCGCTCCACGCCCCTGGCGGCCAGGATGGCGTGAGGGTGATCCACGTCGACCCGGCGCATGCCTTCCACCGCATGGTCGATCCCCTTGATGGCCGAACTCAGCAGCAGCATACGTGGCGTGTCGACAATCATCCGGGGATCGATCAACACCAGCCTGGGTGTCGTTTCGCGCACGGCATAGCTGCGCTTGAACTTCTGGGGACCGTCCGTTTCCGTCACGCCGAAGTAGTGGGAGAACTCCGAACCCGACAGGGTCGTCGGAATCGCGGCAATGGGCAGGTAGCGGCCTGTCTGCTGGAAATGCTGGTAGGAGACTGCCTTTGCGGCGTCGAGTACAGAGCCGCCGCCGAGGGCGATGATCGATCCCGCATTGGCCTCGATGCATGCACGCAGTCCGTCGCGTACGGCGAAATCGGGCACATGCGGCGGCAGGCCGGTAAAGGTGCCCACGCCGTCGCCGATGGCAGGCTGCAGGTGCTCGCGGTTCAACGCCTCAAGGAATTCCACCGTGAAGGTCATCGGACGGCAGATGCCGTAGTTCCCCATGGAGGGGGCGACGGTTCTCAGCACGTCGTGTCCCCAGACAATCTCTTCCTGCGGCAAGCATTTCAACTGGTTCATTCCACTTCTCCACCATGTTTTCGTATGCGATCGGGGGCTCCGATCCCGAGTAGGAAGATAGGCGAATCGGGTTCGCGCGTGCGCGCGGGATTGGAGAACAGAGCGTTCAGGATTTTGGACGCCGGACATGCGCGGATGGGCGCCTGTCGTTCGTTGTTTCCGAACGAAGCTTTCAAGTTTCGCCAGCTTCACAAGGCAGGGGACGTGTCTATGATCTTTCCACCATATCGACCCCCACCACGAGAACGGAGACATGAAGATGGAGGCAATCCAGATTACAGAAGCGCTGATTCGCGGACGCCACAGCAAGCGCGGCTTCCTTGACCAGCCGGTGACGATCGAGACTGTCAGGGACATCCTGTCGGTCGCGAAATACGCACCGAGTTCGAGCAACACGCAGCCCTGGCGCTGCTATGTGCTGACCGGAAAGGCTCGCGAGAAGATTACGGGAGCCGCGGTCGAGGCGTATCGCGCCAATCCTGAGGGACTGGTGCCCGACTACCCGTTCTTTCCAAAGGAATTGCCGGCGCCATTCTCGTCGCGCTTCAATATGTTTCGCGGGATGCTGGGCGACGCGCAGGGCGTGCACAGGAGCGATATCGTCGGGCGCCGGCGCGACGTCGAACGGCAGTTCCGGTTCTTCGATGCGCCAGTGGGACTGATCTTCACCATGGACCGGCGCCTGGAATGGGCCAGCTTTATCTGCTACGGCTGCTTCCTTCAGAACATCATGCTGGCCGCGCGCGCACGGGGGCTGGACACCTGCCCGCAGCAGATCTGGTCGCTGCAATCGGCGGTCCTTCGTGAAGGCCTCACCATTCCCGACGAGGAGATGATCGTAGCCGGAATGTCACTCGGCTATGCAGACAACAGCTTTCCGGAGAACAACATGGCGCTTCGCAAGCTGGATCTGGACGAGTTCGTCTCGTTCGTCGATCACTGACACGCGAAACCGTCCAGGTCGCTCCTTGACCTGGAAAAGCGCGAACAAGCGATAGCCATCGTTAGCCAGTTTCGGCAAGTTGCGGAGATGTCGAATCGTTATGGCAGGTGCGCTTCACCGGCTGATGCGGATGCCCCGAGCCCTCAGCCGAAAAATAGAATACAGAGACGGAGGAGACATGATTAAAGTGCCCGCGAAGTTTTCTGCGGTGGTTGCGCTCGCATGCTTGCTGGCCTCGAACGCCGAGGCAACCGAGAATGGTCAGACCAGTTACCCTGTTGGCGTCAATACCGTATTGAATGGAATTTTGCCACCGCCTGGCGAAACCCAGTTTTACAATTACACGCTCTACTACGATGCCGGAAAGTTCGCTGGCCCGCATGGAGAAAGTCTCGTGCCCGGGTTCCAGTTGAAGGCGTTTATTGACGCCCCGCGTATCGTTCACACATGGGGCACTACATTTGGCCCCTTTACTCTGTCTAGTGGTGTAATCGTCCCGCTCGTTCATATTCGGGCGGACACGCCAGGCGGCAGCGACAAGCGCAATGGAATTGGAGACATCATCGTTGAGCCCTTGTACATCGGTTATTCAAATCCATCGCGATCATTCTTCGCCTACCTCACCACCGAAATTTCAGTGCCGAGCGGGTCCTACTCCGCGAACCGAGTGGCGAACACTGGCCGGAATGTATATGCGCTAACGCCGCAACTCAGTACGACATGGTTCCCCACGTCCGCAGTTGAAGTCTCTACCACCACGCTCGTAGAAATTAGTTCACCGAATTCAGCGACTCGATATCACTCTGGCGCGGTTGCAGCACTTGAGTATCTTGTTGGCTATTCGCTTAACAGCAAGTTCCAGCTCGGGCTTCAGGGATATCTGCTGAAGCAGTTCAGCGATGACAAAGTCAACGGCACGCCCATACCAGGGGATGGGTTTCGCGGAAGAGCTGTCGCGGTCGGGCCGCAACTACGATACATGTGGTCGCCGGCAGCTGGCATTGTGTTCAAGTATCAGCGCGAGTTCGCCGTGCAGAATCGGCCGCAAGGCAACAAGTTCTGGGTTGAATTGTGCTTCCCTCTTTGATCGGAATGAGGCGACGTTCGAAGCGAATACGCGGCTTGCCGAACCCGGCAAGCTGCGCATGCGTGCGCTCGTGGTCTACGGCGACGTGGTGTCGTTTGCTGCCAAGTTTGCCGCGATCGGTGGGGTTCGGGGGCATTGACGGTCGTGGCGCGAGCGGGCTCCGGCCACGGCAATGGCGGTCATTGGGGGCGTCTGACCGTGGCACTGCGCGCACCCCTTGCAGTACCATGCGATGGAAGCAGACACCATTGGCCCAAACCAAACCGCTACCAAGGCAGCCAGATGCTGGACCTGAAAGACGTTTTTCACTTCGTGCAAGTGGTCGACCGCGGTGGCTTTACGTCTGCCGGCAACAGCCTGGGGCTGCCCAAGTCCACGTTAAGTCACAGGGTCAAGGAGCTGGAGGCTTCGCTGGGCGTTCGCCTGATCAACCGGACCTCGCGCCAGTTTGCCTTGACCGACGTAGGCGCTGAGTTCTACCAGTACGCTGTCGCCTTGCTGCAGAGCGCCGACGTCGCGGAACAGGCGATGCGCCAGAGGCTCGCGGAACCCAGCGGGATCATCCGCGTGACGGTAGCGGTCGAGCTTGCGCAGTTTGCGCTGCGACAGGTCCTGCCGACGTTCCTGAGCAGCAATCCCAAGGTCAGCATCGTGGAAATCGCCACGGACAGGCTCGTCGACGTTGTCGGCGAGGGCTTCGACCTGGCGCTGCGCGGACATACCTCGGCGCTGCAGGATTCCAACCTAGTCCAACGGCCCATTGTCAGGGCTCCATGGTACCTGTTTGCGGGTGCCGACTACCTCGAACGGATGCCACTCCTGGAGGCACCGGAGCAACTTGCATCCCATGCCATCGTCTCGATGGTGCGCAAAGGGCCGCTGCAGTGGCAACTGCGAGGCCCCGACGACAGGCTCGTCATCATCCCGATCGAGCCAAGATTCCAGAGCAACAGCATGATGTCCCTGAAGGAGGCAGCCTGCGGCAACGTTGGTGTGGCAGCCCTGCCCGGGTATATCTGCCGGTCCGAGCTGCAGGCTGGCGTGCTGCGGCAAGTACTGCCGGGCTGGATCGCCGCGGATGCGCGCATCTCCGCCCTCATACCCTATCGGACCGGACTGCTTCCCGCGGTGCGGTCGCTGGTCGATTTCCTCGCCGCAGAGCTGCCCAAAGTTACCGCGTTCGACGGCCGCTGACCCGGCACTACCTCCTCCCGCTCCAATGCTACGCGGACCACCCCCCGTGTGGCCCGCCGGGCGTTCCATATTCATGGACGCTGTGTTCGGCGCCAGCCAGCTCCCAAGGACGAGCCGATCAACTATCGTTTCCTCCCAAGGATAAGGCAACCGCAACGTCACCATGGGGTGGAATATATGAACCAGCTGAACTGCCTGCCACAAGACGCGATCTCCTGGGGCCACGACATACTTCCGACGGCTGTCGCGTCGCTCGACCAGCACGGCATCCGGCGCCCATGCCGAACGACGGCCCCGCATTCCATGGGCTTGCGCAACGCGCTGGATGCGCTTGCCACGCGGCAGATCACCGCGACGGCATTGACGGAGCAGGCACTCGAACGCGCGGAAGCCAGCAAGCAGCTGCTCAATGCGTTCTCGGCGATCGATTGGGACCGTGCCCTGAAGGCGGCCGCGGAAAGCGATCGCCGCTATGGCGAAGGCCGGCAGCGGGCACTGGAAGGACTGCCCATCGCGGTCAAGGATCTTATCGACACCAAGGGCATGGAGACCCGCTACGGTTCCGCAGCCTATCTCGGCAATCTGCCTCACGCCGATGCCGACATCGTGAAAGCACTGGTGGAACGCGGCGCGATCATCATCGGCAAGACCACGACCCACGAATTCGCGTGGGGCGTGACAACCGCCAGCGCCAGGTTTGGCGATACCCTGAATCCGCTGGACCATGCACGCATACCCGGGGGTTCCAGTGGTGGCGCCGCGGCGGCGATTGCGCACGGTGCCATCATGGCGGGCGTGGGCACGGATACCGGCGGCTCGGTCCGGATTCCCGCCGCGTTGTGCGGCGTCGTCGGATACAAGCCCACGCTCGGCACGTTATCCACGCGCGGCGTGTTCCCCCTGGCACCCACTTGCGACCACGTTGGCCTGCTCGGCGAGCAGGTCGATGACGTGCTGTTGGTCGCCGATGCCATTGACATCAAGGTTCCCGAGAGCGATGCGTGGCTGTCCGCACGGCTGGGCGTCATTCGTGACATCGCACCGGTTCCACTCAGTCCGGAAATCGCGTCGGCATTTGATAGCGCGATGAAGCGGCTGGCGCAAGACTTTGCCTGCGTGAACGTCAGCACGTCCGGTCTGTTCGATGCGGTATTCGGTGCCTTCGCGAGCATCGTCCTGATCGAAGGCGGCATCGAGCATTTCCGCCGCAACGACTGGGACCGTATCTCGACGCACTACAACCCGGAAACCGTCGACCGGCTGAAACGCGCCGAAACCATGGACCTGCGCGCCTATGCGGTGGCCCAGCAGGCCAGGCGAGATTTCACGGCAAGGCTGCACGAGGTGATGTCGACGGTTGACTATCTCGTGCTGCCGACATGCCCGTGCACCGCACCGCATCTCCATGCCGGCACCGTCAGCATTGGCGCCTGGACCGGCACTGTCCGCGAGGCGCTTATGACCTATACGGCACCGTTCAATGTCGCGGGATTTCCTGCCATTTCGATTCCCTTGGCGACCGGCGAACGCAGCCTTCCCGCTGCCTTGCAGATCGTCGCGAAGCCCGGCGACGACGGTGCGCTGCTGCAGATTGCACAGCAGATGGAGCTGATGCTGCGAACGGGCACCGCCCACAAGAGTTGCTAGACGTCAACCCCACAACCAGGAGACAACGATGAACGATAGCGCCAAACCTGAGTGCCAGGAAACCAGCAATGAGCCATGACAAATTGACGAATATGGCGGCCGGTGCCCGTGCCGCCATCGCGGACCCCGCGCGAATCTCTCTCGTGGGTAGTGACGCCAGCCCGCGCTTCGAACTGTTCCACGCGGCCAGTTCGCTCTGCTCGCAAAAAGTGCGCACGGTATTGTTCGAGAAGCAGTTGCCGTACCGTTCGAACAATATGATGATCCTCGGTTCGATGGGTCCGGACGGCGTTGTTCCAGCCGAGCACTACCATCCGCCCTACGTCCGACTGCGGTTGCTTGCAGGCCGGGAAGTGGGGCGGGAACTTGTCAGCGGCTATAGCGGGCGCACTTCGGTGGAGACCGAAGGCTTTGATCCCTGCGCGGTCCCGTTGCTTGTGGACTACAAGGCTGGCCGTGTCATTGCCGATTCCAGACGGATCTGCTGCTATCTCGATGCGGTGTCGCGCGATCCCATTCGTCTCGTGCCGGAAGATGCCGATGCGCGTGCCCAAGTGATGCATCAGGTGAGCATCGTCGATCGGATCCCGAACGGCACCTTGCTCTATGGCTTTCATCCCGATGCCGACCTGCGGCCTGAAGCGCTCAAGACGGCCATGGAAACGGTCTACGACTACAAGATCAAGGCGCTCGAAGCCATGATTGACGCGAATGCCGACGATGCGGAGCTCGTTGCGGCCTATCGCGCGAAGATCGCGAAGGAGCGGGGCGGCAAGTCGGTCTGCCACGATGCGGCATTTCAGCGCGCCGCACGTCGGCACGTCGCGGGCCTCTTGATGGACCTCGACCATGCGCTTGGTTCGCCGTCACCGTACCTCAGGGGGGAATCATTCTCGCTCGGCGATGTGCTGTGGGGTGTCAACCTGGTCCGGATGGCTTATCTGGGGCTTGCGTCGATGTGGGAAAGCCTGCCCAACGTCGAGCGATATGTTGATGCGCTGGCCAAGCGTCCGTCCCTGTGCGCGGAAGCGGTCCGGGCCACGGTCGATTCCATGCCGCCTTCGCGCTATATGCATGTCATTGCCGGCTGTGGGGAGGCGGTGCCGGTGTAGTCCTCCAGCCCGATGGCACCGGTCAATGCCGGTGCCTGTTGCAGGAGGGGAAGGGGCGGAGACTCTGCATCTCCGCCCATTTGCTTTCTCAGGCTGCCACGGGTTCTTGCTCGCAGTGCAAGGCTCGCGCGACCGTTGTCACCCTGCGGTCCTGGAATCGGGCCACGGCCAGGTGGTCGTCGTCGGGCTTCATAGCATCACTGAAGCTGGCAGAACGTGTACGCAAGGTTCGGCAAAACTGAACGATCGGGGCCGGCGCAGCGGTGCGCGCCAAGGTTTGCCCGGATCCCGGCGGATGCGCGCCCCGGGTATGATCGGAGGTCAAGATCACACCCACATCCGGTCCGTTGCCACCGCCGGCTATGATCCGCGCCCCCATGCAATGCTCGATCTGAAGGATGTCTATTACTTCGTGCAGGTGGTCGACCGCGGCGGATTCACTGCGGCTGGCGAGGCGCTCCGGCTGCCGAAGTCAACGCTGAGTCACCGTGTGAAGGAACTGGAAGCCTCGCTGGGCGTGCGGCTCATCAGCCGGACGTCGCGGCAGTTTGCGATGACGGAGGTGGGCCAGGAGTTCTACCAGTAAGCCATGGCGATGCTGCGCAGTTCCGAGCTTGCAGAAGAGGCCATGCGCCAGCGGCTGGCGGAGCCGAGCGGTGTGATCCGCGTGACGACGGCTGCGGACATTGCCCAGTTCGCGCTACGCCACGTCCTGCCGACCTTCCTCTCCGACCACCCCAAGGTGAGAATCGACGAAACCGCCACGGACAGGATCGTGGACATCGTCGGCGAGGGATTCGACCTGGCGATCCGGGGTCATGTCGGCCAGCTGCAGGGGCCTTGATAATCATATAGCCGGCCTCGCGCCGTTCGCTGGTACTTCCGGTTTCAGTTGAGCTTGCGCGACATTGAAGAGTTGCTGTTCGAGCGCGGCATCGTGGTGAGTTACGAAACCGTGCGCCGCTGGTGCGATAAATTTGGCACGGGGTTCGCACATCGCGTCAAGGCTGGCCGGCGCAAACCGGGCAGTACCTGGCATCTCGATGAGTTGTTCATCACGCTGCGCGGTGAACCTTCTGTGCAGTGGCGCGCCGTCGACGAGCACGGCGCCGAACTCGATATCCTGCTGCAGAAGCGGCGCGACACGGCCGCAGCCGAACGATTCTTCAAGCGCGTGCTTCGTTCATGCCCGGTGCCGCGCAAGATCGTCACCGACCAGCTACGCAGTTATCCGGCCGCGAAGTCCAGGATCCCCGAGCTGGCAAACGTCAAACACGTGTTCGTCAAGGCTGCAGCCCGCGTGAACAATCGGGCCGAAAATAGCCATCAGCCTACGCGTGAACGTGAGCGGCGCTTGCGCGGATTTCGCGACCCCAAGCGCACCCAGGCGTTTCTCTCAAGCTTCGGACCGATCCGGCAGCACTTCGCGCTCAAGCGACATTTGCTCCGCGCGTCTCTCTACCGCAAACAGCTCGCTCAGCGTTTTGACGCGTGGCATCGTTTCACCGAACTCGCCCAGAATCCGTTCGCCGTCTGAGCAAACAGATGTCCCCGGCAGTTTTGCGTCGTCGGCCCGTCAACGTGACAGCGCCCCCGTGGTTAGCACGATGATCCGCGGTAGAGGTGTACCGCTAGCGGGTTGTTGTGCCCAAACCGGCGATGCCCACGGACCGATCAGCATCAACGACAAAATGAATGTGTGCGCGAAGCGCAAGACAGGACGCGACCGAAGCATGGCACTTCTCCAACAGAAGATGAAGACAAGAAGGACAACCGGCATCTCTTTTATAGCCCTTGTCACTGTGGCACGTTAACGAAAGGTGTACCGGAGCGAAATTCCGCACGCCTTTCGAGGATCAGGCACGTGGCTGGGTCAACTTCTCTGGCTGCAAGACCTCGTCGAGCTTGGCCTGACTTAGAAGTCCTTTATCAAGCACGAGTTGATAGACGCTTCGCCCGGTAAGGAGCGCCTCCTGGGCAACGGCGGTCGCGTTGGTATAGCCGATGTAGGGATTCAGCGCAGTGACGATCCCAATGGAGTTTTCGACGATCGATCGCAAGTGCTGTTCGTTTGCCGTGATGCCATTAACGCATTTATCGGCGAGAGTTAGACATCCGTTACGCAGGTGCCCGACGCTCTTGAACAAGCTGTGCGCAATAATCGGCTCGAACGCGTTCAGTTGCAATTGGCCCGCCTCCGCGGCAAAACTGATCGTCACGTCGTTGCCGATCACTTCGAAGGCAATCTGGTTGACCACCTCAGGTATGACCGGATTCACTTTCCCGGGCATGATGCTCGAGCCTGCCTGCATCGGCGGAAGATTGATTTCCCCGAGACCGGCGCGCGGGCCGCTAGAGAGCAGGCGCAGATCGTTGCATGTCTTCGACAGCTTGATGGCGGTGCGCTTCAGGACGCCGGACAACTGCACGAATGAACCGACATCCTGTGTCGCCTCCACTAGATTATGCGAAGTGGATAGTGGAAGCCCGGTAATGCGAGCGAGATGCTGGCAGGCGAATTCCGCATAGCGCGGGTGGGTATTGATGCCCGTCCCGATTGCAGTGGCGCCGAGATTGATCTCGCAAATCAGCAATGCTGCTTCCCTGAGCCTGTCCTGATCCTCGCCCAGCATCACCGCGTAAGTACTGAATTCCTGCCCGAGCGTCATTGGCACCGCATCCTGCAACTGGGTGCGTCCCATTTTCAGAATGCCCTTGAACTCCTCCGCTTTGGCTTCGAACGAACTGCGCAAGATGCCCATCGCTTCTACCAATTGGAGCACGCCCATGTGCGTGGCGACTTTAAGCGCAGTGGGATAGACATCGTTCGTACTTTGTCCCAGGTTGACATGCTCGTTCGGATGGAGCTCGTGATATGCGCCGCGCTTGTGGCCGAGGTGTTCGAGCGCCAGGTTGGCGATCACCTCATTCGCGTTCATGTTGGTCGACGTACCGGCGCCGCCCTGGATGACGTCAACCACGAAATGCTCGTGAGCCACTCCTTCGCGGATCCTGTTGCAAGCACGCACGATGGCATCTGTCCTCACCTGGTCCAGCAAGCCGAGTTCACGATTTGTCAGTGCCGCCGCCTCTTTTACGCTGGCGAGCGCGTTGACCAGATTGGGATAGATGGATATTGCGGTTCCGGTGATCGGAAAGTTTTCGATCGCCCGCAATGTGTGGACGCCATAGTAGGCCGCGTCAGGGATCGAACGGTCGCCGAGCAGGTCGTGCTCAATACGATGAGTCATGGTGGTCCTGGAGAAAAGCTAATGGGAAAGCGGTGATAAGCGTCTACCGCTCGAATCAATGTGCTGTGGGTGCTGCCGCGGCTATGGCGTCGGCGATGCATCGCTTCGCCCCGGCGTCCGTCGGGTCTGCAAACCTGACTATGTCGTGAATAGATAAAGCAAACTACGACTTTGAATTTTCGGCCTCTTCATTTCACTTCGCCCTGCATCTGGCCGAAATGGCGCACTTCGTCGCTGGCGAGGCGTCGCGTCTCCCATTTTGCAATGACGGCTGTTGCGATGCTGTTGCCGATAACATTGGTTGCGGTCCGTCCCATGTCCAGAACCTGGTCGATGGCGAGTATCAGTATCACGCCTGAAGGTGGCAGATGAAACATCGGTGCGACTGCTGCGACTACGACCACCGAACCACGCGCCACACCCGCCATGCCCTTGCTGCTCACCATGAGCACCAGCAACATGAGAATTTGTTGCGAGAGCGGCATGTCGATTCCGAACGCTTGCGCGATGAAGATCGCGGCGAAAGCCTGGTACATCATCGAGCCGTCGAGATTGAACGCGTAGCCAAGCGGCAACGTGAACCCCACCACTTTTTTGTCGACACCAAACTCCTCAAGTTTCTCGGTCAACCGCGGATACGCTGCTTCGCTGCTGGCCGTCGAAAACGCGAGCATCGCCGGTTCACGTATTGCTTGCAGGAGAGACCAGATCGGTCGACCCAGGAACGCGTATCCGACACCAATCAAAACGACCCACAGGCACACCAGCCCGAGATAAAAGCAGCCGATGAGTTTGCCATAGGTCGTCAGGACATCGAGTCCGTGAAGCGTGATGGCAGAAGCGATCGCACCGAATACGCCAATGGGAGCGAGACGCATGACGTAGTCGGTCAATTTCAGCATCGCGGGCACCAGCGCATCAATGGCCTGCACGAGCGGCGTCACGCGGGCGTCGTCCTTGATGGCGCCAAGCACGACGCCGAAGAGCACCGAGAAAACCAGAATCTGCAGGATGTCGTTGCGCGCCATTGCATCGAGAATGCTGGTCGGGAACGCGTGCGTTACGAAGTCCTTGAAGTTGAGACCGGCAGTATTCAGGCCTGTCGCCACGTCCGAGTTACTCGGCACCATGTGTAGCCCCGCGCCGGGCTGCAGAAGGTTCGCAAGAACGAGTCCGAGCGCAAGCGACATCAACGACGCGCAGACGAACCAGCCAATCGAGCGGAGTCCGATGCGGCGTACGTCGCTCGTTCCTTCCATTCCTGCCAGCCCGGACACCAGAGTCGCGAAGACGAGCGGCGCGATGATCATCTTGACCAGACGCAGGAAGACATCGGTACCGATTGAAAAGTAGCCAGCGATCGTCGTTGCCGCGGCAGCGTCCACCGCCGTTCGGTGGCAGACGTAGCCGACGGCCACGCCGAGAACCATGCCAGCCAGGATATAAAGGGTTAGGCGATTTTTCATCTTGATCCGTCCATGGAGATCTCGCACGTGCCGGGGGACGGTTATGCGATGGGTTGACGGTCCGTGCCTTAGCGGAGGCACGTTTCCAGTCTTGAGCGGATACTAGAGGTCGACAAAAAAGGCGTGATGCAAGTCGAGCATGCGCTCATGCAAAATTTGCATAACCTGAAAAAGCTGGTAGTAACGCGCTAGCGGCTACTTCGCGGTTTGGATGCGTGCACGTCTCACCACCACTCCCGAAGGAGAGGCAGCGGTTATCGCGTGGGGTCGATAGGGCCGGGCAAACCTCAATTGTGAGGCGGCCGCGCGCTCGATCTCAAGATGGATTCGCTGCGGATAGGCGCTGAAATTGTTCCCCATTCACGCATGACGACATGCGCTCTCAACGCCTGCAGTCTCCGCCACAGAGTGTCGGCGCCAGGGCGCGCTGTGAGAACGGTTTCTGTTCTGCTTCCCGCTTCACATTTTGAACTTCGGCGCACGAACGTTCGAGCGGCGTGACGTGCTCAGCCACCGCATCAGAGAGCAAAGGCCGTTGGATCTCGGCTCTCGTTTTGATCAGCCGCTCACGGTCCATGTCTTCGCTTTGCGCATCGCTGAACTTCCGTCATCGACCCGGTGCGGACGGTCCCAGCCGTCTCAAGCAACTGGTTGCGGGTTTCAATCCAGCGCGAACTGGAGGCAGTGAAGCGATGTGGCGTGAGCGCGCAGGGGCGGTTCGAGTTGTGAAAAAAGGCGATCTTTATGTTATTTTGAGTGATAGTTTTTCAGGATTGCAGATGAAGTTGACGTGACGCTTCACGGCGCCGAGCGCCATCGCCACGGTGCTCGCACCGGCGCTGATGGTCAGCCGTAGTGCCGCAGGTTGATCATCGTGTAAGCGAGGGTCTTGAATGCATAGTGAACCGGGCTCAGACGATCGAAGCGAAGCAGCAGGCGCCGGAACTTGTCTTCCCAGGCGAAGACCCGCTCGATGGTCCTGAAGCGCTCCTCGAAAATGGTCGGATTGAACTGCAGTTTGCGGCCCCGCTTCGGCGCTTTACGGCCACGCGGATTTTCGGGAATGTTGGGAATCATGTCTCGGTTGAAAATCGCCTTGCGATTGGCACGGCAGTCGTAGACGCCGTCCAGGCTGACCGTTGAGCCTTGCAGGTCCATGCCAATGGCGCGGGCGATGTGGTTCAATCTGGGTAGCGCCTCACGCAGCAGCGGCGATTCGTTGCGGTTACCCGGGGCAGAAACGAATGGCGCGATCACGTTGCAGCGGCGATCGCAGAAGGCGACCACCTTGTCGCCTTTCAGGTGCTTGTGTCCGCTGTACCCCAGGTTGTCGCCGCCCTTCTTCGCGGCAGTGGTCGTGCCGTCGCCGTGGATGACCGTGAGCTCAAGCAGCCCGTCCTGATGAAGCCTGTACACCGAGCCTGCGAAAATCGCGTCGATGCAGCCATCGGCCTGCCATCGCCGCAACGCCCGGTAGATGCGCGTGTAGTGGATTTCAGGACGACCTTCGGCATTCCTTTCAATCGGCAGCGCCTTCCACTGACATCCCATTTACAGCGACTGCAGGATGTAGTTGAAGATCCTGTGCAACCCCAGCGTCGGTGTCCGGACCGCGCCGCCCCCGGCTCAGATGCGGCAAGACAAACTGCTCGAACTGCTCAACGCTCAATTTCGTTGGAATCGCTTGCCCGCATTGACTTCCAGCCATCCGTAACATCCACAAATCTGGACTTTAACCGATCTGGCTCCGCCGATCAAAACTCCAGTCCTGGCGAGGCTCACAGACAAATTCAGCCGCGTCAAAAACCCGCAACCAGTTGTACGCCTCTTACTGCAGGCCCTGTGTAACTCTATGTCAGGCGGAATGGCGAGCCAGGAACCGCGAGCGTACCAATACGACCGCGCGGCGTAGTTATGAGAAAAACCCGGATGCGAAACGGCGCTACGCCCAAGAGAACAAGGAGAAGTTCAACGCGGCAAAAAGGGAGCGTACCCGCCGCAGATACGAAGAAAGAAGACGTATCAATCCCGATCTGCCCATTCGATTTCGCAACGGCACAGCCAAACTGAACGAAACTAAGGTGTTATTGATACGCCAGCGATTGGCGGCGGGAGAATCAGTTGCTTCGCTGGCGCATGCATTCGGCGTACATGTTGTGACCATCTATGCAATCAAAAAAGGTGAAACGTGGAAAGACGTTGTCTGACGAGTGCGGTGGTGCAGGGGCACTACCTGAAGAACATCATGAATGAGGCACATACCATTGAGAGTATCAAGGAACTGGCCCGGACACATTTTCTGACCAGCTTCGATGGAAAGCCCATACAGGGCGTCATGCTAGACATTGCTGACTGATCAGTTAAGTTGTATTAGCCGGTACTCGACCAATCAGACAATGTCAGCAGAGATATCGTCCACTCCCGACGAACGGAATAATGTTTCGGGACGAGTCGAACCTCAAGCCTGCGCCTCTGGCGCACCGCTTCGCGGCTTCGGGCTTGACCTTTTCCTCGTCCCGAAACGACAGCTACCAAGTCGGGAATGACGAAATGACCAGACACTGTCTGTCGAGTCAAGTGCTGCTGTCTACAGTTAAGTTAAGCCGTCTTGTAAGCAGGTCCGCCACCCCGGCACGGGTGGCAATTTCCCAGATATATCCTCGGGAATAATCGACGCCCACCCGTCGATGAACCACGGTGCGCAATCGGCCGTTCATCCAGTGATCAGCGTCTATGCCGTGCACTCTCGGCGACTCCTTAACCGTTGCGGCAACCCACGCCAGCGTTTCATCATTGATCGTCAGGCGCTTCTTCTCCGTGCGCAGCTTCGGTGGTCGCATCCTGTGGTCCAGTCCGAGCTTCGCGACGAGGGTCCTGACATGTCCGCTGGAATGGTAGACGCCGAATCTCTCCTTGATCAGCTTTTGAACATCCCCGTTTCTCCAGAGTTCGGTTTCATAGCCGTGGGCCATGGGGCTGCCCTCCAATACCGCCCGTAACCACTTGAGGGCTTCGGGGCCAAGCGTGGCACTGCGCCCGGATGCCTTGAGCTGCTCAACAGCCTCAACGCCATTAGCAACTACCATTGATCTGTATTTTGTAATGGTGCGCACGCTGATGTTGAGCGCTTTCGAGACGCGCTCGACACTGTCCCCATCCAGCAACATTTTCGCAGCAATCTTTCGGCGCGCGGCATAGACGTCGCTCTGCAATGTCTGAGCGCTAGCAGACGACGCCTTTTCTGAAGTTGAATAGGTGAGTCGATAGGCGAGGCCGTAACCCCGAACGAGGTAGCCAACATGCGAAGGTGAAAACTGGACTCCGAAACGCCGAAAGATCAATTCGCGCAGTTGGCTTATGGTCCAGGTCGGCCCTGGATAGCCGTGAAGCCCAGGTGAGTGTTTGATCGCGCTAACGAGCCAGCTTTGCGAAGCATCGTCCAATCGCGAGGGACCCCCGTGGACGCGAAGGCGAGCAAGGGCGTCAGGTCCGCCCCTTTCGACCAGGTCTTTGTATTTGCTCACGGTCGGAAGACTCAGTCGAGCCTTCCTGGACACTTCGCTAATACCCTCACCATTCAGCAGAAGCTTGGTTGCAAGAGCCCTACGTTGTGCGAGAGGAATATCGTCTATCGGTTTGCCCATTGTCCTGCGCGCAAATCAGTTGGTTGTAACGTCGCATTGCGATCTTCGTATTTATACACGATTCAAGACAAATTTCGGACCGGTGCGGCTCGAAAGCCTCACGGCTAGAATGCAATCGTAAGTATTCAGAAAGAATGACGTCGAGCCAACTGCGCGGCAAAACCTCCTCATCGCCCATTGCCGAACGCGGTCTTGCCGAACCTCCGTTGCCAACCTGCTGCGTTCCCTCGTTCGATCAGCGAGAACGTCTATTGCCCACATCACCGAATCTTCTCGCCTCATCAGCGGCGCTTTCTATTCGCCCACAGTGTGCGAGATAAACTCCTCTGCGGATGGTGCTTCGTCCTATGGATTGATCAAACATTTTGAGAGGGCACAATGACATCAGACTTCGAGCCAACAGTCATACCAGCTGGGGAGTCGGCAGGGCTTTTCGACACCGCATGCAACCACGTGCGAGACATGACGCACGCGCGCTGTGCAGTCGTGATCGTCATCAATGGCGAATCGGGATCGGGGTATTCCGTAGTGGGCCCACTTGAGGCGCAGGTTCTTCTGCCAGACATCTTGCAGAAGATGGCAGATACCTTGCGCGGACAGCTCTCGAAAAAACTGCAGTAACTCGCCGTTCGCCTCGCCCTATGGGCCAAACTCTATCGGCCTATCATGAATGGCTGGCAAAATTAAAGAAACGGCCGTTCAGCTTCCGGTCGCGAGGGTCGCTTCATGGCCGGGTGCCGTCCGATGCAAATCGCATATCACGTGGTTCGCGCCTAGAGGGAGGTGGTCGGCAGCACGCGACCCTGAACTGCCCTTCATGAAGACGTTTCCACGGTCAGCAATGACATTCATAGCGGTCACCGAGCGGCGATTGCCTTAAGCGTTGCTGTCGATCGGGTTTGAAACGGAGCAGCCGATTGGCCGCAAACTGCGGTCCATTGGTCCACCTACGCCGCCCCTACAACGCCTGCGACGGCTAAGCGTCGGAGCGCTTCAGTCGCATCGAAACCGAGAATCGTTCAGCCGGATGGACGCTGATCGACACCTCGAAGGTTGCCCCCGCGGAGTCAAGGTAACGCCGCACAATCTCAAGCGCCGCAGTCCCCTTCTCGACTTTCAGCCTTTCCGCCATCTCCTGCGAAATCAGCGCGGCGTGCACGTCCTGCTGGATCTCCGCGATGCAGCGACCATAACGCGCTTCGATTAACGAACTGATAAGCGCATCCGGTTGAGCTCGCGCAGCCTCTGCGACTTCCGCATAAGCCGGGTCGATATACACGTCGGTCCAACCGACCGGCGGACTCTCTCTGTCGCCGTCGATGCGCAGGCTCGAAACGCGCATCCATCGCGCACCGTCTGCACATTTCAGCGTCTTGGCGAGCTTGCCGCTTGCGAGGATCTCCTCCGTCGATTGCACCAGACGCAAGTGCTCGGAGCCGAACTGCACGAGATCGTCCACCGATGCGAGCGACGGCCGAAACTCGTTCTTCGGCTGCGCCGATTCGACGCGCGTTCCGGCGTTCTTGCGCCGCGACACGAACCCCAACTGCTGCAATTCATGCAGCGCTGCGCGAACCGTATGCCGGCTCGTCTGATAGTGGTCGCGCAGTTCGAGTTCGGTGGGCAGATATGAGCCAACCGGATAGCGGCCGGACGCAATGCCCTCAGTCAAGTCGCGAGCGATGTCGGCGAAGTGCGGTCTGTTCATTTCTGGGTGGCGATGCAGTCAATTTATCAGGGGCTAGGGTAAATCATAGCTTGCCCAACATGTCCGAACATATTAATTTGATTATGTCCGGACATATCGTTGATTTTCGCGAATCATCCCGGCCCTTTTTAAACCGGTTTCCTGCACTTCCAAGAGGTCGTCATGACGATTCGCACTATCCCTATGGCCAGCACTGTGGTCGATTCAATCCTGTTTCGCGACGCTTTCGGCACGGCGAAGATGCGTGCGCTGTTCTCCGATTACGCGCTCGTGCAGCGCTATATCGACGTGGAAGTGGCACTGGCCAAGGCTGAAGCGCGCGTCGGCGTGATTCCGGCCGACGCGGCGGAAGTGATCGCCCGTGAATCGACGATCGAGCGGATCGACTTCGATCACATGCGCGAGGAAACAGACATTGTGGGCTATCCGATTCTGCCGCTCGTTCACCAGCTCGTCGGCATGTGCGGCGAAGCGGGCCGCTACGTCCATTGGGGCGCGACGACTCAAGACATCATGGATACGGCGGTCTCGCTGCAGGTGCGTGATGCGCTCGATGTGATCGACAGCGACATACGCGAACTGCGTACCATTCTGGTCGATCTTGCAAAGAAACACCGCGATACGCCGATGGCGGGCCGCACACACTTGCAGCAGGCGCTGCCCGTCACGTTTGGGTACAAGGTCGCGATCTGGCTGGCGATGTTCGACCGGCATCAGCAACGCCTCGCAGAGCTGCGTCCGAGGGTGGCCGTCGTCGAATTCGCAGGGGCCGCGGGCACGCTGGCCTCGCTCGGCGACACGGGTTTCGAGGTTCAGAAGGCGCTCGCCGATGAACTGAAGCTCGGCGTACCCGCAACCACATGGCACGTAGCGCGCGATGGCTTCGCGGAAGCGGTCAACCTGCTCGCACTCGTGACCGGCTCACTCGGCAAGATCGCGCTCGACATCATGATCATGGCGTCGACGGAGTTCGCTGAAGTGTACGAACCGTTCGTCAAGGGGCGCGGAGCGAGCAGCACCATGCCCCAAAAGCGCAATCCGATTTCCAGCGAACTGATGCTGGCCGCGGCAAAAGCGGTGCGCCAGCACGCGGGTCTGATGGTCGACGCGATGATCCAGGATTTCGAGCGCGCCACGGGCCCATGGCACGCGGAATGGATCGCGATACCCGAGAGCTTCATTCTTTCGGCTGGCGCGCTGCATCAGGCGAAGTTCGCGCTCGGGGGATTGATCGTCGACACCGAACGCATGAAACACAACCTGGGTATCACCAGGGGGTTGATCGTCGCCGAGGCGGTCATGATGGGAATGGCGCCGTTCACCGGCCGCCAGCAGGCTCACGATATCGTCTACGACGCCTGCCGTACCGTGAACGAGAAAGGCGGCACGCTCGCCGACGCGCTAGCGGCGCTGCCCGAAGTCACCACGCATTTCGACCGCGCGGCAATCGACCGGATGACCGATCCAGCCAACTATCTCGGCCTCGCGCCGCAAATGGTTGATCGCGCCGTCGAATTGTCCAGCGGCATCTGAGTGAAAGACGTGGAGGAGCACACATCATGAACAACGATATCGCATCAAACGAAACGCCGGACGTTCCGCCGCCCAGAAGGCTTCCGTGGTACCGCAAGCTGGGCATGCAGGTTCTGGTCGGGCTGATTCTCGGGATTGCCGTCGGTCTGATTTTCCCGAAAGTTGGTGGACAGCTTAAGGTACTGGGCGACATCTTCCTGTCGCTTATCAAGGCCGGTGTTGCGCCGCTGGTGTTTCTCACCATCGTGCATGGCATCGCGTCGGCTGGTGACGTCAAGAGCGCGGGCCGCGTAGGATGGCGCTCGATCGTCTATTTCGAAGTGGTCTCGACGATTGCCTTGATGGTCGGCCTGCTGGCGGGCAACCTGCTGCAAACCGGCAAAGGCATGACGGCCGTCGCCGTCGGAGCGGCACCGCCGGTGGTTGCAAAGATGGAGCCACAAGGCTTCGTTGCGTTTGTCATGCACATCGTGCCGGACAGCTTCATCGGCGCCTTCGTGAAGGGAGAACTGCTACAGGTGGTGGTGCTGGCTGTGATGGTCGGTATCGGGATACTCGCGATTCCTGAACGCCGCCGCGTCAGGATCAACGAGGGACTCGATCTGGTTTCCGAAGTCCTGTTCTCGTTCATCAACCTGGTGATGAAGCTTGCGCCGCTCGGCACCTTCGGCGCCGTCGCTTATTCGGTGGGTAGCAACGGTACTGCCGTGCTGATTGCGCTTGCCCAGCTCGTTTTCAGTTTCTATGCGGTCGTGATCCTGTTTATCGCCGTGGTCATGGGGATCATCGCGAAGCTGGCAGGTTTTAGTCTGTGGCGCTTCCTGCGCTATATCAAGGACGAGATCTTCATCGTGCTGGGTACCGCATCGTCCGAGAGCGCGCTGCCGCGTCTTCTGATCAAACTCGAGCGGCTTGGCTGCGCGAAGCAGACGGTCGGGCTCGTGCTGCCTACCGGATATGCGTTCAACCTTGACGGGACCTCCCTGTTCATGTCGATGGGCGTGCTTTTCATTGCTCATGCGTATGGCGTGCCAATTACGCTGCAGCATCAGGTGGGCCTACTCCTGTTGATGCTGCTGACCTCCAAGGGTGCGGCCACGGTGTCAGGCGGATCGTTTGTGGTGTTTGCTGCGACGGTGACGTCGACCGGCATCCTGCCCGTTGAAGGGGTCGCGGTGATCTTCGGTGTGTACCGTTTCATGTCAATGGCGATCGCGACCTGCAACACGATCGGCAACAGCCTCGCTACGGTCGTGATTGCAAAGTGGTCGCATACGTTCGATGCGCAGGTTGCCCAGCGTCATTTTTATCCGGAGCGTTACCCGGCCACAGCACAGGCCGACGAAAGTCTTGCTGACGGAAACTTGCTGCCCGAGGACACGAGCGACGCGAATCCGCACCCGAGCGGCATCCCTATGAAAAATGCGGGCACAGTGCGATGATCTGTTCCGCTAGGCCTCCGGCGCCCCGGCGGAGCCCTAGCGCTTCAGCGCCGTATCAGTGGCTACCGGACTGTCGCTGATGTAGGCTGCGATCGTCCGAAATGGCCGATGAGCCGGCCATTCATGTGCAGCGAGCGACTGCCCCTTGCTGGCCGATCACTGCCTCATGCAAGCGGCATGGAACGCCCGAATGTCACACAGTCGTGATAGGCAGCACGCGACCCTTCTCCGTCATACGAGGTCAATCAAGATCTCCGGCCGCTTTTAGAATTGCAACAGCCGTTAATCAATACAGTTGAATCGTACTGGAGGTTCAATCTCCCGAAGTGGGCTGCCGCGATAGCTCGCCCGCGGCCTCGACTCACATCATTTGGGGGCTGCTCAGTTTCGTTCCATCGGAAAAGCGGGCCAGTCTGTAGGGAGTAATGTCGAACTGCGGCGCCTCGTCCATTACCAACCGGCTCACGAGCACGCCTGCGCCTGGCCCTAGTCCAAAGCCGTGTCCGCTGAAGCCGGATGCGATCACGAGACCGGGTTTCGCATTAACCTTCGAGATGACGGGGACGAGGTCCGGCGTCGTGTCGATCGCGCCCGCCCATGCGTGAGCGATCCGCAAGCCCGACAGCTCGGGAAACACGCTGGCCACGTTATGCAGGGCACGTTCGAGCCACTCGGTATCAGGCCGGGGATCCAGCACCCGTGTTTCTTCGAACGACGAGACATCATCGTCGCGCCAGGTTGCGCTTGCCTCCGGTCCGTGGAAGAAGCTGGCACCGACGCGAATCTTCAGTTTTTTCTTCAGCTTGCTTCGGAACATGGTGCGGAACTTCACCGAATGCCGCAGATTTTGCGGCGCGAGTTCCACGCGCCCGTAGCCGGGAACAGCGATGGTGTAGCCGCCGTCCAACCGTCGCCTCAGCGCGAAGTTAGGCCCGGAGAAACAGCCTTCGATGACCCCCGGCGCCTCAGCAGTTCGCAACGCCGTTCCCATCACGTTGATGGAGGGCAGATCGATGCCGTGATGCTGGCAGAACAACGCGCTCCAGGCGCCTCCCGCGAGAACGACGGTGTCGGCTGCGAGCCGGCCGCGCTCCGTCCAGATGCCGGAGACACGCCCCGCACTCGTGTCGAGACTTCGTACCGCGCAGTTCTGATACACCGCCGCGCCGAGACCTTGTGCGCCGCGAGCAATCGAAGGCGCGGCTTTCGACGGCTCGGCGCGGCCGTCCGTGGCCGACCACAGCCCTCCAGCCCACGCCGCACGTCCGGACGGAATGCGCGCTGCCAGTTCGCGCGCACTGAGGATCTCGCTGTTAAAGCCGACTTCCCGGGCGCGGGCAAGCCACGACTCCCATTGCGCGATGTCAGATTGATGCTCCGTGCCGTACAGGATGCCCGCCTTACGAAACCCAATGTCCTCGCCCAGTTCTTCGCTTAGTTCGCTCCAGCGCTTGAGGCTCTGCATCGCGAGCGGCAACTCATAGAGGTCGCGGTTCTGCTGACGCACCCAGCCCCAATTGCGCCCCGACTGCTCGCCGCCGATGACGCCCTTTTCGAGCAGAGCCACCTGGACGCCGCGTCGCGCCAGTTCATACGCGGTGCTGACGCCAACAATGCCGCCGCCTATTATCGCGACATCGCATCGCTCCGGGAAACCTTCGCTATCCGTGACTGCGTCGATCCTTAGCATTTCATAGCCGTTGGTTGCCGTTTCTCGGTAGGTTACTGCAGTCAAGACCTTTGGAAATGCGCACCTAAAGCGCGATTTCGCCATCCGCAGATAGTGGCTACGATTTTGGTATCTTCCACCGCTTCGCTGATAGGACGATCCTGTTGTATCCGAAATCAAGGCACGGTCACCGACGGGGCTGTCGCAGGAAACGGACTGTGCCAGTCCATCCAGTCATATGAGCCGCTGTGGTGCGCCCATGCCCAGTTCCTTGCCGGAGTGGGATTGATCATCTCGACGATATCGTTCGCCGCCGAACCCACGTCGCGCCGATCACTCGTACCGCTTCGGTGATCGATATCTTGGGAATTCGTGTGGTCGTAAAACATGGTTATCTCCTTTGACAGCTTCACATACACAACTACCCGCCCCAACCGTACGAGACCGAAGGGCTCTGTCGGGGCACCGAGTTCTGACGACCGACAGGCTGAGCGAGGTACAGGGCGTTGCCCAGGCAATTGCCTTCAATTTCATCGTGCTGGACGCTGGTCACGGATATTGTCGGCGCCCGCGGTGGGCGTCCGACGTCTGCGGCCGGGCACGCCCGCGCGATGATCGGCGTGCTGTATTTCTTCCGGTTGTCGCCACATTACGTACAAAAAAATCCGGCAAGCACGGTCTGCATCACCTTGTCGCTCGCCGTCTGCGGATCGCACATTCTGGAGAACTGCACACCATCACTCAGGCTCACCAAGCCGAGCGCGAGCGCGTCCGCCTGCAGGGGCAATGGCCTGCCGTCGCGCTCCGACACCGTGCGGATGTACGCGCTGATCTGGTCGAGCTTTTCGTGCCGGAACGCGTTAATGCGCTCCTGATAGGCGGTGTCCCGATACGCGAGTAGTTTGGCTTCGACCCAAAGCAGAAAGCAGTCTCGATCACGAAAATACCGGCTGTAGTACGCGATGGCGCGCGCCTTCATTTCCGCGGGCGTGCCGCCCTCTTCCACGATCGCCCGCAGATTGACCTGCGCGCTATCGTGGTCCCGGCGCAGCAACTCAAGCAGCAGCTCCGGCTTACCGTTGAAGTTCGAGTAGAACGCGCCGCGCGTGTAGCCGGCCGCCTCGGTGATGTCCTTCACACTTGTGGCGGCCAATCCCTTTTTGACGAACGTCTTCCGCGCAGCCTCAAGCAGGCGCTCTCGCGTCTGCTCCCTGCGCTGTGCGTGTGCCAGGCGTTCCCGTTTCATGGCATAACGTACCGGTCAGATCGCCATCTGCGGCGCCATCAAATGCGCGCGCGTGTCAGACGACGGATTTCGCAATGATTCTCTCGACAAGGGATTTGACAATGTCAGGCCCCAACCCCGGCGGTTCGCGCACACTCCGGGTTGATTCTTCACTCAGAATTGCTGCGCCCGCAGCGAATCGAATTCGACGCGGCAAACGTCGCTGAAGCGACCAAGGATGTCGATCGAACCATCGGCGAGCATTTCGCGCAGTTGAAGGAAGGTCTTCTCCGGGACGTGATAGGTATCCACAATCTTTCGTCCAACCTGATCGGCTTCGTTCGCAACCTCGGTCGAGGATTGGACACGCATACGGCTTATCTTTGCGAACAGATTGACGAGAGCAGCAAGGTCCGGCTCATCGTGCTGAAGCGCGTGGACATAGCAATGCGACGCCTCCTCGATGAACTCCTTATAGAGGTCCTGCCGGCGCATGCGGTCGTGCGCAAGCCACTCTGCCTTAGCCTGCGTTCGTTGCGTGACAACGGATGTCAGGCCGGCGATCGATGCACCGAACAGTGCCGCCATTGCTGACAGGAGTGTTGTGTTCATCATGTTGCCTCGGCGACCTCTACCAACCTGCTGAATTTGATGCAGTTCGGCTTTCTGCCAGGGTATTCGAGGGCGTAAAAATGTCGTTGCTCGACGACGCACACGAACTCACCTCGCGCGCGGCTGGAGTTTGCGTCGACCAGCGCTCCTAGGTAAGTCGAGCGAAGCCCGCACAGCGGGCGCGAGGCGAGTGCCCCAGAAACGGAGGGGCCGATACGCGAGTTCAACGGCCTCATGCCAAGTGCTCCAAGGAGTGATGCCACGAACGACTTGACGCCATGACTGCGACTGCCCCCGATATCGAGGGCTCTGCACTATCGTTTTTCACACAACTCGAGCGCGTCACGTGCATGCTTTTGCGGTACGTGCCTGATGTTCCCGATAACTTCCCGACTGCGCGCCAGCCACGTGGCTCCGTGCATGACAACGCCCTCTATTGCGGCATCGGCTAAACTTCCATAATGACATTAAACTCAATATTGATGTTTATGTCAATAAAGACGATAGAATCTACACTGAGATGAAGGCAAAAAGCGCAATCGTCATACCAAGCAGCGGAATCACCGGGCGCAGAAGCACCCCATCCCGGACGCACCCATCACGGGCGCCGAAACGGGCGAAAGTCGAAGCCGACGTCGGCAGCCCGGTGCGGCAAACGAAGCCACTCACTGGTGCTGCATGCTGCGTGTCGCCATGTAATATCAAACCGTCCCGCATGCAGGCGACTAAGGTCCTGCCTGCGGAGCACGGCACGAGCCTCGCGCCGTCCTGCCCTCTCGATGTGGCTCGCCCCTTTCTTCATCAGCGGCCCAGCCAACCTCCCTTGGAGCGTAACCAGCAGCCATCTTTGGAATGTGTAGAGGAGGCCGAGGTGCGTGATGAGCGTATTCGTATGGAGGTGCAGCTTCGTCACGCGGTGCGTACCCCATGGCATTCAATGCGTCGTCGTGAGCGTGGTCGGCATCGGGATATAGGACACCGAGGCATTGATTCCAAAATGCTTGCTGAGCGCAAGGTTGAATCCGACCTCGAACGTCGGGTTTCACGAGGGGCCGAGGGCTCTGTCAGGTTGGTGGGGACTGCGGTCGTCGGCGCGACCCGAGCCATGCAGCACCCGGCATCTGAACGAGATGTCCGAGACGCTTCGGCGCGAGCCGTATCTGTTGTGGCATGCGGTAGACGAGCATGGCGCCGAACTCGACGTGCTGGTGCAAAAGCGGCGCGACAAGGCCACGGCAAAAAACGCCTTTTCCGGCGGGTGCTGCGTTCAAACCCGGTGCCGCGCAGGATCGTTACCGACCAGCTGCGCCATTGTCTGGCGGCGAAGGCTGACATCCCCGAGCTCGCTCAGCTAAAGCAAGTTTTGGTCAAAGCGGCTGCACGCGTGAACAACCGCGCCGAGAAGCCACCGGCCGACCCGAAGGCGCGAACGTCAGATGTGCGACTTTCGCGACACGCGTCGCACCCAGGCGTTTCTCTCATGCGTCGGCCCCATCCGTAGCACTTCGCGCTGCCCAGACATCGGATGAACGCGGGCATGTCATCGTGCCATACTTAAAGAACGCTTCGCCATATGGTATGGTTGGACTGTCCCTTCCGCAGTCGAGAAGGCTATCTGATAAGGATAACTACGATTTAGCCACACTGGTAGTCTACGCTCGTCAACCTGACAGAGCCTCCGTAGGAAGCAAGACCGCGCGCCCTTTCATATGCCGGGCGGCGTGCTCGAACGCCAGGTCTGCATTGGAAAAAGGCACCGAGACACCCACGGGCAACGTCAGCGCGCCCCTCGTGAGGAACTGGTACAGCATGTCGAGAGCGCCTTCGTCCGGTTGGAAGATGATCCAGCGGTAGCGTGCGCCCTTTGCGTTGGCCAGCGATTGCATGAACCGCCAGTCCTGGCGTGAACGCCACGCTCCCGACAGAAGACCGCTGCGGTCGATGTTCCCCAGGAGGGGATGAACGGTCGTGACGTATCCCAGGGCTCCTTGCCCGAGTCGGCCGAGAAGGGTTGCCTCATCCTCCCAGGCGCCGAAATTCAGGCCAGCGTCGAAATGATCGGGCAGTTCCTCCAGCCGGCAGCGGGTTCTGTCCAATACGGCCGTCGCGCCGAGATTCCGGCAGAGGTCAATATTTGCCGTGCTGCAGATGGCGGTGACTGAAGCTCCCCAGGTCCCAAGGATCTGAAGCGCCAACTGGCCGAGCCCCCCTGATGCACCGTGAACCAGCACGTTCCGGCCCTTCGCATTGCCTTCACTGATGCCAGCGCCGCGTAGCGCCAGCCAGAGCGTGGTAAAAGTATAGGGAAAAGCCGCCAGTGCCCTGGAAGCAAGCCCGCCGGCCGCCGGCCGCACCAGGCGAGCGTCGGCCGTCAGGTGCGTGGCATGCGCACCACCCTTTTTGCCCGTAGGCACCAACCCCATGACCCTTCTATGAGCAGGAAGTTGTCAAGGCCTTTCACGAACTGACTCACGAATCATTGGTCAGGTCCATCGGGCGGCTCCGTAAGGAAGCGCCGTAGCGGGGTCAAGGGCCAGGCGAAGCCTGAGCGCAGCGACCCTTGACGCTGCGAAGGCGCAACAGGCTGGCATAGGCTGGCGAGCGCAGGTTGTTGCGTTCGCCAGCCTACAGGCGCATTTCGGCCCCGCGTGTTCCGGCGGAGTTTGACCGCCGTCAACCAGTGCTGGGATCCGTTCGACGTCCCTCCCTCTGGTCTTGGTCTGAAGCCGGTTATCGCGCGTCGGACCTGACGTCCGACAACCTTCTATCCGCTGGCGCCTGGCCAGCCTCATCCTGCATGCGCATTACGCCGGAACCTTGTCCGGGAACATGCCCCATCTGGAAAACCGGTTACGTCAGTAACCCAGGGTCATGACGGGCATGTTCACTTCAAACCGTCCATCCATCAGCTGCGCGCGTTCATGCTTGCGCTGTTGCGCTATCCCGCTGGCTCAGACTGGCTTCAGCTCTGCGCCTTCGGGGATGACGCCGTCCTTCAGATACCGCCACAGCGCAATCGCGAGACGTCGCGCTACCGCGACGATCGCGATGCGCCGCGCGCGGCGGTTCGGTCCCGTGCCCTGGGTGCGCTGGTTGAACCACTGCGTCAGCGCGCTGCCGGGCTGGTAGCGCAGCCAGGTCCACGCCATCTCGACCAGTAACGCGCGCACCCG
>NZ_WOEZ01000290.1 GCF_013177735.1 Paraburkholderia elongata | reverse complement strand
GGTTCTTCTCCGCGTCGTCGCCGATGGCCTTCATGGATCACCAGGAGACGTTCCTGTCGAGCTTCTTCGGTTTCATCGGCGTCACCGACATGACGTTTGTCCGCGCCGAAGGGGTCAACACAGGTCCTGAGCAGCGGCAGCGCGCGCTCGAATCCGCTTTGGCTGAAATCGCCCTCCTGAAGGCTGAAGTGTCCGCGTAACTGAACCAGGAGACGAGTCCCGCGTCGAAGGGGCAGTGAACAGCGGGCAATTGACAACAAGGTGGGCTGCAATGAAATCGTTGAATCAGGAAGACAGGATTCTGCTCGAAAGCGGATTACCTCCAGTAAGAACGGTCGATATCGAGATCCCTCGTCTGGGAGAAGCACCGCTTGCGATGACGTACCGGACAGGTGGTCCGGTCGATAAGCCAGCAATTGTTCTACTTCACGGTATCGGTTCGAGTTCCGCGGGGTATCGTGCCCAGCTGGCCGGTCTCCAGGACAGCTTTCGTGTCGTGGCATGGGACGCCCCGGGTTACGGTCAGAGCGCACTATTGCGGGTTTCTACACCGGGGGTTGAGGACTATGCCGATGCGCTCATGGGCCTCATGTCGGCACTGGACATCGGCACCGCTACCATTGTCGGCAGTTCGTGGGGAAGCGTGATTGCCGCTGCTTTTGTGAATCGCTATCCGGAGGCTGCCCGCTCGCTGGTTCTGTCGGCACCGAATGTTGCGCTCGGACATCTGCAGGGCGAGGCGAAGTCCCGAGAAGTTGAGGCGCTTCTGCATGCGGGCAAGGCGATGTCGCCGTCCGATAGGGTGGCCATGGTTGACCGGCTTGTTGCACCAGACACGCCCTCCGCCGTTCGGGATCATGTATTGCGGTTGGGTGTGGCAGTCACGCCGGCTGGCTGGGCTCACGCAGTGTATATGGTCTTCTCGGCTTCCACCCCGCCTCTGGTCGCGGCAGCGACGGTGCCCGTTTCAATCGTCGTTGGCGACCGTGACCGGATGGCGCCGATGGTCGAGCACGCGCTGAAGCTGCATACGGCGGCGCCTAGCTCGATCCTCCACGTCCTTGAGGAAATCGGTCACGTTCCAAAGCTCGAGGCTCCCGCCCGATTCAACCAGATCCTGCGCAACGCGGCGCGCGTAGTCGACTCGTAACTTCAACTGACCGAGGCGCGACGGCTTCCTTCCAGACAAGTGTGCCGTCAGCGTGCACGGCGGCGCAGATTGGCTCTCTCGCCGTGCCGTGCCCGAAGGCGAGCGGCAGTGCACCGAGCAGCGCTGCGCATGTCGTCTTCAGGATTGGCCTGAAGCACATCAGGCTGGCGCGATAGATCGCATCGCGCGGCGACAGTCCTTTGCGCGACGCGTCGATAGCGAAATTTACCATCATGATCGCGTTCTGCTTGACGATGCCGATCAGCAGGATCGCGCCGATCAACAACATGACCGTGAACTCGACGTGAAACAGCATCAACGCGAGCAACGCGCCGACGCCGGGCGAGGGCTGCGTCGCTAGAATCGTCAGCGGATGTGCATAACTTTCGTAAAGCATGCCGAGCACGATATAAACGGCGGTAAGCGCGACCACCATCAGCAAACACCTGCCAGCCGGCACGCCAGCGCGAACGACCGTTTGACCGCATAGCTGCCGCTAAAGAGGCGCGGGATCCAGCCGCCGGAGTGGGTCCAGCCTGTGTGAAAACGTGCTGATCGCCTAAACTGAAGCAACGCATTCAGATCGGGTGGGCACATGAAGCGATTCGTCGAAGGCGAAGACCGACGGCAAGCCGTCTTGCTACCCAAGTATCTCGACGACTATGTCGCCGACGACAACCCGGTCCGTGTAGTGGATGTCTTCGTCGACGAACTTGATCTGCATGAACTCGGCTTTGATGGAATTGCGCCAGCAGCAACAGGGCGACCCTCTTATCATCCCTCTGTTCTCCTGAAGATATACATCTACGGCTATCTCAATCGTATTCAGTCGAGTCGGCGCCTGGAGCGTGAGACTCAACGCAATATCGAACTCATGTGGCTCACGGGCCGCCTTTCACCCGATTTCAAGACCATTGCCGACTTTCGCCATGACAACGGCAAAGCGATCCGCAATGTATGCCGGCAATTCATCGTGTTGTGCCGTAACCTGGACCTGTTCTCAAAGTCGATCGTGGCCATCGACGGCAGCAAGTTCAAAGCTGTCAACAATCGTGAACGCAACTTCACCAGTGGTAAGGTCCGGGCACGCATGCAGCAGATTGATGAGAGTATCGCGCGTTACCTTGCGGCGATGGAGACAGCGGACCGGACGCAATCCGATGTGGCAGAGGCGAGGACAAGCCGCATCAGCGACAAGATCACGAAGCTCAGGCAGCAGATGCAGGACCTCAAGGCAATGGAGCAGCGGCTGCGCGAGGCGTCAGATGGACAGGTCTCCCTAACTGATCCAGACGCGCGCTCAATGGCCACCAGCGGTCGGGGAACAGGGATGGTTGGCTACAACGTTCAGACGGCCGTTGATGACACGTCTCATCTGATCGTGGCACACGAGGTCACCAATGTTGGCAATGATCGTAACCAGCTGACGAAGATGGCTGGGCAGGCGCGAGCGGCTACCGGCATCGAAAATCTGACTGTTGTTGCCGACCGGGGCTACTTCAAGAGCGAGGAAATCCTGCAATGCGATGAGGCGGGCATTACGGCCTTCGTTCCTAAACCACTGACCTCGGGCAGCAAAGCAGATGGGTACTTCGGCAAGCAGGACTTCGTCTACGTTGCCGAAGATGATGAGTACCGTTGCCCAGCGCAACAGCGACTCACCTGGCGTTTCACAAACATCGAGCACGGTATGACTTTGCATTGCTACTCGAGTTCGGCTTGTACTACCTGCGCAATCAGAAAGCAATGCACATCCGGGAAGCAGGCCCGCCGGATAAAGCGCTGGGAGCATGAGGACGTAGTCGAAGCAATGCAGCAGCGACTCGACCATCATCCAGAGATGATGCGCATACGCCGTCAGACCGTGGAGCATCCGTTTGGTACGCTCAAGTTCTGGATGGGCGCGACGCACTTCCTGATGAAGACACGCGAGCATGTCAGCACCGAGATGAGTCTGCATGTGCTCGCATACAACCTCAAGCGCGTCATGGCGATCTTAGGCACTGCGGTGTTAATGCAAAAGATGAGGGCCTGAGGAGAGGCCTTACATCAAACCGGCTGCACCACGGCGAACCGGAGCGCTTCCGGACTTGTCGACGAACCTTCGCATTCTGACCGGCCTGAAGGTCCTCCAACCATACAGCGGACTAAAACAGCCGCCAATGGCCGTGATCGACGGTGCGAAGTCATCGAGCCACATCGGTTCGCGTTTTTACACAACCTGGGTCGCGTGGTGCCGATTGCGGCCATGCAAGAAAAGAGATGCGCATTGCATCAGGCGGCACGCGACCATAAGCGGTCCTTGGCGAACGACCGCTGCCCTGTTCACCAAGTAAGAAAGGGACAATTACCGCACCTCAACACAAGGTAACCCCAAGGTTCCTGGCGTGCCCACCACACTTATAAGTGGAGATGTAGGGACGCCGATATTCGTTGAACTTCATCTTGCGAGTCAGGTGGCGTGGATGAAGCTTCCTCAAAAAACCACCGTGTTTCGCGCGCTACGAGCTCACGTTCGTTGTCCATCGTAATTATGTGATAACAGTCATCGATAAAAATCTTTCGTTTAACCGTCGAGCCGATCCGATTGTGGACGACCTCAGCGTTGGCGACGGTCGATGTATCGTCGTCGATCGAGTGTATCAGCAGGCAGTTCACGTTGATGTGAGGCAATCTTGTCTTGACGTGCTGTGCAAGTGAATGCGCTTCATAGATATGCCGCAAGGAAAGACTTGCGGCGCCGATCTCTGAATCGCCTTTCTGCCGCATGCTCTTCGCGACTTTTGCTCTTAGCGCTTTATTCTTCAGACCGTAAGGCTCTCGTTCGCTGAAGGAGTAGAAATGGCGCAGCGGCGTGTGATAGGCGAGATTGAGAAAGCATTGATACCAGGGAATGGTCCAGCCGTCGTAAAAGAGCGTGACCGATAGCAGCGAGAGCGCAGCGACGTCAGACTCTTCCGCTGCGAGCGCCAGTCCCAACGTGGCGCCGATACACAGTCCCGCAACGGAAACTGTCCGATAGCGTCGGCGCAGTGTGCTGTAGTGCATCCGCACCTCTGCGAGCCATTCTTTCCACGATGTACAGGGACTGTCCAACCCATAGCCTTCGATATACGGCGCCAATACCCCGAACCCGCCCTGACTCAAACGTCTGGCGATATAGCCCAATTCCTGGGGTGTACTGCGCAATCCGTGCAGCAGTAGCACGGCGTGATCGTTACCTGCGTAGCTGATATCCGTCGCCAGCGAATTGCGCACCTTCATGCTGCCTCCTCGTTCATCGATCTCATCACAACGTAGTCCCCGTCCGCGGTCGGGAAGATCTCGACCTGACAGGCCAGATCGCCAAGACGTTTGTTTCTGCGCGGCAGACGCATTTTCAATACGCGACCGGTCGTGTCGCCGGTTGTTTGTAAGTGCAATGCCACGCGCTTCGCGTCTTCCGGATAGAGCGCCGCCAGCAATCGTCCTGTTTCAGTCTCGGTGTCGCACGAATCGCCATCGAGTTCGCGGCTCAGTAGCTCGCTAACGTATTCGTAAGGTGATCCGACTCGCCCGATATAGAGCACATTGGCGTGATCGTCGGTAAGGTTGCGCAGCAGGCGATTCGAAATCGATATCGATTTTTCAGCGCGGACCCGGCGTTTTTCCGCGCGTAGCAACATGTCGTGCCGCGACTTCGCCACCTCGGCGATGAGCCGCGCTTCATATTGTGTTCTTCGCAGCCGTTCGATCATCATCAGAAACAGGAGCGTGACGCAGGGAAACGCGAGTATGAGGATTACGTCGTCTTTGTCGAGATAGGCGAGTTCTTCGAAAGGAGGAACGAAGAAATAGTCCGCCAGCGGCAAGCCGAGCATCACAACCACGATCGCCGGGCGAATGCCCAGGCTGAAACCTACAGCCACTGCCGCGATCATGAAGAACAGCGCAGGCATGTGCGAATCAAGAAACGGATGGAGCAACTCGCGCGCACAAAAAGCGACAGCCACGGCGCCTACTGCTACCCCGTACGGCCATAGGCCACGTGGCCCCCACCGTTTGGCATTGTTAATCATTTCATACCTATCTTAGACAAGCGCCTCGACGACGAGTACCGCGTAAAAGAGCCCCATCTCAGTGCTCCAGCATACGGCGGCCGCATTAGTCTCGAACTATTGCGCCTTTAGCCTTTACTAATTCATCGAAAGCAGTACCAGTCGGCAAATACGGATGCTTATTGTGGCCTGCAGAGCTCGGCATATTTGCTTCAGTCGTATTGTCGATGTTCATCTCTGAAAACCACGTGGCGAGAAAATGTCTTTTTGGTCATAGAACGCTGCGCGCGTAGGAGACCGCACACGCGACGAGCCCGAGCGTGTTAGCAACTTCTGGGTACCGGCACCGCGTGAACGAGCATAAGCATCGCGAAGACCACAGGGGCGACGCATGCTCCTGTCGATACGCGCGACGTTGCAGGTGCAACGTCGGCAGCGCGCCCGCCCTTTCGAACTGCGCGCCAGCGAACGCAGCAGGAAGCGTACTCGCTGGTGCGCGGCCTGCGTCGATCAGTTCGCGCCCGAACCAAAAAAACAGGGTTTCAACGGAAGAAAACTCGTGCCGACGTGACCACGACTATCTGTCGCGGTTGCCGACATGGGCAATCGGCATGTGGTCGGCGTTTGTCTTCGTCGCACCTGGCACAGGTGGTCAAACGATTTGGCCGGCGGACTGAAAATAACTGACGCGATTGTCATCTACACGCCAGCGTCCTGTCGCGATCGTGCCTCTAGACTACTGCTGTGCTGTCGCGATTGACACGCGACAGCGGCTCTTGTGTTCGCACGCAGCCCGTATTTTTTCGCAGGAGTCGATCATGACCACGCTCTATCTCTCTTCGAGCTAAATCCGACGCAGGCCGATTCGTGAACACCCTTTACGGTTGCGCCGATTCCGGCGCAACAACCTCCGCAGTCGAAACCGTCATGTCCACACAGCATCAAGCGGAGGTCACCATGAGTCGAGATCCCGCTCGTTCAACGAGCGTCGATTTCCTGCGCGGCCTGGCGCTGATCGTGATTACACTCGACCACGTCTCGCAGAGCGCGCTCTCGCATTTGACACTGCATACCTATGCATTTTGCGACGCGGCCGAGGTCTTCGTCTTTCTCGGCGGCTACGCGAGCGCCGCCGCTTATTGCGCGATGACAGCCAGCGGTGGCGCAGCGCAGGCGCATCGCCGCTTTCTAAAACGCAGCGGGGAAATTTACCGTGGCTATCTCCTGACGGCCGCTTTGATGCTGCTTTGCGGCCTGGCGATGCTCGCGCTGCACATCCACTCCGCCATACTGACCTACACCGATGCGCCACTGTTTTTGGTCCGGCCGTTCCAGACGCTACTCGATATCGCCACGCTACGGCGCCAGCCTGATCTGGCTGCAGTGCTGCCGATGTATATCGGGTTCGCGCTGTGCGTGCCGCTGGTGGCGCCGACTGTTCGTCGCCGGCCGGCCACCGCCCTGCTGGCGAGCCTGGCGTTGTGGCTGTGCGCTCCCTCGCTTGCGAATCTGCTGCCGAGCGCCGACCCTATCGGCTGGTCATTCGATCCTTTTGCGTGGCAGTTGATGTTTATGCTTGGCATGCTGTGCCGGCTGCATCCGATGTCCGCCGGGTTCCAGGCTTCGCGGGCCGGACTGCGACTGACCTGGATCGCGCTCGTCGTAGCGTTGGCTTTCGCCGCTTACAAGTTGCTGATTGAGAACCAACCGGAACCGGGCTATTTGAAACAGCACCTGAGTTCCCTGAGAGTCGTCAGCTTCGTCTCGATCGCCTGGCTGGTCGCCCAGCTGAGCAGGCTCGGGTGGATCGACCGGCTGGCCGCGGCGCTACCGCCAGTGGTAACGGTCGGTCGCCAGGGACTGACCTGCTTTGTCTGGGGAACGCTCATTTCGATCGTTGCTGACACCGCGCTGCAGGTCGCGGCGCCCGCTTTTCATACACGCACGCAAGCGGTTGCCGCGGCGCTATCGGCCGACTTGTTGACGATCGCAGCGGTGCTCTCCGTCGCCATCCTTACCGCCAAGCTCAAAGCGAATCGACCGGTACCGCGGCAGCAACACAGAACTGGACAATACGGATGCCGAACCCCTGCCCCGGAACAAGAACGGTCAATATCGGAACACCGCGTGTCGTGAACGCGCCGCTTGCCGAGGCCTGCATTTCCTGATGGAACCAGGCTTGGTGAGGCGCGTCGCAACGACCAGCACCTTTATGGCGTGTGGCGATGTCGACGGACTGCACGAGGTTTTCATGATGTGCAAGCGCTGCGGGTCCGTTCCGGTGGTCCACGACGAGGCGCTGCAAAGGACGCTCGAGGACGCGGCGCGGACCGCTCACTTCGTCGTGGACGGCCAGGAAACGGAAATCAAGGGGTTGTGCGAATCCTGCTCGGGCGGTGGGTGACCTTTCGTACCCGCCTCGCAATGCAGTCACGAGCGAGAAAAAAACGCCACGCGTGTATTGTTTTT